>NZ_JAZGQL010000008.1:0-588115 GCF_036421995.1 Plantactinospora veratri
CCGCGGCCGACGAGATCGCCGGCACGGTACCGACCACCAGCATCGTGATGCTCACGACCTTCGGCGAGGAGGAGTACATCGCCCGGGCGCTCGGCGGTGGTGCCGCCGGGTTCCTACTCAAGGCCGCCGACCCGCGCGAACTGATCGCCGCGGTGCACGCCGTCAGCGACGGAGCCGCCTTCCTCTCGCCGGCCATCGCCCGGCAGGTCATCGCAACCTACCGCGACAGCCACCGCCGCCGGGCCGCCGATGCGGCGCGGCGCGTCGGGTCGCTGACCGAGCGGGAACGCGAGGTACTCGCGCTGCTCGGCACCGGACACTCCAACGGCCAGATCGCTCGCTCCCTGCACGTCGTCGAGGGAACCGTGAAGGCGCACGTCAGCTCGATCCTCATCAAGCTCGACGCACAGAACCGGGTCCAGGCCGCCGTCCTCGCCCACCAGGCCGGCCTGTCGTAACCACATTTCGACCTGGGCTTGCTCCCGGCCCATCCCGGCAGAGGTGGAGCCGCAGAGCGCCCGCTCGGGAGTATGGCCGAGTGGCCGGCCCGGCCACATCCCCGCGAAAGCCTCCGTGCCCACCTCCAGGATCAGCGGTCGCCCGACAGGACGATCGCCGCGGCAGGGCACAGGCCGACTGCCTCGCGAACCGAGTGCCACGTTTCCGCTGGCGGTTCGGGTTGCAGGACGACCGTCCTGCCGTCGTCCAGCCCCTGGTCGAAGACCTCGCCGGCCGTCAACACGCACATCCCGGAGCCGATGCAGCGCTCGGTGTCCACGGTGATCCTCATTCGGTCACGCGTCCCAGGTGACGGGGAGGCTCTTCACGCCGTAGATGTCCGCGGTCTCCGGGCGCAGGGCCACCTCCTCGGGCGGTACGGCCAGGCGCAACGTGGGGAACCGGTTGACCAGTGCGGGGAACGCGACCCGCATCTCGACCCGGGCCAGCTGCTGGCCCAGGCACTGGTGGATGCCGTGCCCGAAGGCCAGGTGCCCACCCTCCTGCCGGCTCAGGTCCAGTGTGTCGGGGTCGGTGAAACGCTCGGGGTCGCGGTTGGCGGTGTGGTAGGACAGGATCACCCGAGAGCCGGCCCGGATGGTCTGCCCGCCCACCTCGACATCCTCCAGTGCCGTCCTCATGAACGTCTTGGCGACGCTGAGGTAGCGCAGAAGCTCCTCCACGGCCCGGTCGGCGAGCGCGGGATCGGCACGCAGCGCGGCGAGCTGCGCCGGGTTGCGCAGCAGCGCGAAGGCGCCGAGGGCCAGCATGTTCGCGGTGGTGTCTAGCCCGGCCGCCAGCAGGATCAGGGCGATCCCCTTCAGTTCCTCGTCGGTCAGATCGCTGTCGGTGAGGTCGCTGAGCACGTCGTCGGTGGGGTTCGCGCGTTTGGCGGCCACCAGGCCCGCCAGGTAGTCCTGGGTGGCGGTGTAGGCCGCTATCAGGTCCTCGTCGCTCGTCTCTCCGTTCATGAACGAGTCGACCTGCTCCTGGAAGGATCCCCGGTCCTGGTACGGCACTCCCAGCAGCTCGCAGATCATGATCGCCGGGATGGGCCGGGCGAAGGCCGTCACCAGGTCCGTCGGCGGCCCGGCCTTCGCCATCGCGTCCAGGTGCTCGGCGGTGACCTGCTCGACCCGGTCGGTGAGCAGCCGCATCCGCCGTACGGTGAACTTGCCCATCAGCGGCTTGCGATAGCGGCTGTGCTCGGGCTCGTCCATCAGGAGGAACTCGCCGGGCGGCGCCGGGGGGATCTGGATGTCCCCGTAGTCGATGGTCGGATGGAGCATGAGCTCCTTGCGCGAGCTGAACCGCGAGTCGGCGAGCACCGACCTGACCAGGTCGTATCCGGTGATCAGCCAGCCCGGTCTGTTGCCGGGGAAGGTGTAGCGGCTGATCGGGCCGTGCCGGCGGGCCTCGACCAGCTCTGCCGGCGGGTCGAAGGGGCAGCCGGGCTGGCGCGCCGTCGGCATCGTCGCCACGGCGTGCGGAGATTCCCCCATGCTCATTCCTCGTCTCGCGATAGTACGTGTTCGGTGATGACTGAACGCTACGTTGCATTCAAGGTAATCGTCAATCGGGGAACGGGAGTTATGGCAGGTAGAGAGCGTTAAATTGATGCAATGACACTGGACTCAAATGCAACGCGTCGTTGCAATGAATGACGACGAAGGCAATACTGGCGGCATGCCAGGAGGCCGGTTGACCCAGCAGGAGCGCCAGCGCATCGCGACCGGACTCGCCGACGGGCTCTCCTACGCCGAGATCGCGCGACGGCTCGACCGGCCGACCTCGACGATCAGCCGGGAAGTCGGACGCAACGGCGGCCCGGGGAGCTACCGACCCCAGCAGGCGCACCGGGCGACCGCCCAACGCGCGCGGCGGGGCACACCGGCACCCTCCCGCGCGGGCGGACCACCGGGTGGCACGGCGGGATCGGAGATCATCGAGTTGGCGGTCCGGACCGGGCTGCCGAGGATGACGGCACTCGTACACGTGGACCTGCTGCTCGCCGAGGACGGCAGGCGTACCGCCGCGGAGCTGACCCGCAGGCTGAAGGTCAGCCCGGCCTCCGTCTCCGTCGCCGTTAACTATCTCGTCCAGCACGGCTACGTCCGGCGCGAGCGCGATCCGCAGGGACGTCGCGACGTCTACGTGGTCGACGACCAGGCCTGGTACCACTCCGTCATGATCAGCACTCGGTACACCCTCGAATCGGCGCAGGCCGCGATGGCCGCCGCGGAGACGTCCGGACCCGACAGCCCGGTCGGGCAGCGACTGGCCAGGGCCGGGGCGTTCCTGGAACGGGTCAGCCTCGACATGATGGAGTCGGCCGAACGCTGGCGCACCCTGCTGGGCTGACGGCTGCCAGCCCCACCACGGGCTCAGTTCCTGATCGTGCTACCGGCCGGCTCCGGAGCGGCGCCGATGCGGGCCCGGATGCCGGATTATTCGATCGCCCCGCCAGGCGTCGATGACCATACTCACGGCCATGACTCCGGGCCCGATGTCACCGCCCGCGGACGCGTCGGTGGGTCCACAGGCGACGGGCACGGCACCGCTGCCGGTGCTCTGGCTCTACGGGCCGCCCGCCGTCGGGAAGAGCACCGTCGCCTGGGAGTTGTTCACCCGGCTCTCCCGCCAGATTCCCACCGCCTATGTCGATCTCGACCAGCTGGGCATGTGCTACGGCGCGCCGACCCCGGACAACTGGGCACCGGAGCCGGCTTCCGATCCGGGGCGTCACCGGCGGCAGACCCGCAACCTCAACCTGCTGGCGGCGAACGTCCGGTCCGCCGGTGCCCGCTGTCTGGTCGCCTCCGGAGTCGTCGACGCCGTCCGGGGCATCGACGTCGACCTGCTGCCGGAGGCGGCCCTGACGGCGCGCCGGTTGCGCGGCGAGCCGTCCGAGCTGCGGCAGCGGCTGGCCGGCCGGGCCAGGGCCGGGGACGAGGCGGTCGACGGAGTACTGGCGTACGCGGCGGCGCTGGACCGTAACCATCCGACCGACCTCTGCGTCGACACGACCGGGCGCAGCGTCACCGAGGTCGCCAAGCTGGTGCTGGCCGGAACCGGCGGCTGGCCGGCCCTGACCGGTCCGCGTACCGCAACGACCGGGCCGTACCCCAGCTACCCCGCCGGCCCTGGCGAGATCCTCTGGCTCTGCGGTGCGACCGCCGTCGGCAAGTCCACGGTCGGCTGGCAGGTCTACACCACCCTCCGCAGCGCCGGGCGCCACGCCGCGTTCGTCGACCTCGGCCAGCTCGGGTTCTACCGGCCCGCCGGCCCGCCGACGCCCCGGAACCATCGGCTCCGGGCGGGCAACCTCGCCGCCGTCTGGCAGACCTTCCGGGCCACCGGGCTGCGCCGCCTGGTCGTGGTCGGCCCGGCCGACGACGCCGAAGCGGTACGCACGTACCGGGAGGCGCTGCCGTCCGTGCGCATCACACTGTGCCGGTTGCACGCCGGCCGGGACTCGATCGCCGAGCGGGTGGTGCTCCGGGGACGGGGCCAGGGTCCGCTGATCGCGGGTGACGACCTGAGGGGGCAGCCGGCGGCCCGGTTGCGCCAGATCACCGCCGACGCGACCGCCGAGGCCGAAGCCCTGGAGGACGCGGCACTCGGGCAGATGCGGGTCGACACGGACGGCCGGACGGTGCCCGACATCGCCGGGGAGGTCCTCCGGCAGCTCGGCTGGTTGGACTGAGCCGACCGCGTCCGGCCGGCCCTGGCACCGTCGCGCCGCTATCGCTGATCCGGGTTGCCGGCCGCCGTCCGCGACCGGAGAACCTCCAGGTAGTGCTGGTTCTCCATCACGCCGAGAATGTTGCCGAACGGGTCGACGACGGACGCGGTGACGAATCCGGAGCCGCGCTCGACCGGCTTGTCGTGCACCGTGGCGCCCAGCGACAGCAGCCGGTCGAAGCTGGCCCGGACGTCGTCGACGTACCAGTAGACGACCGCGCCACCGACTCGCTCCGGCCGGCCGTGCGGGGCGTACCGGCTGTCGACGATGCCGAGTTCGTGCTGGTAGTCGCCGACCCGGAACTCGACGTACGCGGGGGTGCCCTCGGTCGGGCGCACGAAGTACGCCTCGACGCCGAGCAGTTCCGCGTACCAGGTCCGGGCGGCCGGGACGTCGTCGGCGAAGAGGCTGACGGTGGTGAGACCACGCAACATGGGATTTCGTCCTTCCGGTCGGTGTCGATTCCCATCCTCGGCCCTGAAGTGCTCACCAATTGAGCACTTTTTCCGGCAGTCTGCTGGGATGCGTGCCGACCGTCTCGTCGCCGTCCTTCTGCTGATGCAGGCCCGGGGCCGGGTGACCGCCGCCGAGCTGGCCGAGGAACTGGAGGTGTCACTGGCCACCGCCCGCCGCGACCTGGCGGCGCTCTCCACGGCCGGCGTACCGGTCTACCCGCAACCGGGCCGCAACGGCGGCTGGTCGCTCGTCGGCGGTGCCCGTACCGATCTCAGTGGCCTTTCCGCGACGGAGGCGCGGGCGTTGTTCCTGCTCGTCGGGCCGGCCGCGGCCGGCTCGGACCAGGCCCGGGCCGCGCTGCGCAAGCTCGTCCGCGCCCTGCCGCAGACCTTCCGGGCCGACGCCGAGGCGGCGGCCGGGGCCACGATGGTCGACGCGACCCGGTGGAGTGGCCGGGACCGGTCCCGGCCGGCCCTGGTCGACCTGTTGCAGGCGGCGGTGATCCGCCGGTGCCAGGTCCGGCTGAGCTACCTCGGCACTGGCCGCAGGCGCACCGAACGGCTGGTCGACCCGTGGGGACTCGTCGACAAGGACGACGTCTGGTATCTGCTGGCCGGCACCGAGCGGGGGCGGCGGACCTTCCGGGTCGACCGGATCGTCGAGGCCGAGCCGACCGACCGGCCCGCCGAGCGGCCGGACGACTTCACCCTGGCCGCCGCGTGGCGGGAGGTGGTCGACGAGGTGGAGCAGCGGCGGTCCCGGACCTGGGCGACGGTACTCGTCGAGGCCAGGTACCTGCCGGTGCTGCGCGACCAGTTCGGCCGGCACTGCCATCCCGACGGCGAGCCGGCGGACGGGCGGATCCGGGTCCGGCTCGGCGCACCCACCCCGGTCGACATCGCCCGGCACCTGGCCGGTTGGGGCGCGCTGGTCGAGGTGGTGGCGCCACGGTCCGTCCGGACCGAGCTGGCCCGGATCGGCGCCGAACTGGTCGGCCGCTATCCCGAGGGCAGCTGAGAGCAGGCCGGGCCACGCGCCGCAGTCGCCTGGTCCCCGCGCCGTCCCGGCGTGGCTGCCCGCTCATCTCGAACAGCGCCGGTGCGGGTGTCAGAGCCTGAGGCGGGCGGCGATCGGCAGGTGGTCGCTGCCGGTGGCCGGCAACGCCCACAGCTCGGTGACGCTCGCCGAGCGGGCCATCACCTGGTCGATCCGGGCGACCGGCAACACCGTCGGCCAACTGAACGGAAAGGCCGGCCCGGTCGACGGAAGCAGGTCGCCGACCGGTGCCAGCCCCCGGTCGTGCACGGTGCTGTTCAGGTCACCCAGCAGGATCACCGTCGCCAGCCGTTCGGCGGCAAGCGCCCGGGCCAGCAGCCTGGCGCTCTCGTCGCGCCGGGCGGTGCCGAACCCGTCCGGCAGGCCGAGCCGGACCGACGGCAGATGCGCCACGTAGACCGCGACGTCACCGCCGGGCATCCGGACGGTGGCCCGCAACCCCCGGTTCCAGTCCGGGTCCAACCCGGCCGGCCTGATGTCGAGCAGCCGGTCGTCCACCAGCGGATACCGCGACCAGAGCCCGACGGTGCCGTGCACCGAACGGTACGGATACTCCCCGGCCAGCACCGCCGAGTACGCCGGCAGGGCCGGTGCGGTCAGTTCCTGCACCCCGATCAGGTCGGGCCGGACCCGGGCCAGCGCCCTGGCCGTACCCGTCGGATCGGCGTTGGTGTCGCTGACGTTGTGCTGGACCACCGTGAGGTCGCCCGCCCGGTCGTCCCCGCCGGGCAGCAGCGCCGGGCCGAACAGGCCGAGCCAGGCGGTCCCGGGCAGCGCCAGCGCGACCAGGGCGGTGCCCGAGCGGCGCAGCACCGCCGGCACCAGCAGGACCGGGACGGCCAGGCCCAGCCAGGGCAGGAAGGTCTGCACCAGGCTGCCCAACCGGCCGATCCCGGCGGGCAGCAGGGCGTGCCCGGCCAGCAGCACGCCGACCAGCACGGCCAACGCGGCGAGAACCCGCCCGCGTCGCCACGTCGACCGGCCGCGCCCGTCGACACCCCAGGGGCGGTGGACCGTACGCGGCGCCGTCGGCTCGTCCTCCAGGATCGGCTCCTCCCCGCTGTTGCCACCGGCCCGGCGCGCGGCACCCGTCCGCTGGCCGAACCCGGCGGGCCGGGCCGGGTGAGCTTACTGTCCCTGGTGCACGGTCACCGTACCGGCGGCACCGTCGACGGTGACCACCTGACCGGTTCTGATCGTATCGGTGGCACCGAGGACGCAGATGACGGCGGGGATGCCGTACTCGCGGGCCACCGTCGGGCCGTGCGCCATCGGGGCGCCGGTCTCGGTCACCAGGCCCCCGGCGGTCAGGAACAGCGGCGTCCAGCCGGGATCGGTGGTCGGGGCGACGAGGATCTCGCCGGGTTCGAGATGCGCGGTCGCCGGATCGTGCACCACCCGGGCCGGGCCGGTCACCGTGCCCGGGGCCGCGCCGACGCCGCGCAGCGCGCCGGGTGCGGCGGCGGCGTCCGGGGCGAGCACCGCCTCGACGTCGGTGCCGTCGGAGAGCACCGAGACGGGTACGTGCCGACGGCGCAACTCCCGCCGGTACGTGGCCCGCCGGTCGGCGACCAGGTCCCGACGGTCGACCCCGTCTCGTACGGCTGCCCGCGCCTCGGCGAGGGTCAGGAACATGATGTCGTCGGCCCGCTCCAGCAGCCCGCCGTCGACCAGTTCCGCGCCGACCAGCAGCAGTTGCCGGCGGCTCTCCCGCAGCGGATACAGTCCGGCGAACTTGCCCGACTCGCGCAGCCCGGCCAGCACCCGCGCGCGGCGCAGCAGGAACCCGGCGATCCGGCCCCGGACGGGTCGGCGGCGACGGGCCCGTACGACGAGTTCGGCGAGCTTCGCCTCGGCCTCGGCGGTGGCCCGGGCGAACCGCCGGTCGGGGGCCTGCTCGGGGTCGGTGACCCGCAGATAGTTCGCGATCGAGGCGAAGACCGGGGTCGGGTCCTCGGCCCAGCGGGGCACGCCGAGGTCGACCTCGGCGGCGGCCCGGTGCCCGTACGTGTCGAGGAACGCCGACAGTCCGGTCTCCGGCAGCGTGCCGGCGAGGTAACGGGCGGCGAGTTCCTCCGGCGGTGTGGTCGAGAGCAGCTCGCGATGCGGTTCGGCCCGCTGGGCGAGCTGCCACAGCGCCAGGTCCATCTCGATGGTGACGTTGTGCGGCATGCCGCCGAGCACGGTGTGGATCTCGGCCTGGCTGGCGATCCCCTTGAGCAGTCCGGCCGGCAGGGCGGTGGTGAGGATGCCGGCGACGATCGGCCAGATGATCCGGTCGTACCGGGTGGTGTGGTCCTGTGCCTCGACGTAGTCGAGGCGTTCGGCTGCGGTGTTCAGCCCGGCGGGTCCGGCGGCGGCCCGCTGCCGGAGCTGGTCGATCTCCTCGAAGAGCCGGTTCCGGGCCGCCTCGGGCCGGGCCAGCGCGCCCACGATTCCGGCGACGGCCCGGGGCGCGGTCCGCAGTGCCGGGCCGAGGCCGCCGCCCGGGCCGGACCGGCGGGTGGGCGCGGGCGAGAAGCGCGGGTCGGTCAGGATGTGCTCGACCACCGCCTGGGCACGCGGGCCGAAGTCGACCGCCATCAGCTTCACCAGCCGCTTGCGGGTCCTGGGATCGCGGACCAGGTCGGTCAGGTCGCCGTAGAGGCGTCCGCCGATGTCGACGATCTCGGCCTTGATGCCGAAGGAGCCGAGCATGGCGGCCAGGAGCACCCGCAGCGCGGACATCCCCATCGGGGTGACCGGGCGGAGCATTCCCTGCACGTGCCCGAACTCCAGGTAGATCCGGGGCTGCGGCCGGTCGGTCGGTGGCGGCAGCGGGAAGAGTGTGGTGATCGGCCGGGACTGGAGCAGCCAGAGCGTGCCGTCGGAGTCGATCGCCCACTCGATGTCCTGGGGGGCGCCGAAGTGGGCCTGGATCCGTTCGCCGGCCCGGTACAGCTCGGCGAGCTGGTCGGGGGTGAGGCAGCCGCGATCGTCGTAGCGGGTGCCGTCGAGGAGGTAGTGGTCGGCCGGCCCGGTGCCGTCGACCACGGCGGTGCCGAGACCGGGGGCGGCGTCGACCACCATCTCCGCGCGGGAACCGGTGAGCGGGTTGGCGGTGAACAACACCCCGGCGACCGCGGCGTCGACCATGCGCTGCACCACCACCGCCATCCGGACGGTACGCCCGTCGATGTCGTTGGCCTCGCGGTAGGCGACGGCCCGCTCGGTGTGCAGCGAACTCCAACACTTGGCGACGGCGTCGTGCAGCGCGTCGACGCCGGTGACGCCGAGGAAGGTGTCCTGCTGGCCGGCGAAGCTCGCCTGCGGCAGGTCCTCGGCGGTGGCGCTGGACCGGACCGCGACCGGACCGCCGCCCAGCGCCCGGTACGCCGCCGCCAGCTCCGCCTCCGGGATGACGCCTCGGTCGTGCGCGGCGGTGGTGAGGCAGAACCCGTCCGGCACCCGCTCGCCGAGCCTGATCAGCTCGCCGAGTCCGGCGGCCTTGCCACCGACCAGCTCCACCATGCCGGCGGACGTCTCGGCCAACGTGATCATGTGCACCCCGGACTCCCTCCACCATTTCAATACGACTGCAATGTAACCGGCTCGGCGACCTCACGTCAATACGACTGCAATGTAAAGTGGTCGGGTGCCCAGGAGAGCCGACCACGACGCCCGCCGCCGGCAGCTCGCCGACGCCCTGATGCGACTCGCCGCCACCCAGGGCCTGGAGGCGGTCAGCCTCCGGCACGTGGCCGCCGAGGCCGGGGTCTCCACCGGCATGGTGCAGCACTACTTCCGCACCAAGGACGAGATGATGACCTTCGCCCTCGACATGGTGATGCGGGACGCGGAGCGGCGGGTCACCGCCGAGGCGACCGTTGCCGGCCGGGTCCTCGCCCCCGCCGAACTCGTCCGGACGCTGATGGTCCAGATCCTGCCACTGGACGAACCCCGACGACTGGAGGGGCACGTCACCCTGGCCTTCCTCGCCTACGCCGCCGTGAAGCCGGCCATCGCCGAAGGACTGCGAGAAAGTTCCGGCCAGATGCGGAGCTTCCTCGCCGACCAGATCCGGGCCGTACAGGCGACGAGCGGGACGGCGCCACCGGTCGACCCGACGCACGCGGCCACCGCCCTGCTGGCCCTGGTCGACGGGCTCGGCATCCACGTCCTCAGCGGGCACTACTCCGGGGCCGAGGCGGTCGCCGTCCTCGACACCTACCTCGGGCTGCTCTTCGGCACCACACCGGCCGTGTCGAACGACACCGCGCCCGCCACCGGCACCGGGTGACCCGGGTACGCCCGCACTGTCGACCCGCTCTGCCGTCCGGGACGACGCCGCGGGCCACGTACGCTACGAGCGGACCCGCGCCGCACACCGGCGGCGCCGCGAGAGGGAGGCCGCCCGGTGACCACCCGCCTGGCCGTGTTCGGCGCCGGTTCCTGGGGCACCGCCTTCGCGATGATCCTCGCCGACGCCGGCTGTCGGGTCACGCTCTGGGGACGCCGCCCCGACCTCGTCGACGCCGTCAACCGCACCCGCACCAACCCCGACTACTTCCCCCGGGTCCCGCTGCCGGCCGGCATCACCGCCACCGCCGATCCGGCCGAGGCAGTCGACGGTGCCGAGTTCGTGGTGCTCGCGGTGCCGTCACAGACCCTGCGGGCAAACCTCACCGCCTGGGCGCCGCTGATCCCACCGGGAAGTGTCCTGGTCAGCCTGATCAAGGGCGTCGAACTCGGTACCGCCAAGCTGATGAGCCAGGTCGTCGGGGAGGTCACCGGCGCCGGACCGGACCGGATCGCGGTCGTCTCCGGCCCCAACCTCGCCCCCGAGATCGTCCGCCGCCAGCCCGCCGCCAGCGTGGTGGCCTGCCGCGACGAGACCGTCGCCCGACGCCTCCAGGCCGCCTGCCACACCGGCTACTACCGCCCCTACACCAACACCGACGTGGTCGGCTGCGAGATCGGCGGCGCGGTCAAGAACGTCATCGGGCTGGCGGTCGGCATCGCCGGCGGTCTCGGCCTCGGCGACAACACCAGGGCCTCGCTGATCACCCGCGGGCTGGCCGAGACCACCCGGCTCGGGCTGGCGATGGGCGCCGACCCGCTCACCTTCGCCGGCCTGGCCGGGATGGGTGACCTGGTCGCCACCTGCTCCTCGCCGCTGTCCCGCAACCAGACCTTCGGCACCAACCTGGGGCGCGGCATGACGGTCGCCGAAACGGTCGCGGCGACCCGGCAGACGGCGGAGGGTGTCACCTCCTGCGAGTCCGTGCTCGACCTGGCCCGCCGGCACGGCGTCGAGATGCCGATCGCCGAGATGGTCGTCGACATCGTACGCGGCGGAAAGGCGCCGCAGGTCGTGGTGAAGGAGCTGATGGCCCGCTCGGCGAAGCCGGAGCGGCGCTGACCGCCCCCGGTCCGCACCTCTGCTCCGGGCGTCAGATCCGGACGCAGACGTAGCTGGCGTACGTGGCCGGGTCGCGGCTCGCCGTCGCCTCGACGATCCGGAAACCGGCCCTGACCAGCATCGGTTCGAGCAGCCAGCTGAAGGTGCTGTGCTCGGTCCGGATGTGGGTGGCGAGTTCCTCGCGGGTCCAACCGTCGGCGGCCGAACCGGCCGCCCCGGCCAGCCAGGTCTCGAACTGCTCCGCCACCTGCGCCGGCTCGAAGGTGTAGACGAGGTCACGCAGCAGCAGGATCCCGCCCGGCCGCAGCAGGCCGGCGACCCGGGTCAGCGCGACCGCCTTCCAGAAGTCCGGTAGCTGGTGCAGCGCGTGCCGGCTGTAGACGAGGTCGGCCGGCGGGCCCTGGTGGTGGTAGCTGAGAAACCCGGCGCGGACCACCTCGACGTTGCCCAACCCGGCCCGGTCGGCGCCGGCCCGAAGCCGGGCCAGCATCGCCGCCGAGACGTCCACCGCGACCACCCGCCGGCAGTGCTGTGCGGCGGCCAGGGCGAGCCGGCCGGTACCGGCACCGAGGTCGACCAGGGTCGCGTCGCTGTCCAGGCCGTGCCGGCGCAGCAGATCCAGATCGGCCAGCGGATCGTGTCCGGCCTTGCGGTCGTAGCCGTCGACGTACGCCGGGTCGAGGTGCTCCGGCCCGGCGTGTGCCAGTTCGTCGAGCCACCAGTCGGGGTGTTCCGCGCTCATCCGTCTCCTCCAGCGGGGCCTGCGCCCGGGGGCGCGACGGTCCGGCGCCGCCGTACCCGGGGCGGGGCGTCAGTATCGCCGCCACGGCCGGGCCGGGCACCACATTTACCCCGCCGGTCCCGGGTCACGATCGAACCGCCCAACTACCAGCCCCCAACTACCAGCCCCCGCCGACCGCCGTCGATACCTGCCGGCCGTCCACCCGCGACAGACGCGGAATCCACCCTGCTACTGTGCGTCGATGGATTCGCCCGCCCCCGGAAGCGCCGTGGCCGAGCACGTCACTCGCGTTGCCAACTACTACGACGCCAACACGCGACGCTTCCTCCGCTTCGGCGAGAATTCGAGCAGCGACGCGATCCATCGCTGCGTGTGGACGCCGGACGCCACGACCACGGCCGATGCCGCAGACATGGTCAACCGCATGGTGCTCGACCGTCTTCGAGGCCACCTGCCCGAAGGCGAGGGACGGATCCTCGACGTCGGCTGCGGCGTGGGTGCGACGATGGCCCGTCTGGCCACGGCGATGGACGCCACGGTGACAGGCGTGACCATCAGCCCGGTGCAGGCCGAGATCGCCGCAAAGCGGTTCGTGGCCGAAGAACTGACCGAGCGCTGTCACGTCCTCTGCGCCGACTTCGCCGACCTGCCCGCGGAGCCCCGCTACCACGCTATGGTCGGCATCGAATCCCTGGTGCACTCGCCGTCGCTGGGGGAGCTGATCACATCCCTGGCCACCCGCCTGCACCCAGGTGGCCGCATAGTCGTCTGCGACGACTGGATGACCGACAAGGATCAGGGACTTCCCGCCCGCGAGCGGTGCCTGGAACAGTTCCGCGCCGGGTGGCGCATTGGCAGCCTACACACGGTGGCCGAGTTCTCCGCCATGTCCGAGATTGCGGGCCTGCGCCTGCTCGAAGACCTGGACCTCACCCCGTACCTGCGCCTGGGCCGGCCACGCGACCGGGTGATCGACCTAGTCGTGGGCGCCACGGGTGTGCTGCCCGGGGTTCACGATCGCCTAGTCGAGAAACCGTTCTGGGCCAACATGATCGGTGGCTCGGCGCTGCAGGCCGGGTTGTCGCAGCGCTGGATCGAGTACCGCCTGCTAGTGCTCGAACAGGCGTAAACGGCCGGCGGCTCAGCCGACGCCGGGCAAGCGGGAACGCAGGAGATTGCACCCAATCGCCGGCCAGGCCGCAGGATAAGGCGGGCCAGCGCAGTACCCACCGGGACCGGGCGCTGCGAGGTGGCACCGGGGCGGTCCAGTAGACGTCATGCCGAGTCAAGTCCCGATGGTGGGTGGAGTCAGACGGTCGCTGTTGACCCCGTTGGTCGCTGGTGGCCGAAGGAATGGGAGTGTGCCGGCACCGGCGACGGCCCGCACTAGACTTCCCCGGCGATGGACGAGCAGAACCTGACCCCGGAGCCGCCGGCCGAGACCCGGCCGTGTGCCCACTGTGGACGCCCCGTACCGCAGCGGGCGGCGGCGGGCCGGCCGTTCCGGTACTGCCGGGACAACGACGGCGCCTGCCAGCGGGCCTCCCGCAACCAGCGGATGCGGCACCGCAACGCGCCGGGGCTGGCCGGCCAGGTGGCCCGCACCTGGGAGGTCGTGGACCGGCTCGACCAGGTCACCGAGGCGCTCGCCGAGGCGCTGCACGCCGAACTCTCCCCCGCCGGGGTGGAACGCCGGCTCGCCGAGGTGCGGGCCGAGGCGGCCAGCCAGATCGCGGCGGCGCAGACCGAACGGGACGAGGCGCGCCGGGAGGCCGAAACGGCGGCGGTCACCCTGCACCAGGCCCAGCAGGCGGCGAGCACGGCGGTCGCCGAGCGGGCCGCCGCCCGGTCCGAGACCGAGCGGGCCACCCGGACCGCCGAACTGGCCCGGGCCGAGACCGCCACCGCGCTCGGCGCCCGGGACGCGGCCCAGCAGGCGGCCAGCGCGGCCGCCGCGCTGCGTACCCAGGCCGAGCAGGACCGCGACGCGGCCCGCCGGGAGCTGCGGGCATTGCGCACCGAGGCGGACGCGGACCGGCGGCGGCTGGCCGAGCTGGCCCGGGAACTGGCCGAGGCGACCCGGGACCGGGACGCGGCCCGGGCCGCCTCGGAGCGGGCGACCCGGTCGGCCGCCGAGGCGGTCGGGCAGGCGGAACGGTTCCGGGCCACGGCGGCCGAGGCCCGGACCGCCGCCGAACGGGCGGCCGAGGAGGCGGCCCGGGTCCGCGCCGAGGCCGAGCGGGCGGCAGCCGACGCCGTCGAGGCCCGCGCCACCGCCGCCGCCGCGGCAGCCGAGCTGGAGCGGACCCGGGGCGACCTGCGGGCCGCGCGGGACGCCGCGGCCGCCGCCGAGGCCCGGCTCGACGCGCTGACCGTACGCCTGTCAGCGGCGCAAGCCGACCGGGACGCCGCCCGGGAGCGGGCCGGTCAGCTCTCCACCCAGGTCAGCGACCTCGCCGCCGCGCTGGCCGGGCTCAGCGCCCGCGCCGTCGCCGACGCGTCGACCGGCCGACCGGCAGCCACCGCAGCCCAGCCTGCCGGCCCGGCACCCGAGCCGTGACCTCCGGTACCGTCCCCGCTGCGGTCGACCCGGACCGGACAGCCGGCGCAAGGCGACATATCCCGGCAATTCACTACCGACACCGGTGATCCCGATCACCTGCGAGGAGATCCGGCTACGCTCGGAGCGTTTGACCACTTGTACGTTTCTGCCGGCGGCGGGAATCGCCCACCCGGCACCTGTCGTTACACCGATAAGAACAAAGCATCACGACCGAGGGGAAAGCCGATCATGGGCGAGCGCATGCTGCGCGGGAGCCGTCTGGGAGCAGTCAGCTACGAATCCGACCGCAACACCGAGCTTGCCCCGCGACAGACCCGAGAGTACCTCTGCGCCAAGGGCCACCAGTTCGAGGTGCCCTTCGCCGTCGATGCCGAAGTGCCGATGACCTGGGAATGCAAGTTCGACGGCAGCGTCGCCCGGCTGGTCGACGGCAGCGAGCCGGAGCAGAAGAAGGCCAAGCCGCCGCGTACCCACTGGGACATGCTGCTGGAGCGCCGCTCGATCGCCGAGCTGGAGAGCATCCTCGCCGAGCGGCTCGAAGAGGTCCGGACCCGGCGCGGCCGGGCCTGACCGCCTGGACAGCACACCACTGCCCCCACGGCGACGCCGTGGGGGCAGTGCCGTCTCCGGCACCACCGCGCGCCCACCGCCCCGCGGCGTCGGGCTGACGGGAGAGTCAGGGCCGACGCGGCTCGACGATCTCGCCCTCGATCGCCCCACCCGGGGCGGCCGGTGGCGGTGTCGGTGCGCTCTCGGCGGGCCCCGGCCCGGCATCCGGTCGCGGCTGGCCCCGCCGGACCCGCACCCGACGCGGCCCGAAGAGGTCCCCGGCGACCTGGGCGGAGACCCGCCGCTCGGCCACCCGCTGCACCTGCCCCCGGACCAGCCGACGCAGCGCAGGTATCGTCAGCAGCAGCCCGGCCGCCCCGGTGAGCAGGCCGGGAATCGCCAACAGCAGCCCCGCGAGCAGCCCCACCAGCCCGTCGCTGACCTCGCTGCCCGGCGGCCGGCCACCCTCGACGGCGGCCCGCAGCCCCCGCCAGGCCCGCATCCCCTCCCGGCGCAGCAGGGCCAGCCCCAGCAGCGAGGCGGCGAGCACCAGCAGGAGCGTCCAGCCGAACCCGATCCACCGCCCGAGCAACACGAAGACCGCGATCTCGACGATCCCGGTCAGCAGCAGTGCCAGCGGCACGAACCTCAACCCTCGGCGCATGTCACCCCATCCGGATGTCGGACCCACAAAGCCCGTACGTCCAGCATGACACGCCCCCGGTCACGGCCAGCGCAGCCGATGGTCGCCGGTACCGCCCCGACGCGCCCGGCCCGACACCGGCCCGCGGTCCGCCACCGACCAGAGCGTGACCCGCCACAGCGCCTCACCGATGATCACGGGGCTCATCTTGCTCGCCCCCCGCTCCCGCTCGGCGAACGTGATCGGCACCTCGACCGTACGCAGCCCGGCCCGGTGCGCCCGCCAGGAAAGCTCCACCTGGAACGAGTACCCCTGCGAGGCGACCGAGTCGAGGTCGAGCCGGGCCAGCGCCGGCACCCGGTACACCCGGAACCCGCCGGTCGCGTCCGACAGCGGCATCCCCAACGCCACCCGGGTGTAGAGGTTGCCGCCCCGGGACAGCAACTGCCGGTGCCACGGCCAGTTCACCACCTGACCGCCGGGCGTCCAGCGGGAGCCGATCACCACGTCCGCGTCCCGGGCCGCGTCCAGCAGCCGGGGCAACTCCTCCGGCGCGTGCGAACCGTCGGCGTCCATCTCCACCACGGCGTCGTAACCCTGCCCGGCGGCCCAGCCGAACCCCGCCACGTACGCCGCACCCAGCCCCTGCTTACCGGGCCGGTGCAGGACGTGCACCCGCCCGTCGGCCCGCGCCATCCGGTCCGCGATCGCCCCCGTACCGTCCGGGCTGTTGTCGTCGACGACCAGGATCTCCACCGACGGAGCCGCCCGGTGCACCCGGTCGACGATCACCCCGATGTTGTCGGCCTCGTTGTAGGTGGGCACCACCACCAGCACCCGCCCCACCCCCGGATAGCCCTTCCCGGGCTCACCCGTCGACTCATTCACCGCTCCTCCGCATCCGCCGGGTCGCCGGCCGTCGCCGTACCGACCCCGGGAAGCGGACGCCGACGGGTCAGCAACGCGGCGGCGAGCGCCACGGCAGCCAAGGCCAGCAGCGCCACCTCCGGCCAGAGGCCGACCCGGGTGGCGACCGTACGGGTCTCCCCGAGGTGCATCTGCCGGGTCACCACCGCCCTGGTGTTGAACCCGGTCGCCCCGGTTACCCGCCCATCGGCCCCGACGAACCCGGAAACACCGACCGTCGAGGCCATCAACGCCTCCCGGCCGTGCTCCACCGCCCGCAGCCGCACCATCGCCAACTGCTGCTCCGCCTCCGCCACGTTGAACGTGGCGTTGTTGGTCTGCACGACCAGCACCTGCGCCCCACCGGTCACGGTGTCCCGGACCACCTCGTCGTAGGCGACCTCGAAACAGATCACGTCGCCGAGCGTCACCCCGCCGACCCGCAGCACCCCCGGTTCGGTGCCGGCGACGAAGTCGTTGCGGACCCGGTCGACCTCCTTGCTGACCATCCGGGCGACGTCCCGCAACGGCACGTACTCGGCGAACGGCACCGGATGCCGCTTGATGTACATCTGCGACCGGTCCAGGCCGGTACCGGGCAGCCACACCAGCCCCGCGTTGCGCACCTGCCCCTCGCCCGGGCCGAGCAGCACCGCGCCGACCAGGATCGGCGCCCCGACCGCGTCCGCCGCCTCCGAGATCCGCTGCCCCGCCGACGCGTTGCGGGTCGGGTCGACGTCGCTGGAGTTCTCCGGCCAGACCACCAGGTCGGGCTGCTCCGCCTCGCCGGCCGCGACCTGGCGGGCCAGCTCGACGGTGGCCTCGACGTGGTTGTTCAGCACCGCCTGCCGCTGGGCGTTGAAGTCGAGCCCCATCCGGGGCACGTTGCCCTGCACGATCGCCACCCGGGCGGTGTCGGAACCGGCCCCGGCCAACGGCACCAGCAGCCCGGCCGCCAGCAGCGCCACCGCCCCGGCGACGAAGCCCGCCCCGCGCAGCCACCCGGCAGCCGGTAGCGCCCGCCACGGCCGCCACAGCGCCACCACCAGCAGTCCGCCGGCCGCCGCGACCACGAAGGTGACCAGCGGGGCACCCCCGTACGCGGCCAGCCGCAACGCCGGCGAGTCACCCTGGCTGAATCCGAGCCGCCCCCACGGGAACCCGCCGAACGGCGTCCGGTCCCGCAGCGCCTCCTGCGCCACCCACAGCACCCCGGTGACCAGCGGCCACGACCAGCGGAACCGGTCCACCAGCGGGCCGGTGAAGGCCAGCGCCAGCCCCAGCAGTCCCAGATAGCACGCCTGCAACCCGGACAGCAGCAGCCACGGCACGTTACCGGTGTAGAGGTTCGTCCAGCTCAGCATCGGCAGGAACAGCGCCAGCCCGGCGAGGGTGCCCAACCCGAACCCGGCCCGCAACCGCCGCCGGTGTACGGCCACCGACAGCAGCGCCACCCCGACCGGCGCCAGCCACCACGCCCCGTACGGCGGAAACGCCAGCAGCAGCACCAGCCCGGCGCCGACCGCGGCCGGCAGGGCCAACCACCACGGCAGGGGTGCCGCACCCGGCTCGGCGGGCGGGTCCCCACCCTCGGCAGTCTCCGGCGGCTCGGCCGTCACCACTGTCACGCGCGCCTCACGTCTTCTCGAACGCCACCGGCCCCGGCGCCGGCGCGACCCACCTGCGGAAGGCTACCGGCCCGACCGCCCGGATCCGCAGTCGCGCCGATCCGGGGCCGCACCCCCGGGCGGAACCCGCCCGGGGGTGCGAAACACGGTGCGGAGGTCGCAGGCACCGCAGAGAGGTCGCAGGCACCGGCCGAAGAGGTCGACGGCGCGCCGGGGCGGGAACGAAAATCGGGGCGCGGCCGACAAGCCGCGCCCCGATGCTCCCAGGCCCTCCCCGGCCGGTGTGGTAGGGCGCCGCAACACGACCTTCGGACCGACCGGACGTGAACTGGCTGTTCCCGTCGGGCCGTTGTCTACTGGCCGCCTGCAAAACCCTGCCCGAACACCGGTAACCGCAGCCGGTTCGCGCCGCCCCGCCGACCCCCGCCCGCTGGACCTGGCCGTTGCGACGACACGAACACATGCCGCTCGGCCAGCGGACGAAGGGACGAAGCGAACAACAGCCACTTCCCGTTGTAGGACTCAAAGACGGTACGTGGTACCCCCCGGGCACTGTCAACCGCCCCCCGGCCAGTCGTGCTGTTCGATGCGGCGTGTCGGATTCGGCGCGCCGCGACACCGCCGGTTCGTCTCCCGTTCGCCCGCCGGACACCCGCCCAAGCCGCCCCGATCACCGCCCGGTGACCGGCTCAGCCGGCCAACAGGTGCCGGCGCAGCAGCCCGGCCCCGGCCACCGGCTGCGGCCCCGCCAACAGCCCGGCCGCCGCCAGCACGTACCTGGCGTCGACCACCGTACGAGCCGACCGGGGCAGCGCCCAGCCACCGGCATGATCGGTCGACACCCCGTCGAGCAGCCCCGCCCCGGCCACCGGCCCGGCATGCCGGAGCACCCCGCCGGAACCGACCAGCAGCCGCACGTCACGCAGATCCCGCCCCGGCTGCCCCGCCACACCACCGCCCCGGGCATGCCGGCGTACCGCCACCACGGCCGCCAGCGCCGCGATCCGCCGCTCCGCAGCCCGCTCCGGCAACCCGACCACCAACCGGCCCGGTTCGGCCGCCAGCGTCGCCGCCACCGCCGTCAACGGGCCCTCCTCACCCGGCGACAGCAGCCGCTCGGCCACCGCCGCCCGCACCACCCCCGGCGCGCTCCACCGCACCCCCAGATCACCCTCGACCGTCCGGGACCGCCACAGCGTCCCCGCCGCCGGCCGCCCCGGGCCACCGGCCCGCTCGTCCGGCACCAGCACCGAGTACACGTCGGTGGTCGCCCCACCGACGTCCACCACCAGCAGATCCCCGCCGAGCAGGTCGGCGAGCGACTCCACCCCGGTCAACACCGCGTCCGGGGTCGCCGCCCGGACCAGCCGGGCGAACCGGGGACCCCGGGAGAGCCGCTTCCCGCCGATCACATGCCGCAGGAACACCTCCCGGATCGCCGCCCGGGCCGGCCCCGCCGCCAGTACCCCGATCGACGGCAGCACGTTCTCCGCCACCGTCACCGGCACCCCCCGCCCGGCCAGCACCTCCCGGACCGCCGGAGCCGCCACCGCGTTCCCGGCGACCACCACCGGCACCCGCCAGCGGGCCCGGGCAAGCCGCTCCGCGTTCCCGGTCAACACCTCCGCGTCGCCGCCGTCGGTCCCGCCGACCAGCAACACCACGTCCGGCCGGGCCGCCCGCAACGCCGCCAGTCCGACCCCGTCGAGCCGGCCGGCGCCGACGTGCACCACCCGGGCCCCGGCCGACAGCCCCACCTGCTGACCGGCCCGGGCCGTGATCAGCTCCTCGTAGCCGAGCACCGCCAGCCGCAGCCCGCCACCGGCGGACGAGCAGACGTACCACGGCGCGGAGCCCACCCCGGACAGCCCGGCGGTCGCCTCGGCCACCGCCGCGTCCAGGCCGTACAACACGTCGGTACCGACCGTGGTCCGGCCCGACGCCGAGGCGAGCAACGTGCCGTCGGCCAGATCCACCACCGCCACCTTCGTCCAGGTGGAACCGACGTCGGCGCAGACCGCGTACGAGGGCACCGCTACCAGGGCCCGGCGTCAGCCGGTGCAGCCGGCGTGGCGGCACCGGACGGCACCACCACCGTGCCGATCGCGGTCACCGCCACCAGCGGCGGATCGAGTACCTCGGCCGCCGACCCGCCCCGGTCCGGCCGCCCCCGGCACACCACCCGGCACTCGAACTCGCAGGTGCGGCTACGGCTGCCGACCCGGGTCACCGTCGCCGACACCTCCAGCACGTCACCGGCCCGGATCGGCGCCTGGAACCGCACCTGCGCGTAGCCGGCGAACAGCCCCTCGTCACCGTCGGTCCGGATGCAGACCTCGGTCGCCACGTCACCGAACAACCCCAACGCGTACGCCCCGTCCACCAGGTCGCCGGCGTAGTGCGCGTGCGAGTACGGCACGTACCGGCGGTGCAGCACCGTCAGCCCCAGCCGCGGATCCGCCGCCCCGTCGCCTGTGGTCATCCGTCCACCCCTTCCGCTCCCCGGCCCGCTGACCGATCCCGATCACCCCGCGCCGCCGGGCCGGCGCCGGCCACCAGCCGGTGCACCAGATAGCTCGCCACCTCGCCCGGCGTCGTTCCCCGACCGAAGATCCGGTCCACACCCAACTCCCCGGCCATCAACTCGTCGAACCGGGGACCGCCGACCACCAGCAGCGGACGCCGACCCGCCGGCATCGCCTCCCGGAACGCCGCCGACATCTCCCGGGTGTTGTGCAGGTGCGCGTCCCGCTGCGTCACCACCTGCGACACCAGCACCGCGTCCGCCCGCTCCGCCCGGGCCGCCGCCACCAGGTCCGGCACGCTCACCTGGGCGCCCAGGTTCGTCACCCGCAACTCCCGGTAGTACTCCAGGCCCTTCTCCCCGGCGATCCCCTTCACGTTCAGGATCGCGTCGATCCCGACCGTGTGCGCGTCGGTACCGATGCACGCACCCACCACCGACAGCTTGCGCCGCAGCCGCCGCCGGATCAGCGCGTTGACCTCCTTCGCCGACAGCAGCGGATAGTCCCGCTCCACCACCCGCACCGCCGACAGGTCCACCAGATGGTTCACCCGGCCGTAGACGACGAAGAAGGTGAAACCGTCACCCATCTGCCTGCTGTGCACCAGCATCGCCGGCTCCAGCCCCATCTTCGCCGCCAGTTGCAGCGCCGCCCCCTCCGCCCGCTTGTCGTGCGGCACCGGCAGGGTGAAGGACACCTGCACCATCCCGTCACCGGTCGCATCCCCGTACGGCCGCACCACCGGGCCAGCGCTCACGTCCCCGCCTCCAGCAACTCCGTCGCCGGGTTGTAGTAGTCGTCGGCGTGCGCCGCCACCCCATCCAGGCCACGGCCCCGATCCGCCGGCCGCTTCGTGATCCCGAACGTGCCGTCCGCGATCGCCGGCAACAACCCGCCGTCGGCGATCCGCTCCAGCAACGCCACCGCCTCGGTCAGCACCGTCGCCGCCCGCCGCTGGATGAACCCGCCCGGCGCCGGCACGAAATCCTCGTGCAGCCCACCGGCCGCCCCCAGCACGTACCGGACGTTCTGCAGGGCGATGTCCCGGTCCGACAGCCACGGCGTCACCACCGCCTCGGTCATCATCCCGACCAGCAGAATCCCCTGCCCGGTCATCGCACCGACCAGGTTGAAGAAGCCGTCCAGCAGATTGCCCCGGAACACGTCCCCGGTCATGTGCCGGGTCGGCGGCATCCACTTCAGCGGCGCGTCCGGAAACAACTCCCGGGCCAGCAGCGCGTGCGCCAACTCCAGCCGGAACGACTCCGGCAGATCCGGGTCGATCTCGAACGCGTGCCCGAGCCCCAACTGCGCGTCCGGCAACCCCGCCTCGTGCGCGAAGTACTCGTTGAGCAGCTGCGACACCGTCACCGTGTGCGCCTCGTCGACCGCGTCCGCCGTCGTCAGGTAGTTGTCCTCACCGGTGTTGATGACGATCCCCGCCCGGGCGTGCACCTGCCGGGAGAACCGCTGGTCCACGAAGGTACGCACCGGATTGATGTCCCGGAACAGAATCCCGTACATCGAGTCGTTGAGCATCATGTCCAGCCGCTCCAGGCCGGCCAGCACCGCCATCTCCGGCATGCACAACCCGGAGGCGTAGTTCGTCAGCCGGACGTACCGGCCCAACTCCTTCGAGGACTCGTCCAGCGCCGCCCGCATCAGCCGGAAGTTCTCCTGCGTCGCGTACGTACCGGCGAAACCCTCCCGGGTCGCCCCCTCCGGCACGTAGTCCAGCAACGACTGCCCCGTGGACCGGATCACCGCGATCACGTCCGCGCCCGCCCGCGCCGCCGCCTGCGCCTGCGGAATGTCCTCGTAGATGTCACCCGTCGCCACGATCAGATAGATCCACGGCCGCTGCCGGGGATCGCCGTGCCGACGTACCATCCGATCCCGCTCCGAACGACGGCGGTCGATCCGGCGCAGCCCGGCGCCGACCGCCCGCCGCGCCGCCGCCCGAGCCGACCTCGCCGCCCGGCCCGCCGGCACCTCGAACCGCACCGACCCGGCCGCCGCCTTCTGGGCCAGCAACGTCACCGCCGCCCCGACGTCCCGACCGGCCGGCGCCGGACCCAGCTCCCGCAGCAGCGCGTCGAAGACCGGCACCGCCACCCCGTGCGCCAGCCCCACGTCGGCGACCACCGCGTCGACCAGCCGGTTCACCCACGGAATCCCGTCCGGATCCGCACCGGTCACCCCGGCCAGCCGCAACAACGCCCGCTCCACCGACACCGTCGTGTGGCCCCGGGCCAACTCCACCACCGGCTGCCCCGCCCGCCGGGCCAACTCCCGCGCCCGGCCCACCAACACCGGATCCAACGCCAGCTTGCCCGTCCCGCTACCCGACGTCATCGGCGACCCCCAACCATCCCGTCACGACGCGTCCTCCCCGTCGTAGATCACCGCACCGCGCAGCACCGTCCGGCGACACGTCGGCAACGGCGTCGGATCGTCCGGCCCCCGCTCCTCCGGGCTCGCCGACACCAGCACCGGCAGCCCACCGTCCACCCCGGCCGGCGTCGACCAGACCGCGAACGTCGCCGCCGCCCCCGGCACCAACACCCCCTCGGTCAGCCGAGGATCCCGGCCACCCGCCCCCGCCGGCACCGCCCGCCAGCCACCCCGGGTGTGCGCCGCGAACGCCGCCCGCACACTCATCCGCTGCGCCGGATTGAAGTGCGCCACCGCCGCCCGCACCGAACCCCACGGATCCAGCGGCGTCACCGGCGAATCCGAACCGAACGCCAGCGTCACCCCCACCCCGTGCATCGCACCCATCGGATTCGACTCCAGCGACCGCCGCACACCCAGCCGCGACGCGTACATCCGCTCCTCGCCGCCCCACAACCGGTCGAACGCCGGCTGCATGCTCGCCACGATCCCGTACTCGACGAAACCGGCGATCAGCCGCTTGTCCATGATCTCGGCATGCTCGATCCGATGCCGGGCCGCCCGCAACCGCTCCACCCCGAGCACCCGCGCCGCACCGGCGAACCCGGACAACACCGTGTCGATCGCCGCGTCCCCGATCGCGTGGAACCCGCCCTGCACCCCGTGCTCCGCACAGTCCAACAGATGGTCCCGAACCTGCTCCGCCGTCAGATAGCCGTGCCCGCACGCCCCCGGCTCGCCGTCGTCGTACGGCACCGACACGTGCGCCGTACGCGCACCCAGCGCACCGTCCGCGAACAGGTCACCACCGGCACCGACCGCACCCAGCTCCCGAGCCCGCCGCGCACCCATCAGCTCGCCCCAGTAGCCGTACACCTCCGGACCGTCGACACCGGAGCGGGACAGCACGGCGGTGAAGTCCGCCTCGCTGGAGATCTCCGGCCCGCCGCACTCGTGCACCGCCGCGATCCCCAACGACGCCGCCCGGCGCAACGCCACCCGCTGCGCCTCCCGCCGCTGGGCATCGGTCACCGAACCCAACGCCAACTCCCGCACCACGTGGTGGGCATCCCGGCGCAGCCAGCCCGACGCGTCGTAGCCGGGCACCCCGGCCACCTCCGGCACCGCCGCCAGCAGCGCCGACGAGCAGAGCGCGGAATGGATCGACGCCTGGGACAGGTACACCCGCCGGCCACCGGCCGCCCGGTCCAGCTCCGCCGCCTCCGGCACCCGCCGGTCCGACCAGCCCGACTCGTCCCAGCCGTGCCCCAGCACCACCGCGTCGGCCGGCAGCCCCGCCGCGAACCCGGCCACCGCGGCGCAGACGTCGGCCGCCGACCGCGCCCCGGACAGGTCCAGCCCGGACAACGCCAGCCCGGTGTCGGTGGCGTGCACGTGCGCGTCCACGAACGCCGGCGTCACCAGCGCGCCGTGCAGCTCCACCACCCGGTCGGCGGCCGGGGCGTCGGCGTCGGCGCCCAGCCAGTCGATCCGGCCGTCCCGGACCAGCAGCGCGGTCGCCCGCGGATCCGCCGGACAGTACAACCGGCCGGCACGGTAGAGAGTCGAGGGGTTCGTCATGCCATCAGTCTGCCGCGAGCCGGTCCGTGAACAGCGCCCGCACTCCGGGCACCGTACGCAGCAGCGACAGCGCGTACTCGGCATGCCCCGGCAGGTAGCCGTTGCCGATCAGCATCGTCACGTCGGCGGCCAGCCCTTCCGCGCCGAGCGCCGCCGAGGCGAAACTCGTGGCCATCGAGAAGAACACCACCGTCCCCCCGTCGGCGGTGGCCAGGATCGCCCCGTGCTCGCAGCCGGGCACGTCGACACAGACCACCGTCACGTCCGCCGGCCCACCCAGCGCACCGGTCACCGCCGCCGCCAACGCCACCGGATCCCGGGCGTCGGCGAGTACCACCTCGTCGGCGAGCCCGGCGGCGACCAGCCGGTCCCGCTCGGCCGCGACCGGCACCACGCCGACGCTCCGGGCGGCCCCGGCCTGCCGGGCGGCGGCCAGGGCCAGCGAACCGCTCTTGCCGGCACCGCCGAGCACCGCCACCCGGGGCGCCGGGTAGCCGCGCACCGTCCGCGCGGTCAGCGCCGGCGCGCCGCAGACGTCGAAGACCGCCAGGCTCAGCCGGGGATCCAGGTCGTCCGGGAGTACCGCCACGATCGAGCGGGCGAACAGGATCGCGTGCCCGGCGCACGGCACCTGCTCGGAGCGGCCGTCCCAGCCGGCCAGGTCGTCGGTGACCGCCAGCGGGGTCAGGGTCAGCGAGACCAGCGTCGCCACCCGGTCGCCCGGCCTGACCGGCAGCGGTGACTCCGGACCGACCTCGACGACCGTGCCGACCAGCATCCCGCCGGAACCGGTGACCGGATTGTGCATCTTGCCGCGCTCACGGATGATCTTCAGCACCTCGGCCCGGACCGCCGCCCCGTCCCCGCCGTGCTTCTCCGACAACTGCCGGAAGCTCGCCGCGTCCAGGTTCAACCGCTCCACCCGGACCCGCACCTCGTCGGCGGAGATCCCACTCCGGGCGTCCAGCCGGTACGCCGCCTGCGGCAGTACCCCGGCCGGTTCGAGCACCCGGCGCAGCCCGACCGCCGACGTGACCGCCGCACCTCCCGGTGTCGCCCCCACCGCCGCCTCCCTCCGACCGCCCGCCAGGCGGGTCATCAATCATTCAGACCCGCCATGTGCAGGAAAACTTACGGCAGGATATTTCCTAGACGGGAAATCTTCCAGTAGCGTTCGAGATCGAGGCCCACCGGCCCCGCCCGAGACCCACCCGGCACCCGAACCTGGAGGAGGCGCCGTGACCCAGGTCGAACCGGCAACCGCCGTGCTCGCCCCCCGCAACCCGACCGGACCGGCGCACCCCCACCCGGCCGAGGCCGCCACGGGCCAACCGTACGAATACCGACGCCGCCCCCTGGTCGAACCCGACTGGACCCGCTTCCCCGGCTGGCGCCAGGTGACCCGCGAAGAGTGGGAATCCGCCCAGTGGCAGCGCGCCAACTGCGTCAAGAACGTCAAACAGCTCCGCGCCGTCCTCGGCGAAACCGTCGACGACGACTGCTACGCCGACCTCACCGCCGACCAGGCCACCCAGGCCACCATGTCGATGCTGGTCCCACCGCAGATGCTCAACACGATGGTGCCGGACGGACCGATCAGCACCGACGCCTTCCGGGCCGACCCCATCCGCCGCTACATGCTGCCGCTCGTCACCGACCGGCGCACCGACTGGCCCTCCCACCCGTACGCCACCCGGGACTCGCTGCACGAACACGACATGTGGGTCGCCGAGGGCCTCACCCACCGCTACCCCACCAAGGTCCTCGCCGAACTGCTCTCCACCTGCCCCCAGTACTGCGGGCACTGCACCCGGATGGACCTCGTCGGCAACTCCACCCCCACCGTCGACAAACTGCGACTGAGCCTCAAGCCCGTCGACCGGTACGACGCGCACATCGCGTACCTGCGCGCCCACCCCGGCGTCCGCGACGTGGTGGTCTCCGGCGGCGACGTCGCCAACGTGCCGTGGCGGAACCTGGAGTCGTACCTGATGCGGCTACTGGGCATCGAGACGATCCGGGACATCCGGCTCGCCACCAAGGCACTCGCCGGACTCCCCCAGCACTGGCTCCAGCCGGAGGTGGTGGAGGGGCTCGAACGGGTCGCCCGGACCGCCGCCCGACGCGGCGTCAACCTCGCCATCCACACCCACGTCAACCACGTCCAGTCGCTCACCCCGCTGGTCGCCCGGGCCGCCCAGACCGCGCTGGAGGTCGGCGTCCGCGACGTACGCAACCAGGGCGTACTGATGCGCGGCGTCAACGCGACCACCGCCGACCTGCTCGACCTCTGCTTCACGCTCCAGGGGGAAGCGGGAATCCTGCCGTACTACTTCTACATGTGCGACATGATCCCCAACGCCGAACACTGGCGGGTGCCGGTCTGGCACGCCCAGCGGCTCCAGCACGACATGATGGGTTACCTGCCCGGCTACGCCACCCCGAGGATCGTCTGTGACGTGCCCTTCGTCGGCAAGCGCTGGGTGCACATGGTCACCGAGTACGACCGCGAACGCGGCATCTCGTACTGGACCAAGAACTACCGTACGTCGATCGAGTCGGACGACCTCGCCGCGCTGGACCGGCGGTACGCCTACTACGACCCGATCGACACCCTGCCCGAGGCCGGCCGGGCCTGGTGGGCCCGGCACGGCACTCAGACCGATCACTGAGGACGGGCGACCGTCAACGGTCGAACGCGTCCTTGGCGTTGCGGCCGGCTTCCTTGACGTTGGTGCCGGCCTGCTTCGCCTTGGCCTGCGTCTGCTCGGAGGCGCCCTCGCCGCGCATCTGCTCGTTGTCGGTGCGGTCGCCCATCCGTTCCTTGGCGGCGCCCTTCAACTCCTCCGCCTTGTTGCGCATCTTGTCCATGGCACTCATGTCGCACTCCTCACCTCGGTGGCTCCGCTCGGGGCGGCTGGCCGTTAGCTGAGTTGCCCGACAGCCGGCAGTGAAACCTGCCTAATCACCTCGCAAGGTTTTTATTTCGACAAAAGCCGCAAGGGCTTGTGCCCTCGGGGTCTCTTCGGGTTGTGCCCTGAGCGGCGTGCCACATCCCGTAAGGCATCCTAGGACACTAGCTTGGGGCTGATCTGCGGCTGGGATGGTTGACTGGACGGATGGCCGAGATCATCCTCATCCGCCACGGCGAGACCACCTGGAGTGCCAGCCACCGGCACACCTCATACACCGACCTGGAACTGACCGCGAACGGCGAGCGCCAGGCCCGCGAGGTGGCCACCGAACTCGCCGGTCGGAGCTTCGCCGCCGTGCTGTCGAGTCCCCGGCGGCGGGCCCTGCGCACCGCCGAACTCGCCGGACTGCGCGTCACCGAGGTCGACGACGACCTCAGCGAGTGGAACTACGGGGAGTACGAGGGGCTGACCAGCGACGAGATCCGGCAGAAACGCCCGGACTGGCTGCTCTGGACCGACGGCTGCCCCGGCGGCGAGTCCCCGGAACAGGTCGGCGAGCGACTGGACCGGGTACTGGCCAGGGCGACCGCGTTGCTCGACACCGGTGACGTGGCCCTGGTGGCGCACGGGCACAGCCTGCGGGTGGCCGGGGCACGCTGGATCGAGCTACCGCCCAGCGGGGGCGGCCGGCTGCGCCTGGACACCGCCACCGTCTCCGCGCTCGGCTACGAGCACGGCCGCCGGGTCATCCTGCGCTGGAACTCGTCGAGTCGGGCGGAAGCGCCCGCAGCCGGACCGTCCCCGGGTCCGCGCTGAGCTTCGGCGCCACCGGCAGCTTCGGCGGGCGGCTCTCGTACGGGATGGAGAGCACCACCGTGGTCCGGGTGGTGACGTTCGCGGCGGTACGGATCTCCTGGAGTACCCGCTCCAGGTCAACCGGGCTCGCCACCCGGACCAGCAGCAGGTAGAAGTCCTCCCCCGCCACCGAGTAGCACGAGTCGATCTCCGGCAGGTGGGCCAGCCGGTCCGGTGCGTCGTCCGGCTGCGACGGGTCCAGCGGCCGGATCGCCACGAACGCGCTCAACGGCAGGTCGATAGCCTCGAACGCGATCCGGGCGGCGTACCCCTTGATCACACCGCGTTGCTCCAGCCGGCGGACCCGCTGGTGCACCGCGGACACCGACAGCCCCACCCGCTCGGCCAGGTCCGTGTACGACAGCCGGCCGTCGGCGGCCAGAGCCGCCACGATGGCCCGATCGGTCTCCTCCACGGCCTGCAACCTACCCGCAAAGGGTGCTCCGGACGACGCCGAGCCGGCCGCGTCCCGCCGCGCGTTATCAGGTCGACAGCTGGCAGCCATCCGGACGGCCGACGGACCGCCCCGCCGACCAGCGCGGCTGCCGTGGTCGGCGGGGCGGACGCTCCCCGGTCAGCGGGCCAGCGAGCGGGCGATCACCAGCCGTTGGATCTGGTTGGTCCCCTCGACGATCTGCAACACCTTCGCCTCCCGCATGTACCGCTCGACCGGATGGTCCGCCACGTAGCCGGCCCCGCCGAGCACCTGCACCGCGTCGGTGGTGACCCGCATCGCGGTGTCGGTGGCGAAGAGCTTCGCCTTGGCCGCCTCGATCGAGTACGGCCGTCCCGCGTCCCGCAACCGGGCCGCGGCCAGCGTCAGCGCCCGGGCCGCCGACACCTGGGTCGCCAGGTCGGCCAGGAGGAAGCCCAGCCCCTGGAAGTCGATGATCGGCTGACCGAACTGCTCCCGCTGCCGGGCGTAGTCGACCGCGTAGTCCAGCGCCGCCTGGGCCAGCCCGACGGCGCAGGCGGCGATGCCCAGCCGGCCACTGTCCAGCGCCGACAGTGCGATCCGGAACCCCTCCCCCTCGGCGCCGACCAGCCGGTCGGCGGGGACCCGGGCGTCGTCGAAGGCGATCTGCGCGACCGGCGACGAGCGCAGCCCCATGGTGCGTTCCGGGGTCTGCGGGACGATGCCGGCGGTGCCGGCATCGGCGAGCAGGCAGGAGATGCCCCGGGCGCCGGGCCCGCCGGTGCGGCAGAAGATGTTGTAGAAGTCGGCGTTGCCGGCGTGCGTGATCCAGGCCTTGGTGCCCGAGACGAGGTAGTCGTCGCCGTCCCGTCGCGCCCGGGTGGTCAGCGCCGCCGCGTCCGAACCGCCCTGCGGCTCGGAGAGGCAGTACGCGCCCAGCAGCTCGCCGCCGATCATGTCCGGCAGCAGCTTGCGTACCTGTTCGCCGCCGTAGGTCGCCACCGGGTAGCAGGACAGGGTGTGCACGCTTACCGCCTCGGCCACCGCCAGCCAGCGGCTGGCCAGGATCTCCAGTACCTGGAGGTAGACCTCGTACGGCTGCGCCGCGCCGCCGTGCTCCTCCGGGTACGGCAGGCCGAGCAGTCCGGCCCGGCCGAGGGTACGCAGCACATCCCGGGGAAAGACGCCGCGCTGCTCGAAGTCGGCCACCCGGGGCACGAGTTCCCGGTCGGCGAGTTCGGTGACGAGTTCGAGCAACTCGTACGCCTCGTCGGTGGGCAGGATCCGGTCGACGGTCATCGCGCTCTCCCCCTCCGCTCGTCGGTGGCATGGCACGCCTGGCCCGCCGGCTCTGCCGGGGTCGCCCGGAGTCCCCGGCCGGTCTCGCGGAGCCGCCCCGGAACTCCGCCGGGCAGCGCTGGCCCGGTCACAGCCGCACCAACGCCCGGGAGACGGTGTTGAGCCGCTCCACCCCGTCGGAGGTGCAGACCACGATGTCCTCGATCCGGGCGCCGTGCCGGCCGGCCAGATAGATGCCCGGCTCGATGGAGAACGCCATCCCGGGCTCCAGCGGCAGCTCGTTGCCGGCGACCAGGTACGGGTCCTCGTGTCCGTCCAGCCCGATCCCGTGCCCGGTGCGGTGCAGGAAGGCCGCGCCGTAGCCGGCGTCGGCGATGACCTCGCGGGCCACCGAGTCGACCGCCGCCGCGCTGACCCCGGGCCGGACCGCCCCGACCGCGGCCTGCTGGGCCGCGTGCAGCACCTGGTAGTAGTCGGTGTAGTCGGACGGCGGGCTGCCGACGACGTAGCAGCGGGTCGAGTCCGAGCAGTAGCCGGACGGCATGGTCCCGCCGATGTCGACGACCACCGGTTCGCCGACCCCGATCACCCGGTCGGAGGTGCCGTGGTGCGGGCTGGCGCCGTTCGGGCCGGCGGCGACGATCGCGAAGTCGGCGGTGGCGTGTCCGGCCTCCCGGATGGCGACCGAGATGTCGGCGGCGACCTGTGCCTCGGTCCGGCCGGGGCGCAGCCACTCGGCCATCCGGGCGTGCACCGCGTCGATCGCGGCACCCGCCTCCCGCAGCGCCGCCACCTCGGCCGGTGACTTGCGCAGCCGCAGCCCCCGCAATACCTCGCCGGCGAGCCGCTGGGTGGCGCCGGGGAGCACGGTGCGCAGCGCGAGTACCTGCTCGGCCCACATCCGGTCGCCGAGCCCGACCGCACCGACGGGCCCGCCGAGGGCCCGCAGCACCAGCGGGTACGGGTCGGTGCCGTCCGGGTGGTCCACGATGCGTACCCCGGTGCGTGGCGCCGGGGACGCCTCGGCGGCCGGCCGTTCCAGCGTCGGTACGACGAGGGTGGGCTCGCCGATGGCCGGCAGCACCAGGCAGGTGAGCCGTTCCAGGGCGTGCGCGTGGTAGCCGGTCAGGTAGCGCAGGTCGGAGCCCGGCGGGATGAGCAGGGCGTCCAGGCCGGCTTCGGCGGTGGCTTTCTGGGCCGCCGCCAACCGGTTCGGCGGATAGAGGTCTGCGTCACACACCTGAATAGCTTAACGGTCGTTCGGGCGGAATTGGCCGGCGGGACCGCACCGGGAGCCGGCCCTGGTTGGCGCGTTCCCGACCGTTGCGTCGACGATCGTGGAGCCGACAAGACGAAGTGTCTTGACAACAAAAGTTGTCGGTGAGAGAGTTCTCGTACGGCCGGCGCCACCGGGAGCCGGAAGCCGAACCTCCACCAGACCGAGGAGTTCCGAGATGACCACCATGACCACCACCCAGCCGCTCACCCCGATCGTCACCGCCGCCAGTCGGGACAGGGCCCGGACCCGGACGCTCCGGCTCGGTGCCGTCGCCGCCGCGGGGCTGGTGAACAGCGCGATCTACCTCGGCGGGCGCGCCTTCGGCACCGACTTCGTGCTGACCGACCCCGGCAACCCGGTGCCGCACCCCCTGATCGTGGCCGAGATCGCCGTCATCACCGCGGTGTTCGGACTGCTCGGCTGGGGCAGCCTGGCCCTGCTCACCCGCTTCACCCGGCGGGGCCGGCAGATCTGGGCCGTCCTGGCCACCGTGGTCCTGGCCCTGTCCTACGTGCCGCTCGGCATCGAACTGGCCACCGTCGACACCAAGGTCCTGCTGGGCGTGATGCACCTGGTGGTCGCCGCCGCGCTCTTCCCGATGCTGCGCCGCACCCCGGTACGGCGCTGAACCGACCGCCCCTGCCCGCCGCGGCTCGCCCGCACGGGAAGCGGCCCGGATCCGACGGCTGGTACCCCCAGCGGTGGGATCCGGGCCGCTTCCGTCGGCGTACCGCACGCCGCCGTCACCGGTCCGGTCCCCGGGAGGCGGCCGGTCGTAGCGGCACCGCCGACCCGCCGCCGCGGGGCCTACGGCCGGGGCGGGCGGCGCTGTGCCAGGCTGTCCGGGTGAACGACAGCCGCCCCCTGCTCCTCATCGACGCACCGAGCCTCTACTTCCGGGCCTACTTCGGCATTCCGGAATCGGCCGCCAAGGCGCCGGACGGCAGCCCGGTCAACGCCGTCCGGGGCTTCCTGGACATGCTGGCGACACTGATCCGGACCCGCCGGCCGGACCGGCTGGTCTGCGCCCTGGACTACGACTGGCGCCCCGCCTGGCGGGTGGCGCTGCTGCCGTCGTACAAGGCGCACCGGGTGGCGCCGGAAGGTGGCGAGGTGGTGCCGGACACCCTCTCCCCACAGGTACCGCTGATCCTCGAACTGCTGGCCGCGATCGGCATCCCGGCGATCGGGGTGGACGGCTACGAGGCGGACGACGTACTCGGCACGCTGGCCGCCACCGCGCCGGCACCGGTGGAGGTGGCCTCCGGCGACCGGGACCTCTTCCAGCTCATCGACGACAGCCGGCCGGTGCGGCTGCTCTACTGCGGCCGGGGCGTGGCGAAACTGGAGGACTGCGACGACGCCGCCGTCCGGGCCAAGTACGGCGTACCGGCCGCCGGCTACGCCGACTTCGCCGCGCTGCGGGGCGACCCCAGCGACGGGCTGCCCGGGGTGACCGGGGTCGGCGAGAAGACCGCCGCCCGGCTCGTCGACCGGTACGGCAGCCTCGCCGGCATCCTGGCCGCGCTCGACGACCCCTCCTCCGGCTTCGCGCCCGGCCTGCGGACCAAGCTGAACGCGGCCCGGGACTACCTGGCGGTCGCGCCGAAGGTGGTTCGGGTGGCCCTGGACGTGCCGCTTCCGCCGCTGGACGCCACCCTGCCGGCGGCGCCGGTCGACGCCGAGCGGCTGCTCGGGCTCGCCGAAGAGTGGAACCTCGCCGGCCCGTGCCGCCGGCTGGTCGACGCCCTGGCCGGCAACGCCGTCCCCGCCTGACCTCGGTCCGCCCGCGCCCCCTCGGGTGTCACCCGGCCGTTCGAGAGGCCGGGGCGGTGGACGGAGGACTCGGCGCGCAATTGTCCGGGCGCGGCCTCAGAAGGGCTGGCGGGTCTGGAAGCGTCGGCCCGGCCCGGTCGACGGAGCGGAGCGCTCCGCGCCGCGTTCGGCGGCCCGCTCCTCGGCACGCCGCTCGGCGGCCCGGTCGGCCTCGAGCCGTTCCGCGGCCCGGTCGGCCAGGTACGCCGAGGCGGCCCGGTCGGCCTCGGTGGGGGTGGCGAGCAGGGCGTAGAAGAGCACGAAGGCCACGAAGATCACGATCAGCATGATCGGCAGCAACAGGCTGGCGCCGCTGGCACCGGTCGGTGCCGGGGCGGCCGGCTGGGGATGCACCGACATCGCCGCCATCCCGGTGTAGTGCATCCCGGTGACCGCGAAGCCCATCACGAAGGCAGCACCGGTCACCGCCCGGGTGCCACGGACGTTGACGGCCAGCCAGAGCGCCGCGGTCGCGGCGACCACCGCGATCAGCACCGACGCCGCCACCAGGGACATCTGGTAGTCCATCCGGCCGCGCATCCGCATCCCCGACATGCCCATGTAGTGCATGCTGGCCACGCCGAGCCCGGCGAGCAACCCGCCGAGCATGATCCGGGGCCAGGAGACCCGCCCGGCGAAGACCGCGACGACCAGCCCGATCCCGACGGTCAGCACGGCGACCAGGGCGCTGGCCACGGTCACCACCACGTCGAAGCGGATCGGGGTGCCGGTCACGCTGAACCCGAGCATGGCGGTGAAGTGCATGGTCCAGATCCCCGTACCGCCGATCGCCCAGGCGGCGAGGAGCAGCCACCAGACCCGACGCCCGGTCGTCCGGGCCTCCCGGACCCGTACCGCACAGAGCAGCCCCAGGAACGAGCCGAGGACGGAGAGCCCGTAGCTCAGCGCGGGCGTGACCCAGCCGTACTGAAAGTGGTCGATGGTGCCCATGTCGGTGATCTCCTCGCGCCGTCGCACGGCGGTTCCGCGCCCGCGGATGATGATCACTTGCCGTCCGACCAGCCACAACGGTGCGTTCGGGCGCATCTGCCCGCCGACGGGCCGTGGGCAGGGTGGCCGTAAAGATCATCACCGGAGGAGCGTCAGCTGACCTGACGGAAGACGCCGGCTGGCTGAACAGCCGAGCCCGGTTCGATCGGGCCGTCAGGTCGCGCCGTGGTAGGCCAGCACGCCCCGGTTGATCGTCCCCATCGCCTGCCGCGCCGTGCCGCGCAGCTCGACCGAGGCACCCGCCGAGTCCGCGACCTGCCCGAGCAGGTCCACCACCTGCCGGGCCCACCGGACGAAGTCACCGGCCGGCATGTCGCCGTCCAGGTTGTGACCGCTGGCGAGTACCTTCGCCAGCGCCTCGCCCCGGGCCCACCGGTACACCGGCCAGACGAAGCCGAGATCGGGCTCCCGGGTCGCCTCCAGCCCTCGGGCCGCCTCGTCGGACTCCAGCTCCGCCCAGATCTTCAGGGTCTCGCCCACCGCGTCCGAGACCGGCCCCCGGGGCACCGAGGCCCGCTCGTCGGTGTCCCGCCGGGCCTCGTAGACCACCACCGAGACGGCGGCGGCCAGCTCGGACGGGGAGAGCCCGTCCCAGACCCCCCGCCGCAGGCACTCCGCGACCAGCAGGTCCGCCTCGGTCCAGATCCGGCCCAGCGTCCGGCCCGCGTCGGTGACCTCGCCCGCCTCGGAGAGGTAGCCACGGGCGGTGAGGATCCCGCAGACCCGGTCGAAGGTCCGGGTCAACGACCCGGTACGCCCGGAGACCCGCTGCCGCAGCTCGGCGGTGTCCCGCTCCAGCCGGCGGCGACGCTCCGCCCAGCGGGCGTGCTCCTCCCGGTCCGGGCAGGCGTGGCAGGGATGCCGGCGCAGCTCGGCCCGGAGCTGGCTGAGTCGCTCGTCCTCACCCGCGCCGCCCCGGGACCGGCCGCCCCGCCGGGCGTGCCGATCCAGCCCGGTCCCGCTGACCGCCGCCGCCAGGTCCCGGCGGGCCGCCGGGGAACGGTGGTTGAAGTGCTTCGGCACCCGGATCCGGGCCAGCACCTCGGCCGGGGTGGTGAAGTCGCCGGGGGTGATCCGGCCGGCCCAGCGATCCTGGGTCAGCACCAGCGGGCGGGGCTCGCCGAAGCCGCCGACGCCGGGATCGAGTACCACCGCCAGTCCGGCCCGCCGGCCCGACGGCACCCGGATCACGTCACCGACCCGCAGCCGCTCCAGCGCGGCCAGGGTCGCCGCCCGGCGCTGCGACTGCCCCTGCCGGGCCAGCGCCTGCTCCCGGTCGGCGATCGCCAGCCGCAGCCCGAAGTACTCGTCGAAGTCGCCGTGGTGGCAGCGCACCTCCGCGCCGTACGCCTCGATGGTCTCGACGTTGCGCTGCACCTGCCGGGCCAGGCCGACCACCGAGCGGTCCGCCTGGAACTGCGCGAACGACGACTCCAGCAGCTCCCGGGCCGGCGCCGCACCCACCGAACCGACCAGGTTGACCGCCATGTTGTACGACGGCCGGAAGCTGGACCGCAGCGGATAGGTACGCGTCGAGGCGAGCCCGGCCACGTGCCGGGGATCGACCTCCGGCGACCAGACCACGACCGCATGCCCCTCGACGTCGATGCCCCGCCGCCCGGCCCGCCCGGTCAACTGGGTGTACTCCCCCGGCGTCAGGTCGACGTGCGCCTCGCCGTTGAACTTCACCAGCCGTTCCAGCACCACGCACCTGGCCGGCATGTTGATCCCGAGCGCCAGCGTCTCGGTGGCGAAGACCGCCTTCACCAGCCCGCGCACGAAAAGCTCCTCGACCACCTCCTTGAACGCCGGCAGCATCCCGGCGTGGTGGGCGGCGAGGCCGCGCTCGAGGCCGTCGAGCCACTCCCAGTAGCCGAGTACGGCGAGATCCTCGCCCGGGACGCTGGTGATCCGGCTCTCCACCACCTCGCGGATCTCGGCCCGCTCGTCCGGGGTGGTCAGCCGCAGCCCGGCGGCCAGGCACTGCTGCACGGCGGCGTCACAGCCGGCCCGGCTGAAGATGAAGAGGATCGCCGGCAGCAGACCCTCGCGGTCCAGCCGTTCGACGATGTCGGCCCGCAGCGGCCCTCGCCAGCGTGGTCCCCGGGGACCGCCGCGCCCCCACCCCGGCCCGTGGGTACGGCCGTCGCCGAGTTCGAGGCGGCGCAGCATCTCCCGGGTGTAGCGGAGCAGTTCCGGGTGCACGTCGTGCTTGCGGGCCGCGTCGGCGTCGTGGAACAGGTCGAACATCCGCCGGTTGACGAGCATGTGCTGCCAGAGCGGCACCGGACGGTGTTCGCTGACCACCACCTCGGTCTCGCCGCGTACGGTGATCAGCCAGTCGGCGAACTCCTCCGCGTTCGAGACCGTGGCGGAGAGCGAGACCAGGGTCACCGACTCCGGCAGGTGGATGATCACCTCTTCCCAGACGCCGCCCCGGAACCGGTCGGCGAGGTAGTGCACCTCGTCCATCACCACGTAGGCGAGCCCGGCCAGGGTCGACGAGCCCGCGTAGAGCATGTTGCGCAGCACCTCGGTGGTCATCACCACCACCGGCGCGTCGCCGTTGATCGCGTTGTCCCCGGTCAGCAGCCCGACCTGGTCGGAGCCGTACCGGTCCACCAGGTCGTGGTACTTCTGGTTCGACAACGCCTTGATCGGAGTCGTGTAGAAGCACTTCCGGGTCGGCCCGCCCGGCTCGGCTCCGACGTCGGTGCGCAGCGCCAGGTGTACCGCGAACTCGCCGACGACCGTCTTGCCGGCGCCGGTCGGGGCGCAGACCAGGACACCGCTGCCCCGCTCCAGCGCCTGACACGCCTCCCGCTGGAAGTCGTCGAGATCGAACCCCAGTTGCTGGGCGAACTCGTCAAGCGCGGGGAACATGCTGGCCTGCGTGGCCCGGCGGCGCGCCGCTGCGTACCGCTCGGCGGGGCTCGACATGAATCCAAGATTAATGCGTAGCGGGTGGTCGCACGCCGGCAGGCCGTAGAGCGGGCCCCGAAGAGCCGGTCGGTAGGGTGCACGACGTGCCGGATCATGCCGAACCGCCCATGCCTCGTACGTCGAGCGGAACCGCCGACTCCGCCCCCGGGGCGCCACCGCGCCGCCCGGTGGACGCGGTGCTCTTCGACTTCCACGGCACCCTCGCCCAGGTGGAGGAGCCGGTGGCCTGGGTGACCGCCGCCGCGGCGGCCTGCGGGACGACGCTGGACCGGGCCCGGGCGACGGCACTCGCCGACCGCCTGGTCACCGCCGGGCGGGCCGGTGGACCGCTGCCGGCCCGGGTCCCCCCGCACCTGGCCGAGGTGTGGGCCGAACGCGACCTCTACGGCCCCGCCCACCGGGCCGCCTTCGTGGGGCTGGCCGAAACGGTCAACAGCGGCGTGAACGGGCTGGCCGAGGCCCTCTACGACCGCCTCCTGCTCCCCGACGGCTGGCTCCCGTACGCGGACACCGCGGCGACGCTGCGCTCGCTGCGCGCGGCCAGGGTGCCGGTGGCGGTGGTGAGCAACATCGGATTCGACCTCCGGCCGATCTTCGAGGCCTGGGAGCTGACCGACCTGGTCGACGCGTTCGTGCTCTCCTACGAGGTCGGGCGCTGCAAGCCCGACCCGGCGATCTTCTACCGGGCCTGTGGCCTGCTCGGCGTCGACCCGGAACGGACCCTGATGGTCGGGGACACCCCCGCCGACGCCGGGGCGGTACGCGCCGGTTGCGCCGTGCTGGTGTTGCCGGCCGCCGAGCCGGGGCAGGTGAACGGGCTGACCGCCGCGGTGGACCTGGCGGTGTCGAACGGCCGTTGACCTGGGTGCCCTCGCCGCCGTGACCTGCGTGCTCAGCGCAGCAGGCGTACGGCGCCGGGAGCCGCGGTGACGGTCACCGGAAGGGGCAGTGCCCGTTCACCGTCGGCGTACCCGACGATCTCCTCGGCGACGAGTTCGACCGTACGGGCCCGCTGGGTGTGCACCATCGGATGCGCCAGGTGGGTGCCCCGGTAGACCCGGGGCTTGATCCGGGTCAACGTCGTCCGGCCGACCGGGCCGGCGTAGACCACGTCGAGCAGCCCGTCGGTCGGGTCGGCCGTCGGGCAGATCCGCATCCCCCCGCCGTAACTCGGGCAGTTGCCGACCGCCACCAGCACCGCGTCCAGTTCCCGGGCTACCCCGTCCAGCCGGAGCAGGTAGCGGCGGGGCCGGAGCCGGGCCAGCTCGACCAGGATGGCGAGATCGTAGCGACGCGGCCCGCGCGGCCAGGACATCCGGTTGGCCCGCTCGTTGACGAGCGCGTCGAAACCGGCCGCCAGCACCGCGCCGTACCACCGCACGGTCCCGTCCGGGCCGGTCATCCGGGCCAGGTCCGTCGGACGGGTCCGCCCGGCGGCAACCGCCGCGGCGATCACCTCGACCGCGGCGAGCGGATCGGCCGGGTAACCCGTGCCGACCGCGAAGTCGTTGCCGGTGCCGGCCGGGACCGGGCCGAAGGCGACACCGGTACCGGCGACCGCCTGGAGCGCCAGGTGGACCGTGCCGTCGCCGCCGACCGTCACCAGGGCGGCGGCGCCGTCCGCGACCGCGGCCCGGCAGGCCGCGCTCGCCTGCGCGGCGCTGCCCGCCTCCAACAGCCGGATCGGCCGGCCCACCGCGCCGAGCCGGTCGAGTACGGCCGGCAGCAGCCCTCGGAACCGGCCCCGCCCGGCGGTCGGGTTGGCCAGTACCGCGAGGTGGCCGTCGGGTAGCCGGCCGGCGGCGCCGGGCCCCGGAAGTTGATCGTCGGCGGTCACGGCGAGCACCGTACCGCCCGCCGTGCCGCCTCCGACAGCGCAGTCGAACTCAGGTCATGTCGTCGTAGCGCCGGTCGATCGGCTGCGGCGCCGGGACCGGATCCGGCGCGGAGACCGGTGCGACCGTCTCGACCCGCTCACCGGCGGTGACCGGCTCCGCCTCCAGGTCCAACGGCGAGACCTCGTCGTCGTCCAGCCCGGCGTAGATCTCCTTGCCGCGTCCCCGGCGCCGGTCGTTGAGCATCGCCACCCCGACCGCCGCGAAGTAGAGCGCGCAGAGGCAGATGGCCAGCGCGGTCATGCCGAACGGGTCCGGGGTGGGCGTGACGATCGCCGCGAAGAGGAAGAAGACGAAGACGGCGATCCGCCACCAGCCGAGCATCTTCCGGCCGCTCACCAGCCCGACGAAGTTGAGCATCAGGACGATGAGCGGGAACTCGAACGCGACCCCGAACATCAGGATCATGTTCGTGACGAAGGAGATGTAGCGGGTGATCTCCAGGGTGTTGGTGACGTCCTCGCCGGCCAGGCCGACCAGGAACTCGAGTCCCTTGGCGACCACGAAGAACGCGAGTACGGCGCCGGCCGCGAAGAGCGGGGCGGCGAGCGCGGTGAAGATGTAGGCGTACTTGCGCTCGTGCCGGTGCAGCCCGGGGGCGATGAACGCCCAGAGCTGGTAGAGCCAGACCGGAGCGGCGACGATCAGCCCGACCCAGAGCGCGATCTTCAGGTCGAGCAGGAGCACGTCGGCAGGGCCGAGCTGGGCGAACTGGCACTTGCCGTCCACGGTCGAACCGTCGAGCTCGCAGTACGGCTGCTGGAGCAGGTGCCGGACGTCCTGGGCCAGCCAGATGCCGAGGCCGAAGCCGACCACGATGCCCAGGGACGCCTTGAAGAGCCGGTTACGCAACTCCCGGACGTGCTCGATGAGCGTCATCGAGCCGTCGGCGGCCCGCTCGAAGTTGCTCGGGCCGCGCCGGCGCAGCAGGGCGAAGGCCACGGGTACGGGCCCCGGTCAGTTGTCGCGGACGCGCTGCACCGGGTCGTTGACCGGCGGCGCCGTGGGCGGCTGGTAACCGGGCTGGTGCACGCTGGTCGGGTGCACGGTGTCACCCGGCAGCGGCTGCCGCCCCGCCTGCGCGTCGGCCTTCTCGGCCAGGTCCTTGTCGTCGTCGGCGAGACTCTTCGTCTCGGCCTTGATGATCCGCAGCGAACGACCGAGTGACCGGGCCGCGTCCGGGAGCCGCTTCGCGCCGAACAGCAGGACCAGCACAGCCACGAGTACGAAGATGTGCCACGGCTTGAGGACGCCCATGGAAGCTCCAGTTCGATGTTTTGTCCAGCAAAGGGTGTGTCCTGGCCCATCGTACGTGCGTCGGGAAGGAGTGCCACCCGCCAGGCTGGTGACTTTGCGGCCGGCGGGTGAAGTCTTGACCAACGCCGGGCATCCGTCAACCGGAAGATCAACGGCCCTGACCAGGGGCTACTGTTCCTCGCCGCCGCGCTTGGCGCGGATCAGCACGAGTCGCTGCTGGAGCGTCTCGACCTGCTGCTGCATGGCCTCCGCCCGATCCTGCACCGCCAGCGCGACCCGCTGGAGGTCCTCGGCCTGCTCCTGACGGCGTTGCAGGCCCCGGGCTGCCCGGTGCAGGCGCGGCAGCCGGGTCAGCACCCGGCGGGCCGCCAGCCCCAGCACCAGGAGCCCGACGAGAACGACCGCGAGCACGATCCACTTCACCACGTCGGCCAGCCTAGTGGCTCCCGGCCGTTGCCGCCGGACTGGCGCCGGGCACCAGTGCGACGTCCGGGTGCGGGGCGGGCCCCGCTGCGCCGTCCGGTGGCAGCGTGGCGTACGCGTCCAGCGCGGCGGCGGCCCGGTCGCGTACCTGGTCGGCGAGTTCCGCCGGGGCGACCACCGTGACGTCCGGCCCGAGCCCGAGCACGAACCGCCGGGCCCAGTCGAGGTCGGTGACCCGCAGCGAGACCAGCCACTCCCGGCCGGCCCGGTCGGCGTCGGCCGGATCCGGCTCGACCCGCTCGCACGGGTAGTACTCGGTGATCCACCGGCTGGAGCGGCCGACCCGCAGGGTCACCAGCGGCAGGTCCTGGTCGGGGCGGAAGATGCCGGCGCTGAGGTCGTGCAACCGGGCCTGCGGCGGCGGTGCGGCCGCCTCGTCCAGCTCGACGAGCGCGTCGATCCGGTCGGCCCGGAACAGCCGCACCGACTCCGCCCGCCGGCACCACGCCTCCAGGTAGGCCAGGCCGCCGACCATCAACACCCGGATCGGGTCGACGGTGCGTTCGGTCGTCTCGTCCCGGGTCGCGGCGTAGTAGGTGATCCGGAGCGCCCGGCCGCGCTGCACCGCGCCGTGCAGCGCCGCCACCCGGTCGCTGTCGCCCGGCATCCGCACCGCGACGGGCGCGTCGGCAAGTTCGCCGGCCGCGTTCTCGATCTTGGCGAGGGCGCGTTCGATCGCGTCCCGGTTGGCCATCCCGGGCGTCTCGGCGAGCATCCGGAGCGCGACCACCAGCGCCAACGCCTCGTCCGGGGTGAGCCGCAACGGGCGGTCGATCCCGGCGTCGTAGGTGATGGTGACCCGGTCACCGTCGAAGGCCATGTCGATCAGGTCGCCCGGCCCGTACCCGGGCAGGCCGCAGACCCAGAGCAGCTCCAGGTCCTCCCGCAGTTGCCGCTCGGTCACCCCGAGGTCGGCGGCCGCCTCGGACAGCTCGATCCCCGGTCGCGCCAGCAGGTACGGCACCAGGTTCAGCAGCCGGGCCAGCCGGTCGGCCGAGGCCCGCGCCCCGCCGCCGGACCGTTGCGCCGGACGAGTCACGCCGGCTCCCCCCTCTGGTCAGTCTCCGGGGCCCCCGACCCCGGTCCGCCCCCGCGTTACCCCGACGCCCGGGCGGTCGCCATCTCGTCGTGCCGGGCGGTGATCTCCTTGAGCCGCTGGATCACGGCATCCCGGATCTCCGGCGGTTCGAGCACCCGGACATCGGGACCGTAGCCGACGAGCCTACCGGCGAGCGACTCGGCGTCGGCGTACGGCAGCACCAGCCGGTCGCCGTCGGGGCCGCTGGTCACCTCCCGGGCCCACCGCCGCAGTCCGGCCGCCCGGCCCGGTGCGACCAGCACGGTGGCCCGGCCGGAGCGCTCCACCGGACCGGACCACTTGGCGACGTGGCTGATCAGGTCGACGCCGACCGGTGGGGAGAAGGCATCCGGCCCGCCGATCATCCGGACGGCCCCGCCGACGATCCGGGAGAGCCGGAAACAGCGGGCCGCGTCGCGGTCGAGGTCGTGGCCGACGACATACCACCGGGCCCGCCAGCAGACCACGCCCCAGGGTTCCAGCCGGCGGCTGGTCGGGGCGTCGCCGTCGGGCACCCGGTAGTCGAAGCTGACGGTGCGCCGCTCCCGGGCCGCGGTGGTCAGCGGCCCGAACGCCGGGTCGACGGTGACCACCGGCTCCACCCCGAGGGTGGCCTGCGGGTCGACGTCGACACCGGCGGCACGCAGCTTCGCCAGCCCGGAGGAGGCCGCCGCGGCCAGCCCGGCGTGCCGCCAGAGCCGGGCGGCGATCCCCACCGCCGCCGCCTCGTCCGGCTCCAGCGGGATGTCCGGCAGCGCGTACTCCCGGCGGGCGATCCGGTAGCCCGGCTCGGCGTCGAAGGCGCTGGCCGTGCCGGTCTCGAGTGGTACGCCCAGCTCACGCAGCTCGGCCTTGTCCCGCTCGAACTTGCGCTGGAAGGCCTCGTGGTCACGTGGGTCGTCCGGATCATGCTCATAGCCCGGCACGGTCGCGGCGATCTGCGCGGCGGTCAGGAACCGTCGGGTGGAGAGCAGACAGATCACCAGGTTGACCAGGCGTTCGGTACGGGTCCGCGACACGACACAGACGCTAGCAGTGTCGGATCACGAAGCGGGTACCCCGCGCGGCACCCGCCCTGCCCGGTCCGGGTGCCGGCCGGCCGGACCGCTCCTACCCTGGCGGTATGCCGGAGCGGGCCGACAGTTCGGAGAGCGTCCTCACCGTCGTGGTGGCCGGGGTGGCCAACCTGGCGATCGCGCTGGCCAAGCTGGCCGCCGGGGTGATCTCGGGCTCGGCCGCGATGCTCTCCGAGGGCGCCCACTCGATCGCCGACACCGCCACCGAGGTGCTGCTCTTCACGGCGCTGCGCCGGGGTGCCCGGCCCGCCGACGTCGAGCACCCGTTCGGGTACGGCAAGGAGAGCTACGTCTGGGCCTTCATCGCGGCGGTCTTCACCTTCGTGGTCGGCGCCGGCTTCTCGATCACGCACGGCGTCAACACCATCCGTGACGGGGAGCACACCGGCGAGTTCCTGGTCTCCTACGTCGTCCTGGCGGTCTCGTTCCTGATCGAGTCGGTCTCGCTGGCCCGGGCGGTCCGGCAGATCCGCCGGGCGTCCCGGGAGCGGCGGATCAGCCCGGCCCGGTTCCTGCGGGGCACCGCGGACACCACGGTCAAGGCGGTCTTCCTGGAGGACACCGCCGCGCTGGTCGGGATCTCCCTGGCCGCCGCCGGACTCGCGCTGTCCCACTTCACCGGCACCGAGTTCTGGGACGGGCTGGCCTCGATCCTGATCGGGCTGCTGCTCCTGGTGGTCGCCACCGTCCTGGCCCGGAGCAACATCTCGCTGCTGGTCGGCCGGGCCGTACCGCGGCCGATGCACGACCAGATCCACCGCGAACTCTCCGCGCTGCCGACGGTGGACCGGGTGGACACCCTGCTCACCATGCATCTGGGCCCGGACGACATCCTGGTCGCGGCCAAGGTCGACTTCCGGGACGAGGCGACCGGCGCGGAGATCGAGGCCGGCGCCGAGGAGGCCGAACGCCGGCTGGTCGCCCGCTTCCCGCATGTCCGGTACGTCTTCCTCGACCCGACCCGAAGCGGCCGCCCGTAGCCGGTTACCCTGCCGGCCATGGTGCGATGGCGGTCCGGGACGGTCACGGCGGTCCGGCGTAGCTGGCACGGCGCCGTCGAACTCGACGTCCGGCAGGCCGACGGGGCGCCGGTACGCGCGCTGGCCTATCCGGAACTGGTCGGCACCCCCGAGCCGGGCGACCGGGTGCTGCTGAACGTGGGCGCGCTGTTGATGGGGCTCGGCACCGGCGGGTACGCCCTGGTGGTGGCGCTGCCGGACCGGCTCCCGGCGGACCCGCCCGAGACGGTCGACACCCGTGACGCCGGACACCTGGTCAAGGCCCGCTACACGCCGCTGCAACCGATCCTGCTCGGCGTCGACGAGGAGGCCTCGCCGCACCGGACCGCACTGGCCGACGCCGACGACCTCGGCGGACTGCCGGTGGTCACCGCCGACCTGCACTCCGCGCTGCCGGCGATCGTGGCGGGGATCCGGGCCGGGGCGCCCGAAGCGCGGATCGCCTACCTGATGACCGACGGCGGCGCGCTGCCGGCCTGGTTCTCCCGCACCCTGCACGGCCTGCGCGACGAGCTCGCCGGCACGGTCACCGTCGGGCAGGCGTTCGGCGGCGACCTGGAGGCGACGAACCTGCACAGCGGGCTGCTCGCCGCCCGGTGGGTGCTGCGGGCCGACGTGGCGGTCGTGGCGCAGGGGCCGGGCAATCTCGGCACGGGTACCCGGTGGGGCTTCTCCGGGGTCGCCGTCGGGGAGGCGGTCAACGCGGTCGCCACCCTGGGTGGGCGGCCGGTGGGTTCGCTGCGGATCTCCGGCGCCGACCTGCGGGACCGGCACCGGGGGCTGTCGCACCACAGCGTGACCGCGTACGGCCGGGTCGCGCTCGCCGCCGCCGACCTGGTGCTGCCGGCCGAGCTGCCGGCGGAGCTGGCCGCGCTGGTCGAGCCGGCGGTGGCCGAGCTGGCGCGGCGGCACCGGATCGTCCGGGTGCCGGTCGAGGGGCTCGACGAGGCGCTGCTGGCCAGCCCGGTGCCGCTATCGACGATGGGCCGGGGGCTGGCCGAGGAGCACGCCTACTTCCTGGCCGCGGCCGCCGCCGGCCGGTACGCCGCCGGGCTGGGCTGAGCCCGCGCCGCGCGTCGGGTCAGCTCAGGAAGACCAGCGCCAGCCAGCCGGCCACGACCAGGACGAGTACGAGCGTGAGCACCCAGGTGGGGACGGTGTACTCGCCCCGCCGGTTGCGCTCGATCTCCTCCCTGATCTTGGCGCGCCGCCGCTCCACCCGGTTCTGCCGGATCGTCTCGGGGCGGCGGTGCTCGTCGTGGTCACGACCCTCTGGATGCGTCATAGCGGGGGCCAGCCTAACTGCCCGGCCTCACATGCTCGCGATCAGCCGCTCGACCCGCTCGTCGTACGCCCGGAACGGGTCCTTGCAGAGCACCGTGCGCTGGGCCTGGTCGTTCAGCTTGAGGTGCACCCAGTCGACGGTGAAGTCCCGGCGCTTCTCCTGGGCGTGCCGGATGAACTCGCCGCGCAGCCGGGCCCGGGTGGTCTGCGGCGGGGTCTCCTTCGCCTCGAAGATCTCCGGGTCGGTGGCGATCCGGTCCACCTGCTTGCGCCGCTCCAGCAGCCCGTAGAGGCCGCGGCCCCGCCGCAGGTCGTGGTAGGCGAGGTCCATCTGGGCGATCCGGGGGTGCGAGAGCGGCAGGTCGTTCTTGCGCTGGTACCGCTCGATGAGCTGGAGCTTGGTCACCCAGTCGATCTCCCGGGAGACCGGGTCCAGGTCGCCGGTCTCGACCGCGCGCAGCACCCGGCCCCAGAGCTCGACCACCCGCTTCGCGGTCTGGTCCCCACCCCGCCGCTCGACGAACTCGGTCGCCTTGGCCAGGTATTCCTGCTGGATCTCCAGCGCGCTGATCTCCTTGTTCGAGGCGAGCCGGACCTTGCGCCGGCCGGTGACGTCGTGCGACACCTCCCGGATCGCCCGGATCGGGTTCTCCAGCGACAGGTCGCGCATCACCACCCCGGCCTCGATCATCCGCAGCACGATGTCCGCGCTGCCGACCTTGAGCAGCGTGGTGACCTCGTTCATGTTGGAGTCGCCGACGATGACGTGCAGCCGCCGGTACCGCTCGGCGTCGGCGTGCGGCTCGTCCCGGGTGTTGATGATCGGCCGGCTGCGGGTGGTGGCCGAGGAGACGCCCTCCCAGATGTGCTCGGCCCGCTGGGAGAGGCAGTAGACGGCGCCGCGCGGGGTCTGCAACACCTTGCCGGCACCGCAGATGAGCTGCCGGGTGACCAGGAACGGGATCAGCACGTCGGCCAGCCGGCCGAACTCGCCGTGCCGGGAGACCAGGTAGTTCTCGTGGCAGCCGTACGAGTTGCCGGCCGAGTCCGTGTTGTTCTTGAACAGGTAGATCTCGCCCGCGATGCCCTCGTCGTGCAGCCGCTTCTCCGCGTCGACCAGCAGGCCCTCCAGGATCCGCTCGCCGGCCCGGTCGTGTGCCACCAGGTCGGAGACCGAGTCGCACTCGGGGGTGGCGTACTCCGGGTGGGACCCGACGTCGAGGTAGAGCCGGGCACCGTTGCGCAGGAATACGTTGCTCGAGCGCCCCCAGGAGACCACCCGGCGGAAGAGGTAACGGGCGACCTCGTCCGGGGACAGCCGCCGTTGGCCGCGGTAGGTGCAGGTGACACCGTACTCGGTTTCAAGGCCGAAGATTCGCCGCTCCATGCTTGGAGATTAGTCGCCCGGAGCCCGAGTTGGTCACTGTCGGAGCGTGCGTTGTGCGGGAACTCCGCCGGCAGGCCGGCAATCGCCGGTCACCGGTCGCCGTGCCCCGCTCACCGGCCGGGGTCCTCGAGGATGCCGAAGAGGTACTCGCCGTAGCCGCTGCGGCTCAGCGGCTGCGCCAGCTCGCGGAGTTGCTCGTCGGAGATCAGCCCGCTGCGCCAGACCACCTCCTCGATGCAGCCGACCTTCAGGCCCTGCCGCTCCTCGATCACCCGGACGAACTCGCCGGCCTGGACCAGCGAGGTGAAGGTGCCGGTGTCCAACCAGGCGGTCCCCCGGTCCAGGGCGGTGACCTGGAGCCGGCCTGCCGCCAGGTAGGTCTGGTTCACCGCCGTGATCTCCAGCTCGCCCCGGTCGCTCGGAGTCAGCCCTCTGGCGATCTCCACCACGTCGTTGGCGTAGAAGTAGAGGCCCGGCACCGCGTAGCGCGACTTGGGTTTCTCCGGCTTCTCCTCGATCGACAGCGCCCGCCCGTCGGAATCGAACTCGACAATTCCGTAACCCTCGCAGTTCGCCACCGGATAGGCGAAGATCCGGCCGCCGTCCGGGTCACCGTTGCGGGCCAGGCTCCGCCCCAGTCCGGCGCCGTAGAAGATGTTGTCCCCGAGGATCAGCGCGACCGAATCCCCGGCCAGGAACTCCTCGCCGAGAAGGAACGCCTGCGCGATTCCGTCCGGGCTCGGCTGTGCGACGTACTCCAGCCGGAGGCCCCACTGGGAGCCGTCACCCAGTAGTTTCCGGAACTGACCCTGGTCGCCGGGGGTGGTGATGATGAGGATTTCCCGTATTCCCGCCATGACCAGAGTGGAGAGCGGGTAATAGATCATTGGTTTGTCGAAAATCGGCATGAGTTGTTTGGAGACGGCCTGGGTGATCGGCCACAGCCGCGAGCCCGTGCCGCCCGCCAGCAGGATTCCGCGCATTCGCGCAGGCTACCGGCGGGCGGCGGTCGACAGAGTCGGCTCGCCGACAAAACACCTCGGACCGGAGGCGCCGGTCGACGCGTAGACTTTCCAATTCATGAGGATCCTCGTGACCGGTGGAGCCGGATTCATCGGCTCTGAATACGTACGCATGCTGCTGACCGGCACCGGTCCGCGGCTCGCGCCGAGCGCCGTCACGGTGCTGGACAAGCTGACCTACTCCGGCAACCTGGCCAACCTCGACCCGGTACGCGACGATCCCCGGCTGCGGGTGGTGGTCGGCGACATCTGCGACCCGACCGTGGTCGACGAGGTCATGGCCGGGCACGACGTGGTGGTGCACTTCGCCGCCGAGTCCCACGTCGACCGCTCCATCCACCGGGCCGCCCCGTTCGTCACCACCAACGTGCTCGGCACGCAGACCCTGCTGGAGGCGGCGCTGCGGCACCGTACCGGCCGGTTCGTGCACGTCTCCACCGACGAGGTCTACGGCTCGATCGAGCAGGGATCCTGGACCGAGTCCACCCCGCTGGCGCCGAACTCGCCGTACTCGGCCGCCAAGGCCGGCTCCGACCTGCTCGCCCTGGCCTACCACCGCACCTACGGGATGGACGTGGTGCTGACCCGCTGCTCCAACAACTACGGGCCGTACCAGTTCCCGGAGAAGGTCGTCCCGCTCTTCGTCACCAACCTGCTCGACGGCGGCACCGTGCCGCTCTACGGCGACGGCGGTAACGTCCGGGACTGGCTGCACGTGCACGACCACTGTGTCGGTGTCGCCCTGGTGCAGGACAAGGGGCGGCCGGGCGAGGTCTACCACATCGGCGGCGGCACCGAGCTGCCCAACCGCGAGCTGACCGCCCGGCTGCTCGCCGCCTGCGGCGCCGACTGGGACCGGGTCCGGCCGGTCGCCGACCGGATGGGGCACGACCGCCGCTACTCACTGGACATCACCAAGATCAGCGAAGAACTCGGGTACGCCCCCAGGATCGACCTCGACCGCGGACTCGCCGAGACGGTCACCTGGTACCGGGAGAACCGGGCCTGGTGGGAACCGCTCAAGGCACGGCTGGGCGGCGAGGAGATCGGGCGCCCCGGGCCGGCCCGGTGACCGCCCGGCGGGACGTCGAGCCGCCGAACGCCCGGCAGGAGACCGGGCCGAACGCCCGGCGGGACGTCGAGCCGCCGAGCTGGCTGGTGACCGGGGCCGGCGGGATGCTCGGCCGGGACCTGGTGGCGGTGCTCACCGCCCGGCGGCAGGGTCGGGTCACCGCCGCCACCCGGTCCGAGGTCGACCTGACCGACCCGGCAGCCGTCCGCGCGGCGGTGGCCGGACACGGCATCGTGGTCAACGCGGCGGCCTGGACCGACGTGGACGGTGCGGAGCAGCGGGAGGCGGCGGCCACCGCCGTCAACGGCACCGGGGTGGCGAACCTGGCGGCGGCGTGCGCCGAGGCCGGCGCCCGGCTGGTGCACGTCTCGACCGACTACGTCTTCGACGGCGACGCCGACCAGCCCTACCCGGAGGACGCCCCGACCGCCCCGGTCAACGCGTACGGGCGCAGCAAGCTCGTCGGCGAACTCGCCGTCGCCCGGCTGCTCCCGCAGACCGGATACCTGGTGCGCACCGCGTGGCTGTACGGCGCACACGGCCCCAACTTCGTCGCCACGATGCTCCGGCTGGCAGCCGTTCGCCGGGACCTCGACGTGGTCGACGACCAACTCGGCCAGCCCACCTGGTCGTACGCGCTCGCGGAGCGGCTGGCCGACCTCGGCGCCGCCGCACACCACGGAGCCGCACCGGCCGGCGTCTACCACGGCACGGCGAGCGGCCGGACCACCTGGTGCGGCCTGGCCCGGGAGGTCTTCACCCTGGCCGGACTCGACCCGGACCGGATCCGTCCCACCAGCAGCGACCGGTTTCCCCGGCCGGCGCGCCGGCCCGGCTACAGCGTGCTCGGGCACGCCGGGTGGTCCCGGGCCGGGCTGGCCCCGATGGCGGACTGGCGGACGATGCTCACCGACGCGCTACGACCGGACGGGACGCTTCGCACCGCTCGCCGGTCACCGGCACCGGCACCGGCACCGGCACCGGGCCACGCTAGCGAGCAGCGGATCAGTTCCGGGTCGCGATAGCCCGGTCCCTACTCCGACTTCTCCCCGCTGCCGCTCGACTTGCCGCCGCCGGTCCGCTTCGGCTTGCTCTCCAGGTCAGCCGAGCCGGCGGACTCGGCCGGCTTGTCCGGGCCGGGTGCCGGGGCCTTCGGCTCGGCGGCAGGTGCCTCGCCGCCGTCGGCCTTGGCCGGCGTCCCGTCCAGCAGCGAGACGAGGGCGGCACCGGTGATCCGCCGGAAGGTACGCCCGACCCGCCGCCGGTCCAGGATCGCCACCTCGAGCTGGCTGGCGGCGATGGTCCGGGGCGCGCCGCCCTCGCCACCGACGCTGCCCAGCGCCCGGACCGCCAGCCGGACCGCCGCGTCCAGCGACATGTCCGGCTGGTGCTCCTCGCGCAGCGCCCCGGTGACCGCCTCCGCCTGCCCGCCCATCGCCATCCGGCCGGGCTCGTCGTTGACCGACCCGTCGTAGGTGATCCGGTAGAGCTCGTCCGCCTCCGGCGTGCTGCCGACCTCGGCGACGCAGATCTCCACCTCGAACGGCTTGGACTGCTCGGTGAAGATCGCCCCCAGCGTCTGGGCGTACGCGTTCGCCAGCGCCCGGCCGGTCACGTCCCGCCGGTCGAAGCTGAGCCCGATCGCGTCCGCCATCCGGACGCCCGCGCGGCGCAGGTTCTCGAACTCGTTGTACCGGCCGACCGCCGCGAAGGCGACCCGGTCGTAGATCTCACTGACCTTGTGCAGGGCGCTGGAGAGGTTCTCCGCCACGAAGAGCACCCCGCCGGAGTAGCTGAGCGTCACGGCGCTCCGACCGCGCGCGATGCCCTTGCGGGCCAGCTCCGAGCGGTCGCGCATGATCTGCTCGGGTGAGGCGTAGAACTGCATGGCCACGGCGGCGGTTCTCCTAACCGGTTCTGCTGACGACGGCGGGGTTGCGGGTGGTGCGGGGCGGTCAGCCGCCCGGGTTCTCCATCCGGGCGGCGACCACCGCTTCGGCGACCTCGGCCGCCTCGGCGTCGGAGAGCCGGTTGGTGCCCTCCGCGCTCGCCGTCATCACCACCGGATAGATGCGGCGGCTCAGGTCGGGGCCACCGGTGGCGCTGTCGTCGTCGGCGGCGTCGTAGAGCGCCTCGACGGCGAGCCGGATGGCGTCCGGGGTGCTCAGCCCGGGACGGTACCGCTTCTTCAGGGCCGCCTTCGCGAAGAGCGAGCCGGAGCCGATGCCGTCGTAGCCGGTCTCCTCGTAGGGGCCGCCGGCCACGTCGAAGCTGAAGATCCGGCCGGCGTTGGCCGGGTCGGGGGCGGCCAGGTCGTAGCCGGCGAAGAGCGGGATCACCGCGAGACCCTGCATGGCGGCGCCGAGGTTGCCACGGATCATCGCGGCGAGCCGGTTGGCTTTGCCGTCGAGGGAGAGCATCGCCCCCTCGATCTTCTCGTAGTGCTCCAGCTCCACCTGGAAGAGCCGCACCATCTCCAGGGCGATGCCCGCGGTGCCGGCGAAGCCGATCAGCGAGTATTCGTCGGCCGGGTGCACCTTGCGGATGTCCCGGCTGGAGATCAGGTTGCCCATGGTGCCGCGCCGGTCGCCGGCCATCACCACCCCGTCGGCGGTGGTCAGCGCGACGATGGTGGTGGCGTGCGGGGCCAGCGCGCTGGCGGACCCGGGCGGCAGCGGCCGGCGTCCGGGCAGCAGATCGGGGGCTGCCGTGCTCAGGAACTGGGTGAACGAGGACGTCCCCACGTTGAGGAACACGTCTGGTAGACGCCCGGTTGGATCAAAAGCCGCTGCCACGTGCTCCCTCTCAGCTCTCTCATCACGTCGCCCGGATCCCCCGCGTCAGCGCGGGAACCGGGCGAGGCCACCGTTGCGGTTGAAGCAGAGTATCCCCCGGATCTCCCCGGTGCGATGATCGTCGTCGCCGTGTTGCGCCACTCCCGACAGCGCCGGCCGGAACCGCCCGGGATCCACGGTCGGCGGTCGCGCCGGCCCGGTGGGTCCGGCCCGCCGCCGCGCACCGCGCCGGGTTCGGCGTGGCGGACCACGCCCGACCCGGCCCGGGTACGGCTACTGTCCGCCCTTCTGGACGTAACCCCGGACGAACTCCTCGGCGTTCTCCTCGAGCACCGAGTCGATCTCGTCCAGCAGGTCGTCGACGTCCTCGGTGATTTCCGCGTGCCGCTCGGCGACCTCCGGGTTCGCCTCGGTCGCGACCTCGTCGACCTCCTCGTCCCGGCGGGCCTTGCCGGACTGCGACTGACCGCCGGTGTCACGGGTAGCCATCTCTGCTGCCTCCTCCACGATCGCCTGGGGAAAACTTACCTCGGATGGGCGACGAATCCTCCGCCACCGCCGCTGCCGCCGGCACGCCGCCCGGGGTCAGCCACCGGTGATCGTCTCCAGCAGGTCCTTGGCGCTCGCGCACCGGTCGAACAACGCCCCGACGTGCTTGCGGGTGCCCCGCTCCGGCTCCATCATCGGAACCCGCACCAGGGACTCCCGGCCGACGTCGAAGATGACCGAGTCCCAGCTCGCCGCCACCACCTCGGAGGCGTACTGGGCGAGGCAGCGGCCCCGGAAGTAGGCGCGGGTGTCCTCGGGCGGCTCCGTCATCGCCGAGCGGGTCAGCTCCTCGGGCAGCAGCGTCGCCATCGAGCCCCGGCTCACCAGCCGGTGGTAGAGGCCCTTCTCCGGACGTACGTCGGAGTACTGCAGGTCGACCAGTTGCAGCTTGTGCGAGGCCCAGCCGAGCTTCTCCCGCTCCCGGTAACCCTCCAGCAGCCGCAGCTTCGCCACCCAGTCCAGCTCGCCGGCGCAGAGCATCGGGTCCCGGCCGAGCCGGTCGAGCACGCTCTCCCAGCGGTCGAGGACGTCGGCGGTGTCGGAGTCGACGTCGTCGCCGTACCGGTCCTCCACAAAGGAGCGGGCACGTTCGAGGTACGCCCACTGGAGGTCGAGCGCGGTCAGCCGGCGGCCGTCGCGCAGCCGCATCCGGTGCGACAGCGACGGGTCGTGGCTGACCGCCTTCAGCTCGCCCACCGGGTCGGCGATCGCCAGGTCGGGGCTGAGCGCCTTCTCCTCGATCATGGTGAGCACCAGCGCCGTGGTGCCGACCTTGAGGTAGGTGGAGATCTCCGACAGGTTGGCGTCACCGATGATCACGTGCAGCCGCCGGTACTTGTCGGCGTCCGCGTGCGGCTCGTCCCGGGTGTTGATGATCGGCCGCTTCAGCGTCGTCTCCAGGCCGACCTCGACCTCGAAGAAGTCCGCCCGCTGGGAGATCTGGAAACCGGGCTGCGAACCGTCCTGGCCGATGCCGACCCGGCCGGCGCCGCAGACGATCTGCCGGCTCACGAAGAACGGCGTCAGGTACGCCACGATGTCGGCGAACGGGGTCTGCCGGCGCATCAGGTAGTTCTCGTGCGCGCCGTAGCTGGCACCCTTGTTGTCGGTGTTGTTCTTGTAGAGGTGGATCGGGTGCGTGCCCGGGATGGTGGCCGCCCGCCGGGACGCCTCGGCCATCACCCGCTCACCCGCCTTGTCCCAACGGACCAGGTCCATCGGGTTGGTCACCTCGGGCGTGGAGTATTCCGGGTGGGCGTGGTCGACGTAGAGTCGGGCGCCGTTGGTCAGTATCACGTTGGCCAGCCCGAGATCCTCGTCGGCCAGCGCCTCCGCCGGGTCGTAGGCGGCACCGGAGTAGGTGAAGCCGCGGGCGTCCCGCAGCGGAGACTCCTCCTCGTAGTCCCACCGGGCCCGGCCGCCCCGGGCCAGCTCCGGGCGGGCGCCGTAGGCGTTCACCACCTGCGATGAGGTCACCATCGGGTTGGCTCCGGCCTGCCCGGGCACGGAGATGCCGTACTCCACCTCGGTGCCCATGATCCGCCGTACACTCATGCCGCCGCCTCGCTCCGCTCGGCGCCACCATGAGGCACAACCATCCTGGGTTTGATGATTCGCTCGCTACGCTCGCTCATGCCGCCGCCTCGCTCCGCTTGCCCATGCCATTGAGCCTAGTCCGCGCCGTCGCCGGATTGCTCGCCCGGTGTGTCGACACGGCCACGGTACGCCTTCACCGCCTCTTCGCCCGGTTCGGCACCGGGGGTTTCCGGCGGCGAGTCACCGGTGGCAGGTCCCCCGGACAGCACTGTGGGCGCCGCGTTTCGCGGCGCCCACAGATGCCGGTCGTGGATTTACAGGTATTGGCCGGTGTTGCTCGCGGTCTCGATGGACCGGCCGGCCTCCGCGCCCTTGCCACCGGAGACGAGGGTACGGATGTAGACGATCCGCTCACCCTTCTTGCCGGAGATCCGGGCCCAGTCGTCGGGGTTGGTCGTGTTGGGCAGGTCCTCGTTCTCCCGGAACTCGTCGACGCAGGCGTCGAGCAGGTGCTGCAGGCGCAGCCCCTTGCGCCCGGAGGAGAGGAATTCCTTGATCGCCATCTTCTTGCCCCGGTCGACGATGTTCTGGATCATCGCGCCCGAGTTGAAGTCCTTGAAGTAGAGGACTTCCTTGTCGCCGTTGGCGTAGGTGACCTCGAGGAAGCGGTTCTCCTCGGTCTCCGAGTACATCCGCAGCACGACCGCCTCGATCATGGCCGCGACCGTGGACTGCGGGTCGTTGCCGTGCTCGGCCAGGTCGTCCGGGTGCAACGGCAGCCCGGTGAGGATGTACTTGGAGAAGATGTCCTTGGCCGCCTCGGCGTCCGGCCGCTCGATCTTGATTTTCACGTCGAGCCGGCCGGGACGGAGGATCGCCGGATCGATCATGTCCTCCCGGTTGGAGGCACCGATCACGATCACGTTCTCCAGGCCCTCGACACCGTCGATCTCGCTGAGCAGCTGCGGAACGATGGTGTTCTCCACGTCGGAGGAGACGCCGGAGCCCCGGGTCCGGAACACCGAGTCCATCTCGTCGAAGAAGACGATGACCGGGGTGCCCTCGCCGGCCTTCTCCCGAGCCCGCTGGAAGATCAGCCGGATGTGCCGCTCGGTCTCGCCGACGTACTTGTTGAGCAGCTCCGGGCCCTTGATATTGAGGAAGAAGCTGGTGTGCTTCTCCTCGCCCCGCCGCTCGGCGATCTTCTTGGCCAGCGAGTTGGCCACCGCCTTGGCGATCAACGTCTTGCCGCAGCCGGGCGGACCGTAGAGCAGGATGCCCTTCGGCGGCCGGAGCTGGTGCTCCCGGAAGAGGTCGGCGTGCAGGAACGGCAACTCGACGGCGTCCCGGATCTGCTCGATCTGGGCCTGCAGGCCGCCGATGTCGCCGTAATCGACGTCCGGCACCTCCTCCAGGACCAGTTCCTCGACCTCGCTCTTCGGGATCCGCTCGTACGCGTACGCCGAGCGGGGCTCGATCATGAGCGAGTCACCGGCCCGCAGCGGCGCGCCGATGAGAGTCTCCGCGAGGTGGACGATCCGTTCCTCGTCGGCGTGGGAGATCACCAGTGCCCGGTCGCCTGCGCCGCCGGAGGGGCCGTCCAGCACCTCCTTGAGCATGACGACCTCGCCGACCCGCTCGTAGCCGAACGCGTCGACGATGTTGAGCGCGTCGTTGAGCAGGACCTCCTGCCCACGGCGCAGCTCCGCCACCTCGAGCGAGGGTGACACCGCCACCCGGAGCTTGCGACCGCCGGTGAAGACATCGACCGTACCGTCGTCGTGCTTGGCCAGGAAGACACCATAACCGCTCGGCGGTTGCGCCAGCCGGTCAATCTCCTCCTTGAGCGTGACGATCTGGGCGCGTGCCTCCTTGAGGGTGTTCACGAGCCGCTCGTTGTTCTCCGTGAGTCGAGCCAGCTGCGCCTGTGTCGCCGCCAGCCGTTCCTCCAGCTGCCGGACGTGTCGAGGGCTTTCGGTCAACTTGCGCCGCACCAGAGCGAGTTCCTCTTGAAGAAACGCGACCTGGGTGGAGAGATCGTGGGCCTCCTTCTCCCACCGTGCGGCGCGCGAGTCCGCGTCGTCGCTGCGTGCCACGTCCCACCTCCCCGGGGGCTTGAACGTTCTGCCCTAACACTAACCGCTATGACGCTGATTCGGTTCCACGCAACACCCTCGTCGCCGAAGCTTGATCACTTCGTCGACCGGCCGGTGCTCCGGCGACCGCGTCCGAGGACGGTTCCGCACGGTCTGGGAACACGGCTGACCAGGGACTCCGGGCCTCAGCACATGCTCTGCCGGCGCTGCGACGCCGCCGTACGAACCGGCTGTCGCGACGCCAGCCGACCGCGGTCGGGCACCGGATCGGCGCCGAGGCTGGTGAAGGTCAATCCACCGGGCCGAACGCCTCGGCGCGGCGGCGACATTTCTCACCCGTGAGGACGGGGAGGCTTCCCACCGGCGACGACGAGGACATTTCTCCTCGCACCGGTGCTCACAGGGTGGGACGACCGACCACCGAGGCGACCAGTCGGGCGAACTCCTCCAGTCGGGCGATCTGCCCCGCACCACCGTCGTCCAGCGTCTTGCCGAACCGCAGCGCGTCGTGCCGGGGCGGTACGTGCGCCTCGTCGCCGGGCACACCCTCGTCCAGAGAGCTGAGCAGCAGGTAGACGTCGATGCTGTCGACCCGGATCTGACCGGTCGGCGTACGGCTCAACCGCCGCCGGCAGCCCACCTCGCTGACCGTCGAGACCGGCACCACCCGCAACGACGACGTCATGGAGCCGGCCGGACCGTCGTCGGGTGGCACGTCCTCGCCGTGCCAGAGGATCAACCGACTGCCGTCGCAGATCGCGACCTCCTGCCAGACCCCGTTCACCTCGTTGACGAAGCGCTCCAGGGTGAAGCCGAGCACCGAGGCGCCGTTCAGCACCCCGGTCAGCGCCTCCATCGCGACGTCCGGGTCGCGCAGGTACGCCCGGGCGGCCGACTCCAGATCGCGGTACGGCGACCAGTCGGGGAACACGGCCGGCAGGTCTCCCCCACCGAATGCCGGCCGGCTCACGCCGTCGCCTCGTTCCGGTCGCTCATCCCGGCACTCCGCTCCGCCTCCGGAACGGAACCGTCGGACCGCCGCCGTGCCGCGTACCGTCACGAGGCTGCTCGGAGCCGAGCTGGCCGACTCGCCCGCTGCGCTCAGTCATGCCGTCTCCTCGCCGTGCTCGGCACGCCCGCTGATGCGTCGACTCCGGCGGGAAGGGTCATTCCGCGGCCCTCCCGGAGGTTGCCTCGGCCTCCTGCCGCGCCTGGCGGCGCAGTGCGTACGCCTCGGCACCCTTGCTGGGCTTGCGCCGGCGCGGCGGCGCGGTGACCCCGGGCGCCAGCCGCCGGCTCGACACCAGGAAGGCGGTGTGCGCGATCATGCGGTGGTCCGGGCGCACGGCGAGCCCGTCCGCGTGCCAGTCCCGGACCAGCGACTCCCAGGCCCGTGGCTCGGTGAACCCGCCCCGCTCACGCAGCGCCTCGACGAGTTCGGAGAGCTGGGGCGTGGTGGCGACGTAACCGATGAAGACTCCACCCGGGACCAGCGCGCGTTCGACCATGTCGAGCGCCTCCCAGGGGGTGAGGAGGTCAAGGATGATCCGGTCGAAACCGGACTCCTGGCAGTCTGCCACGTCGCCCACCCGGAGATTCCAGGCTGGATGCGGTCCACCGAAGAAGGATTCCACATTTCTGCGGGCGATCTCGGAAAAGTCCTCGCGCAGTTCGTAGGAATGCAGTTCGCCCTCCGGCCCGACGGCCCGGAGCAGCGAGCAGGTCAGCGCGCCGGACCCGACACCGGCCTCCAGAACCTTCGCGCCGGGGAAGATGTCACCCATCGCCACGATCTGGGCGGCGTCCTTGGGATAGATCACCTGCGCACCGCGCGGCATGGAGAGCACGTAGTCCGCGAGCAGCGGACGCAGCGCCAGGTAGGCGGTCCCGCCGGTCGAGGTGACCACACTCCCGTCCGGCAACCCGATCAGGGCGTCGTGCTCCAGCGCGCCACGGTGGGTGTGGAACGACCGTCCCGGCTCCAGCTTGATGGTGTGCATCCGACCCTTGGGATCGGTGAGCTGGACCCGGTCACCGGGGCGGAACGGCCCTCGGTGCGCCGGCACCGGAGCGGTCGGGGCGGCGGGGACGGCGGTGGGCTGTGCGGTCACTGAGTCATCTTTCGGTTCGGCTCCAGGAGCTGCGCCAGGTCGGCTACGTGCAGAACACCGACCACATCTTCGCCTGAGGTCACCAGGTACTGCGCGCCCGGGTGGGCCTGCACCGCGTGCACCACCTGCTCCCCGCCGAGCCCGACCGCGAGACTGGGTACGGCGTCCACGCCCCGGGCCACCGCGTCCACCGCCACCCAGGGCCGACGCTCCGCCGGTACGGCCTCGGCGGCCGTCCGGTCGACCAGCGCCACCAGCCGGCCGGACGAGTCCGCCACGCCGAGCGTCGAACCGGGAGGTCCGGCGTCCGCCCCGCGCCGCTGCGCCTCGGCCAGCGGGGTGCCACTGGGCACCGAGAAGACCGGCCGGGCCAGCCGGGCCAGGTCGATGAGCGGGAACCGCCGGCTGATCCGCGCCGCCCGGATCGTCTGACCGGCGCCCTGCCAGAGGGTGAACGCGACCAGCAGCACCAGCGCGAGGCCCAGCCACGGCAGCCCGAACAGCCAGGTCAGCAGCGTGAAGACCACGGCGGTGCCGATCGCGACGACCCGGCCGGACCAGCCGGCCACCTCGGTGGCCAGGTGCCGGTCCCGGGTGAGCGCCCAGACCCCGGCCCGCAACGCCCGGCCGCCGTCCAGCGGCAGTCCGGGCAGGATGTTGAAGAGCCCGACCAGCACGTTGCTGGCGGCGAGCTGGAACGCGAACTGGTTGGCCAGGGTGCCGTCCGGCAGGGCGAGCGTGGCGGCGACCCCGACCAGCCCGAGCACCAGTGAGACCGCCGGGCCGGCGAGCGAGACGAACAGGTCCACCCGGGGTGTCGGGGCGTCCCGCTCCATCTCGGTGTAGCCGCCGAGCAGTTCGAGGGTGATGCCGCGCACCCCGATGCCGAACCGGCGGGCGGTCAGCGCGTGCCCCAACTCGTGCAGCAGTACCGAGCCGAGCAGCAGGACCACGAAGACCAGCCCGACCAGATAGCCGGTGAGCTGCGACAGCCCGAGCTGGTGCCGGACGAACTCGCCGTACATGAGGGTGATCAGGGCCACCAGCAGCAGCATGGAGGGGTTGAGGTAGACCGGCACGCCGAACACCCGGCCGACGGTGACGCCGGGCCGCCGGTCAGCGCCGCGTCGCGGTCGCGAGTTTCGCTCCATCTCCTCCGATGCTACGGAACAACCCTCCGGGTGACCCCGCCGGTTCGGCCGGGGTGGCCGCGGACGATCGGGGCCGGTACGCATGCCGGGGCGGGTGGGCCGGGTTCGGTCGTACCCGTGACATAGCCTTCCGGACATGACGGCGGAGACGGTGACATCGCAGACAGCCACGGGCGGCCTGGCGGACTCCCCGGCCGGGGAACCGCCCGCGGCGCGGGTCACCGCCTCGCTCTCCCCGTCCCGGGCCGCCGACTTCAAGACCTGCCCCCTGCTCTACCGGTTCCGCAGCATCGACCGGCTGCCGGAGCGGCCGAGCGTCGAGCAGGCCCGCGGCACGCTGGTGCACGCGGTGCTGGAACACCTCTTCGACCTGCCGGCCGAGCAGCGGACGCCGGCCGCCGCCGGTGACCTGGTGGCGCCACAGTGGGACCGGCTGGTGACCGAGCAGACGGAGCTGGCCGAGATCTTCACCGCTGGCGACCTCGCCGGCCCGGCCGAGTTCCTCGCCTCGGCCCGCGAGTTGCTCGACGGCTATTTCACGGTCGAGGATCCGCGCCGGTTGGAGCCGGCCGAGCGGGAGAGCCTGGTCTCCACGGTGGTGGACGACCAGTTGCTGATCCGGGGCTACATCGACCGGCTGGACGTCTCGCCCGACGGCGCCCTCCGGGTGGTCGACTACAAGACCGGTGGCGCGCCCCGCGAGGCGTTCGAGGCCCGGGCGCTGTTCCAGCTCAAGTTCTACGCCCTGGTGCTGTGGCGCACCCGGGGGGTGGTGCCGAGGGTGCTGCGCCTGCTCTATCTGCGGGACGCGGAGGTCTGTGACTACACCCCCGACGCGGAGGAACTGGTCCGGTTCGAGCGCACCGTGCTGGCGCTCTGGCGGGCCATCGAGCAGGCCACCCGGGCGCGCGACTTCCGGCCCAAGCCGAGCCGGCTCTGCGACTGGTGCAGCTACCAGGCGCACTGCCCGGCCTTCGGCGGCACTCCCCCACCGTTTCCGGAGCCGACCGCGCCGGTCGACCCGACCGCTCCGATCCCGCCACCGGCCCGGCCCGGCGCCCGCTCGGCTCCGGGCCCGGCTTCGGCGCCGCGACCGACGGCGGGGACGGCGACGGCGACGGGGGCGGGATCGGCGACGGGGGCGGGATCGGACGTCCCGGCGGTGCCGAGCCAGTCGACCGGGCCGGACCGGGCCGGTGGTGCGGCGCCAGGGCTCGGGGTCGGCTCCCTCCGGGAGGAGCACGGCTCCTCCTGAAGGAGGAGCGCAGGGTCGCCGCTGGCGATGACCTGTCGCGCCATGCAGCGGCTAGCGTCGCCAGCATGACCCCTACCGATACCCCCGCGACGCCGGCCTCCAGCCGGATCCGGGGGAACTGGCGGCGCCTCCGGCCCGATCCCCGGCAGCGCGGATGGCTGGCCCGGGACGGGCTGCTCGCGGTCGCCGCCGTCGCGGTGGAGGCGATGCTCGTCGGCACCGCTCCGCCGGGAACCGCCCCGTGGGGCTGGCCCGGGTGGGCGTTCTGGAGCGTCCTCTGCGCCGCACCGATCACCCTGCGCCGGGTGGCCCCGTGGTGGGCGGTGCTGCTGGCAGTCCCGATCTTCGTCTGCTCGGCCCTGACCGGCGCGCAGCCGGTCACCGCCGCCGCCACCTTCGTGCTGCTGACCTACACCACCGCCGCGCTGCTGCCGCTGCGCGAGGCGGCGCTGGCCGCCGGGGCCGTCTGGGGACCGGCCGTGGCCGTCGCCCTCGCCGAGCCGCCGCCGCCCGACTTCACCGAACCCTCCCCCGCGTACCTGGTCTTCACCCAGGTACTGCTCGCGCTGGTCTGCTTCTTCGTCGGCCGTACCGTGCACGCCCGGCGGGCCACCATCCTGGCCCTGGAGGAGCGGGCCCGGGTGGCCGAGGAGAACCAGCGGTCCCTTGCCGACCAGGCGGTCGCCGACGAGCGCCGGCGGATCGCCCGCGAGCTGCACGACGTCGTCGCGCACCACGTCAGCGTGATGGGCGTACTGGCCACCGGGGCACGCCGGGTGCTGTCCCGGGACCCGGCGGCCACCGACGGCGCGCTGGGCACCATCGAGGAGACCAGCCGGACGACCCTGCGCGAACTGCGCCGGCTGCTGGACGTGCTGCGTACCGACGCCGAGCCGGCCGCCGAGCTCTCCCCACAGCCCGGCCTGGCCGGCATCGAGGCGCTGGTGGAGCAGGTCCGGGAGGCCGGGCTGCCGGTGACCCTGCGGGTGGACGGCACACCGGGCCCGCTGGACCCGGGGGTGGCGCTGACCGTGTTCCGGATCGTGCAGGAGGCGCTCACCAACACCCTCAAGCACGCCGGCGCGGCGACCGCCCAGGTCCGGTTGAGCTTCGGGGTCTACTGGCTGATCGTCGAGATCGCCGACACCGGCCGGGGACCGGCCCCGGAGAGCGGGCGGCTGGGGCACGGGCTGGTGGGAATGCGGGAACGGATGGCCCTCTACGGTGGAACCCTGCGTACCGGGCCCCGTCCCGGCGGCGGCTACCGCGTGTACGCCAAGATGCCGATGGAGCAACTGGGTGCGCCGATCAACAAGGGAGCGGCATGACCGAGGGCGGCGAACGAGACGGTCGGCGGAGCGGAGTGTCGGCATGAGCGACGGTAGGGAGTCCAGCCGGCCGGTACGCGTGCTGCTCGCCGACGACCAGCCGCTGCTGCGCACCGGTTTCCGGATGGTGCTGGGCGCGGAGGACGACCTGGACATCGTCGGCGAGGCCGGCGACGGCGTCGAGGCGGTCGACCTGTCCCGGCGACTCCTCCCCGACGTGGTGCTGATGGACATCCGGATGCCCCGGATGGACGGGGTCGCCGCCACCCGGGCGATCATCGATGCCCGGCTGCCGGTCCGGGTGCTCATCCTGACCACCTTCGATCTCGACGAGTACGTCGTCGGCGCGCTCCGGGCCGGTGCGAGCGGCTTCCTGGCCAAGGACGTACCCGCCGAGGACCTGGTCACCGCCATCCGCACCGTCGCCGCCGGCGAGGCGGTCGTGGCGCCCCGGATCCTGAAGCGGCTGCTGGACAGGTTCGCCGAGACCCTGCCCGACCCGGACGCCACCCCGCCCAAGGCGATCGGCGTACTCACCGAGCGGGAACGGGAGGTGCTGGTCCAGGTGGCCCGGGGGCTCTCCAACGCGGAGATCGCCCGGGTGCTCTCGGTGAGCGAGACGACCATCAAGACCCACGTCGGGCACGTGCTGACCAAGCTCGGCCTCCGCGACCGGGTCCAGGCGGTGGTGCTGGCGTACGAGACCGGGCTGGTCCGGCCCGGCGCCTGACGGCAGCACCCCTCCTCCTCATCACCGCGGGCGACGCCGGGTCGAACCAGCGACCCTGAGTCGTCCCCGGGGGCAGACCCTCCGACGGGCGGAGTCGGCGCCCTCTCAGCACCCCCGGAGAAGTAGGCCCGACGACCCGGAGGGCGTACGACCCGCACGACGCGGAGTCGTCCGGTCGGAGGACCGGGCCGGGGCTCGGGGCGTACCCGAAGACCATCCCGGCGCACGACGGCCCGCCGGCTTCCCGCGCCTACCGTTTTCCGCAGGTACGACGACGGGCGCGGAGGTTCCGCCGCCGGACGGGCAGAGGGGGCGGCATGACCGCGACGACGGGGGTACCGGAGCGGACCGGGCCGGCGTTCCGGCGATCGACGCACAGCGCAAGCGGATCATGACAGACTGATACGACCCGCGCGTGATCCGGCCGGTGCCGGAGAGCGGGCGCAATCAAAGGTATTCGCCCCGGTGGGAATCGCTGGCGTCGAATTCCGAGCCGATCGCGACACGCTCACCCGATCGGCGGGCGCGGAACACATATCACTCAGGGGCAACCCTGATTCGACCGTCAGGGCCCACCCGCAGCAGATTTTCCGCGTCGAACTCCATCGCGGGACGGACGCCCGGGTTGCCCGGGTCGCCGACGATGGATGCTGCCGGCCGGGCCAGGTGGTCCGGCCGGACCAAGAATGTCTAGGGGGAGATGAAAGTGACCGCGACGCTAGCCCGAGATGCCCAGATGGCCGCCCGGGCCAACGACGTGTGGAAGGTGTACGGCAGCGGTGAGGCACAGGTTGTCGCGCTGCGTGGGGTGAACGCGGAATTCGAGAGGGCCCGGTTCACGGCCATCATGGGACCGTCCGGATCCGGTAAGTCCACCCTGATGCACTGCCTCGCCGGCCTCGACTCGGTGACCCGGGGGACGATCCATATCGGCGACACCGCAGTCACCGGACTCGGTGACGCGGGTCTCACGAAACTGCGCCGGGACAAGGTCGGTTTCATCTTCCAGCAGTTCAACCTGCTGCCCACGTTGACCGCGCTGGAAAACATCCTGCTTCCGCTCTCGATCGCCGGTCGTAAGCCCGACAAGGAATGGCTCGACACCGTCATCGACACAGTGGGGTTGCGGGACCGGCTGGGGCACCGGCCGGCCCAGCTCTCCGGTGGGCAGCAGCAGCGGGTCGCCTGCGCCCGGGCACTCGCCTCCCGGCCCGAGGTGATCTTCGCCGACGAGCCGACCGGCAACCTCGACTCCCGGGCCGGCGCCGAGGTGCTCGGCTTCCTGCGCCGCTCCGTCGCCGAATACCAGCAGACCATCGTGATGGTCACGCACGACCCGGTGGCCGCCTCCTACGCCGGCCGGGTCATCTTCCTCGCCGACGGCCAGATCGTCTCCGAACTCATCGAACCGACCCCGGAGACCGTGCTGGACACGATGAAGAAGCTCGACGGGCTCGCCGAGGCGGGTCTCACCGAGGCGGGGCTCTGATGCTGCGCGCGACCCTGAAGAGCCTGCTCGCCCGCAAGGTCCGGCTGGTCCTCTCCGGCCTGGCCGTCGTGCTCGGCGTGATGTTCGTCTCCGGCGCCTTCGTCCTCACCGACACCCTGGGCCGGTCCTTCGACACCGTCTTCAGCGACGCGTACGCCGGCACCGACGTCGGGGTCTCCGCCAAGCCGAAGATCGACGTCAGCGAGATGGAGGGCATGGAGGTCGCCGCCACCTTCCCGGCCAGCACCCTGGAGCAGGTCCGTGGGGTCTCCGGGGTGGCCAGCGCCACCGGCCTGGCCGCCGCCGACGGCGCCCGGGTGATCGGCAGCAACGGCAAGGTGCTCACCTCCGTCGGCCCGCCGCAGATCGGCGCCAACTGGACCGGCGAGAGCGGCCAGGTCGAGCTGCGCGAGGGCCGGGGCCCGAGCGCCGACAACGAGGTCGCGGTCAACGCGGGGGTCGCCAAGGCCGCCAAGCTCGCCGTCGGCGACCGGGTCGGGGTACTCACCCTGCAACCGAAGCGCGAGTTCACCGTGGTCGGCATCTACGGCTACAGCGGCGACCGGGACAGCCTCGGCGGCGCCCAGGAGGTGGCGTTCACCGAGCGGGTCGCCCAGGAGCTGATGCTGGGCAAGCCCGGCGTCTTCTCCGAGCTGAGCGTCAAGGCCGCCGACGGGGTCGACCCGGCGAAGCTGCGCGACGACATCGCCGCCACGCTCGGCGACGGGTACGTGGTCAAGACCGGCGAGCAGCTCTCCGAGGACGCCTCCGCCGGGCTGAAGGAGGGACTCGCCTTCTTCAACAACATCCTGCTCGGCTTCGCCGGGGTCGCCCTCTTCGTCGGCATCTTCCTGATCCTGAACACCTTCTCGATCATCGTCGCGCAGCGCACCAAGGAACTCGCGCTGCTCCGGGCGATCGGCGCCGGTCGCCGTCAGGTGATCGGCTCGGTGCTGGTCGAGGCCGTCGCGATCGGCCTGGTCGCCTCGGTACTCGGGCTCGGCGCCGGGATCGGCATCGGCGCGCTGCTGGCGTACGTCTTCGGGCAGAGCGCCGGTGGGCTGCAACTGGCCGGGCTCGGCGTACCCCCGGCCGCGGTGATCAGTTCCTTCGCGGTCGGCCTGGTCGTCACGGTCATCGCGGCGGTACTCCCGGCGATGCGGGCCGCCCGGATCCCTCCGGTGGCCGCCATGCAGGACGTGGCGACGCCGGACCGGCCGCTGACGAAGATCTCGGCCGCCGGTGCGGTGGTGTCCGCGCTCGGCGGCACCCTGATGGCGCTGGGGCTGAGCGGCAACACCGGGGACAACACCCTGCTCACCATCCTCGGCGGCGTGCTGCTCTGCTTCGTCGGGGTGGCCCTGCTGACCCCGCTGATCAGCCGCCCGGTGGTCGGGCTGCTCGGCCGGCTCTTCTCCTGGTCGGTGCCGGGCAAGCTGGGCCGGCTGAACTCGGGCCGCAACCCGCGGCGTACCGCGATCACCGCCGCCGCGCTGATGGTCGGGATCGCCCTGGTCACCGGCGTGACGGTGATCCTCGACTCGGCCAAGAGCAGCCTCACCGCGCTGGCCGAGGACACCATCGCGGCCGAGCTGGTCATCTCCGGGGCGCAGACCGGCCCCCGGCCGCCGAGCTTCGACCCGGCGGTGCTGGACCGGGCCGCCGAGCTGCCCGGCGTGGCCATGGTCGCCGGCCTGTACGGCGACCGCGCGGTGGTCGGCGGCAAGCAGGGCTGGATCACCGCGACCAGCAGCGTGCCCGCGCTGCGGGAGATCTACCGGGCGACCCCGACGGCCGGCAGCATCGACTCGCTCGGCCCCGATCAGCTCCTGGTCGACTCGGGGACCGCGAAGGACCGGGGCCTCTCGGTCGGAGACACCGTGCCGGTGCAGCTCTCCCGGGGTGATGCCCGGACCTACACGGTGAGCGGCATCTACGCCGAGTCCGAACTCTTCGGCGGGTTCGTCATCCCGGCCTCGGCGGCGGCCAACTTCGCGGTGCCGCAGCCGACGCAGGCGTACCTCAAGCTGGCGCCGGGTGCCTCGGTCGACCAGGTGATGCCGCGGGTCGAGACGCTGCTGGCGGACAGCCCCGAGGTGTCGGTCGCCGACCGGGCCGACTTCATCGAGCAGCAGACCAGCCAGCTCGACGGCCTGCTGACGATGATCCAGATCCTGCTGGCGCTGGCGATCGTGATCGCCGTACTCGGCATCGTGAACACGCTGGCGCTGTCGGTGCTGGAGCGGACCCGGGAGCTGGGCCTGCTGCGGGCGATCGGCCTGCGGCGGGGTCAGACCATGCGCATGATCACCGTCGAGGCGGTGGTGATCTCGGTCTTCGGTGCCCTGCTCGGGGTGGCGGTCGGCACCGGCCTCGGCGCCGCCGTGGTCCGGGCGCTGCGCGAGGACGGCATCACCGACCTGGTGCTGCCGTGGACCGAGATGGGGGTCTTCCTCGGCCTGGCGGCCGTGGTCGGGGTGGTCGCGGCGGTCCTGCCGGCCATCCGCGCCGCCCGGTTGAACGTACTCGGCGCGATCGCGCACGAGTAGCGGGCCGGCCCGCGGCCGTGGGGATGGCCGTGGGCAGCAGGGCCGGGGGCGGCGTCGGGACGGGCGCCGCCCCCGGCCACGTTCCGGGCCGGGGCGGCGGTCGGCGTCGCGGGCGGGCCGGCCGGGGCGGCGGCGCGGCGGCGGTCAGCGGGAGACGTCGAGCGGGGAGAGCAGGCCGGAGAGCAGGTCCAGGTCGACTCCGGTCAGCGTCTCCAGCAGGCGTACGCCGTCGGCCGGGTCGATCGGCACCGCGTGCGGCACGGCGAGTACGGCGGCTCCGGCGGCGAGCGCACTCGCCACCCCGGTCGGCGAGTCCTCGATCGCCACGCAGCGGGAGATCGGCACGTCCAGCAGCCGGGCCGCCGTCAGGTACGGCTCCGGGTCCGGCTTGGTGGCGGCCACCTCGTCACCGCAGACCACCACGTCGAAGGTGTCCCGGCCGAGCGTCTCCAACGCGATCTCCACCACGGCCCGCCGGGTCGAGGTGACCAGCGCGGCCGGCACCGAGGCGGCGCGTACCGCCGTCACCAGGGCCAGCGCCCCCGGCCGCCACTTCAGGTCGGTCAGGAACAGCTCGCCGACCCGGCGGTCGACCCAGGCGGCGCTGACCGCCGGGTCCCGCCACGGCTGCCCGAGGTCGGTGTGCAGGATCTCCATCGAGACACCCATGCTGGTGCCGACCATGGCGAGCCGGGCCGCCTCGGACAGGGTGCCGCCGTAGTGCGCGGCGAGTTCCTGGAGCCCGATGTCCCACAACCGCTCGCTGTCCACCAGCGTGCCGTCCATGTCGAAGAGCACCGCGGCGAGATGCTGGGTGTTCAGGATGTCCTCCCGGATCGGACGCGAGCTGCCGGCTACGATCCTGCCAACGCCGCCCGACGATCTCCCGGTGTCGGCCCCGAAGTGTGGCGGAGCCCTCAGCCGGGTCGCCGGATCACCGGGCCGGGGTCGATGCCGTGCCGCTCGGCATCCCGGGCCGGCTCACCGGAGGTCGCAGGCGTCCAGCGACCGCTCGAAACCGCCGAAGAACGCTTCGGTGCGCTGCTCCGCGGTACCGTGCGCCCCCTCGGCGAACCACGGCTGGCCCGGCTCGTCGGCGACCGCCCGCAGGCCCCGGCTCAGCTCGTCGAGGTCGCCGTCGTCGATGGTGAGCGCCCCGGACCGCACCGAGTCCCCGAGGTACGCCCCGGCCATGCAGTCTGCCTGCAACTCCTGCTGGATGGTGAAGTCGTACCGGATGCCGAGCCGCACCTGCACGCCGTGCGCGTACTCGTGCCCGAGCAGGTAGAACAGGAACGCGTCGCCGACCTGCCGGAACGCGGCGACCGCCCAGTTGACGTCGTACGCGATGAAGTCACCCGCCGAGCAGTAGACGGCGTTGTTGCGCGGCAGCGCCTGGCCGGCACAGGCGACCTCGCCCTCGCGCTGGTACGCGGTGATCCGGCGGATGGGCTGGAACCGCTCCCCCGACGCTTTGAACCGCGCCGTCCAGTACTCCTCGGCGACCCGGACCGCACCGCCGATGTCACGCCGGAACTCGTCCACCGTCATCGTGCCGTCGGCCTCGCCGGTGCCGTTCGCGCCGGACGTGCCCGGATCGTCCGGTGCCGACGGACCGCCTGCGCCCGTGCCGCCGACGAAGCAGGCTCCCGCGACGACCAGCGTCACGATCAGCGCGAGCAGCGGCCAGAACCGGCCGGTTCGGCGCAACGGGCGCATCATGGCCTCCCACAGGTCGACGACCAGAACACTTCCCAGCGTGCTCACCGGGTCAAACCCCCCGCCCGGTCGGGCCCGGCGCCGGGGACATTTCCCGCGATCACGTGAGATTGTCTGCGCGCTTCCCGGCTAGACCGAAGGGCGTGACGACGACCGACCCCGGATCCGGACGGGCGGAGCCCGACCGGTCCGCCGACGTCGCCGGCCGAGGCCACCACCGGATCCGGCACCGGCCGGTCGCCCGATCCGTCGTCCGGTCCACACCACCGTCCGGAAGGAGTTCCCATGATCGTGCCGCTGCGCCGGACCCGGCGCAACCTCGGCGCCCTCACCGTGCTGTCCGTCGGTGCCGCACTGACCGGCGCACCACGCTGGACGGTACTGGTGCTGGCCCTGACCTGCCTCGCGATCCCGGCCGCCGTCGGCCTGCACGGCGGCCCGGCGCTGGTGCGGACGCTGCTGCTCGGCGGGACCGGCCCGCGGACCCGAACCGGCGATCTCCGCCGACGAGAGGAGGGACTGGTATGAGCCGGACATCCCGCAACGACCTGCCCCAACCGATCCGTGGCAGCGCGGGCGGCCCCGACCTGGGGCCCCGCAACCTCGGGCTGGACCGGCAGAACCCGGACCTGCTGGTACCGCCGCCGACCGACCGGGGCACGGTGCCCAACCTGAAGTTCTCGTTCTCCAACGCGCACACCCGGATCGAGGAGGGCGGCTGGACCCGGGAGGTGACCCAGCGCGAGTTGCCGGTCGCCAGCACGCTTTCCGGCGTCGACATGGCGCTCCGACCCGGCGCCTACCGGGAGCTGCACTGGCACAAGGAGGCCGAGTGGGCGTACGTGCTGGCCGGAAGCTGCCGGATCGGCGCCGTCGACCAGGAGGGGCGCAACTTCCTCGACGACGTCTCCCAGGGTGACCTCTGGTTCTTCCCCAAGGGGGTACCGCACCACATCCAGGCCCTCGACGACGGCGTGGAGTTCCTGCTCGTCTTCGACGACGGCGCCTTCTCGGAGAATTCCACCTTCCTGATCAGCGACTTCTTCGCACACACCCCGAAGGAGGTGATCGCGAAGAACTTCGGCTGGCGTACGGAGCAGCTCGCCGACCTGCCGGCGAAGGAGCGGTACATCTTCCCGGGGCAGGTGCCGCCGCCGCTGGAGTCCGACCGGGTGGTCAGCCCCACCGGGGACGTACCGCGTACCTTCAAGCACCGGCTGCACGCCCAGGCGCCCGAGCGTTTCGACGGCGGCACGGTACGGATCGCCGACGTGAGCAACTTCGCCGCCTCGACGACCATCTGCGCGGCGCTGGTGGAGGTCGAGCCGGGTGCGATGCGCGAACTGCACTGGCATCCCACCGACGACGAGTGGCAGTACTACATCTCCGGTTCCGGCCGGATGGGCGTCTTCGCCAGCTCGGGGGTGAACCGGACCTTCGACTACCGGTCCGGCGACGTCGGCTACGTGCCGTTCGCCTACGGCCACTACATCGAGAACACCGGCACCGAGCCGCTGGTCTTCCTGGAGATGTTCCGCAACCCGCGCTTCGAGGACATCTCGCTGGCCCAGTGGATGGCGAACACCCCGCCGCAGGTCGCCGCCGACACCCTCCACCTGCCCCGTTCGCTGGTCGAGTCGATCCCGAGGACGAAGCGGCCGATCGCCTCCTGAGCCGGGATCCGCCCCGCCCCGCCCGGCGCGGCGGGCACGGGTCTGGTCAGTCGGCTCGCGCCGGCCCGTCCGACTCCGGGGCCGGGCGGGTCGGATCCTCCGTTGTCGGGGTGCGGGCGGCCCAGAGCCGGGCCAGCTCGAGCCGGTTCCGGACGCCCAGTTTCGCGTACACGGCCCGGAGTTGGGCGTCGACGGTGTGGAAGGAGACGAAGAGGCTCGCCGCCGCCTGCTGCTTCGTCGCACCGCCGGCCAGCAGTTCGGCGACCCGGGTCTCGGCGGCGGTCAACGCGTCGAACCCGGCGCCGTGCCGGCTCCGCCGGTCTCCCTCGGTCGCCGTCGCACCGTCGGCGCCGCCCCGGTTCCGGCGCTCCGACGCCACGAGGGCACGCCCTCGGCGCACCGCCCGCTCCTGGTCGCCCGCGGCGCCGATTCGGCCGAAGAGGGCGGCGGCCTCCTCGGCGGCCCGCCGGGCCTGGGCCGCCCCGGTGCCGGGCGTACCGGCCAGGTCGTGCAGCGCGTCGGCCAGCACCGGCCGGGCCGAGGTGGCCCGCAACTGTCCCACCGCACCACGCAGCAGCCCCGGGTCCCGCTCCACCAGGCCGGCGACGTGCTGCGCGACGCCCCACCACAGACCGCTGTCCACCCGCTCCGCGATCCGGACCAGATGCTCCGCGAGCTGGTGCGCCCGCTGCTGGTCGCCGAGGAGCAGCGCCGCCCGGGTCAGCGCCGGTGCCTGCTGCGGGACGAGGAGCAGTGGGCGCAGCGACCGGTCCAGCACGTCGACGGCGGCCCGGAGCAGCGCGGCGTGCCGGCCGGGCTCCGGGTCGAGGGCGGCGGCACCGGCCAGCCGTACCCAGGGCAGCGCGTCGGGCCAGTCCACCGGGGTCTCGACGCCGGCCAGCAGCTCGCGGGCGCTCTCCGGCCGGCCCTGCCGGAAGGACACCTCCACCAGTACCGCCAGCAGTTCGGCATGGACCTCGTCGGGGAGCCGGCCGGCGGGGTGGTGTCGCAGCGCCAGGCCGGCCCGGGCCGACGCCTCCGGCAGGTCGCCGGCACAGACCCGGAGCCGGCAGTCCAGGGCCGCCAGCATCGGCTGCGCCGCCCCGCCCAGGGTGCCCAGATCCACCTCGGCGAACCGCAGCGCGGTGCCGGCCTCCTCGTGGTCGCCGCAGGCGAGCTGGCAGGCGATCCGCTCGACCCGCAGGAACGGGGCCTGTGCCCGGGCTGCCGGGTCGCTCGGGTCGACCCGGCCGAGCAGCCGCCGGGCGGCCGGCAGGTCGCCGCCGGCCATGGCGTTCCCGGCCCGGGCCAGCGCCAGCCGGATCCCGCCGTCCGGGGACGGCGCGTCGGCCTGGGCCCGGTCCGCCGCCGCGAGCAGCGACTCGAAGCCCGGCCGGCCGAGCCGGCCCGCCACGGCGGCCAGGGTGCCCAGCAGCCAGCTGCGGTGACCGGGCCGCAGGTCGGGTTGGGCCAGCGCCCGGTCCAGGTAGTCGAAGGCCAGCGACGGCCGGCAGCTGGCGTACCAGGCGCCGAGCCGGCCCAGCAGCAGCGCCCGGTGTCCGGCCCCGGCCCGGTCGGCCGCGATCTCGTCGCCCAGGATCGCCAGTGCCGGTTCGACCCGCCCGGCCAGCATCAGGTGGTCGACCGCGGCCAGCGCCCAGTCGCGGCGCAGTTCCGGACCGAGCGCGGGATCCCGGGCGTCCCGGGCCGCCAGCAGCAGGTCGGCCGCCGTCGACGGGTCGACCGCCGGATCCGCGACCAGCCGGGAGACCAGGGGTACGTCGACCCGCCCGGCCACCTCCAGCACCCGGAGCAGGTGCTCGGCGGCCGCCGCCGGGCGCGCCGCTTCGACGAGTACGCCGGCGGCCCGGTGGTGCAGCGCGGCCAGCAGCGACGGTGGGATGCCCCGGCGGACGGCGTCGCGCAGCTCGACCGAGCCGGGCCGCAGGCCGGCGGGCGAGTCCGCCAGCGCACCCCGGGCGAGCAGCGCCTCGACGTCGTCGTGCAGCCCCGGGCCGGACCGGTCGGTCATCCGTTCCAGGAACCAGATCTGGCACCGTTCCTCGCAGATCGCCACCGCCCGGAGGATCCACCGCTGGGCCGCGGAGGCGACCGGCAGCCCGTCCGCCGCCAGCCCGCCCGGCCGGTCCAGGGTGAACGACGTGGCCATGGCACCCCCTCGGCGGCGACCGCGCCCGGACCCGAGACGGATTCGGCCTCCACCCGGAGGCTATCCAGCGCGTTACCGGCCGTGCCGGAGTTCGCCCGCAATTACCCCGGCCGGTTACCCGGGCCAAGCCGGCCGGCTGTCGAGCGCCGAGACGGCCGGCTATCGGGCGTTGAAGTAGCCGGCGTCCGGGTGGTGCACCACGATCGCGTCGGTCGCCTGCTCCGGCACGAGCTGGAACTCCTCGGAGAGCCGGACCCCGATCCGTTCCGCGCCGAGCAGCTCGACCAGCTTCGCCCGGTCCTCCAGGTCCGGGCAGGCCGGATAACCGAACGCGTACCGGCAGCCCCGGTAGTCGGTACGCAGCAGCCCGGCGAGGTCGTCCGGGTCGTCGTCGGCCACGGTACGGCCGTCCGGCAGGGTCAGCTCGGCCCGGATCCGGCGGTGCCAGTACTCGGCGAGCGCCTCGGTGAGCTGCACCGACAGCCCGTGCACCTCCAGATAGTCGCGGTACTCGTCCCCGGCGAAGAGCTTCGCGGCGTACTCGCCGATCGGTTGCCCGACGGTGACCAGTTGCAGGGCGACGACGTCGAGCCGATCGCTCCGGGGCTTGAAGAAGTCGGCCAGGCAGAGCCGGCGCTCCTGCCGCTGTCGGGGAAAACTGAACCTGGCCCGCTCGACGCCGCCGTCCTCGTCGAGCACCACCAGGTCGTTGCCGTCGGAGTAGGCCGGGAAGTAGCCGTAGACCACCGCCGCCTCCAACACCCGGTCGGCGGCGAGCCGGTCCAGCCAGGAACGCAGCCGGGGCCGTCCCTCGGTCTCCACCAGCTCCTCGTAGCTCGGCCCGGCGCCGCCGCGCGACCCGCGCAGCCCCCACTGGCCGGCGAAGGTGGCCCGCTCGTCGAGCAGTGCCGCGTAGTCGGCCAGCGGGATGCCCCTGACCACCCGGGTGCCGAAGAACGGCGGCGCCGGCACCTCGACGTCGACCGCCACGTCGGAGCGGACCGAGGCGTCGGAGAGTTCCGGCAGCGCCGCCGCCACCCGGCTCCGCTGCCGGTCCCGGCGGGCCCGCCGGGCGGCCAGCGCCGCCTCCCGCTCGGCGTCCACCACCGGGGCGCCGCCGCGCTTCGCCGCCATCAGCCGGTCCATCAGGGACAGTCCCTCGAAGGCGTCCCGGGCGTAGTGCACCTCGCCGGGGTAGGTCGACCGGAGGTCGTCCTCGACGTACGACCGGGTCAGTGCCGCACCGCCGAGCAGTACCGGCCAGCGCCCGGCGACCCCCCGGGACGCCATCTCGGCGAGGTTCTCCTTCATCACCACGGTGCTCTTCACCAGCAGCCCGGACATCCCGACGGCGTCGGCGGCGTGCTCCTCGGCCGCCTCCAGGATCGCCGCGATCGGCTGCTTGATGCCGATGTTGACCACCTCGTAGCCGTTGTTGGTCAGGATGATGTCCACCAGGTTCTTGCCGATGTCGTGCACGTCGCCCTTGACGGTGGCGAGCACGATCCGGCCCTTGCCGCCGTCGTCGGACTTCTCCATGTGCGGTTCGAGGTAGCTCACCGCCGCCTTCATCACCTCGGCCGACTGGAGCACGAACGGCAGCTGCATCTGGCCGGCGCCGAACAGCTCGCCGACCACCTTCATCCCGTCCAGCAACAGTTCGTTGACGATGGCCAGCGCCGGCCGGCCGGTCAGCGCCTCGTCGAGGTCGGCTTCGAGGCCGTTGCGCTCGCCGTCGACGACCCGTCGCTTCAGCCGTTCGTCGACCGGCAGCGCGGCCAGTTCCTCCGCCCGGGTGGCCCGGGCCGAGGCGGCGTCCACCCCCTCGAAGAGTTCGATGAAGCGCTGCACCGGGTCGTGGCCGGGCCGGCGCCGGTCGTAGACCAGGTCCAGCGCCGCCTCGCGCTGCTCGTCCGGGATCCTGGCCATCGGCAGGATCTTGCTGGCGTGCACGATGGCGCTGGTCAGACCGGCCTGCACGCACTCGTGCAGGAAGACCGAGTTGAGCACCTGCCGGGCCGCCGGGTTCAGCCCGAACGAGACGTTCGAGACGCCGAGCGTGAAGTTGACCCCGGGATAGTGGCGGCCGATCTCCCGGATCGCCTCGATCGTCTCGATGCCGTCCCGGCGGGTCTCCTCCTGGCCGGTGGCGATCGGGAAGGTGAGGCAGTCGACCAGGATGTCCCGCACGTCGATCCCCCACCGGCCGGTGAGGTCGTCGATCAGCCGGGACGCCACCCGTACCTTCCAGTCGGCGGTCCGGGCCTGACCCTCCTCGTCGATGGTCAGTGCCACCACCGCGGCGCCGTGCTCGCGGACCAGCGGCAGCACCCGGGCGTACCGGGAGTCGGGGCCGTCGCCGTCCTCGAAGTTCACCGAGTTGACCACGCACCGGCCGCCGAGCATCTCCAGACCGGCCTCGATCACGGCCGGCTCGGTCGAGTCGAGCACGATCGGCAGGGTGGAGGCGGTGGCGAACCGGCCGGCGATCTCCCGCATGTCGCGTACGCCGTCCCGGCCGACGTAGTCGACGCAGAGGTCGAGCAGGTGCGACCCGTCCCGGGCCTGGCTCCGGGCGATCTCCACACACGCCTGCCAGTCCCCGGCCAGCATCGCCTCCCGGAACGCCTTGGAGCCGTTGGCGTTGGTGCGCTCGCCGACCATCAGCACGCTGGCGTCCTGGGCGAACGGCACCTGGTGGTAGAGGCTGGCCACCCCCGGCTCCGACTCGGGCGCCCGGGGCCGCACCGCCGCGTCGCCCAGCCGGTCCACCACCGCCCGGATGTGCGCGGGCGTGGTACCGCAGCAGCCGCCGACCAGGGACAGCCCGTAGTCGTCGACGAAGCCGGCCAGCGCCTCCGCCAACTCCTGCGGGGTCAGCGGATAGCGGGCCCCGTCGGCGGTCAGCTCCGGCAGCCCGGCGTTCGGCATCACCGACAGCGGGATCCGGGCGTGCCGGGACAGGTAGCGCAGGTGCTCGGTCATCTCGGCCGGCCCGGTGGCGCAGTTGAGCCCGATCAGGTCGATGCCGAGCGGCTCCAGCGCGGTCAGCGCCGCGCCGATCTCGGTGCCCAGCAGCATGGTGCCGGTGGTCTCGACCGTGACGTGGCAGATCACCGGCAGCTCCCGGCCGGCCTCGGCCAGCGCCCGCCGGGCTCCGATGACGGCCGCCCTGACCTGGAGCAGGTCCTGGCAGGTTTCGACGATCAGCCCGTCCGCGCCGCCGGCGACCAGCCCGGCCGCGTTGGCCTGGTAGGCGTCGCGCAGTTCGGCGTAGCGGAGGTGGCCCAGGGTCGGCAGTTTGGTCCCCGGTCCCATCGCCCCGAGCACGTACCGGGGCCGGTCCGGAGTACCGGCCGCGTCGGCGGCCTGCCGGGCCAGCCGGGCGCCGGCCTCGGCCAGCTCGGTGATCCGGTGCTCGATGCCGTACTCGCGCAGTGCGGAGAGGTTCGTTCCGAAGGTGTTTGTCTCGACACAGTCGGCCCCGGCGGCGAGGTACGCGTCGTGCACCGACCGGACGACGTCGGGCCGGCTCACGTTGAGTATCTCGTTGCAGCCCTCGTGCCCCTCGAAGTCGTCCAGGGTCAGCTCGGCCGCCTGCAACATCGTCCCCATCGCGCCGTCGGCGACCAGCACCCGGCCGCCCAGGGCGTCACGCAGCGGAGTCGGCACGACTCCAGGCTAGTCCGGGAGGGGCCCCGCCAACCGGTCGTGGGCGTACCATTGCCCAACGTACGGTCCGCCGGGCAATCGCCCTTTCTGTCCCGGTTGTCCGGGCCGGTCCGATGGCGGTCGACCTGCCGGACCGCTCCCCCGGCGGGCCGAGCCGGCGCGGCCGGCGGGCCGCATCCGAGTCAGGGACGTAGGCTGACGGACGTGAGGGACAACAGGGACGGCAGCACCAGGCACATCGGGGGCACCACCGCGCGGCTCCGGACCGCCCGGCTCAGCCGTGGCACGCACGCTGGGGGTAGGGCGTGACCGAGTTCGACGGGCTGCCCGAGCTGCGCTCGCCGGTCGCGATCGCGGCCTTCGAGGGCTGGAACGACGCGGCCGACGCCTCCACCGCGGCGGTCGAGCACCTCGAACAGGTGTGGCAGGCGCGCCAGATCACCGAGCTGGACCCCGAGGACTTCTACGACTTCCAGGTGAGCCGACCGACGATCACGATGGCCGACGGCGAGACCCGCCGGGTCGAGTGGCCGACCACCCGGTTCATGCGGGCCAGCCCGGACGGTACGGACCGCGACGTCGTGCTGATCCGGGGCATCGAGCCGAGCATGCGCTGGCGCACCTTCTGCGAGCAGGTGCTGGAACTCTGCCACAGCCTCGAAATCAACCGCATCGTGTTGCTCGGCGCGCTGCTCGCCGACGTGCCGTACACCCGGCCGCTGCCGATCAGCGGCAGCGCCTCGGACAAGGACGCCGCCGAGCGCTACCAGCTCACCCCGACCCGCTACGACGGCCCGACCGGGATCGTCGGGGTACTGCACGACGCCGCCACCCGGGCCGAGGTCGACGCCGTCTCGTTCTGGGTGCACGTGCCGCACTACGCCAACAACCCGCCCTGCCCGAAGGCGACGCTGGCCCTGCTGCACCGGGTCGAGGAGGTGCTCGACCTGCCGGTCCCGATGTCGGAGCTGGCCGAGGAGGCCGCCGAGTGGGAGCAGCGGGTCCGCACCGCCGCCGAGCAGGACGCCGAACTCGGCGAGTACGTCCGAGAGCTGGAGGAACGGGTCGGCGATGCCGGCATCCAGCCGCTGACCGGCGACGAGATCGCCCAGGAGTTCGAGAAGTACCTGCGCCGGCGCGGCGGCTCCGCCGGCCCCACCGCCGGTTCCTGGTGACCACCGCCAGCTCCCGGTGAACACCTCGGGTCCCTGGTGACCGCTGCCGGCTCGCCGACGGTCCGCCATCGGTGAGCCGGCCGGGCCAGGTGCCCTCGGAAATCCCACCGACCGGAGATCTCCGTTTTCGGCGTGACCTTTCCGCGTGCCGGTTGCCCGGCGCACACCCCGTACGGCATCCTAGGAACCTAGCGTTATCGCCGGATCATGTCCTGGACGGAGGAGCGGTGCAGATCAACCCCGGAGCGGCCGAGTTCCCCCACCGGCAGATCGCCGGCCAGTTGCGGGCGAGGATCCGGGCGGGTGACTGGGCGGCCGGTGAACGGCTCCCCTCCATCCCCGCCATCGCCGAGATGTTCGGGGTGGCCAAGCAGACCGTGCAGCGCGCCATCGACCAGCTCCGGGTGGAGGGCGTGCTGATCACCAAACCGGGCTCCGGGACGTACGTCCGAGGAACCCGGCGCCGGCTCAACCGGCTCTCCCGAGGCCGGTACGGCGGTCACCGCGGCTACCACGCCGACCTGGCCGCCCGGTACCGGCAACAACTGGTACAGGTCGGCCGGGCACCGGCCCCGCCGGAGGTCGCCGACGCCTTCGGGGTACCCGACGGCACCGAACTGGTCGTCCGGCGGCACCTGGTCCGCACCGAGGAGGTGCCGGTGGAGGTCGGCGCCTCCTGGTTCCGTACCGACGACGCCGCCGGGACCAGCCTGGAACGGATGGAGGCGTACGGCCGGCCGCTCTACCAGGAGGCCGAGGAGGCGATCGGCCGGCGCTACGTCTCGGCGACCGACCAGATCAGCGCCCGGCAGCCGAGCCGGGAGGAGGCGGAGATCCTCCAGATCCGCCCCGACACGCCGGTGCTGCACCTGCTGCACGTCGCCTACGACGCCAGCCACCGGCCGATCGAGGTGGCCCAGGCGACCTGGCCCGGCCCGATGACCACGCTGACCGAGCAGTACCAGGTCCCGGGCCCGGCGCCGGAGGCCGACCCGGACCCGGGACTGGTGCTCGGCTGAGCGGTGCCCCGAGGTCCCCTCCCGGAACGGAGGGGACCTCGGGGGCGGTCAGAGCTTGATGCCGAGCAGCGCGTCGACGGTGGCGGCCATCAGGTCCGGCGCGGCCGGATCGGCACCGGACCCGGCCAGCGTCGCATCCGCCCAGCGGTCCACCAGGGCCAACGCGCCCGGCGTGTCCAGGTCGTCGGCGAGCCGTTCGCGTACCCCGGCCAGCAGCTCCGGGCCGGCGGGCCCGGACGGCGCCGCGGCGGCCTCCCGCCACCGGGCCAGCCGCGAGGTGCCGTCCTTGAGCAGGTCGTCGGTCCACTCCCGGTCGCTGCGGTAGTGGCCGGCGAGCAGCGCCAGCCGCACCGCCATCGGGTCCACGTGGTCGGCCCGGAGCCGGGAGACGAAGACCAGGTTTCCCTTCGACTTCGACATCTTCTCGCCGTCCAGGCCGATCATCCCGGCGTGTACGTAGTGCCGGGCGAACGGCTCCGCCCCGGTCAGCCGCTCGGCGTGCGCCGCCGAACACTCGTGGTGCGGGAAGACCAGGTCGTTGCCGCCACCCTGGACGTCGATGGTCTCCCCGAGCAGCGCCATCGCGATCACCGCACACTCGATGTGCCAGCCCGGCCGCCCGGGACCCAGCGGACCGCCCTCCCAGGCCGGTTCGCCGTCCCGGGCGCCCCGCCAGAGCAGCGGATCGAGCGGGTCCCGCTTGCCGGCCCGGTCCGGATCACCACCCCGCTCGGCGAAGTAGCCGAGCATCTCCGCCCGGGAGAGGTTCGACTCGTAACCGAACCTCGGCGCGGCCGAGATGTCGAAGTAGACGTCCCCGGTGCCGTCGTCGAGCCGGTACGCGGCACCGTCGTCGAGCAGCACCCGGACCTTCTCGGCGATCGCCGGGATCGACTCGACGGCACCGACGTAGTGGGCGGGCGGGATCATCCGCAGCGCCTCCATGTCCTCCCGGAACAGCGCGGTCTCCCGCATCGCCAGGACCACCCAGTCCTCGCCGTCCCGTTCGGCCCGCTCCAGCAGCGGATCGTCGATGTCGGTGACGTTCTGCACGTAGCTGACCGGATGGCCGCCGTCCCGCCACACCCGCTGTACGACGTCGAAGGCGATCATCGTCGCGGCATGCCCCAGATGGGTCGCGTCGTACGGGGTGATCCCGCAGACGTACATCGTGGCCGGCCCGGAGGGACGGGTGGGGTGCACACCGCGGCGTGCCGAGTCGTACAGCGCGAGCTGCGGTCCCCTGCCCGGCAGCCGCGGAATCTCGTGACCCATCCAGGTTTCCATGGTCACCAGCCTAGTCAGCCGGACCGACGCGAATCCTCGGCGCGGCGGCGGGGGTGATCAGATCGACAGGGCCGCCCGACCCGCCGGAAACCCGGGACGGGAACGCTGGAGCGCGGCTCAGATCGGCGGCCAGGGGATGGCCGGCCACTCCTCGGAGGGCTCCGGAAACCGGGCCGTCGCCAGCAGCCGGTCGACCCGGCGCGCCAGCGCGGCGACCTCGCCGAGGGTCAGGTGCTCGGCCAGGCTCTCCCCCAGCGGGCCGCTCAGCCCCCGGGACAGCTCGGTGAGCATCTCCAGCGCGTCCGGCGGCAGGTCCCGGCTCGCCCAGCCCCAGAGCACCGTCCGGAGCTTGTCCTCGAAGTGGAAGCAGACGCCGTGGTCGACACCGTAGATCCGGTCGTCCGGCCCGACGAGCACGTGGCCGCCCTTGCGGTCCGCGTTGTTGATCACCGCGTCCAGCACGGCCAGCCGGGCCAGCCGGGGGTCGTCGGCGTGCGCCAGGGCGTACGGGGCGCCGTCCTCGTCCCGGGCGGCCGCGACCCGGAACCACCGGGCCGGCAGGCTCCGGGCCGGTACGAAGCCGACCAGCGGCTCGGCCTGCTCCGGCTCGTCGATCCAGAGCTGGCAGGCGCCGGGGCCGAGCGGACCGTCCCGCAGAATGGTCGGCGGGACCAGGTCCCACCCGGTGGCCCGGGAGAGCAGGTAGGCGGAAACCTCCCGGCCGGCCAGGGTCCCGTCCGGGAAGTCCCAGAGCGGCCGCTCACCCCGGATCGGCTTGTAGACGCAGCGGACGGTCACCCCGTCCAGGGTCAGAAACCCCCGCAGCGTCGTGTTGGAGGCGTCGACCAGCCGACCCTCCAGCTCGAATTCGCCCCCCTCCAGGAGGCGCAGCGCGTCGCTCTCGTCCAGCACGGGTCGCAGTTCGGAGGAGGTCACCGGGGCGGTCCCGGCGGCAGCACGGCGACCGTCACCGGTGGTAGCCGTTGTGTCGGGGACAGAGGTGGCCGGCCGGGTCGAGCGGCTGGCCGCAGAGCGGACACGGCGGCCGGCCCGCCGCCACCACCCGGCGGGCCCGCTCGATGAACTCACGGGCCGCCTGCGGGGTCAACCGGACCCGGAGCCGGTCGAGGTCGTCGTCCGGCTCCTCCTCGTCCTCGTCGACCTCTTCCTCGCCGCCGAGTTCGACCTCCGCCTCGGCCTCACCGGCCGCGATCGCCTCGATCACCACCGTCGCGGTGTCGACGTCGAAGGCGAGACCGAGGGTGCCGACCCGGAACTCCTCGTCGACCGGCGTGTCCAGCGGCTCGTTGTCGGAGGTGACCGGGGGCGGCTCGGGCAGCTCGACACCGAACCGCCGGTGCGCCTCGGTCAGCAGCTCCTCCAGCTTCTCGGCCAGCAGCGAGACCTGGACCTTCTCCAGGGCGACGCTGACCAGCCGGCCGCCGCCGCGCGCCTGGAGGAAGAACGTCCGCTCACCCGGCGGACCCACAGTTCCGGCGACGAACCGCTCGGGCGGCTCGAATGCGTGCACCTGGTGGGTCATACCCCCGACCCTATCCGGCCCGCTACCACACCGTGCAGCCCACCGACCCGAATCACCGTACGCCCCGGTCCGGTCGCTGCGGGGCGCCGCCCGGTCACCGCTGCCGCCCGTCGGGACGACCCGATCCGGCGCCGGCCACGCCCACCCCACCGCCGACCGCCGCGTCCGAGGAGACCGCGCGGGCGCGGCGGCGCCGGGCGGGGCGCGGCGGGACCAGGCTGGTCAGGTCGCCGCCGGTGTCGTTGAGCCGCAGCACGAACGGACGGACCGGGGTGTAGCGGATTCCGGTCACCGAGCCCGGGTCCGCCACGATCCGCTGGAACTGGTCCAGGTGTACGCCCATCGCGTCCGCCACGATGGCCTTGATCACATCGCCGTGGCTGCATGCCAGCCAGACCGCGTCCGGCCCGTGCTCGGCGGTGATCCGGGCGTCCCAGCGGCGTACCGCCTCGACCGCCCGGGCCGCCATCCCGGCCATCGACTCCCCGTCGGGGAAGACCGCCGCGCTCGGGTGCTGCTGCACCACCTGCCACAGTGGATCCTTCGCCAGCTTCTTCAGCGGCTGGCCCTGCCAGGCGCCGTAGTCGCACTCGACGAGCCCCTCCTCGACCGCCGGTACGGCGTCGGGCAGCGCCAGCTCCAGCGTCTGCCGGCACCGGATCAGCGGGCTGGTCACCACCGCCGCCAGCGGGATCACCCGGAGCCGGCCGCCCACCGCCGTCGCCTGGGCCCGGCCGGTCTCGTCGAGTTCCACGGGTTGCCGTCCGGCCAGGCCGCCGTCGGCGTTCGCCGTGGTCCGGCCGTGTCGGAGGAGCAGAAGGGTCGCCACGACCACACCCTACGTTCCGGCCGTCCGGCAGCCTCCGCGAGCCGCCAGGTCCACCGGCCGGACCCGAGAGCCGCCGCCCGGGGCCGGACTCGGGTGGCGGCCGGCGGTCCGGCCGCCGGCAGCCGTCGGCGGGGGTGGGTCAGGTGGCGCTGATCGTACCGGTCAGCAGCAGGGCCAGGACCAGGCTGCCCAGCGCCACCCGGTAGAGGACGAAGACGTAGAGGGTGTGGTGCGCGACATAGCGCAGCAGCCAGGCGATGGCGGCGTAGCCGACCCCGAAGGCGATCACCGTGGCCACGATCATCTGCGCCGGGGTCGGGATCGAGCCGCCGCCGCTGGTGTCGAAGACGTCGGGAAGGCTGAAGACCCCGGACATCACCACCGCCGGGATGGCCAGCAGGAACGAGTACCGGGCCGCCGCCTCGCGGGTCAGGTTGAGGAAGAGCCCGGCGGTCAGCGTGCCGCCGGACCGGGACACCCCGGGGATCAGCGCCATCGCCTGGGCGAAGCCCATCACGATGCCGTCCCGCATGGTGAAGTTCTCCAGCCGGCGGGTCTGCCGGCCCCAGTACTCGGCGAAGGCGAGCACGAAGGCGAAGACGATCAACGTGGTGGCGACCAGCCACAGGTTCCGGGCCGCCGTCCGGATCTGGTCCTTGAAGAGGAAGCCGAAGACGCCGATCGGGATCGAGCCGATGATCACGTACCAGCCCATCCGGTAGTCGAGACTCGACCGGACCGAGGAGTCCCAGATCCCGACCACCCAGACCCGGGTGATCCGCCAGATGTCCTTGGCGAAGTAGAGCAGCACGGCCGCCTCGGTGCCGAGCTGGGTGACCGCGGTGAACGACGCCCCGGCGTCCTGGTCGAAGAAGATCGCCGAGGTGATCCGCAGATGACCCGACGAACTGACCGGCAGGAACTCGGTGAGGCCCTGGACGATCCCCAGGACGATTGCCTCGATCCAGCTCACCCGCGCACCCCGCTCGTCCCCGTACCCCGCCGCCGCGCCGCCGGCCCGTGCTCGCCGCGCCCGCTCACTCGCCGACCCCGGCGAGGTCCAGCGCCTCGGCGCAGGTACGCAGGGTCTCGATCCCGCTCTCCGCGTCGGCGACGAAGAGGGTCAGCGAGAGCGTGGTGACGCCGGCAGCGGCGTACTCGCGCATCCGGTCGGCGATCCGCTCCTTCGGGCCGAGCAGGGAGGTGCGGTCGATGAACTCCAGCGGTACGGCCGCAGCCGCGTCGCGCTGCCGCTTCGCCAGGTAGAGGTCCTGCACCTCGCGGGCGGCGTCGCCGTAGCCCATCCGGGTGGCGAGCTGGTTGTAGAAGTTCTGCTCGCGGCTGCCCATCCCGCCGACGTAGAGCGCGGCGTACCAGCGGACCAGTTCGGCGCAGGCGGCGACGTCGTCACCGACCACCACCGGCACGCTCGGCACCACGTCGAAGCCGGCGAGTTCCTTGCCGACCTTCGCCCGCCCGGCGGTCACCGCGCCGAGCTGCTCGGCGGCGAACTCCGGGGCGTAGAAGATCGCCAGCCAGCCGTCGGCGATCTCACCGGCGAGTTCGAGGTTCTTCGGCCCGACCGCGGCCAGGTAGATCGGGATCTCCTCGCGCGGCGGATGGAAGCCGAGCCGGAGCGCCTTGCCGGGGCCGTCCGGCAGCGGCAGACGGTAGTGCACGCCGTCGTACTCCACCGGCTTGCGGGCGATGGCCAGCTTGACGATGTCGACGTACTCCCGGGTCCGGGCCAGCGGCTTGGCGAAGCGCACCCCGTGCCAGCCCTCCGAAACCTGCGGGCCGGAGACGCCGAGACCGAGTCGGAACCGGCCGCCGGAGACCGCGTCGATGGTGGCGGCGGTCATCGCGGTCGCCGCCGGGCTGCGCGCCGGGATCTGCATCACCGCCGAGCCGACGTCGATCCGCTCGGTCTGCCCGGCCAGCCAGGCGAGCATGCTGGGCGAGTCCGAGCCGTACGCCTCCGCCGCCCAGACCACCGAGTAGCCGAGCCGGTCCGCCTCGCGGGCGAGGGCGAGATGGTCCGCCGGAGTACTCCACGCCGTCTGGTATCCGAGGCTGAGCCCGAGTCGCACTGCTTCTTCTCCCCCATCCGTGGCGCAAGTCGCATCAGGGTACGCAATGACCCCGGACCGCCCTCCGCTGACCCGCCGATGCCGGACCCGTGCCTGGGCGTCGTTTTTGTACCTCTCGACCCGCAACGGGATGGCGGGAGCGAGGATATCGGCGGAGCGATGTTCTGAATAAGGTTCAACCATGCAACAGCGACCGCTCGGCCGAAGCGGGCTGGCGGTTTCCCGGCTCGCGCTCGGCACCATGACCTGGGGTCGGGACACCGATGCGGACGACGCTGCCGCCCAACTGAAGAGTTACCTGGACGCCGGGGGCAACATCGTCGACACGGCCGACGTCTACGGCGACGGTGACGCCGAGGCGGTGATCGGCTCGCTGCTCGGCACCCTGGTCCCCCGGGACGACCTGCTGATCGCCACCAAGGCGGGGCTGCGGCCCGGTCCCGGCCGCCGCCGGGACACCTCCCGGGGCCACCTGCTGCGCACCCTGGACGCCTCGCTGCGCCGGCTCGGCACCGACCACGTCGACCTGTGGCAGGTGCACGGCTACGACCCGGCCACCCCGCTGGAGGAGACGCTGGGCGCGCTGGACCACGCGGTGACCAGCGGCCGGGTCCGGTACGTCGGCGTCTCCAACTTCTCCGGCTGGCAGACCGCCCGGGCCGCCACCTGGCAGGCGGCGTTCCCCGGCCGGACGCCGGTGGTCGCCGCCCAGGTGGAGTATTCACTGCTCGAGCGCGGCATCGAGCGGGAGCTGCTGCCCGCCTGCGAGGAACTCGGGCTCGGCGTGCTGCCCTGGTCACCGCTGGGTCGCGGGGTGCTGACCGGGAAGTACCGGCACGGCCGCCCGGCCGACTCCCGGGCCGCCTCGGCGCACTTCGAACCCTTCGTCGCCCGCTACCTGGAGCCGCGCTGCTCCAGCATCGTGGAGGCGGTGGCGACCGCGGCCGGCGGCCTGGGCGTGTCACCGCTGGAGGTGGCGCTGGCCTGGGTCCGGGACCGGCCCGGAGTGGTCGCGCCGATCCTCGGCGCCCGCACCGTGGGGCAACTGCTCGGCGCGCTCCAGGTGGAGCGGATGACGCTGCCGCTGGAGATCACCCGGGCCCTCGACGACGTCTCGGCCGTCCCGGTCGGCTACCCGGAACGGGACAGCTGACCCCGGAGGGGGACACCGCACGCCACACCCGCGGGGAAGGACTGGTGTCGCCCCGCGAGCGTGGGCAGGATAGAGGACATGGACTACGAATACGCGCCATTGCGGTTACCGCCGAATGTCGACCGGAAGACCGCAATGGCGCAACTGGCGATCCAGGCCGAGTTCTCCGGCTGGGAGCTGGCCCGGGTGCGACTGTTCCGTGACGGCACCCGACAGGTGGTGCTGCGCCGCCGGGTGGCCAACCAGTCGCAACCGGGCCTCTCCTACTGAACCACCCCTACCGGGCCCGCTCGGTCTCCTCGTCGGCGTCCGACAGGAACGGGTGCTCGTCCAGCCGACCGACGAGCCGGTCGTCGGCCCCCGGCGTGAACGGTCCGCTGCTGTCCTCGTCGTCGAAGGACTCCAGGTCGAGCGGGACGGATACCTCGCTGACCATCACCACGCCGTCCAGCGGCTCCAGCTCCGGGATGTCCAGGGCGCCGAGCGACCCGTCCCCGGTCTGCAACAGCTCCAGCACGGCCTCGCCGACACCCTCCACCACCGGCGACTCCTCGTCCTCCGGAACGGCGGCCCGCCGGGCGGCCTGGGCCACCCGGAGCAGGGCGGCGACGCTCGGCACCCGGTAGTCGCGCCGGTGGCGTACCGAGAGGACCAGCGGGTGCGGGTCGCTCGGCTCGGCGCCGTCGACACCGCCCAGACCCACCCCGAAGCGCTCGTCCGCCTCGTCCGGGTCGATCGCCTCCACGTCCCACGGCGTGACCTCGCCGAAGGCGTCGAGCAGTTGCTCGTCGTACTCGTACGACGCGTTGTTGAGCTCGACGTACGCCTGCCAGACGGCGTCGTCGTCGATCCGGCCCTCGGCGGCCCGGACGGCGGCGAGGTGCGCCCGGGCGGTCTCGATGACCCGCTCCAGGGCGGCGTCCAGCTCGGCGTGCTGGTCGGTCATGGTGTGGCCTGTCCCTTCGCTGCGATGTCACCGGCCCGCCGAGCCCGGCGCGGGCGGAGAGTCGATACGCCGACGCGGCCGGGGCTGGGTGGACCGGGACTGGGTGGAACCGGAAGTAGATGGATCAACCGGGGAACCGTAGACGAGTGCCGCCGGATGTGCCAGGCGGACGGGTGGTCAGCTCTGCCGGAGGAACCGGTCGAGCACCCGCACGCCGAACTGTAGTCCGTCGACCGGCACCCGCTCGTCGATGCCGTGGAAGAGCGCGGAAAAGTTCAGATCGGCCGGCAGCCGCAGCGGCGCGAAGCCGAAACAGCGGATGCCGAGCTTGGCGAAGGCCTTGGCGTCGGTGCCGCCGGAGAGCATGTACGGCACCGGCCGGGCGCCCGGGTCCTCGGCCCGCAACGCCGCCGCCATCGCGTCGACCAGGTCGCCGTCGAAACTTGTCTCCAGCGCCGGCTGCCGCTGGACGTGCTCGATCTCGATGTCCGGCCCGATCACCTCGCGCAACTGCTCCATCAGCAGCTCGGACTGGCCGGGCAGGCTCCGGCAGTCGATGGTGGCGCTGGCCCGGCTCGGGATCACGTTGTCCTTGTAGCCGGCGGCCAGCCGGGTCGGGTTGGCGGTGTTCCGGACCGTCGCGCCGATCAGGTTGGCGATCGGCCCCAGCTTGGCGATCGCCAGCTCCGGGTCGTCCGGGTCGAGTTCGATGCCGAGCGCCTCGGAGACCTGCTCCAGGAACGCCCGTACGGTCGGGGTGACCACGATCGGGAAGCGGTGCCGGCCGACCCGGGCCACCGCCTCGGCCAGCGCGGTGACCGCGTTGTCGTCGTGCACCATGGAGCCGTGTCCGGGGCGACCCCGGGCGTGCAGCCGCAGCCACTCCAGGCCCTTCTCGGCGGTCTCGATGAGATAGAGCCGCAGGTCCGGGCTGACCGTGTAGGAGAAGCCGCCGACCTCGCCGATCGCCTCGGTGGCGCCCTCCAGCAGCTCGGGATGGCGTTCGACCAGGAAGTGCGCGCCGTACTCGCCGCCGGCCTCCTCGTCGGCGGTGAAGGCGAGCACCAGGTCGCGGGGCGGGCGTACCCCGGTGCGCTGCCATTGGCGCACCACCGCGAGGACCATCGCGTCGAAGTCCTTCATGTCGATGGCGCCCCGGCCCCAGAGGTAGCCGTCGGCGATCTCGCCGGAGAAGGGGTGCACCGACCACTCGCTCGCGTCGGCCGGTACGACGTCCAGGTGCCCGTGCACCAGCAGCGCGCCCCGGCCCGGGTCGGTGCCGGGGATCCGGGCCACCAGGCTGGTCCGGCCGGGCGCGGACTCGCGCAGCTGGGACTCGACGCCGACCTCGGCGAGCTTGCCCGCCACGTACTCCGCGGCGGCCCGTTCCCCGACCGTGGTCTCGGGGTCGCCGGTGTTGCTGCTGTCGATCCGGAGCAGGTCCCGGCAGAGTTCGACGACCTCGTCGGCGGCGCTCGGGTGGGTGGACGCGGACTCGCTAGTCATGCGGTTCTTCATACCAGCCGGGCGGCTCCGCGCGTCCCGCCCCCACCCGGTGTCGGGTTTCGCCATCTGGGCCGGCGGGTACCTGCGGGTGTCCGCCGAACAGCGCCGGTCGATGGATGGACCGGACCGGCGGACCTGGAGTGAGGAGGCCAACCGTGAGCGTGCCACTGCCGCCGCTGCCCCCGACCGGTGACGAGGAGGACTACCGGCCCGGCGGGCGCAGCATGGTGGAACTGCTCGCCGAGGAACACGACCAGATCGCGGCACTCTGCGGGGAGCTGACCGGGGAGATCGCGCCGGAGCGGCGCAGCCAGGTCGCCGAGGTGCTGACCGCGACCGTCGCCCGGCATCTCTCCGGCGAGGAGCAGTACCTCTACCCGACAGTGCGCAGCGCCCTGCCCGACGGTGGACCGCTGGCCGACCGGGAGCTGGCGGCGGACACCGACGTGCTGCGTACGCTGCGGGAACTCGCGCAGGTCACGCCGACCGAGCCCCGGTTCGCCGAACTCGCCGACGAGGTCACCGGGCAGCTCCGCCGGCACGCGTCGACCGCGTCGACGGAGATCTTCCCGGCGCTGCGGGCGGCGGCCAGTGCCGCCGAACTGATCCGGCTCGGCAACCGGGTGGAGATCGCCGAGGAGGCCGCGCCGACCCGGCCGCACCCGGACGCCCCGACGACGCCGCCGTGGAACCGGGTGGTCGAACCCGCGCTCGGCGTGGTCGACAAGGTACGCGACGCGGTGAGCGGCCGGCCGACGTACGCCGAGGACCTGACGCCACCGGCGGCCACGGCGACTCCCCCGGCGGCGACCTGAACCTCCGGCGGAATGGCATGATCCTGCTCGGCCCGGCGCGGACCCCGCGTCGGGCCGGGCTGCGTTACCGGACGGAGGTGCGGCGGTGCGAGACGCGTTGGTGGTCCGGGGCGGCTGGGAGGGGCACGTCCCGGTGGCCGCGACGGAGGTGTTCCTGCCGTTCCTCCGGGACGCGGGCTTCACGGTGGAGGTCCACGACGACCTGTCCGTCTACGCCGACCCGGACCGGATGGCCGCCGCCGACCTGGTGGTGCAGTGCTGGTCGATCGGGACGGTCAGCGACGAGCAGGCGGCCGGGCTGATCGCGGCGGTCCGGGCCGGTACCGGGTTCGCCGGCTGGCACGGCGGGATCGTCGGCGCCTTCCACCACAACGCCTATCACCAGCTCACCGGCGGCGTCTTCGTGCACCATCCGCCGGGCTTCCTCGACCACGAGCTGACGGTGCTGCCGGAGCGGGCCGACCATCCGATTGTCCGTGGCATCGGGACGGTACGGCTGCACACCGAGAAGTACTGGGTGCTGACCGATCCGCTCAACGACGTACTCGCGACGGTGACGTTCGAGCCGGAGCCGGTTGCGGAGGTGAGGGCGGCGGAGCGTACCCCGTGGGACCGGTCGGTCACCCTGCCGGCGGTCTGGACCAGGTCCTGGGGCGCGGGCCGGGTCTTCGTCTCGACGGTCGGGCACAAGCTCGACGACCTGACCCTGCCACCGATCCGGACGATCACCGAACGGGGCATGCTCTGGGCCGCCCGTCAGAATTAGGTGTCCGTTCGGTTGCAGTTTGGGTTTCCTTTGGGGGATCTTTCACTAGTCAAAGGTCTAGCCGTGAATCCCTTTCGGGTCCTACCGTCACGCTATGAACCTGGAGCTGCGGCACCTCAAGGTGGTCTGCGCGATCGCGGAGACGGGCAGCGTGACGAAGGCGGCCTCGACCCTGGGCCTGGCACAGCCCGCGCTCACCGCACAGCTCCAGCGCATCGAGCGGACTCTCGGCGGCCCGCTGTTCGAGCGGGATCGACGCGGCGCCCGACCGACCGCGCTGGGTGAGCTGGTGCTGGCCCGGGCCCGGGTGCTGCTGCCCGCGATGAAGGGGTTGCAGGACGAGGCGGCCCGGTTGGCCGGTACCGGCACCACGATGACCCGGTTCCGGTTCGGCGGCGTGAACAGTCCGATCCTCGGTGGACTGGTGCACCGGCTCGCCGCCGACCAGCCACACGCGCAGATCAGCACCCACGCGTCCTGGTCGGTGGACGAGCTGGCCCAGATGGTGCTCAGTGGCCGGCTCGACTTCGTGCTCTCCGGGGTCTGCGGCGACGCCGTACCGTCGGCGGAGTTCGGGCTGACCTGGCGGGCCGTGGCGATGGACGCCGTCTTCGTACTGCTGCCGGAGGCGCATCCGCTGGCCGCCAACGACGAGGTGCACCTGGCGGCGCTCGCCGGGGAGCGCTGGGCGGCGGCACCCGGAGACGGCTGCTTCGCCGACTGCTTCGTGGCGGCCTGCGCCCGGGCCGGCTTCACCCCGGCGAAGATCTACGAGACCGACATCCGCAGCTGCATCGACCTGGTGGAGGCGGGCGAGGCGATCGCGCTCGCCCAGGCCACCTTCCGGCCGGTCTCCGGGCTGGTCACCCGCCCGCTGGCGAACACACCGCTGCGCTGGCGGCTGCTGCTCGGCTGGCACCCGGACGCCCCGGCGGCCGGCATCGCCGACCGGGTGCTCGGGCACGCCATCGCCGCCTACACCGACTCGCTGTCCCGCAACCCGAACTACCTCGCCTGGTTGGCCCGGAACCCGAACTTCGGCCCGCAGGACCTGGCCGCCGCCTGACCGCCGGCCGCCGCCGGACCGCCTGGCCGCCACGTGACGCCTGGCGGCCGGCCCGTCGGCCGGTACCGGCCGGGCAGGTCAGCCGGGGGCGACCCGCCGGGTCAGCCGCCACCAGATCCCGAGCTGGCCGACCGCCAGGGCCAGGGCGAACGGCAGCAGGGTCCAGACACCCACCCGCTGGGCGATGGCGCCGGCCAGCCAGGGGAAGACCGCCCCGCCGATCACCGAGACCCCGTTCAGCACACCGATCGCGGTCGGCACCAGACGGCTGGCGGTCAACCGGGGCACCATCGCCATCGCGGTCGGGAAGAGCGGCCCGAGGAAGAAGCCGAGCAGTACCAGTGCGACGCTCGCCACCGCCGCGACCGGCACCGCCCAGGCGAGCAGGGCACTGGCCGTGACCCCGAGCAGGCAGCCGGCGCTGGTGGCCGCCGGAGTGAGGCCGGCCCGGGTGGCCAGCGGACTGATCAGGAAGCGTCCGGCGGTCAGGCCCAGCCAGTAGCCGCTGACCGCGTAGCCGGCCAGCACCGTCGACTGGTCGTAGCCGTCGACCAGCAGGCTGAAGCCCCAGTTGCCGACGCTGATCTCGAGTCCGACGTAGACGGCGAGGAAGACCGCGGCCAGTACCACCGCCGGCTGCCGCAGCGCCGCGCCCAGCAGTCCGCCGCTGCCGGGACGATCGGGCGGAGCGGCACCGCCGGGCGGCGGGCCGTCGACCGCCACCGCACCGCCGTCGACCGCCTCGGCACCGTCGGCGGCCGTCGGCGCCGGGCCGTGGTCCGGGCCGCGCCCACGCGGGTACGCCCAGAGGAAGCCGAGGACCAGCGGCAGTCCGGCCAGGGCCAGTACCAGCCACACCGCCGTCCACGGCAGCGAGCGCAGCATCCAGGCGGCCAGCGCGGGTGCGAGCAGCGCACCGACGCCGAAGAACGCGTGCAGCCGGTTCAACAGTGTCGTCGCCCCGGGCAACTCGCTGAGGTGGGCGTTGAGTACCGACTCCAGTACCCCGATGCCGTAGCCGGCGAGCACCTGGACGGCCACCAGGGCCAGGAACGGCGGCCGGAGCGCCGTGTAGAGGGCGGCGAGCACGAAGGCCCCGCCGCCGACGGCCAGCGCGGCCCGGGTACCGAGGCGGTGGATCAGGCCGCCGGTGGTGATTCCGGCCAGTAGGAAGCCGGCGGAGAAGGTGAAGAAGGTGATCCCGATGGTGGCCTTGTCGACCCCGTAGTCGTCGATCTGGGCCGGCAGCAGCACGCCGCCGACCCCGGCGCTCAGGCCGACCAGGACGAAGGCGGCGTAGGCCAGCAGGACCACCGGCCGCCGGGCGGGGCGGGTGACGGGCAAGGGGGCTCCTCGGCGGCCTGCGGTGCACGCTGCGCGTCGACGGTTCGATCGGGCGCCCAAGATTACGAGGCGCCGGCACGGAGCGGAAGATCCGTCCGGCCCACCGGCAGGGGGCGGTATGAGCTAGTCGGGATATACCCCGGTCGATCGTGGCCGGATACCTTGACGATGCCCTGCCCGACCCAGAACCACCGGTACCGAGGCGGCCGTCGACATCGCCCCGGCCGGCGGGACTGACCCCCGGTCGGCGGGGCACCCGCCACCGTGCGCCGTCCGGTTCCGGGCCGGACGGCGTACGGCCCGACCGGCCGCGATCGGCACCGCCACCTGCGACGGACTGGTGCGAAGCGGCCGGGAGCGGGTACCGGTACCGGCATGACCGACATGATCCCGCCCGAGGACGACCGGGAGACCGTACGCCGGATCGCCGCCGCGCACACCGCCGCCTCCCGCGACGTGGAGGCGTTCCTTCGCCGGGTACCGGCGCTGCCGAGTCCCGAGGACATCGCCGAGTACGCGGCGCTGCTGGCCCGGGAGGAGGCGCTGCGCACCGAGCGGGCCGACGCCGCCGACGCGGCCGGACTGAACGTGCCGTCGATCGGCGGCGCGTAGTCCGCCCGGCACGACCCACCGCGCCGGTCTCCGTGTGAGGGCGACCGGCGTGGTCGGTCGGGTCGTACCGACTACCGCTCGATCAGCGGGTCGTGGCCGAGGTCCAGCAGGGCCCGCCGCCACTGCTCGTCGGTCGCGCCGTTCGGCGGTCGGGTGTCGATCAGGTCCTGGATCTCCCCGACCGTCTCCCGCATCAACTGGATGTCGCCGTCGGTCAGGTCGACCTTGCGCTTGCCCAGGATTTTGAGGATCTGCCGGCCGGGTTCCGGCAGTCCGAGATCCGGGTCGGCGCCGAACGCCTGCTCGCCGGAGCCCTGGGTCAGCAGCCAGCTACGAAGCTGCTCCGAGGTGACGTTGACGCAGCTGTGGAAGTCCTGCCACAGCTGCTCCACCTCCGGCTCCACCCGTTGCTGCCGCGCCATCACGCCTCCTCCGCCGACGGCGACGCGGTTCGGTCCGGCTCCTCCTCGGTACGGTTCCGGTTCCCCCGCGGCGGCTGGGGACGCGCCGGGCCTCCGGCGGCCGGCGGTCGCAGTACCGCGTCGGTCTTCGCGCTCTTCTCGCGGTTCTCCTCGGGCTGGCTCACGTCGTTCTCCTCCTCTCGTCCCGGACCCCGGCCGGCGGGTCGTACCGGCGGGTCCGGGTCTGCGGTCATCGGGAGTCCGGTGCGGTGGCTGGGCGCGGGTCCCAGGCTGCCGGCCAGCGGGCGCGGTTTCCGGCCGGGCCCACCGGCCCGGCAGGTCCGCGCTCCGGGCGAGCCGCCGGCCGGCCGTCGGCTCATCGGCGGTGCGTGGCGGTGGCCGGGCTGCGTCCGCCGGGCCGCTCCGCCGACACGTCGAAGGTCAACTGGCCGTCCACGGCGCCGACCGTGACCCGCTGCCCCGGCTCCACGGTCCCGTCCAGCAGCATCCGGGAGAGGCGGTTGTCGACCTCCCGCTGGATCGTCCGGCGCAGCGGCCGGGCGCCGAACTGCGGTTCGTAGCCGTGCTCGGCGATCCAGTCCACCCCCTCCGTGGTGAACTCGACCCCGATGTCCTGGGCGTGCAGCCGCCGGCGGGTCTCGTTCAGCAGCAGCTCGGTGATCTGCCGAAGCTGCTGCGCCTCCAGCCGACGGAAGATGATCACCTCGTCGATCCGGTTCAGGAACTCGGGACGGAACTGCTCCTGCAACCGGCGCATCAGCCGGTCCCGCAGCTCGCTGTTCTCCTCCTCGGCGGCGTTTTCCGCTCCGCCGCCGAAACCGACGCTGCGCTGGGTACCGGTGATCAGCTCGGAGCCGAGGTTGCTGGTCATGATCAGTACGCTGTTCCGGAAGTTCACCGTCCGGCCCTGGCTGTCGGTGAGCCGCCCGTCGTCGAGTACCTGCAACAGGATGTTGAAGACGTCCGGGTGCGCCTTCTCGATCTCGTCCAGCAGCACCACCGCGTACGGGCGGCGCCGGACCGCCTCGGTGAGCTGACCCGCCTCCTCGTAGCCGACGTACCCGGGCGGGGCACCGACCAGCCGGCTCACCGTGTGCCGCTCCTGGAACTCGCTCATGTCCAGCCGGACCATCCGGTCCTGCTCGCCGAAGAGCGCCTCGGCCAGCGCCCGGGCCAGCTCGGTCTTGCCGACCCCGGTAGGGCCGAGGAAGAGGAAGCTGCCCATCGGCCGGTCCGGGTCGGCCAGCCCGGTACGGGACCGCCGTACCGCCTCGGCGACCGCGCTCACCGCGTCGTCCTGGCCGACCACCCGCTCGTGCAGGTGCCCCTCCAGCCGGAGCAGCCGGTCCCGTTCCTCCTCGGTGAGCTGGCTGACCGGGATGCCGGTGGCCCGGGAGACCACCTCGGCTATCTCCTGCGGCCCCACCTCGGGCACCGCCGGCTGGTCGCCGTTGCCGTTCGCCACGTGCAGCCGCTCGCGGATCTCCTGGAGCCGGTCGCGCAGTTCGGAGGCGCGCTCGTACTGTTCGTCGGCGACCGCCTGGTCCTTCTCCCGGCGTACCTCCTCCAGCTCCCGTTCCAGCTCCCGGACGTCCCCGGCCGGCGTCCGGGTACGCAGCCGCACCCGGGCACCGGCCTGGTCGAGCAGGTCGATGGCCTTGTCCGGCAGGAACCGGTCGGTGACGTACCGGTCGGAGAGTTCGGCGGCGGCGACCAGTGCCTCGTCGGTGAACCGGACCTGGTGGTGCGCCTCGTAGCGGTCCCGCAGCCCGCGCAGGATGGCGACGGTGTCGTCCACGGTGGGCTCCGGCACCAGTACCGGCTGGAACCGCCGGGCCAGCGCGGCGTCCTTCTCGATGTGCCGGCGGTACTCGTTCAGCGTCGTCGCGCCGATCACCCGCATGTCGCCGCGGGCCAGCGCCGGCTTGAGCATGTTGCTGGCGTCCATCCCGCCCTCGGCACCGGCTCCGCCCGCGCCGACCAGGGTGTGCAGCTCGTCCAGGAAGATGATCAGCTCGTCGCCGTGTGCCCGGATCTCGTCGATGACCTTCTTCAGCCGCTCCTCGAAGTCGCCCCGGTAGCGGGTGCCGGCGACCAGGCCGGCGAGGTCGAGTTGGACCACCCGCTTGCCGATCAGCGTCTGCGGCACGTCACCGTCGCAGATCCGCTCGGCGAGCCCCTCGACGATCGCGGTCTTGCCGACCCCGGCCTCGCCGATCAGCACCGGGTTGTTCTTGGTACGCCGGGACAGGATCTCCACCGCCTGCTCGATCTCGTCCATCCGGCCGATCACCGGGTCGATCCCGTCGGCCTGGGCCAGGTCGGTGAGGTCCTGGCCGTACTGGTCGAGGGTCGGGGTGCCCCGGTCCGGCTTGGCGCCGCCGTTCCCGCCGCCGCTGGCGCTGGCCGCCTGCAACGACTGCGGCTGGATCCGGCCCGCCGCCAGCATCCGGCCGGCCGGCGACTCGGGGTTCAGTGGCAGGGCCATCAGGATGTGTTCCGGCCCGATGTACGAGGCGCCCATCGCCCGGGAGAGCTGGTGCGCGTCGAGCAGCGCCCGCTTGGCCGCCGGGGTGAGGGACATGTTCGACGGCACCTGGCCGTGCTTGGCCGGCCGCTCCACCCGCTGCTCGCCGCCGAGCGCCCCGAGCAGCGCCTCCGGGTCGGCACCGGCCCGGCTGAGCAGGTCGCGCAGGGGTTCCCGTTGCAGTGCGGCCCAGAGCAGGTGGTCGGTGTCCAGGTCGCTGCTGTTCGCCTGTGCCGCCCGGCGTGCCGCGTCCGCGAGCATCTCCCGGGCGTCCGCGGTCATCAGCCTGGTGATGTCGACCCGCTGCCCCTGCCGGCGGCTTTCTCCCCGGCCGAAGTAGCGGGCGAGGAACTCGTCCCACGGATCGGGGCCGAAGTCGCCGGGTCCCTGCGTCATCTCTTGTCCCCCTCACGGGCGCGGGCACTGGCGTCACCTCGGCTACCCGGCGGAAGGCCCGACAAACGCGCCCTAACCACAGGTGGGGCGGCTGTGGTGGCAGGCTGGGCGGGTGGCAGTCGAACCTCTCCTCGTCGTGGACGCCGCCAACGTGGTGGGTTCCCGTCCGGACGGCTGGTGGCGGGACCGGGCCGGGGCGACGGCACGGTTGCGGGACCGGCTCGCCCCGATCGCCCGGCACGGCCTGCCCGGGCTGGCCCCGCCGGTGGCGGTGGTGCTGGTGGTGGAGGGTGCGGCGCGCCGGGTGGAGCCGGCCGAGGGCGTCCGGGTGGTCGCCGCGGAGGGCTCCGGCGACGACGCCATCGTCGACCTGGTCGGTGCGGAGGGCACCGGCCGGAGCTGCGTGGTGGTCACCGCCGACCGGGCGCTGCGGGACCGCGTCACCGCGCTCGGTGCGCAGGTACGCGGACCGCGCTGGTTGACCTCGCCGCCGGAGCCGGTGACGGAGAACTGACCCCGGACGGCCTGGAAGTTGCGGCGTGCTGGGCTCGCCGGTGGCCGCCAGACAACTGTCGGAGATCCGACTGAGTAATCGTTCGGTGACACAAAGTGGGAGGAAGCGGGGCGGGTGCCCCGGTCCGGCGGGACCACCTGGGAACGGACAGCGGGGCAGCAAACGCCCAGGGCGCCGCAGCGCGCTGATCGGGATAAGCTCTAATTAGAGCCTTCCCGCCCCCAGGAGGTTTCGCCGTGGCGAGTGTCGCCGAGCTGAAAGCGGCCATCGACGCCGCACTACAGCAGATCGGCGACGGCCAGGCCGCGGTACAGGCCGCCAGCGACAAGCTCGCCGAGGCCCAGCAGACCCTGGCCGGGGCGCTGGAGGGGAGTGGACACTCCACTGTCGACGCGGCGCAGGCGTCGCTGTCGCAGGCCGCCCAGGAGCTGGAGGAGTGCCTCGCCGCGACCCTCGCCGCCGTCGAACACGCCCAGCTCTACGTCTCGACGCTGTAGAGCAGCGGATGTCCATCATCGAGGAGTTGGGCGCCCGGGTCCGGGCCGCCTCCGACGAGCTGCCGGTCGAGCTGGTCATCAAGGCACTCGACCACCTGAAACTCGCCTCCGAGCGGCTGCGCTGGGTCCGGCAGGAGTCGGCCGACCCGATGGGCGTACCCGAACTCTCCGCCGCCACCGAACACCTGGAGACGGCCGGGCACGCGCTGCGGCTCGCCCAGGACCAGTTCGCGACGTACCTCGCCGCGATCGGGCTGGGCCGAGACGGCCCGCCCGCCGCCGGTCCGCAGCGGCCGGCGGGGCGTCCCGGCACCCGGGGCCCGACCGACTCGTCCGGTCCGGTCCGGCGGGCCGCTCCCGCCGCGACCGGCGGCTGGTGGTCGGTCCGGGTCGCCGAACTCTTCGACCGGCGGGACACCCCGGCGCCCAAGCCGGACCGTGAGATCACCGACCCGGAGGAGTTGCTGCGCCGGGTTACCAGCGGGGTCCGCTCCGGCGACCGGACCCGGCTGCACACCGAACTGCGCGCCGTGGAGGCGAACGTCGGGCTGGGCCTCGCCTCGGTCGCCCCGCCGATGCTGCGGGACCTGGCGACCACCCTGCTCGGCCACCCGCCCCGGGCGGCGGACCTGCCGAGGCTGCGCCGCGAGGTCACCGGCGGGGTCCAGGACCTGGTGCCCAACCTGCCACCGGGGGTGCTCGACACCCTGCTGAGCCGCCTCTGCCGGATGCCGCCGCCGAAGGAACCGGTCGAACAGCCGCACCCGGCCGACCCGGCGGTCGCCGCCGGAGTCCTCACCGGACTGCTGATGCGCCGCCTCGGCCTCGACCAGCGCCCCGTCACCGCTCGCGCACCCCGGGACACCCATGCCTGACCTACGGACCCAGCTCGTCGACCGGGTCCGCACCATGCTGTCGCACGCCCTGGGCGCGTCCCGGGCCCGGCTGACGGCGGCGCGGACCGAACTCGGCGGCGCACAGGACCGGCTGCGCCGGATCCGGGACGCCGCCGCCCGGGTACCCGGCCGGGTCGGTGCGGAACGGGACCGCCGGGTGGTGGAACTCTCCGACCGGTACGCGGCGGAGATCGGCCGGCTCGCCACCCGGGCCGCCGAGGCCGCCGCCCGCGAGGCGCCCGGTGCCGCCGGTACGGACTGGGCCGGCTGGCAACCGACCCCGGTGATCCGGGGCGAGGCACCGGGACCGCTGCGGATCGGCACCGTACGGGTCGACGGCAGTGTGCCCGTACCGGCGCTGGTGCCGCTGCTCGACGTCGGCCACGTACACCTTTCCGGGGGCGACCGGGGTGGCTGCGACGCGGTGGTCGCCGCGCTGCTGCTCCGGGCGCTGGGCCGGGCCGATCCCGGCGCGCTCCGGCTGGTCGGCTACGACCCGGAGCACCTCGGTGGCGGGCTGGCAGGCTTCGCCCCGCTCTCCACCGCCGGGCTGCTCACCTTCGTCGGGCCGGGTGGCCTGGCGCGGCTCCTCGACGACCTCGTCGACCAGATCCGCCGGATCAACGAGACGGTGCTGGCCGGCGAGTACGCCTCGCTGCGCGAGCTGGCCGCGGCGACCGGCCGGCGCCCCGAGCCGTGGCGGGTCGCGGTGCTGCTCGGCGGCGACGAACTCTCCCGGCACGAGCGGGGCCAGCTCGACCGGGTGGCCCGGACCGGCGCCGCCTGCGGCGTGCACCTGGTGGTACGCGGCGTCGAGCTGCCCGACGGGCCGGACGTGCACCGGGTGGTGGTCGACGACGGCACCGCCTGGCTGGACGCCTGCCCCGACCTGCCGGTGCTCCCGGACCCGGCCCCGCCGGCCGCGCTGGTCACCGAAACCTGCCGGGAGGTGGCGACCCGGGTCAACGCCGGTCCGCCGCCGACGCCCTTCACCGACCTGCTCCCGCCGGTCGACCAGATGTGGCGGGAGGACTCGGCCGCCGGCCTGGTCGCGCCGATCGGGGACGGTCCACAGGGCCGGCCGGTGACGCTGACCCTGGGCGACTATCCGCCGCACGCGCTGATCGGCGGACCCTCCGGTACCGGCAAGACCAACCTGATCTTCGCCTGGATCGGCTCGCTCGCCGCCCGGTACTCCCCCGCCGAGCTGGAGTTCTACCTGCTCGACTTCAAGGAGGGGGTGTCGTTCGCCCGGTTCGCCCAGGGCCGGCGCGACCCGAGCTGGCTGCCGCACATGCGGCTGGTCGGGATCAACGTCAACACCGACCGGGAGTTCGGGCTGGCCCTGCTGCGGTTCCTCGCCGAGGAACTGCGCCGCCGCGCGGACGCCGCCAAGCGGCACGAGGTGACCAAGCTGGCCGAACTGCGCGCGGTGGACCCCACCGGCCGCTGGCCGAGGATCGTCGCGGTGGTGGACGAGTTCCAGATGCTGCTGGCCGGCCGGGACGCGGTGGCCCGGGAGGCCGCCGACCTGCTGGAGGACCTCGCCCGGCGGGGCCGCTCCCAGGGCATCCACCTGGTACTCGCCTCGCAGGACGTCCGGGGCATCGAGGCGCTCTGGGGCCGGCCCGCGCTGGTCGCCCAGTTCACCCTGCGGATCGCGCTGCCCAAGGCGCTGCGCATCCTGGCCGAGCGCAACGACGCCGCCCAGGTGCTGCCCCGGCACCACGCGATCGTGAACGCCGAGTCGGGGATGTCCGAGGGCAACCAGGTGGCCCGGATCCCGGCGGCCAGCGACTGGGGCACCTGGAGTGACCTCCAGCACCGGCTGTGGCGGATGCGCCCGCCGGACGCGGCCCCGGCCCGGCTTTTCGACGGCGACGCGATCCCCCGGCTGGACGAGGCGCCGGACTTCGTCGCGCTGCGGCCGCCGGGCGAACCGACCCCGGTCGGAGCCTCCCGGGACCGGGCGGCCGGCGGTGCGATCTGGCCCGAGGGGGTCGGGCCGGAGCGGAGCGGAGCGCCGAACGGCGGCGCACCGGCGCAGGCCGGCGGAGACCGGCCGGGCGGCCCGGAACGGACCGGTGGCGGGGCCCGGGGGCCGGTGGCACTGCTCGGCGAGATCATCGACGTGCAGGCGCGCTCGGCCGGGATGCGGCTGCCCCGGGCACCGGGCCGGAATCTGGCCGTGCTGGGCACCGGGGTCGACGAGGCCTGCGCGGTGCTGGACGCGGCAGCCCGGTCGCTGCGCCGCCAGCACCGGCCCGGTACCGCCCGGTTCTCCATCGCCTGCCTGGACCCGGACGCCGACACCGCCGCCCGGTCGCTCTACGAGGCGCTCGGCGCCGACGCCGCCTGGTACTCCGAGGAGGACATCGGCGAGCTGATGGCCGAGACCGCCGACGGGCTGGGCTCCGGAGGCGCTCCCGGCGAGCCGCACTACCTGCTGCTCTACGCCGTCGACGCCGCCGCCGGCCAGCTCGGCACCGTCATCGGGCGGCGCTCCGGGCTGGACCACCTGCGGCACGTGCTGCACAACGGGCCGGAGCGGCGTACCCACGTACTGGCCTGGTGGCGGGGGGTGGCCCGGCTGCGGGCGGATCTCGGCGGCCCGGCGTCGCGTACCGACCAGATCGGCGCCTGGGTCGCGCTCGACGTACAGGGTGCGGAGCTGACCTCCGCGCTCTATCCCGGGGCGGGCGGTGGCCCGGACTGGTACCCCCGGCCGTGGCGCGGGCTCTTCTTCGACCGCTCGGTGCACCGGACCGGTCAAGTGATCATCCCCTATGGACCGTCCCGATGAGCGGCGACCTGGAACGGGAGGCCGGCTACGCGCAGGCGATCCGGCGGCTCGCCGAACTGACCGGCCGGGCCGAGGCGGAGCGCGCCGAGGCGGACGCCTGGTACGAGCGGCAGTGCGCCGCCGCCGAGCGGGCCGTACGCGACGCGGAGCAGGCGGTACGCCGGGCCGAGGCGGAGGTGGCCGCCGCCCAGCAGGAGGTGGACCGCACCGAGGCCGAGGCGATCCACCTGTGGAGCATCCTGCGTGGACAGTTCGGCGCGGCGGACCGGCGGATCGGCGAACCGCCGGTGCCGCGCAACGGCGTGGGCGTACCGGCCGACGTCGAGGCGCTGCTCGACGGGGTCCGGGAGCTGCTGGACCGGACCCGGAAACCGGGCGAGCTGCCGAGCGCCACCCGACCGCTGCTGGCGCTCTTCGGGGTGCTCGGCGCGGCCGCCGCGTACGCCCTCGGGCTGGCCGCCCGGACCGTCGGCGACCGGTACGGCGGTGACCTGGCGGTGGCGATGCCGGTACTCGGGCTGCTGGTGACACTGCTCGGCCCGGTCGTCGGGCTGGCACCGGCCCGGGTACTCGCCGACCGGCGGCACGCCGGCCTGGACGTACGCTCCGCGCTGGTGGTCGTGGTCGCCGGCCTCGTCACCACCGCCGCCCTGTTCACCCTGCTCCGCTGAGGTGTAAGGAAGGGCCCCCGCATATACAAAAAGCGATATGCGGGGGCCCTTCCTTACACCGGTACCGCTACCGCCTCGCGGAGCAGGCGGCGGGCCAGCACGATCCGGTCGGCGTCGTCGTCCAGCCCGGGCAGGTCGCCGACCCGCTCCACCCCGCCGGAGAGGAACGCCCGCAGCGCCGGTTCGCACTGGGCGGGGAAGGTCACCGTGCGGTCGAAGAGGGAGAGCACGACCCGACCGGGGCGGCCGTCCTCGCCGGCCGGTTGGCTCGTCAACCGCCAGCGCAGGCCGTCGCGGGGCAGCAGCCGGGTGTCGGCGTCGACCGCCGCGATCGCCGCCGCCTGGGCCAGCGGCCGGATCGGCGCCGGGCGGGTCGCCGGCCAGGCCCGGGCCCGCAGCCTGGCGGCGACGTCGGCCGGATCCGCCCGCAGCAGCCAGTCCCGCAGCGCCTCGACGGTCTCGGTCAGCTCCGGCTCGACCTGGTCGGGTTCGGCCACGTCCATCCCGAACGGCAGCGTGGCGCGCAGTCGCGGATCCTCGGCGGCCAACTCCAGCAGCGCCTCGACCATCGCGTACCGGGTGAGCGCCCGAACTCCGACGGTCAGGTGCAGGCTGCTCTCGTCCTGGGCCCGGGCGCTGTGCAGCCAGCCCCGGGGCAGGTAGAGCGCGTCACCGGGGCCCAGCACCACGTCCAGGGCCGGTGGGCCGTCGGCGACCGCGGCGACCTCGTCGGCCCGGCCGCCCCACGGCTGCCGCTCCAGCGGGTCGGGCAGTACCGGCTCGTGGATCTGCCAGTGCTTGTGCCCGTCGACCTGGAGTACGAAGACGTCGTGCGTGTCGTAGTGGGTGGCGAAGCCCTGGTTGCCCGGCGGCGTCAGGTAGGCGTTCACCTGGAGTGGCTGGCCGAGTTCCCGGCTCAGCTCGCGGGTGAAGTCGACCAGTGCCGGCCAGGTCCGGTGCAGTCCCTGGAGCACCAGGGTGGCGCCGTCGGCGTAGAGCGCGAGGACCCGCTCGTCGAGCACCTGGTCGGTGATCTCGGCCCCGGCACCGCCGCCGCCGGTGTACTGCCCGCTCGGCAGCACCTGGCCGTTCCTGGCCACCCGCAGGAACGGGGTACGCAGTCCGCGCCGGCTGAGCAGTTCGTCGGCGTCGTCCGGGCTGAGCAGGTCCCGGAAGCCGTCCGGGTTGCCGAGTTCGGCGGCCCGGGACAGCAGCGCGGCCCGTCCCCAGTACGCGGCGGCGAACTTCGCCGGTTCGACCGCCACGCAGCGGGTCAGCGCCGATCCGCTGGTCGGGTCGGGCCGGGCCGCCGAGCCGGTGGACCGGGCCGGGCGACCGTCGCCGCCCGCCCCGGTCGCCGGATCGGATTCCGCGACGGTCGCTGCCACCGGTCGGGGTGTCCCGGTCGACCGTCGGGGTGTCCCGGTCGACCGCCCGGTCGGCGGTGCGTCCGGCAGGCCCGCCCGGGAAGCGTCCGGCAGGCCCGCCGGGGAAGTCTCCGGCCGGTGCCGGGCCGCGACCGTGCCGGTCGTCCCGTCGTACTCGGTCATCGTCGAGCGCTACCGGGCGGAGCTGTCGGCGCCGCCGTCCTGCTGCCCGGGGGTCGCGCCGGCGTCGGCCGGACCCTCGGCGGCACCGTCGGCCCCGCCGTCGTGCTGCCCGGGGGTCGCGCCGCCGTCAGCCGGACCCTCGGCGCTGCCGTCGGCACCGCCGTCGTGCTGCCCCTGGGTGGCTCCGGTATCGGCCGGGCCTTCCGCGCCGCCGTCCGCGCCGCCGTCCCGGCCCAGCGGGTTGGCTCCGCCGTCGGCCGGCCCCTCCCCACCGCCGCCGCCCGTGGTCCGGATGTCGTCGTCGTCGAGTCTCATCGGGTTGCTCCCTCGGGTCAGCGCCCCGCCGCGCCGGCCGGGCGTCGCTACGCGGGTGGTGGTACCCCGCACCCGATCACCTCTAACCCGGCAAACCGGTCCGCTCCCGTGCGGGGGTGACTCGGCACCCAGCGCAGCGCTCGCGGTCACCCGGTACGGCAGGCGGCGCGGTTCGGAACAAATCGCGTATCCGTCCGCAGCCGACGAACGGCCCTGGAGGAAACGGCCTGGAAGACCTGGCCAACCGCCCGCGACAGCTACCGGAAATCTCCCGGAAGTTCGCCCGGTGGTTGCCGGAAGCGCGTCGGGGTCAGCGGCGTGCGTACGGCGCCGAACTGTCCCGTACCACCAGGTCGGTGGAGAGTTCGACCCGGGGCGTGTCCAGCGGCTCGCCGCCGGCCAGCCGTAGCACCGTCCGGGCGGCCAGCAGCCCCATCTCGGCCAGCGGCTGGCGCACGGTGGTGAGCGGCGGCGAGGCCCAGCGCGCCTCCGGCAGGTCGTCGAAGCCGACCACGCTCACGTCGTCGGGGACCCGCAGACCCCGCCGCCGGACCGCCTCGTACGCCCCGAACGCCATCTGGTCGCTGGAGGCGAAGATCGCCGTCGGCGGCTCGTCGAGGTCGAGCAGTGCGGCCCCGCCGGAGTAGCCGGACTCGTGGTAGAAGTCGCCCGGCATGACCAGCTCGTCGCGGAGCGGGATGCCGGCGGCGTCCAGGGCTGCCCGGTAGCCGTCGAGCCGGGCCCGGCTACAGAGCAGTCGCGGCGGCCCGGCGATGAAGCCGATCCGGCGGTGGCCGAGCGAGAGCAGGTGCTCGGTGGCGCGCAGCCCGCCGGCCCAGTTCGTCGCGCCGATGGTCGGGATGTCGAGGTTGGGCACTCCGGCGGGGTCGACCAGCACCATCGGCACGTTGAGCCGGCGCAGCTCGGCGTGCACCGGCGGGGCGAGGTCGCTGGCCACCAGGATCACCCCGTCGGTGGCCCTGGTCCGCAGGTTCTGCAACCACTGCCGGGTCGAGGTGGAGCGGCGGTGGATCGCCGAGACCACGGTGCCGACGCCGGAGGCGTGCGCCACGTCCTCCACCCCTCGGATGATCTCGACCGCCCAGGGGCTGTCCAGGTCGTTGAAGATGAGGTCGATCAGGCTGGCCCCGGCCCGCGGTCGGGTGGCCCGTCGGCGGTAGCCGTGCCGGCGGAGGAGTTCCTCCACCCGTTCCCGGGTCTGCGGCGCCACGTCGTTGCGGCCGTTGAGTACCCGGGAGACCGTCGGCACCGATACACCCGCCTCCTGTGCGATGGCGGTGATCGTGATCCTGCGTCCTTCATCGACCGTCACGAGGCAGCTCCTTCGTTGAGGGTTCAGCCTACGACCGAAACACTTTCGAGGGTGCACCGGCGTCGGTCACGTGCCCTCCCAGTATTTTGCCGCAGGATCCGGGGTTGACTGACCGCACGGTGGGCCATAACGTTCCGAACGAGTTACGGAACAATTCCGGAAAGTTTACGCCGGAGAGGATCGTCCATGCCCCGTCCCGCCGCGCCCACGGTCCCTCCGGCTCGGGCGACCGGTGACCTGGCCCGGATCGAGTCCTGATGGCGCCCTCCGGCGCACCGGTCATCCCCGGCTTCCATCCGGACCCGAGCATCTGCCGGGTCGGCGACGACTACTACCTGGCCTGCTCGAGCTTCGAGTACTTCCCGGGCGTGCCGATCTTCCACAGCCGGGACCTGGTGAACTGGACCCAGCTCGGCAACGTCCTCGACCGGCCCAGCCAACTCGTCCTGCCACCCGGCACCCCCTCCTCCGGCGGGGTCTACGCGCCCACCCTGCGGCACCACGACGGCCGGTTCTGGCTGATCACCTCGAACGTCCCGCACGGCGGCACCCTGCTGGTCACCGCCGAGGACCCGGCCGGCCGCTGGTCGGAGCCGGTGCACCTGCCCGACGTCCTCGGCATCGACCCCGACCTGGCCTGGGACGACGACGGCACCTGCTGGTGCACCGTCGCCGGGATCGACCAACTGCGGATCGACCCGGTCCGGGGCACGGCGCTGAGCCGGCCGAAGCGGATCTGGTCCGGCACCCCGGGTGCGCAGGCACCGGAGGCGCCGCACCTCTACCAGGTCGACGGCATGTGGTATCTGCTGATCGCCGAGGGCGGCACCGAACGCGGGCACGGCATCTCGGTGGCCCGGGCCCCGGCTCCGGACGGGCCCTTCGAACCCTGCCCGGCCAACCCGATCCTCAGCCACCGCAGCACCGACCACCCGATCCAGAACACCGGCCACGGCGACCTGGTGCGGGCCGCGGACGGCTCCTGGTGGCTGGTCTTCCTCGGGGTACGCGCCCGCGGCGGCACACCCGGCTGGCACGTACTCGGCCGGGAGACCTTCCTCGCCCCGGTGACCTGGTCCGACGGCTGGCCGGTGGTCGGGCCGGTCGGCGCGGTGCCGCGTACCCCCACCCTGTCCCCCGCGCCGGTGGGTGCCGCGCCGGTGCGGGACGACTTCGACACCACCGAACTGCACCCTCGGTGGATCTCGGTCCGGGCCCGGCCGCCGGAGGACGTCTCGCTGATCGAGCGCCCCGGCTGGCTGACCCTGCGGTCCCGGGGCAACTCGCTCGACGAGCCGACGGTGACCTTCGTCGGCCGCCGGCAGGAGCAACACGACGTCCGGGTACGCGCCCTGGTCGATCCCGGCGTCGGCCGGGGCGGCCTGGCGGTACGCCTCGACGAGGCCCACCACTACTCGGTCGAGCTGGGCGACGGCGAGGTCTGGGTACGGGCCCGGATCGGGCCGCTCTGCCAGCGGATCGGCAGCCGTCCGCTGACCGGTCCGGTCGTGTTGCGCGTCGAGACCTGGGCCTCCGGGCCGGGCATGGACCATCCCCGGCAGGAGCCGGACGTGGTGCGGCTCGGCTACGAGGCCCCGGGCGGCGAGTTCGTCGTCCTCGCCGAACTCGACGGGCGCTACCTCTCCACCGAGGTCGCCGGCGGTTTCACCGGGCGGGTGATCGGCTGCTACGCGACCGCCGACGCCGTCGGCGTCGACTGGTACGACTACCGGGTCCTGAGCTCGCTGGACCGGACCGAGGTGGTCGACGACGACCTGGTCGACGCCTGACCCGCCCGACTATCCCCCGGCGGCGACGTTCCGCTCGAAGACGACCGCCTCGTAGCGCGGGGTCATCCCCACCGACTGGTAGAGCCGGACCGGACCGATCGGGTTGGCCAGGTCGACACCGAGCCCGGCGTACTCCCGGCCCTTGCCGGCATAGCAGGCGAAGGCCCGGGCCAGCAACGCCGCGCCGATGCCCCGGCGCCGGTGTTCCCGGAGCACCGCCAGCTGCTTCACCCAGCCCTCGTTCTGGTCGAGGGTCTGGTCGGCGGACTGGAGGATGCCGACCGGCTCGCCGGCCACCTCGGCGACGAACCACTCGTCCCAGGCGACGCTGGGCAGCGCGGCCACCTGGGCCCGCCACTGTTCGTAGCTCGCCGGCTGGTAGTCCGGGGTGTCCCGGAAGGCCGAGTCGAGGATCCGGTGGAAGGAGCGCAGCTCCGCGTCGTCGGTCGACCGGACCGGCCGGACCAGCACCCCGGGCGGCGGGGGCGGCGGCTCGGCGGCCACCCCGGCCAGCGGCCGGCGCATCCGGGCGTACCGCTTGACGAACTCGAAGCCGGCCTCGCGGAGTACCCCGATCCAGCGTTCCTCGGTGGGCAGCGCGAGCGCCCGTACCGTCATCGCGGCGAAACCGAACTCGGCGGCACGCTCGGCGGAGCGGGCGAGCTGCATCTCCAGCAGCGGGACCTGGGCCGGCAGTCCCCGCTCCGGGTGCACGTAGACCTCGACGGTCTCCCGTGGCCCCCGGTTCGAGTCCTCCAGATAGGACCAGCCGCGCACCTCGCCGTCCGGGTCGACCGCGAGCCAGCTGTCCCGGGCCGGGTCGAGGTCGGGTGCGGTCAACACCTCGCGTACGTCGTCGGCGCTGAAGTCGGGGTGGCCGAGCGCGGCGACGTCGCTGGCGTGTACGACGGCCAGGATCGCCGGCACGTCGGCGAGGCGGGGCCGGCGCACCGACCAGCCGGGCGGCAGGGGCATGTCGAGCATCTAACCCCGGCCGGCCGTGGTCCGCCGCCGATTTTTCCCCAGGTGTCGCGGCCTCCCCCGGGTGTCGGCGGTTTCCCCAGGGGTCAGCGGGCGAAGGTCCCGACCATGTTGCCGCTGGCCAGTTCCAGCCTCTGCACCGCCGCGTGCACGTCCGACGCCTGCGGCGCGCCGGGCAGCTCCAGCGGCCGGTTCACCGCGTAGAGCCGGAAGAAGTACCGGTGCGGGTCGTCGTTCGTCGGCGGATGCGGGCCGCCCCAGCCCGCCGTGCCGAAGCCGTTCTCCCAGACCCGGCCGCCCGGCGGGGTCTGCCCCTCGTCGACACCGCCGGAGGTCGCCTCGATCCCGGTCACCAGCCAGTGCAGGAACGGCGTACGTCCGGCGTCCCGGTCCTCGACCAGCAGGACCAGCTCGGTCGCCTCCTCCGGTACGTCGAACCACTCCAGCGGTGGCGAGATGTTGCCGCCGTCCCGGGAGAACCGGTCCGGCAGCCGGTCGTGGTCGTTGAAAGCGCGGCTGCGCATCAGAATCCCGGCCATGGCGTCACCGTCCTCCCGGTTCGGACCCCGTGCGGACGCCACCGGCCGACCATGCCGGTGGTGCCGCTGCTCTTCTTCCCGGCGTACCCGGGGTGGGCAGGGCGAAACAGCCGCCGGCCCGGTCGTCGCACGTCAGCCGCGACGCTTGCCGCACCGGCGCGCGATCTTCCGGCCCACGCCGCGTCGCTTGCCGGCGGCTCGGCTGAGCAGGTCGTCGAGGAGCAGGGTGAGACCGGCCCCGACCAGCCAACTGTCCTTGGCGATCGGTACGCCCTGCTGGGTCGGCCGGGGGTTGCCGGGCTCGTGCATGCCGGGCGTGGCCCAGTACAGCCGCATCAGGCCGCCGCCGAAGGCGAGGAGGCCGAGCCCGACCAGCGCGGACGGGACCACCGGGAAGAGCAGGGCGGCGCCGAGCGCCACCTCGGTGCCGGCCAGCAGCCGGGCGAACTGGTCCGGCGGGATCTGCTTGATCGGCGGGATCGCCCCGGACGCCATCCCGTGCATGCCGGCCGCCTCCTCCCCCTCCAGGTTCCACTTGGAGACGCCCGAGTTCAGGACGAACGCGCCGATCGCGACGCGCAGCGGAAGATGGGACACGTTCATCGGTCGCTCCGCTCTGCCGGTACCGCTGTCCGGGCCCGCCTACCCGGATAGTCCGCCCGCACACCGGGTACGTCCCGGCTGGTCAGCCGGCGAGTTCCTGCTCCAGCGGGGTACGGAACTGCGGCGTGACCCGCGCCTCGCCGAGCCGTCCGGCCAGCTCCGCCACCGCCGCCCGCACCGCGCCGACCGCCTCGGCACCGACGTCCTCGAGCAGCCGGTAGACGATTTCGCCGTCCTTGCGCTGTGCCAGCCGCCGACGATCCGCCCGTCCCACCACACGGTCGGGCCGATGTTGCCGTTCCGGTCGAAGAGCCGGGGGCCGTGCCCGCCCAGGAACCACTCCCGGCGGAACCAGCCCATCGGGGTCGGGTCCAGGCCGGGCAGCAGGGCCGCCCAGGGCTCGACCGGAGGCACCGGTTCGAGGTCGTCGGAGAGCAGCAGCCCGGTGCCGCCGTCCAACTCCACCTGCACCGGCCCGACCCCGGCGAGCGCCCGACGCGTCTGGGTGACCGTCCTGCCTCCTCGTCCGCCCGGCCCGACCCGCGTCCGGCGTCAACCGGGTACGTCGTACGTCTGCACGACGCGGCGCGCAAGGCGCGGCACGATCTGTTCGAGGGCGAGCCGCTGGAAGTGGGGTGTGTCGCGGTGCGCCTCGAACGCCTCGCGGGACGCGTACCGTTCGAGCAGCACCACGGTCCGGTCGTCGTCCAACTGCTGGTAGCCGACGAAGGAGATGCATCCGGGCTCGGCGCGACTCGCCTCGATGAATTCGGGCAACAGCGAACGGACCTGTTCCTCCGCGCCCGGAGCGATCGTCCAGTGGGCGACCACCAGCAGTTCGGCCATGACACCTTTCCTTCGCGTTCCCGTCCGATCGGTGCGGCCGGTCACTCCGGCCCGAACGCGCCGACGACGACCTCGCCGGCCGGCTCGTACCTGCCGATCATCACCCCGTTCGGCGAGACCGTGCTCCGCTCCAGTTTCAGCCCGACCGGGACGGTGCCGTCGGCGAAGAGCCGTTTGCCCGAGCCGAGGACGACCGGGAAGACCAGCAACCGGAACTCGTCGACCAGATTGTGCCGCAACAGCGTCTGGATCAGGTTGCCACTGCCGTGCACCTGCAACTCGGGTCCGTCCTGCCGCTTGAGCGCCGCGACGCCCTCGGCCACGTCACCCTCGATCAGCACCGACCTGTCCCAGTCCAGTGCGGGGCGGCCCCGGGAGGCGACGTACTTGGTGGCGCGGTTGAGTGGCCCCGCGCCCTCCTCCTCCGAGGCGTGCGGCCAGTACGAGGCGAAGATGTCGTAGGTCCGGCGCCCGAGTACGAGGTCGAACGGCTTGCCCATCAGGTCCGCCATGGCCTCGGCCACCTGGTCGTCCCAGTAGTTGACCATCCAGCCGCCGTGGGCGAAGCCGTTGTCGTCGTCCTCGCCAGGGCCGCCCGGGGCCTGCATGACCCCGTCGAGGGTCAGGAAGGTGCTCACGACCAGCTTCCGCATTGTCGGTGTCCTCTCCATCGGGCCCCCGCTGTGCGGCGGACCGTCGTTGTCGGCGCACTCGTCGCGCCTGCCAGCAACTCTCACACCGACAACTATATTTGTCAAGGATAGAGTTCTTGTCGGCGTTGGAAAGTCGGCGATGGCAACGAGAGGGCGGCGACGCGCTGCCGGAGGCCTGGTGCGCCGGCTACGGGACGATGGCGTCGACGTACCCGCCGTCGACCCGGACGGCCGCGCCCGTGGTCGCCGAGGCGAGCGGTGAGGCCAGGTAGGTGACCATGTTGGCGATCTCGGCGGGCTCGATCAGCCGTTGCAGCAGCGACTGCGGCCGGTGCAGTCGCATGAACTCGCGCTGCGCCCGCTCCCACGGCACGCTCCGGTCGACGAGTTGGTAGACGAACTCCTCCACCCCACCGGTGTGGGTCGGGCCGGCGATCACCGAGTTGACCGTCACCCCGGACCCGGCAGCGGCCTTGGCGAAGCCCCGGGAGACGCCGAGCAGCGCCGTCTTGGAGACCCCGTAATGGATCATCTCGGCCGGGATGACCACCGCGGAGTCGCTCGCGATGTACTGGATCCGTCCCCAGCCGCGTTCCATCATCCCCGGCAGGTAGCTCCGGGTCAGCCGAACCGCCGCCAGCACGTTGACCTCGAAGTAGCGCCGCCACTCCTGGTCGTCGATCTCCAGCGCCGGTCGGGCGGCGAAGATGCCCAGGTTGTTGACCAGGATGTCGACGCTGGGCAGGACTTCGAGGGCCCGCGCCGTGCCGTCGTCGGTGGCCACGTCGGCCGGGACCTCGACCACCTCGGCGTCCGGCACGTCGGCCCGCAGCGCGGTCGCGGCCCGCGCGACGCTCTCCGGCGTACGGCCGTTGACGGCCACCCGCGCCCCGGCCCTGGCCAGCCCGGTGGCAATGGCCGCCCCGATACCCTGGGTCGATCCGGTCACCAACGCGGTCCGGCCGGTCAGGTCGATCTGCACGGTCATGAGCTTCCCCCAGAAGGTGAGCGGTCCGGGCGGACCGGCACGTATCCCTACAGATCAGACCGTAGTGCCGTACCCGGACGACGGCGGCGGGCACCACCCGGGGGGTGATGCCCGCCGCAGGGAAACTGGCGTCACCTGAGCCAGGGCTGCCGCCGCACGATCGGCAGCCTCGCCCAGGCCCGGCCGAGTCCCCAGGTGTCGCCGGCGCCGACCAGGGCCAGGCCGGCCAGCAGCGCGGCGTTTACCAGGTGCTCGTCCAGGAAGGGGTTGTTGGCCGGAGGCAGCACGACCGTCCACATCAGCACGTACAGCAGACCGCCGGCCACCGCCGCGACCCGGAGGCCGATCCCGGCCAGCAGGGCGATGCCGATGGCGAGCAGGCCGACCATGAACAGGGCGTCGGCCCAGGCCGCGCCCGCGATGCCCTGGTAGAACGCCTTGAACGGTCCTTCCGCGCCGAACGCCAGGAAGCCCCTGGTGGGGCTGCCACCGTTGACCCAGGCGGCCTTGCTCTCGGTCGCGAAGCCGAAGCCGAACATCTTGTCCAGGAACGCCCACAGGAAGGTCCAGCCCAGGGCGAGCCGGATGCCGGCGAAAACGTACCGGGCGGCCCGCTGGGCGCCGGTCTCCGCACCCACCGGGTCGGCCGCCGCAGCGGTCTGGCGGGCGACGGGCTGGTTGCTGGTCGCCGTCATCGTCGTCACGTCCTCTCGTGTCGTCCGCGCTGTCCCTCGCGGCTGTCTCTATTCGACGCCGTGCACCACCGGGTGGGGCAGGGCCGACGGACCGCTCGCCGCCGGGACCTTGGACCCGTCTTCCCGGGACGCCCGGTTCGGGTCAGCCACCGCTGGCGGCATGCCCAGTGCGCCGGTCGACGCCCGATCCGCAGCACCATCCGCAGCACCATTCGCGGTCTGCCGAACCGCCCGAGCGCCGGCCGGAGCTGCTCCCGGGCCGCCGGCACCGCGATCACCCGCGTGTGCAGGCAGGTCGTCAGCCCGGCCGCCGTGGCGCCGGACCGGACCACCCGCCTCAGTCGGCGTACTCGATCACGTCGGTCGGGTCCAGCCGGAGCACCGGCGGCAGCGGGCTCGGGTCGGTGACGAAGCCGAGCCGGACCACCACGTACGGTTCACCGATCTCGGCGAGCAGGTTGCGCATCAGCCAGCGCGGCCAGTCCAGCTCGATCGGCTCGCTCAGCGGTGCCGTGGCCAGCCCCTCCGCCACGGCGGTCAGCAACAGGGCGGAGAGCGCCTCACCGCCGGCGAGCAGGTCGGCAGGGGCGTCGCTGTTGCCGAACAGGATCGCGTAGGCGGCGCCCCGATCCATGCCGCCGCCGGCCTCCAGGCCTGGCGTGCCGCCGAACGCGTGCTCGCGGATCGGCACCCGGCGCGGCCCCGCGCGCACCGCCGAGGCGGCCGGTACGCCGTCCCGGCTGCCCGCCGGGCGGTTGGTCCAGCGTCGCAACTCGGCCCGGTACGCCGGGTCCTCCAGTTCGGCGGCGGCCGCGTTGGCGGTCGCGACGGCCAGCATCGGCATCTGGTCCTCGCGGACCAGGTGCAGGTACGCCCCCTCGGCCTCGACGACACGGCGGAGCCGGCGCAGGGTCGGCTCGGCGACCGGACGGTCGTCGAAGGCCCGCCGGTCGGTGCGTCGCCGCTCCCCGGCCGCGTGCAGTCGGGACCGCTCCGGGTCCGGCTCCTGTCGACCGGTCACCGTGATCCTGGCCAACGTGTCCGGGTCGGCGTCGTCCGGAAACCGGACGACCTCGGTGCGGTATCCGGCCACGGCGAGCGCCAGCCGTGCGTGGTGCAGGGCGGCGCCGCAGCTGACCAGCAGCAGCCGTCGAGCCTCGTCGACGCTGTGCACCTGACGGGAGCGGTCCGCCCGCAGGGTCAGTACGGCGCCGGGGCCGACCCGCCAACGCCACGGCTGGGTGTTGAAGACCGAGGGCGCCAGCAGCGCGTACCCGGCGGCCGCAGCGAACGCGGCCCGGACCTCGGCGGCGGGTACGGCGGTTCCGTCGGCGGGCGTCGTCGCGTCGCTCCGGATGGGGCTCATCGCAGTTCCTCCTCGTACGCTGTCTCCCTCCACGGTGCGCCGCCGCCGGGGCGCGCCGGCAGGGCCGCAGGTCCCGTTCCGCCGGGACCCTGTCCCCGCTCCGGCGACCGGCGTTCGGGACCTTCGGCCCTGGCAGTCGGGGCGGCGGCCGGGTAGGAAGGACGGGTGATTAGGGTCTTCCTGCTCGATGACCACGAGGTGGTGCGGCGCGGCCTGGCCGGGCTGTTGCAGAGCGACGGCGATATCGAGGTGGTCGGCGAGTCCGGCTCGGCGCAGGAGGCGGCGCGCCGCATCCCGGCACTCCGCCCGGACGTGGCGATCCTGGACGCGCGGCTGCCGGACGGCAACGGCATCGACGTGTGCCGGGACGTCCGGGCGGTCGACTCCACGATCAAGGGGCTGATCCTGACCTCGTACGAGGACGACGAGGCCCTGTTCGCGGCGATCATGGCCGGCGCCGCCGGGTACGTCCTCAAGCAGATCCGCGGCACCGACCTGGTCGACGCGGTCCGCCGGGTGGCCGCCGGCCAGTCACTGCTGGACCCGGCGGTCACCGCCCGGGTGCTGGACCGGATCCGCACCGGGGTCGAGCAGCCTCGGGAGTTCCAGTCGCTGACCGAGCAGGAGCGCCGGATCCTGGAGTACGTGGCCGAAGGGCTGACCAACCGGGAGATCGCCGGCAAGATGTTCCTGGCCGAGAAGACCGTGAAGAACTACGTCTCCAGCCTGCTGGCCAAGCTCGGCCTGGAGCGGCGCACCCAGGCGGCGGTGCTCGCCACCCGGCTGCTCGGCGAACGGCACTGACTGACCCCGGCCCCGGGTTGGCTCGGCCGAGCGCTCAGTCCCGCAGCGGCACCCGCCACACGACCGTGGTCCCGGTCGGCTCGGTCCGGGCGACCTCGAAGCTGCCGCCGTAACGCTCCGCGCGTTCCCGCAGGTTGACCAGGCCGCCCCGGGCCCGCGCCGGGTCGGTGCCCACCCCGTCGTCGGCGACACCCACGCACAGTTCACCGTCGCGCACGTCGATGGTGACCGTCACCCGGGTCGCCCGGGCGTGCCGGATCGCGTTCGAGAGCGCCTCGCCGAGCACCGCGAGCAGGTCGGGGCGGATCCGGTCCGGCACGGCGCTGTCCACCGGCCCGGTCATCTCCAGCCCGGGACGGAAGCCGAGCGCCTCGGCGGAGCCGGCGACCAGGTCCCGGATCTCGGTACGCAGCGCCGCGCTCATCGGGGTACGCAGTTCGAAGATCGCCCGCCGGATGTCCCGGATGGTGGAGTCGAGGTCGTCGACGGTGGCGTTGAGCCGTTGCCGCACGTCGGGCCGGGTGGCCAGCGGCGCCACCGTCTGCAACTGGAGCCCCATCGCGAACAGCCGCTGGATCACCACGTCGTGCAGGTCCCGGGCGATCCGCTCCCGGTCCTCCAGGACCACCAGCAACTCCCGCTCCTCCTGCGCCCGGGCCCGCTCCAGGGCCAACGCCGCCTGCCCGGCGAACGTCGCCAGCAGGGTGCCCTCGACGTCCGTACCCGCCTGCTCCCCGGCCGGATAGCCGACGACCAGTACGCCGTGCAGCGCGTCGCCGACGATCAGCGGGGAGATCAGGCCGGGGCCGGCACTGAGCGGTACCGGCCAGGGTGCCGCCTTCGCCAGGCTCTCCGCCACCGCCTGCCGCCGGTGCGTCACCGGCTCGACGAAGGCGGTGTCGTCGGCGGCCAGTACCGCGCCGACCAGCTCGGCGGCGGCCCGGCCACCGTCGGCGACCTCGACGGTGAACTCTCCGGCGCCCTCGTCGTAGAGCAGCACCAGGGCGATGTCCGCCTCGGCGACCTCCCGGGCCCGGCGGGCGATCAGCCGCAGCGCGTCGGTGCGGCGCACCTCGCCGAGCAGCACTCCGGTGATCTCGGCGGCGGCGGCCAGCCAGCGTTCCCGACGGTGCGCCATGGCGAAGAGGCGGGCGTTCTCGATGATCACCCCTGCGGCGGCGGCGAGCGCGACGACGATCTCCTCGTCGTCGTCGGTGAACTCCGTCGCGCCCTGCTTCTCCGCGAGGTAGAGGTTGCCGAAGACCTGGTCGCGGATCCGGATCGGCACGCCCAGGAAGCTGTGCATCGGCGGGTGGTTCGGCGGAAAGCCGTACGACTGCGGGTGCCGGGTGATGTCCGGCATCCGTACGGGACGGGGGTCGGCGATGAGCAGGCCGAGGACGCCCCGACCGTGCGGCAGGTCGCCGATCCGGGCGTGCGTCTCCGGGTCGATGCCGTGCGTGATGAACTCGGTGAGCAGCCGGTCGGGGCCGATGACGCCGAGCGCGGCGTACCGGGCGTCGGCCAGCCGGCAGGCGGCCGCGACGATCCGGTCCAGGGTGCTGTGCAGGTCGAGGTCCGTGCTGATCCCGACGACGGCGGTCAGCAGCGCCCGCAGCCGCTCCCGGCTGGTCACCACCTCGCCGACCCGGTCCAGCATCTCCTGGAGCAACTCGTCCAGGCGTACCCGGGACAGCGGTGTGATGCCCAGCGACGGGGCCGCGAACCCCGACTCGGCGGGCGGCCTCGGCTCGGTCATCCGGCGATGGTATCCCCGGGGCCGGTCCGCACGGCAGGCCCGATGATCAGGTCGTGCCCGCCGCGCGGCCACCGGCTCACTGTGCGGCCCGCAGGTTCCGCAGGATGCGTTGCGACCCCGCGCCGACCGGCGCGAGCCGCAGCTTGGCGTCGACCACCGCCACCCCGTCCGGGCCGACCAGCACCGGGTTGAGATCGAGTTCGGCCACCTCCGGCAGGTCCTGGGCGAGCTGACCGAGCCGGCAGAGCAGTTCCTCGACCGCGGCGGTGTCGACCGGCGGGGTACCCCGGTAACCGGTGAGCAGCGGCGCGGCGCGCAACGACCGCCACATCCGGCCGGCGTCGAGGTCGGTCACCGGGGTCAGCCGCAGCGACCGGTCGCCGAGCAGGTCGGTGTGCACCCCGCCGAGCCCGACCATCACCAGCGAGCCGAACTGCGGGTCGTGCACCACTCCGGCGACCAGCTCCAGCTGGCCCCGGGCCATCGGCTGCACCAGTACCGGACCGGCCGGACCGGCCACCCCCGGGTACGCCGTTCGCACCTGCTCCGGGCCGCCGAGCCCCAGCGCGACCCCGCCCACGTCGCTCTTGTGCACGAGGTCCGGAGCGGCGGCCTTCAGCGTGACCGGGTAACCGAACCCCTCGGCGGCGGCGACCGCCTCCTCGACGGTCTCCACCCGGCGCGCCGGCACCACCGGGATGCCGTAGCTGCCGAGGATCTCGGCGATCCGGTCGTACGGCTGCCAGCCGGCAGCCGTACCGAGCGCCTCGCGCACCAGCTCCCGACCCCGTCCGGCACCCGCGACCCTCGGCGGGATGCCGCCGGCCGGCTGCCGGAGCCAGTCGGCGTACCAGGCGGCGCGTCCGATCGCCCGGACGGCCCGTTCCGGCAGGTCGAAGACGGGTGCCCGGCGGCTGCCCACGGTGACCGGCGGATCGGCCAGGCCGAGCACGACGACGGCGGCGGTGAGGCCGGGCGCCGAGTCCAGGACCGGGGCGAGGGCGGCCAGCATCGCCGGCACGTCGTTGGCCCGGGTCGCCGCGACCACCAGCAGCAACGAGTCGACCTCGCCGCTGGCCGCGACCACCCGGGCCGCGTCGGCGAGCGCCGCCGGACTCGCCCCCGCACCGAGGTGGAGCGGATTGTCGTCCCCGGCCAGCGGAGGCAGTACGCCCCGCAGCCGCTCCCGCAGCGCCGGGCTGAGCGCCCCGACCCGGAGCCCTGCCCCGTCGGCGGCGTCGGCGGCCAGCACGTTGACCCCGCCGGCGTTGCCGATGACGGCGAGCCGATCACCCGTCGGCAGCGGCTGGTCGGTGAGCAGCCGCGCGGTGTCCATCAGGTCACCGAGGGTCTCCAACCGGATCACCCCGGCCTGGGCGAAGAGCGCGTCGACCGTGCTGTCCGGCGCCGCCACGGCGGCGGTGCGCGCCGCCCCGGCCCGCACTCCGGCCCGGGAACGGCCACTCTTGACCGCCAGCACCGGCTTGCGCCGGGCGAGCCCGCGGACCAGTCGGGCGAACCGGCGGGGATTGCCGAACGACTCGAGGTAGAGGGCGACCGCCCTGGTCGCCGGGTCGTCGTACCAGTACGCGATCAGGTCGTTGCCGCTGACGTCGGCCTTGTTGCCGAGCGAGACGAAGGTGGAGAGCCCGCAGCCGACCCGCTCGGCCTGCTCCAGCAGCGCGACGCCGACCGCGCCGGACTGCGAGGCGACCGCGAGCCCTCCGGCGGGCGGCAACACCGGCGCGAAGGCGGCGGCGAGCCGGACCGCCGGGTCGGTGTTCACCACCCCGATGCAGTTCGGGCCGACCAGCCGGATCCCGTGCGCCCGGGCGACCTCCACCAGTTGGCGCTGCGCCTCCCGGCCGGCGGCGCCGCTCTCGCCGAGCCCGGAGGTCAGGACCACGGCGGCGCGTACCCCGGCGGCGGCCGCGTCCCGGATCGTGTCGACCACCGCCGGGGCGGGCACCGCGACGACCGCCAGCTCCACCGGTTCGGGCAGCGCCGACAGCCTCGGGTACGCCGGCAGCCCGCAGACCTCGGTGGCGTGCGGGTTGACCGGGTGGACCGGCCCGGTGAAGCCGTACCGGAGCAGGCTGCGCAGCGTCTCGTGACCGATGCCGCCCGGGGTACGGCCGGCGCCGACCACCGCCACCGAGCGGGGTGCGAGCAGCGGTCGCAGTGAGGCGCGCGCCGCCACCCGGTCGCGGGCGTCGGCGGCGCCGAGTTCGGCCTCGCTGACCTCGGTTGGCAGGCCGACGGCCAGGATCGCGTCCTCGGTCCGGGAGCCCGCGCGTCCGGTCAGGTCGGCCGCGACCTGGAGCATCGCGGCGTTTGCCGGCAGGACGTCGCCGCGCAGTTCGGTCACACCGGCCGCGCCGGCCACCGCCCGCAGGTGCTCCAGCAGCAGCGTGCCGATGCCCCGGCCGCGCTGCCCGTCGGCGACGAAGACGGCGAACTCGGCTCCGGCGCCACCGTCACCCACCTCGTAGGAGGCGACCCCGGCGAGCTGGCCGGCGGTCTCGGCCAGCACGGCGCCGTGCTCGGCCGGTGACGCGGGCCGGCAGAGCCGGTCGACCTCGGCGGCGATGGTCCGCTCACCCGCCACGGCGAAGAACCTCATCCGCAGGCTCTCCGGCGAGCTGCTCCGGTAGAGCTCGGTCAACCGGTCCCGGTCCTGCGGCATGACCGCGCGGATCCGCACGATTCCACCGTCGATGGTGAGCGCGTCGGCACCGGGTACGGCCTGCACGAACACCTCTGGTACCCCATTTCGAGTCGGTTCTTGCCGGGTCCGGTCGTCGACGGTTCAGCCGCGGGCCGCCCAGTCGCCGAGGGACCAGTCGCGTACCTCCGGCATGTCCTCCAGGTGCTCCACCACGTACGCCTCGTGCCGGGCGAGCTGCCGCTCGCACCAGCGGCTCAGCTCGGCCGCGCCCCGGGGCAGCCGCCGGGCGTTGTTGATCGCGTCCAGCACCAGGTGGTAGCGGGACGTCCGGTTCCGTACCGTCATGTCGAACGGCGTCGTGGTCGTACCCTGCTCCACGAATCCGCGTACCCGGAACCGGTCGGCGTCCGGCCGCCCGTGCACGAGCTGGTGGATGGCGCCGGGATAGCCGTGGAAGGCGAAGACCACGTCCACGGTGTCGGTGAACAGCTCGGTGAAGAGGGTGGGGCTCATTCCGTGCGGGTGGTCCCTGGGCCGGACCAGGGTCATCAGGTCGACGACGTTGACCACCCGGACCTTCATCCCGGGCAGGCGTTCCCGGAGGATCTGGGCGGCCGCGACGGTCTCCATGGTGACGACGTCACCGGCGCAGGCGAGCACGATGTCCGGGTCGCCGCCGCCGTCGTCGGTGCCGGCCCACTCCCAGATCCCCGCGCCCTGGGCGCAGTGCGTGATCGCCTCGGGCATCGAGAGCCACTGCAACTGTGGCTGCTTGTCGATGACGATCAGGTTGATGTACGACCGGGACCGGAGGCAGTGGTCGGCGACCGAGAGCAGGCAGTTGGCGTCCGGCGGCAGGTAGATCCGGGCGATGTCGCCGCGCTGGGTGAGGACCACCTGGATCAGGCCGGGGCCCTGGTGCGAGAAGCCGTTGTGGTCGTTGCGCCAGGCCGTCGAGGTGAGCAGGATGTTCAGGCTCGGCACCTTCGCCCGCCACGGCAGGTGCTTCGCCTCCTGGAGCCACTTTCCGTGCTGGACGGTCTGCGACGCGCTGACCATCGCGAACGCCTCGTAGGTGGCGAACATCCCGTGCCGGCCGGTCAGCGTGTACCCCTCCAACCAGCCGTGACAGTTGTGCTCGGAGAGCACCTCCATCACCCGGCCGTCGCGGCCGATCGCCACGTCGGCGTCGGTGACCCGTTCCATGAAGGCCCGGTCGGACGCCTCGAAGACGGCGCCGAGGCGGTTGCTGTTCGTCTCGTCCGGGCAGAACAGCCGGAACGTGTCGGGGTTGCGGCGGTAGACGTCCCGGAGGAGTTCACCGAGCCGGCGGGTCGACTCGGCGCGCAGCTTGGCCGGGGCCGGCACGTCGACCGCGTAGTCGCGGAAGTCCGGCAGGTCCAGATCGCGGGTGAGCCGGCCGCCGTTCGCGTGCGGCGAGGCGCTCATCCGCAGGTCTGCCCGGGGTGGGAGTTCCCGCACGGTCGCGGTGGGCGCGCCGGCCTTGTCGAAGAGCTCCTCCGGCCGGTACGACCGCAGCCAGCGTTCCAGCAGCGCCAGGTGTTCGGGGTTGTCCCGTACCCCGGACAGCGGCACCTGGTGGGACCGCCAACTGCCGGTGACCCTGACCCCGTCGACCTCCTCGGGGCCGGTCCAGCCCTTCGGCGAGCGCAGGACGATCAGCGGCCAGCGCGGCCGGCTACCGTCCCAGTCGCCGCCCCGGGCGGCCCGCTGGATGGCGCGGATCCGGCCCCACGCCTCGGCGAGGGTCGCCGCGAAGCGGTGGTGTGAACCGGGCAGGTCGGCGGCGTCGACCTCGATCACCTGGTAGCCGTGCCCCTCCAGGAGCGCCCGGACCTCGGCCGGATCCTTGCGGGCCAGCACCGTCGGACCGGCGATCTTCGCGTCGTTGAGGTGCAGGATCGGCAGGACGGCGCCGTCCCGGGCCGGGTTGACGAAGGAGACGCCCTTCCAGGAGCCCTCCAGCGGGCCGGTTTCCGCCTCGCCGTCGCCGACCACGGCGACCGCGAGCAGGTCGGGGTTGTCCATGACGGCGCCGTAGGCGTGCACGAGCACGTACCCGAGTTCGCCGCCCTCGTGGATCGAGCCCGGCGTCGTCACCGAGACGTGGCTCGGGATGCCGCCGGGGCTGGAGAACTGCCGGAAGAGCCGGAGCAGGCCGGCCTCGTCCTGCCCGACCTCCGGATAGATCTCGCTGTAGGTGCCCTCGAGGTAGCCGGCCGCGACCAGGGCCGGCCCGCCGTGCCCCGGCCCGGCGAGGTAGATCGCCGGCTGCCCGGTGAGCCTGATCAGCCTGGAGACGTGCGCGTAGATCAGCGACAGGCCGGGGCTGGTCCCCCAGTGCCCGAGCAGTCGGGGCTTGATGTGCTCCGCGCTGAGCGGCTCACGGAGCAGCGGGTTGCCGCGCAGGTAGATCTGCCCCACCGTCAGGTAGTTGTTGGCCCGCCACCACGCGTCGAGCCGGGCGAGGTCGGACTCGTCCGGCGCCGCGAGGGTGTGCAGGATCGCGGCGTCGTCCGCCGTCCCGGTCTGGTCCATGGTCTCGGTTGCCACGTTCAACCCTTCCGCAGGCGTACGTCGTCGGCCTCCGGCGGGCCGGCGCCGCGTTCCGTACCCGGATCCGCGCCGATGTCCCGGCCGCCTCCACCACGGTATGGCCGTCGGCTCCCCGGAGCGACCGGTCCGAGGTCCGCCCGGCCCGGGACCTTCGACCCGTTCACCCAATCGGATCGCGGTGTCTCCCGCGGGCGTTCGTCTTCGGCGTGGGGTCGGCCGGCCGATAATCGCCTCGCCGCCGCCCGGCACCGCCGCCTAGCATCGCCGGTCATGGACGACGTGGAGATCCCCGAGTGGTGCCGGGACGTACGCCGGGTGGCGGTGCTCACCGGGGCGGGCATCTCCACCGACTCCGGGGTGCCCGACTACCGGGGACCGGACGGGGTCTGGACCCGGGACCCGAAGCTCGCCGACGCGTTCACCCACGACCGCTTCATGGCCGACCCGCAGGTGCGGGCCCGGTTCTGGCGGAGCTATCTCGGGCACGCCGCGTGGCGGGCCGAGCCGAACGCCGCGCACCACGCGCTGGCCGGGTTGGACCGGGCCGGGATCGCGGTGCGGATCCTGACCCAGAACGTCGACGGTCTGCACCAGATGACCGGGATGGCCGCCCGGAAGGTGCTGGAGCTGCACGGCAGCATGCGCGCGGTGGTCTGCACCGGCTGCGGGGCGCGGTCCGAGGCGCGGGCCACCCTGGACCGGGTGGCGGCGGGCGAGCCGGATCCGGGGTGCCGGGAGTGCGGGGGCATCCTGCAACTCGCCGTCGTGCTGTTCGGGCAGTACCTCGACCCGGACACCCTGGACAACGCGAAGCGGATCGCGGCGGCGAGTCAGCTGATGCTCGCGGTCGGCAGTTCGCTGCTGGTCGAGCCGGCCGCCTCGCTCTGCCGGATCGCCGTGGGTGCCGGTGCCCGGCTGGTGATCGTCAACCGGGACCCGACCCCGTACGACGGCCTGGCCGACGAGGTGGTCAGGGAGCCGATCGGCAGCGCGCTGCCCCGGATCACCGCCGCGCTCACCGCCGCCGCCCGGGCTCCTCGCTGATCGGGTGCGTTCGGCCCGCCCGCCGAGCCGGACGCGCACCGACTGGAGGGCGCTGGCGACCGCGTACGGTATACGAACTACCGTTCGGCTCAGCCGATCGACCGTCCGCCGATCGGTGAGAGATCGATGATCAAGGAAGCCCGTACCGGGGAATAGGTTCCGGTCGAAGAGCGAAACCACCGCGGCTGGCGACGCGGGACGACCGATCCGTGGCACCCGCGCCGCGCCCCCGCCCTGCCGCAAGCGAGGTACGTCGTGTCGCTGATGACCGCACTCGACCACCAGCACACCGTCGCCGCACCCGGATACAGTCGCTGGCTGATACCTCCGGCGGCACTCTCGGTGCACCTGTGCATCGGTCAGGCGTACGCGACGAGCGTCTACAAGAACTCCCTGATCGCGCACTTCGACGCGAGCCAGACCGCAATCGGGGTCATCTTCAGCATCGCCATCGTGATGCTCGGCCTCTCGGCCGCGCTCGGCGGGACCTGGGTGGAGTCGAACGGTCCCCGCAAGGCGATGTTCGTCTCGGCCTCCTTCTGGGCCGCCGGCTTCCTGGTCGGTGCGCTCGGGATCGCGACCGGGCAACTCTGGCTGGTCTACCTGGGCTACGGCTTCCTCGGCGGCATCGGTCTCGGCATCGGCTACATCTCGCCGGTCTCCACGCTGATCAAGTGGTTCCCGGACCGCCCCGGACTGGCCACCGGCCTGGCGATCATGGGCTTCGGCGGCGGCGCGATGCTGGCCAGCCCGCTGAGCCGGCAACTACTCTCGCTCTACGACCCCGGCTACGACCCGGCCAACTCCGCCTCGGTCGCCTCGGGGGGCGCCCTGGTCGGCCTCTTCGTCACCCTCGGCCTCGGCTACTTCGCCATCATGATGTTCGGGGTCTTCAACGTCCGGGTCCCGGCGCCGGGCTGGCGCCCCGCCGGCTTCGATCCGGGTACGGTGGCCGCCAAGCCCCTGGTGACCACGGCGAACGTCTCGGCGTCGAACGCGATCCGCACCCGCTCGTTCTGGCTGCTCTGGATCGCGCTGTTCTGCAACGTCACCGCCGGGATCGGCATCCTGGAACAGGCCAGCCCGATGATCCAGGACTTCTTCCGGGACGGCGGCACCTCCAGCGTCACCATCGCGGCGGCCGGCGGCTTCGTCGGACTGCTGTCACTGTTCAACATGGCCGGCCGGTTCGCCTGGTCGTCCACCTCGGACGTGATCGGGCGCAAGCCGATCTACATGGTCTACCTCGGCGTCGGCATGGTGCTGTACGCCCTGCTCGCCCTGGTCGGCTCCACCGCGACCGCGCTCTTCGTCCTGCTGGCCTGCGTCATCCTCTCCTTCTACGGCGGCGGCTTCGCCACCGTGCCGGCCTACCTGCGGGACCTGTTCGGCACCTACCAGGTCGGCGCCATCCACGGCCGACTGCTGACCGCCTGGTCGGCGGCGGGTATCGCCGGTCCCCTGATCATCAACGGCTTCCTCGACGCGCAGGGCAAGCCCGGCACTCTCACCGCCTCCGCCTACCAGCCCGCACTGTTCACCATGGTCGGCGTACTGGCCATCGGGTTCGTGGCGAACCTGCTGATCCGGCCGGTACCGGACCGCTTCCACGAGCCGGCCCGGACGACGGACACACCGGTTCCGGCGCCGACGGACGGTGATCGGCCCGACACCACCCCCGCCACGACGGCCGCCGACGCGACCGGCACCGAGAGGAGCAGTACCCGATGACCGGGCAACCGAAGAACCAGTCCGGCCGACTCTGGATCTCGTGGCTGCTGGTCGCCGCACTCCTCGGGTACGGCGTCGTACAGACCGTCATCACCGCGGCGAAGCTCTTCACCGGTTGACCCCGGATTGCCCACCCCCCGGGGGCAGCCAACTCCACCGATCGTGAAACATAATCGGCACGGGACTCATCCCCCCGGCCCGTTTTCCCGTACCTGATGGGGGTCGGACCGCCGTCGAGCGACGCGCGGCGGTACGACTCCGCCCAAAGTGGCGCGATCGGGGCGGGGCACAATAGGCGGCCGTGCCCGTCGCGCGACGGGTGGGCAGGCGGGGCGCGGTGGTGGGCGCCGAGGCGGAAGATCGAGGAGCAGATGGCCCGGACGAGACAGATTCAGCGTGCCAGCGTCCCCATGAGCTTCACCAGCCGGGGAAGCACACCCAAGCCGCAGGGTGCGGTCGCCCTGCTCGTCGTCTCGGCCCTGGCAATGCTCTGGGCGGCGGCGATGCTGAGCCCGATCGGTGGGCTGATCAACGCCTACATGTTCGTCTACATGGCGTTCTTCGCCGGACCGGCCACCCTGGTGGCGCTGAGCCTGACCGTGATGATCGGGCTGGTGGCGACCGACCGGATCGTCCTGCTGATCCGGCACCGGGTGCTGCTCCAGTCGGCCCACCGGTCGCTCGGCATCATCGCGGTCTTCGCCCTGGTGCTGCACGTGCTGACCAAGATCGCGGCCGGTCACATCAGCCCCGACAAGGCGCTCCTGCCCTTCCTCAACGGTGCCAACGTCTACGTCGGGCTGGGCACCGTCGCCGGGGCGATGATGGTGGCGGTGCTCTGGACCGGCCTGGTCCGGGCCCGGTTCGCCGGGGTCGGCAAGCCGTGGCTGTGGCGGACGCTGCACAGCATCTCGTACGCCGCCTGGCCGATCGCGCTGGTGCACGGCCTCCAGGCCGGCCGGGCCGCGGCCACCTGGGTCACCCTCAGTTATCTGCTCTGCGTGGCTCTCGTACTGGCGCTGCTGGGTGTCCGACTCTCGGTGTCGCTGGGTCGCAAGCGGGCGGAACTGGGCCAGACCACCGGCGCGCTCTCCCCGGTCGGCCGAGCCGGCAAGCCGGGACGGGCCGGCAGGCCGGGCAAGCCGGGTCCGGTCGGCCGGACCAGCTCGATGGCGCCGGCCAAGCGCCGTACCGCCGACGAGATCCGGGCCAGCCGGGCCAACTCCCCCGGTCGGGAGGGCGGCCGGAGCCGGCGCAGCCGGTGGGAGGACGACACCCTCGCCGGCCGGCGCGGCGGTGGTCGGGGCAACCGCTGGGACGACTCGGAGGCCGTGAGCGGGCGGCGCGGCCAGCCGGCGAGCCGGGCCGGCCGCGACGAGCGGGACACCTACGGCGGCCGGCCGGACGACACCCAGGGCGGTGGCCGGCGTCGCCGGGAAAGCCTCTCCGACCTGCGCGGCGGCTCGGAGTCGGCGATCGACGCCTGGGCCCGGGCCGGCGAACTCGACAGCACGTACGCGCCCCGGAGCCGATCCGACCGGTTCGCCGTACCCGAGGTGCCGCCGCCGGGCAGCATGTCGGGCGGCAGGGACCAGGGCGACGCACTCAGCGACGCCGAGCTGCCCTGGGACAGCCCACGACGCTGGGCGGCCGGCGACGAGCCGGGCGACCCGTGGGAGCGGCCACGGGGCGGCGAGGACGACGCGATGTACCGCCCGCCGCGCGCCTGGGACGACACCTCGGCCGGTGACGAGCCCGGCGAGAGCCGGCGGTCCCGACGGGACACCGACGGGTCGGGGCGGCGCTCCTGGCGGGAGTCGGACGACGAGCCGACGCCGAGCGGTGCCACCCGGGCCGGCCGGCGACGGCGGGCCGCCGACGAGGAACCGGACGACCGCTCCGGACGGCACAGCCGGGCTCGCGGCGCCGACGAGGCCGAGGAGAGCACCGCGGAGTGGGGCCGGGCCGCCCGGTACGAGCCGAATCTCGTCGCCCGGGCGGACGACGACGATGACGACGACGAGAAGCCTGCCCTGATCGACCTTGCCACCCGCCGGTCCCGCAGGTCCGACGAGCCGTCCAGCCGGTCCTCCCGGCGCCGGGACGACCCGGACGAGGCGGCCGAGGAGGGCGCGTACTGGACCAGTCTGAAAGGTGAAGCGCGGTGAGTCTGACCGCCGTACCCCCGGTCGCCTGCTTCGGCGAACCCCGGCTCACCGCCGGCTTCGACGAGTTCGGCCGGCTCGACCTGACCGCGCACGAGATGGTGCACGGTGCTGTCAACCCGCTCTCCCCCAAGGGCCTGCTCCGACTGGTCGAGGGGATCGAACTGAAGGGCAAGGGGGGCGCCGGCTTCCCGTTCGCCCGCAAGTTCCGGGCGGTGCTGGAGTCGGCGGACCGGCAGGACCTGCCGACCGTGGTGGTGGTGAACGCGACCGAGGGCGAGCCGGGCGCCTGGAAGGACAAGGCGCTGCTCACCCGGGCGCCGCACCTGATCCTCGACGGGGCCGCGATCGCCGCCTACGCCCTGGACGCCGACGAGATCGTGATCGGCGTCGCCGACGACGGCATCGGTGAGGCGTCACTGACCGCCGCGCTGGCCGAGCGCCGGATGCCGGTACGCACCGGCATCGTCACCGTGCCGCACCGGTTCATCTCCGGCGAGGGTGGCGCGCTGGTGCGCGGGATCAACGGCGAGGCGCACATCCCGCCGGGGCGCAAGGTGCGGGCCAGCGACACCGGGGTGGGCGGGCTGCCGACGCTGCTCTCCAACGCCGAGACGTACGCCCAGCTCGCCCTGGCCGCCCGGCTCGGCCCGTACGAGTACGGCACGGTCGGCACCGCCGACGAGCCCGGCACCGTGCTGCTCACCGTGACCGGAGCCGCCGGACGGCCCGCGGTGGTGGAGTGCCCGACCGGCATCCCGCTGCGGGATGTGCTGGAACTCTGCGAGACGCCGGAGGGGCCGGGTGTGCTCACCGGCGGCTACCACGGCAAGTGGATCAGCGCCGAGGGCGCCGCGACCGCCGAGGTGTCCCGGGCCGGTTTCGCCAAGGTCGGCGGCGCGCTCGGCGCGGGCATCATCATGCCGCTGAGCGCCGAGGTGTGCCCGCTCGGCGAGGCCGCACAGGTCGTCACCTACCTGGCCGGCGAGTCCGCCGGGCAGTGCGGGCCGTGCCGGCTCGGCCTGCCGGACCTGGCCCGGTCGCTGGATCTGATCGTCGGTGGCAGCGCCGCCGCCGAGGTGGTCCGGGCGGCGGCCGGTGCGGTGAAGGGTCGTGGCGCGTGCAGCCATCCCGACGGCACCGCCCGGTTCGCCACCTCGGCGCTGGAGATCTTCACCGAGGACCTGGAGGTGCACGCCGCGCGGGGCACCTGCGGCAGGAAGGTGAAGGGCCTCCTCGGGCTGCCCAACGCGGCCGACGCCCCGACCTCGAAGCTGGTGGTGGACTGGTCGCGCTGTGACGGGCACGGGCTCTGCGCCAGCGTGGTGCCGGAGTTCATCCGGCTGGACTCGAACGGCTTCCCGTCGTTCCCGTCCACCCCGGTGCCGACCTGGCTGGAGGGGGGCGCCCGCAAGGCGGTACGGATGTGCCCGGCCCTTGCCCTGCGGATGACCCCGGTCGACCGCTGACCCCGGTCGACCGCGAGGATGGGTCGGTGGAAGACGATCTTCTCCTTGCCCGCCGGGCCGCGCTGGCCGGCGCCACCGTCGCCCTCCGGTACTTCGCCGACCTCGGCCGGCTCGACCGGGAGCGGAAGTCGGACGGCAGCGTCGTGACCGAGGCCGACCGGGCCGTCGAGGCCACCGTCCGGGAGGTACTGGCCGCAGCGCGGCCCGACGACGCGATCCTGGGCGAGGAGGTCGGGCAGACCGGGCAGGCCGCCCGGCGCTGGATCGTCGACCCGATCGACGGTACGGCGCAGTTCGTCGCCGGTGACGAGCGCTGGCAGGTGCTCGTCGCCCTGGAGGAGGCGGGCGAGATCGTCGTCGGGGTGGCCGTCCTGCCGGCACAGCGGACGATCTGGTGGGCCCGGCGCGGCTCCGGTGCGCACCAGGCGGAGATCACTGGAACCGGGATGACCGGGGAACGGCCCCTGCGCACCCGCGGATCCGACCCGGCCGATCCGCTGCCCGGCGGCCGGCTCGGGGTGGTACCGCCGGACGAGCAGGTCTACCCGGCCGAACGCGAGATGATCGCCCCGCTGGTGGCGGTCAGCACGCCGACCCCGTGGTGTACCCACCCGGCGCTCCTGGTCGCGCGCGGCGAGCTGGACCTCGCCGTGCAGACCCGGGGGCAGGTCTGGGACTTCGCCGCCACCTCTCTGATCGTCACCGAGGCCGGTGGCCGGTACACCGGATTCGACGGGCGGTCCCGACCGGCCGCCGGACCGGCGCTGTTCGCCCGGACACCGGCGCTGCACGAGGCCGCGCTGCGGCGGCTCGGCGGCGGGCGCGCCGAGTCGGCGACCGGCTCAGCCTGACCGGCGGGCCCGCCGAGTCGGCGACCGGTTCAGCCTGACCGGCGGGCGCGCGCGGCGAGGACGATCGGGGTGGGCCCGCCGCCCTCGGCGAACCGCTCGAAGCTCAGCCCGGCGTCCAGGAACATGTGCAGCAGTTCCGGCAGCGGGTGGTGCGTCGCGCCGACCTTGTCCCGGATCCCCTGGTCGGTCCAGGACTCCTTCGTCCAGACGCTGTCCCGGTAACCGGGGCGGATCACGATCGCGTCGCGGTCGGTGCGGTCGGCGAACCCGCCGCAGAAACACGGGTGGACGCCGACGTGCACGAAGGTCCCGCCGGGGGCAAGCACCCGGGCCGCCTCCCGGAGCACCGCCGGATATCCCGGCATGTCGGTGTGCACCATCACCGCGACGACCGCCGGCAGCGCACCGTCCCGGACCGGCAGCCGGGCGGCGTCGGCCCGGACCACCGGCAGGCGGTCGCGGGCGTACCGGAGCATGCCGGCCGAGATGTCGACGCCGACCGGTGTCCGACCGAGGGCGCGGATCGAGTCGGCGTACGCGCCGGTGCCGCAGCCGAGTTCCAGGCAGGGCCCGTCGCCGGGGCCGAGCAGCAGCCGCAGGGTCCGGCCGACCTCCAGTTCGTCGTCGGCGACGGTGTGCCGGGGCAGGAACTCCGCCTCGTACCAGTCGGCGATCTCGTCGTACGCCGCGCCACCACGCATCCGGTTCCTCCCCGGTCGGCCCCACCGATGCCGGTTCCATTTCCACACGGCGCGGCGCCGTAGGCCAGCCCTGTTCGCTCAGGGCGCAGGTCGACCTCGGCGGCACGGCGACCGGGTCACGGTGTCCCCGGCAGCAGCACGTCGAGGAAGGCGTTGCTGAACACCCGGTGCGGGTCGTGGGAGTTCAGCCTCGCCACCGCCGCGTCCCAGGTCGGGTCGGGCGCGTGCCGGTAGGAGTCCGGCACGGTCCGGGTCAGCATGGTCGGGTCGGACCAGGCGGCGGAGTCGGTGTAGCCCCAGCCCTTGGACCACTCGACCCGGCAGCCGGCGTACGAACCGGTGTAGTTGGTGAAGAAGAAGGTCTCCATCTCCCGGTAGAAGGCGTGCGCCCGGGGCGCGGTCGGGAAGGTGAGCACGTCGAACCAGACCACCGTGTCCCACTCCGGGTGGTCGGCGCGGGGCCGGGCCGCGGAGAGTGCCGGCGGCTCCGCCCCGGGTACGCCGACGTCGGCGGCCCGGTCGACCCCGGCGACCCGGATCTCCACCTGGCCGGTGACCGGGAACTCGCCCCGGGCCTGGTACGCGGCCAGCTGCCGCTGGTAGAACCGGGCGAACTCGTGCACCACCCGCTGGATCGCGCCCCGGGCGGTGTGCACCGCGTACCCGTTGGCGGTCTCCCGCAGGGTGGTCGGCTTGACGTAGAGCAGCAGGTTCTTCGACGGTCCCCACAGGTCGGTGGCGAGCGTGCCGGTCAGCCCGGCGGCGGCGGTGGTGTACTGCACCTGCCCGAAGGTCGGGGTCAGCGCCCACGCCCCGTTCAGCAGTTGCTCGGCCAGTTCCGAGACCGGCTCGGGGACGTTGTCGGAGAAGACGTAGTTGTACGGGGTGACCACCGGGCGGGAGGTCAGCGGTCGGGTCGGGCTGACGCTCCAGACCTTCAGCCAGGGGTTGTCGGTGAAGGCGAACCAGATCGCCTCGACCCGGCCGGCCGCCGCGACGTGGCTGGCCAGGGTACGGCCGCCGCTGCCCGGTGCGGCGAACAGCTCCGAGGCGGGGATGTCGACCCGGCTGACGCACCGGAGGTTCTGGTTGGCGCCGACCCGCAGCGTCACCTCGGTGACGAACGCCCGGCCGACGTGGGTGAGCAGGGCCGTGCACTCCGGATCCGCCCGGTCGAAGGTGCGCAGCACGTACCCGCCGGCCGTCACGTCCCACACGACGGCGGTGAGCGAGAGGATGAGGTTGCTCAGCGATCCGTAGGTGTGCCCGGGGGGCCGGGTCTCGCCGTCGGCCGGCACGCTGGTGCCGTGGCCGTTGATCGCGAGTACCCCGCCGACGCTGAGGTCGCCGGGGGCGGGGGTGTTGGTGACGCCGAGCCCGTGCTCTTCGAGGAAGGCGAGGAGGTCGTCCATCGAGGCGCCGGCCTGGACGCGTACCGCCCCGGTGGGCGCGGTGGAGAGCACCGTCATCGCGGTCAGGTGCCGGGTGGTGTCCACCAGGATCGTCCGCTCGGCGGTACCGTCGGCCGGGAGGGTCAGCGGTGCCCAGGTGTGCCGGTAGCCACGCGCCCGGACGAGATAGCCGTGCCGGTACGCCCAGTTGGTCACCGTCACCACGTCGGCCGCGGTCCGGGGCGCGCAGGTCCAGACGCCGTCCGCCTGGATCTCACCGGCCCAGTTGCGGTACGCCTCCCGCTGCACGGGTACGTCGGCCGGGAAGTCCGGCGGTGCCGGCCGCTGCCCCGGCGTCCACAGTGAACCGAATGCCGTCACGGCGGACGCCTCGAGGAAGCCCCGTCGGGTGAGAGCCATCTCGTTCCCCTCTGCTCGGACGTGGTCGACGCCGGCCGCGAAGTGATCGTTGCCGGCGCGAAATGATCGCGCCTTACCCCCGGCACCGGTCGGCGGAACTCGACCGGGCGGGGAATCGGGGCCGCTGATCAAAGCGACAACGCCGGCACACCGCTGTCAACACCGGCACATCACCGTCAACCCGGCAGCCGGTACCCCCGGCGGGCGGCGGTGCGCCGACGTCCCCCGGCGGCGACCCGGCCGCGGCGACCCGGGCCGGGTGACCGGCCGGCGGGGCCGTCGTTCACTAGACTCTGCCGGGTGCGCGACATCGCGGTCTTCAGCGGCAGTGCCCATCCCGAGCTGGCCACCGAGATCTGCCACCACCTCGGGGTCCCCCTGCTCCCGACCCGGATCTCCCGGTTCGCCAACGACTGCCTCGAGGTGCAGTTGCAGGCGAACTGCCGGGAGCGGGACGTCTTCCTGATCCAGCCGCTGGTGCCGCCGGTGCAGGAGCACCTGGTGGAGCTGTTGCTGATGCTGGACGCGGCCCGGGGCGCCTCGGCCGGCCGGATCACCGTGGTGATGCCGCACTACGCGTACGCCCGCAGCGACAAGAAGGACGCCCCGCGGATCTCGATCGGCGGGCGGCTGGTCGCCGACCTGCTCAGTACGGCCGGTGCCAGCCGGATCCTGGCGATCACCCTGCACTCGCCGCAGGTGCACGGCTTCTTCAGCATCCCGGTCGACCACCTGCACGCGCTGCGCGAGCTGGCGACGCACTTCCGGGGTTACGACCTGACCGACACGGTGGTGGTCTCGCCGGACCTAGGCAACGCCAAGCAGGCGGCGGCGTTCGCCCGGATGCTGAAGGTGCCGGTGGCGGCCGGGGCCAAGCAGCGGTTCTCCGACGACAAGGTGGTGATCAGCGCGGTGATCGGCGACGTGGTCGACCGGGACGTCATCGTGCTCGACGACGAGATCGCCAAGGGCAGTACGGTGTTCGAGCTGCTCGACCGGTTGCGCGAGCAGAAGGTGCGCAGCGTACGGGTGGCCTGCACGCACGGGCTCTTCGCCTCGGCGGCGCTGCGCCGGCTCTCCGCCGAGCCGGAGATCGCCGAGATCGTCTGCACCAACACGGTGCCGATCCCGGCGGCGGACCACACCGACAAGCTGACGGTGCTCTCGGTCGCCCCGGCGCTGGCCGAGGCGATGCGCCGGATCCACAACGGGGAGTCGGTCAGCGCCCTCTTCGGCTGACCGGGCAGGGTATGTTGCCCCGGTGACAGAGCAGGTCGTGCAGATCTACACCGACGGTGCGTGCAGTGGCAATCCCGGTCCGGGCGGCTGGGGCGCCGTGCTGCGGTACGGCACGGTGGAGAAGGAACTCCACGGCGGGGAGGCGGCGGCCACCACCAACAACCGGATGGAGCTGATGGCGGCGATCCGGGCGCTGGAGAGCCTGACCCGCCCGGTGACCGTGCAGATCTACGTCGACAGCACCTACGTCCGGGACGGCATCACCAAGTGGCTGCCGAACTGGAAGCGCAACGGCTGGCAGACCGCCGCGAAGCAACCCGTCAAGAACGCAGACCTGTGGCAGCGGCTGGAGACTGCCGCCGCCCGCCACCAGGTGCGGTGGCACTGGGTGAAGGGGCACGCCGGGCATCCGGAGAACGAGCGGGCGGACCAGCTCGCCGTCCGGGGCATGCGGGAGGCGACCGCCGGCCGGGGCCGGCACTCGGCCGTACCGGCCTGACCCGGACACCTCAGAAATCTCGGTCAACCGTAGGTTGACGACTCGGCATCGTCAACCTACGGTTGACGAATGGAGCGACTACCGGTACGCCTCGACGACCTGATCGAGTACGTCCGCCGCCAGCACCCCAGCGGGGACGCCCTGGAGCGGCTCACCGACGCGGTACTGGTCGGCGAGTACCTCGGCGACCTCGCCGACCACCTGATCGGGCACTTCGTCGACCAGGCCCGCCGCGCCGGCGCCTCGTGGACCGAGATCGGCCAGAGCATGGGTGTGACCAAGCAGGCCGTGCAGAAGCGCTTCGTGACCCGCCGCTCCGAACCGGACGAGCCGGTCCCGGCCAGCGTCCTCGCCCGGTTCACCGACCGGGCCCGACACGTCGTGACGGAGGCGCAGGCGGAGGCCCGCAGCGCCGGCAGCCCCGAGGTCGGCACCGAACACCTGCTGCTCGGCATCCTGCACGAGCCGGACGGCCTGGCCGGCCGGGCGATCAGTGCGCTCGGCGTCTCCGCCGAGGCGGTCCGGACAGCCGTCCGCGCCACCGCACCCGTGTCCACCGAGCCGACCGAGCCGGCGGACAACCCGCAGCACCTGCCCTTCTCCCCCGACGCCAAACGGGTCCGGGACCGCGTCTTCGCCGAGGCGCTTCGGCTCGGCCACAACTACGTCGGCACCGAACACATCCTGCTCGGCCTGCTCGCCAGCGACACCGAGCCGGGCGCCCGGATCCTGGCCGACCTCGGCATCACCCGGGACCGGGCCGAGGAGTGGATCGTCGACACCCTCGGAGGACTGTCCCGGTCGGCCAGTTCCGGCAGGTGAAGGCGGCGAGACCGGGCGCCGGAACGCTCTGGCGAAGCCGCGACTTCCCGCTCTTCTGGGCCGGACAGGCGCTCTCCGCGCTGGGTGACTCGTTCTCGCTGCTCGCCGTACCGCTGCTGGTGTTGCACGTGACCGGCTCGGTGGCCCGGATGGGGCTGCTGACCGGACTGGTCGGTGCGGCGTCGGTGGGCGCCGGCGTCTTCGCCGGCTACCTGGTCGACCGGGTCGACCGGCGGCTCCTGTTGCTCGGCTGCGACCTGTTCCGGGCCGCCGGATACGCCAGCATCCCGGTGATCTGGCTCTTCGCGCCGCAGCTCTGGCTGCTCTACCTGGTGGCGCCGGCCTGCGCCGCCGCCGGGATGGTCTTCCAGGTCGGCTACGTCGCCGCCGTGCCGGCGCTGGTCGGCCCGGCCCGGATCACCCGGGCGAACGGCCAGCTCTACGCGACGTACGCGGCGGCCGGGATCGTCGGACCGGTGCTGGCCGGGCTGCTCTCCTCGGCCGTCGGGCCGACCGCCGCGCTCGCCGTCGACGCCGGCACCTTCGCGCTCTCCGCGCTCGGCCTCTGCTTCGTCCGGCTGCGCACCCCGGCGACGTACCGGGCCGGCGACGGCACCGGGCCGGAGGCACCGGCCGGCACCGCGCCGGCCCCCCGGGGCGGCCGTTCCGGCTGGTCCGGGCTGCTGGTCGGGGTCCGGTTCCTCTGGCGGCATCCGGTACTGCGGACGTTGACCGTCCTGCTGTCGTTCCTGACCTTCCTCACCATCGGGCTGACCGACGTCTTCATCTACCACGTCAAGCACGACCTCGGGCGCTCCGACGGGACCGTCGGGCAGGTCCTCGCCGCCGCGGCCGGGGGCACGATCGTGGCCGCGCTGCTGGTCGCGCCGGTCCGCCGCGCACTCGGCTTCGGCGCCTGCTGGATCGGGGCGTACGCGGTCAGCGGCCTCGCCGTCGCCGGTGCCGGACTGACCCGGGACGTACCGGCACTGGCCCTGCTGGTGGCCGCCTACACGTTCGGGACCAGCCTCGCCGGGATCTGTTCGATGTCGCTGCGCCAGCAGGTCACCCCCGAGCACCTGCTCGGCCGGGTGACGTCGGCGTTCTGGACCCTGCACTCCGGGCTCGGCCCGCTCGGCGCGGCGGTGCTGACCGGCGCGGTGGCCCGGTACGGCACCGGCCCGGTCTGCCTCGCCGCCGGGTTGACCTGCCTCGGCATCGCCGCCGTCGCCGCGCTGACCCCGATCAGGGCGGCGCGTCCGGAACTCGGGCCGGTGCCGACGGCTGATCCCGCCCCGGGCTGAGCATTCCGCCCCGGGCTGAGCATCCCGCCCCGGGCAGGTGCCGGCACCCCGGCCGGCCCTGCCCGGACCGCGACGTCGGACTCAGGGGCTGGTGCAGGTGAGATCGCTCGGCGGGGTGTTGGTGCCGGTCCACGAGCCCTGGAAGCCGAATGTGGCCGAGCCGTTGGCGCCGAGCGTGCCGTTCCAGCCCACGTTCCGGACCGCGACCGACGATCCGCTCGCGGTCAGGGTGCCGTTCCACAGCTGGCTGATCGTCTGCCCGTTGGCGAAGGTCCAGCGCACGGTCCAGCCGTTCAGCGTGCTGGTGCCGTTGTTGCGGACCGTCACCTCGCCCTGGAAGCCGCCCTGCCACTGGTTGACCTGCCGGTAGGTCGCGGTGCAGGCCCCACTGCCCGGCGGCGGGGTGCTGGTCGGCGGCACGGTCGGCGGCAGGCTCGGGGTCGGCGAGGAGGTGGGCGGCCGGGTGGTCGCGGTGGGCGTCGGGGTGGTGCCGACCGGCAGGAAGCGCAGGATCCGGTCGTCGGTGGCGGCCGGCGAGCCGCGGCCGTCCCGGTTGCTGGTGGACACCCAGAGCGAGCCGTCGGGGGCACGTTCGACGGTACGCAGCCGGCCGTACTGGCCGGTGAGCCGGGCGATCGGGCTGCCGCTGACCCCGCCGCTGCCGTTCAGCGGTACCTGCCAGAGCCGGGTGCCGCGCAGCGCGGCGACGAAGAGCATGTTGCCGTCGATGGTGGCGCCGCTCGGCGACGCCTCGGCGGTGCTCCAGGTGACGATCGGGTTCCGGAACCGGGGGTCGTTGCCCTGCCCCTCCACCGTCGGCCAGCCGTAGTTGCCGCCGGGCACGATGTAGTTGACCTCGTCCCAGGTGTTCTGCCCGAACTCGCTGGCGTAGAGCCGGCCCTGGGCGTCCCAGGCGAGCCCCTGCACGTTGCGGTGGCCGAGGCTGTAGACCAGCGAGCCGGCGGTCGGGTTGTCCGGCGGGGCGCTGCCGTCGGGGCGCATTCGCAGGATCTTGCCGTTGCGGCTGGACGGGTTCTGCGAGTTGGCGGTCTGGCCCGCGTCGCCGACTCCGGCGTAGAGCATGCCGTCCGGTCCGAAGGCGATCCGGCCGCCGTCGTGGAAGTTGGCCCGGGCCAGGCCGGTGAGGATCGGCGTCTGGGTCTGCGGCGCGTCGAGCCGGAACCGGACGATCCGGTTGTCGCTGGCCGAGGTGAAGTAGGCGTACACGTAGCGGTCACTGGCGTAGGTCGGCGAGACGGCCAGGCCGAGCAGTCCGGCCTCGCCGCCGGGCGAGACGCCGGAGATGGTGGCGACCTGCTGCGGGCTCTGCCCGGGGCGGATCTGGACGACCCGGGCGGTGTCCCGCTCGGCGACCAGGGCGCTGCCGTCGGGCAGGAAGGCCATGCCCCAGGGCGTCTGGAGGTTGGTGGCGACGGTCTCCGGGCGGCTGAAGTCGAAGTCACCGGCGGCCAGCACCCCCACCCCGTCGGCCGGTGCCGAGGTCGTGTCGGCGACGGCGAACCCGGCGCCGCCGAGTACGACGGCGAGCGCCGCACCCGTGACGAGAAGCCGACTACTCCTCATGCCACACCTCCAGAGCACCACTCTTCCGTGGGCACGGCCGCCCGACGAGACAGAGACAGGGACAGGGACAGAGACACGCGTCAATGTATCACCGGCGCCGGGCACGGTCTAGATCAGCTCCGCCGAGGGCGGACGAGCCGGTCCCCGCCCGGCCGGCCCGCCCGCGTCCTCGGCGGGGTTCCCCCGCCCGCCACTCATCCGGGTGTGAGCACGCTCCGACCCGAGGTGTCGCGGCGCCGACGGGCGGCACCCGGCCGCCGGTCACGCCGCGAGCTGCACACCTGTCGACCCGCACCCGGGCAACCGGAGATGATCCTCACGTTCGCCGACCCCGCCCCGGCCGGTGGGCTACCGTTTCGGTGGTCCCCGGGTCGTCGCACGAGTCCTCGTCCCCTTCGCGCCGCCGTCGCGGACCTGCGCCGCCCGGGCCGGCCGGGCGTCTCCGCGCCGGGCCCGAGCCGAAGCATCCGCAAACTTTCGGTGCCGGCCCGATAATTCGCCGTGATGCGGCGCACGCTACGACGTGGTGAACAAACGGTCAAGGCTTGCGCCCTTCGGAAACTTGCGAGCTACTTTCGGCCTAAGTACCCTCTCGACGCGGGCCGGACTTTCCGGAAACATGTCGGAAGTACGTGTGCGCCCGCGTCCACACCCCACATCGACGTGCGGCGGCTCCGGAAGAGGCCAGCAACAAGCGACAGGAGGCTGCTCGTGAGCAGCAACCGCAATGCCGCCGACACCAGTCGGACAACCACCGAAGTCGAGCGGCTTGAGGTGACGGGGGTGCACGATGGGCATCCGCACGACGGACAGCTCACCGCTACCGCGACCGTCCCGGCGGACGACGCAGCGCCCAACGACAGCCCCGCTCCCGACGCCCTGCCCGACTGGCAGGACTCGCGGCTGCCCGTGGCGCGGCGGGTCGAGGACCTGCTCGCCCGGCTCACGCTGGAGGAGAAGACAGCCCAGCTGTACGGCGTCTGGGTCGGTGGCGACTCCACCGGCGAGGACCTGGCGCCGCACCAGCACGAGATGGCCAGCGAGGCACCGGACTGGCGCGGCCTGATCAGCGCCGGCCTCGGCCAGGTCACCCGGGCGTTCGGCACCGCGCCCGTCGACCCGGCCCTCGGCGCCCGGGCACTCGCCCGGATGCAGGAGGAGATCGTCGCCGCCAACCGGTTCGGCATCCCGGCCATCGCGCACGAGGAGTGCCTGACCGGCATCATGACCTGGAAGGCGACCGTCTACCCGACCCCGCTGGCCTGGGGCGCGACCTTCAACCCGGAACTGGTCGAGCGGATGGCCGGGCAGATCGGCTCGGCGATGCGGGCGCTCGGCGTACACCAGGGGCTGGCCCCGGTGCTCGACGTGATCCGGGACCTGCGCTGGGGGCGCTGCGAGGAGTCGATCGGCGAGGACCCCTACCTGGTCGCCACCATCGCCACCGCGTACGTCCGGGGCCTGGAGTCCACCGGCGTGGTCGCCACCCTCAAGCACCTCGTCGGATACTCGGCCTCCCGGGCGGGCCGCAACCACGGACCGGTCAGTGTCGGACCCCGGGAGCTGGCCGACGTGCTCCTCCCGCCCTTCGAGATGGCTCTGCGGGACGGCGGGGCCAGGTCGGTGATGCACGCCTACAACGAGATCGACGGCATTCCGCCGGCGGCCGACCCGGAGCTGCTCACCCGGCTGCTCCGCGACGAGTGGGACTTCACCGGCACGGTCGTCTCCGACTACTTCGGCATCAGCTTTTTGCAACGGCTGCACAACGTCGCGGGCGACCTGAGCGAGGCCGCGGCGCTGGCGCTGACGGCCGGGGTGGACGTCGAGCTGCCCTCCGCGCACTGCTACGGCGACGCGTTGATCGACGCGGTCCGGGCCGGCATCGTGCCGGAGTCCCTGGTCGACAGGGCGGTGACCCGGATCCTTCAGCAGAAGTGCGAACTCGGGCTCCTCGACCCCGACTGGTCGCCGCTGCCGCCGGCACTGGCCGCGACCGCCGAGCGGAGCAACGGCGACACACCCGGCCTCGTCGAGGGCACCGTCGACCTCGACCCGCCGGCCAACCGGACGCTGGCCCGGACGATCGCCGAGGAGTCGGTGGTGCTGCTGGCGAACTCCGGGGCACTGCCGCTCCGGCCGGAGAGCCGGATCGCCATGGTCGGGCCACTGGCCGACGACGTCGCCGGCATGCTCGGCTGCTACACCTTCCCCAGCCACGTCGGCAGCCAGCACCCGGAGCTGCCGGAGGGGGTCGAGATCCCGACCCTGCTGGCCGCGCTCCGGGCCGAGCTGCCCGAGACCCCGATCAAGTACGCACCCGGCAGCACCGTCGACGGCACCGCCGACCTCGACGCCGACGCGATCAGCGCCGCCGCTGCGGTCGCCGTCGAGGCCGACGTCTGCATCGCCGTACTCGGTGACCGGGCCGGACTCTTCGGCCGGGGCACCTCCGGCGAGGGCTGCGACAGCGACGACCTGCGGCTGCCCGGTGCCCAGCCGGAACTGCTAGCGGCACTGCTGGACACCGGAACCCCGGTGGTGCTGGTGCTGCTCGCCGGCCGCCCCTACGCGCTCGGCGACTCGATCGACCGGCTCGCCGCGGTGGTGCAGGGGTTCTTCCCCGGCGAGGAGGGCGGGCCGGCGGTGGCCCGGGTGCTCAGCGGCGCGGTCAACCCCACCGGCCGGCTGCCGGTGAGCGTCCCGCGCACCCCGGGCGGCCAGCCCAACAGCTACCTCAACCCGAAACTGGGTCAGAAGACCGAGGTCAGCAGCGTCGACCCCACCCCGCTCTTCCCGTTCGGCCACGGCCTGTCGTACACGTCGTTCAGTTGGCCCGAGGTACGGGTGGAGGGTGCGGCACCGGTCGCGGACCGACCGGTGGAGGTGCCCACCGACGGTGCCGTCACGGTCTCGGTCTCGGTCCGCAACGACGGCGACCGGCCCGGCGCCGAGCTGGTGCAGCTCTACCTGCACGACCCGGTCGCCCAGGTCAACCGCCCGGTGGTCCGGCTGATCGGCTACGCCCGGGTGCCGCTGGAACCGGGCCAGACCCGGCAGGTGGATTTCCGCGTGCACGCGGACCTTTCCTCGTTCACCGGCCGGCGCGGCCACCGGGTGGTCGAGCCCGGCGACCTGGAGCTGCGGCTCTCCGCCTCCAGCGACGACCACCGACACACCGTCCCGGTCAAGCTGACCGGTCCCGAGCGGCGGGTGGACCACCGCCGGCAGCTCGTCGCCGAGGTGACGCTGCACTGACAGCCGCCCGGCGCCCCGATGGTCGGCGGTTGGGGCGCCGGGCCCACTCCTGCTGCCAACCCCGGCGGCCGGCGGGTCGTCGCCCGACCGGTGGGCGGGTGGCCGAGCCGGCATACTGACCGGGGATGATCCTCGTCGGCACCTCCGGGTGGCAGTACCGCGACTGGCGGGACCGGTTCTATCCGACCGGTCTGCCCCAACGACGCTGGCTGGAGCACTACGCCGAACGGTTCGGCACGGTCGAGGTGAACAACGCCTTCTACCGGCTCCCCGAACGGGACGTCTTCGCCGCCTGGCGGACCCGTACCCCGGACGACTTCTGTGTCGCGGTGAAGATGAGCCGCTACCTGACGCACATCAAGCGGCTGCGGGAACCGGCCGAACCCGTCGCCCGGTTCCTCGGCCGGGCCACCGCACTCGGCGACCGGCTCGGTCCGGTACTGCTGCAACTGCCGCCGAACCTGCCGGCCGACACCGGCGTGCTGGCCGAGGTGCTCTCGCTCTTCCCACCCGGCGTACGCGTCACCGTGGAGCCGAGGCATCCGTCCTGGTGGACCGGGCAGACCCGGCAGGTACTGGAGCGGCACGGCGCCGCGCTCTGCTGGGCCGACCGGGGTGGCCGACCGGTGACGCCGCTGTGGCGTACCGCCGACTTCGGCTACCTGCGACTGCACGAGGGTCGGGCCGAGCCCCGGCCCCGGTACGGCCGGACCGCGCTCGGCTCCTGGCTGGACCGGATCGGCGCGGCCTTCCCCGGCGACGAACCGGTCTTCGTCTACTTCAACAACGATCCCGGCGGGGCCGCGATCGTCGACGCCGCCGCGCTGGCCGCGATCGCCCGGCGCCGGGGCGTCCCGGTTAGCCGGACACCCTGAGCGTTCCGGACCGACCAACGACCCCGCCGGCCTCCGAAGCGCCGCCCAGCCGTCGACCGGGGTGCCCGGCTCCGCACCGCTACCGCCGGGCTACGGCATGATCGTGGTGAGGTCCTTCGGCATGCTCGACTTGACGTCGTCCCACTCCCCGTCGGTGACGTGCCGGCGCAGCGCGTTCAGCACCGTGTTCACCACGGTCGCCGGGCCGCCCTCGACGTCGAACGGGAAGCCGGCCCGGACCTCGTAGAGGAACTCCTCCCGATTCAGCTTGATCGGGACGACGCTCGGATCCCATCCGTCGAAGTAGACCCCGCGCACCAGCAACGGCAACTGGGCGGCGAAATGCGCGCTCTCCTGCACCGGCAACCGGTCCCGGAGCAGGTGCAGTACGGTCCGCAGCGCCGCGTACGACTGGTTGCGGCGTTCCTTCGGCCACCCGTACGCCTGCTCGATGTCCTTGAGGATGAGGTTGGTCTTGTCTATCGACGTCTCGAAGGCCGAGTACGAATTGTTCGTCACGACTGATCCCCCGTCCCGTCTCGGCTACTGCCCACCCTTGCCATGCTCGCCCTGGCACGGGTGAACGCCGCTCACCCGCACCGGGTGATTCCGCCGGGTCAGGCCGAGAGGAGATCGCGGAGCTTCTCGGCGTTCGTCTGCGCGTAGTCCCGATAGCAGTTGTTGAACAACACGTGCGTCTCGGCGGTGTCGTCGGCGAGTTCGCGCAGCTTCGGCGCCCAGTCCGCCAGCTCCCGGTCCGAGTAGTGGTAGCCGAACTTGTCGTAGATGTTCTTGCTGGTCCACTTGTCGCTGTGCCCGTGGAACCGGACCACCGCCAGGTCGGCGGTGGCGGCCAGCACCGGCGGCACCGACGAGCGGTGGCCCTGCGGCATGTCGACCGAGACGTACGCCAGCTCGTGCTTGCGGAGGAACTCCAGGGTCTCCTCCCGGTTGCCGTCGGCGAACCAGGAGGCGTGCCGGAACTCGAAGACCGGCCGCAGCGGGCCGCAGCGCCGCCGCACCTCCAGCAGGTACTGCTTGTTGTCCCGGCGGATGGTGAACCACGGCGGGAACTGGAACAGCAGCGCACCGAGTTTGCCCGCCTCGGCCAGCGGCTCCAGCGCGGAGAGGAACCGCGTCCACACCTCCTCGTACGCCTGCGCCGGCAGGTCGCCCGGGTAGATGTTCTTCTTCTCGGTCTCCGGCCGCAGGTCCTTGTAGAGCGCGGAGACCCGGGTCGGATGCCCGGTGAGCAGACTGAACGCCTTCACGTTGAAGGTGAACCCGGCCGGGGTACGCCCCACCCACAGCTCGGCGGTCCGCTCGGCCGGCGGCGAATAGTAGGTGGCGTCGACCTCGACCAGCGGAAACCGCTCGGCGTAGTAGCCGAGCCGCCGTTCCGGGGTGTCCGCGCCCGCCGGATACCAGCCCGATTCCAGCAGGGTCTTGTCGGTCCACGAGGCCGTGCCGACCTTGATCTCACCCATGACTCCAGTTCACCCGCCCCGAACGGGACGGGCAAGCCGAGCGCGGTCCACCTCCGTCGTCGGTCGCGTCCGGTCAGGCCGCCCGGCGTTCCCGGGACTGCTTGCAGGTGACGCAGGTGGTCGCGGAGGGGAAGATTTCCAGCCGCTCCACCGGGATCGAGTCGCCGCACCCCTCGCACCAGCCGTACGTCCCCTCGGCCAGCCGGCTGAGCGCGTGCTCGAACTGGGCCCGACGGTCGAGGATGGTCCGCAGCAGCGACTGCGCGGTGTCCCGCTCGGCCGTCTTGGTGCCGCTGTCGGCCTGGTCGTCCCCGGCCGTGTCACCGACCTCCACCAGGCGCAGTACCTGGCTCTGTGCCAACGTCTCGTCGTACTCGGCGGTCAGCTCGTCGAAGCGGGCCTGCAGGGCACGGCGGATCTGGTCGCTGTCGGCCGCCGAGCGGCGCGTACCGATTGCCTCGTTGACGAGCATGCGCTGCCTGCCTTTCCGTCGAAGGAACGGATCTGCGGTCCTGGACGTTATTGTCCGGGTCGCTCCGTCATGAGCAGCGCGATTACCCCACCGCCGTCGCCGGCAAACCGCCGATTTCCCGACCCGCCACCGGTCCCGAGCCGTCAGCGGACGCTGTCCGCCTCGACCAGTGCGGGGTGCCGGGGATCGTCCAGCCGGACCACCACGTCGGCGAAGGTCGACGGTCCGACCTCGTCGGCGTACCGGGCGAAGGCGGGCAGGGTCCACCGCTGCGCCGGGGGCGTACGCCGGGCCAGCGCACCGGGCGAGAGCACGAGGTGCACCACCAGGTCGAACGGCAGGCCGCCGCCGAGCAGCAGCGCCCCACTCACCAGGACGACACCGCCGGGCGGCAGGGTGACGTAGTCGGCCCGGGTGGCCCGGTCGGTCTCGGCGTTCCACAGCGACGGCAGGATCCGCCCCGAACCGGCCGGGCCCGCGGGATCGAGTACCTCCCGACGCAGGCCCGCCTCGTCGAGCCAGCCGAGGTAGTACGCGTCGGGGTTGGTGCGGCCCTGCTCGTAGCGGAGCGACGCGGGTCGGAGGAAGTCCGCCGTGTCGATCCGGACGGCCGGGCGGCCCCGGACCCGCAGCGGGTCGACCAGCGCGTCGGCGAGCCGGCCCGGCTCGGCGGCCGGCGGCCCGTCGACCGCCACCCGCAGCCAGCCGCCGGCACGCTCGCCGGCCAGCCGGTCGGCCAACTCCTGCACCAGCAGCTCGGGGTTGATCGGACGGATCCTCATCCGACCATCCTGCCCCTCGGGCCGGCCGGCCGGTCAGGCGTCCCGGCGGCGCAGCACGAGGTAGCCGCCGAGTAGCGAGGCGGCGGTCCAGAGCGCCAGGAGGGCGACCCCGGTCCACGGGCCGTAGTCCCGGGCCCATCGGGCCTCGTCCTGCGCTCCGGCGAGGTGCAGGATCACCCAGGTGGTCTGGTCCGGCAGGTACTGGGTGACGGTACGCAGTCCGGGAACGTTGCCGAGGCCCTGCGAGCCGAGGAAGAAGAGCGGCAGCAGCACCGCCAGTGCACGTACCGGGCTGCGCAGCATCGTTGCCACCCCGAGTGAGAAGAGGCAGAGCAGTACGAGGTGCAGGCAACCGCCGATCACGGCGGCCCCCGCGCCCGGCGCACCGAGCCCGACGCCGTACCGGCCGAGCCCGGCCTGGGCGGCGAAGAAGCCGACCAGCACGGTCGGTACCGCCACCGCGCCGGCGAACAGGGCGGTGCCGAGTATCTTGCCGGCGTAGCAGCGTCCCCGGCGCGGCACCGCGACCAGGGTGGCCCGGATCGTCCCGGAGCTGTACTCGGTCGCCATCACCAGCACCCCGAAGACCACCAGGGCGAGCTGGCCGAGCGTCAGGCCGTAGAAGGCCGGGAAGAGCGGATCGAAGCCGAGCTGCCGTTCCGGCGGCTGCGCGCCGAAGCTGAGCCCGGCCAGCAGGCTGATGCCGACGCCGACGACGAAGGTCGGCAACAGGGTCCAGACCGTCGACCGGACGGTCCGGATCTTCGTCAGCTCGGCCCGCAGCACCGCACCGAGCCCGGTCGGGTCGACCCGGCCCCGCGCCAACCCACCGGCCGTCGCGCTCGCCTCCGGCACCGCACTCACCGCTGACCCCCGTCCACCCGCTGACCGCCCTGCACCCGCTGACCGCCCTGCACCCGTTTACTGCTCTGCACCCGAGGACCCTCCGCCCTGACGTCGGCCCGGTACCGCACCGCCGTCGCGGTGAGCCGCATGAACGCCTCCTCCAGGGACGCCCGCTGCACGCCGACCTCGTGCACCGTGAGCCGGTTGGCCGCGACCAGCTCTCCGATCCGGGCGGCCTCGCTGTCGTACGCCAGCAGCGTCCCGTCCGGCTCCGTCTCGACCCGGATGCCGGCGGCCGCCAGTACCCCGCGCAGCCGCTCCGGCTCCGGCGCACGGATCCGTACCGTCGTGCCGGAGTTCGCCTCGACGAACTCCCGCATCCCGGTGTCGGCGAGCAGCCGGCCCTGCCCGATCACCACCAGGTGGTCCGCGGTCAGCGCCATCTCGCTCATCAGGTGGCTGGAGACGAAGACGGTCCGCCCCTGCCCGGCGAGCCCTCGCATCAGCTCCCTAATCCACCGGATGCCCTCCGGGTCGAGCCCGTTGACCGGCTCGTCGAAGAGCAGCACCGGCGGGTCGCCGAGCAGTGCGGCGGCGATCCCGAGCCGCTGCACCATGCCGAGCGAGAAGCCGCCGACCCGCCGCTTCGCCACGCTCTCCAGCCCCACCAGCGCCAACACCTCGGCGACCCGGGCGCGCCGGATGCGGTTGCTCTGCGCCAGCCAGAGCAGATGGTGGTACGCGCTGCGTCCCGGGTGCGCCGAGCGGGCCTCCAGCAGCGCGCCGACCGAGCGCAGCGGCGCGACCTGCTCCGGATAGCTCCGGCCGTCGATGAGCACCCGACCTCCGCTCGGCCGGTCGAGGCCGAGCATCATCCGCATCGTCGTCGACTTGCCCGCACCGTTCGGGCCGAGGAAGCCGGTCACCTGTCCGGCCCGGACCGTGAAGGAGATCCCGTCGACCGCCACCGTCCGCCCGTAGCGCTTGCTCAGATTGCACACCTCGATCACGCCCGCCACGGTAGGCAGCGCCGCCCGTCGGGACAGTCCTCGAAAGTCGTCCACCCCGGTCACCAATGTCGACAGGACCCGGGGCGACACCGTCGGGGGCGACGGCCGGTGGCGTGCCGCCGGTGCCGCTCGGTGCCGGTCGGTGACCGGCGGACGTAACCTGCTGGCATGCGCCGACACCTGCTGCCCGTGGTCGTACTGCTGGCGGAGACCGCGTTGCCGCTGGCCGGATCCGGGCCCGGCACGTCACCCTGGGACGTCGTCGGCCACGCCGGGCTGGTCGCGCTGGTCATCGCGGTACGCCACCGGGCCCCGGTCGGTGCGCTGATCGGCGCGCTGCTGCTCGTCGCGCTCTCCGACGGCGGGTACGTCCTGCTGCTCTGGGCCGCCTACCAGGCGGGGCGGGAGTCGCTGGACCGCACCAGTGCGGTGATGGTGGCCGGGGCGCTGACCGGTGCGCTCGCCGTACACCTGGTGAGCGCACCGGCGGAGCCCGGGACGGTGCCGAACCTGGTCTCGACGTACCTGGTCTTCGCCGCGCTGCCGGTGCTGGTCGGCCGCTACCTGGCCCAGCAGGAACGGCTGGTCTCCACCCTCGACCGGCACAACCGGCAGCTCCGCCGGGAGCGGGAGCTGCTCGCCGAGCAGGAGCAGCTCCGGGAGCGGCTGCGGATCGCCCGGGACATGCACGACTCGCTCGGCCACCGGCTCAGTCTGGTCTCGGTGCAGGCCGCCGCGCTGGAGGTGGCGGAGCTGCCGCCGGTGCAGCGGCAGGCGGTACGGCAGCTCGCCGGAGCCGCCCGCGGCGCCCTGGACGAACTCTACGAGCTGGTCGGTGCGCTGCGCGGCGGGCACGGGACCGACCAGCGGTCGCCGGGCTCGGAGCGGATCGGCCCCCTGGTGGCGGAGTTCCGCGCGGCCGGCACCCCGGTGACGCTGCGGCAGGAGGGCGCCCCACTTCCGTTGCCCGGCGCGGCCGGGCGGGCGGCGTACCGGGTGGTCGAGGAGGGGCTGACGAACGCGGTCAAGCACGCGCCGGGCCAGCCGGTGACGGTACGGCTCCGCTGGGAGCCGGACGCCCTGCTGCTGACCGTCGACAATCCGCTGCCGGTGCAGGCGGGGACGCCGTCCGGCCACGGGTCCACCCGCGACGGCGGCGGTGGTTCCGGTAGCGGTCACGTCGAGGGCGGCGGCGACCGGCCGGGAGCGGTCGGGCACGGGCTGGTCGGGTTGCGGGAGCGGGCCGAGCAGGCGGGCGGGCTGGTCGCGTACCGGATCGTCGAGCCCGGCGATCCCGCGCAGCCGGACGGTGGCGCACGGAGCTGGCGGCTCCTCGCGATGCTGCCGGTCGCGGAGCCGGACGGCGAGGACGCAGAGCTGCCCGCACGGGTCGGGGTCCGTACCCTGGCCCTCGGGCTGGCCACCGCGGCCCTGATGTTCGTGGCGATGCCGGCGAGCATGCTGCTGGGGGTGCGGTGAGATGATCAGGGTGCTGCTCGCCGACGACGAGCCGCTGATCAGGGCCGGCATCCGCACCGTGCTGGAGTCGGCCGGCGACATCGAGGTGGTCGCCGAGGCGACCGACGGCGGCGCGGCGGTCGACGCGGCGCTGCGGCACCGGGCCGACGTGGCGCTGCTGGACATCCGGATGCCGGTGCTGGACGGGCTGGACGCGGTCGACGAACTCGGCCGGCGGCTGCCCGGACTCCGGGTGGTGGTGCTGACCTCGTTCGGTGCGGAGCCGAACGTGCTGCGCGCGGTGCAGGCCCGGGTGGCCGGGTTCGTGCTGAAGAACTGCACGCCGGAGGAGCTGATCCGCGCGGTGCGGGCCGCGCACGACGGCGACGCCTACCTCTCCCCGGCGGTGACCCGGCTGCTGCTCGGGATGGTGGCATCGGAACCGGCGGGGCGGCGACGGCAGGCGCGGGACCGGCTGGCCGTACTGACCGCGCGCGAGTCGGAGATCCTGTGCCTGGTCGCCGAGGGTCTGTCCAACGCGGAGGTGGGCCGCCGGCTGCGGATGAGCGAGATGACCATCAAGACGTACGTGAGCCGGATCCTGGCCAAACTCGACTGCACGAACCGGGTGCAGGCCGCCCTGCTGTCCCGGGACGCGGGGCCCACCCCGTGGAACTGACGCCCCGGCCGGGGTGGGTCAGCCGTCGCGGCCGGTGGGTCAGGCGTTGCGGTCGATGGTGACCACGGCGTCGTCGGCCAGCCGGTAGCCGACCCCGTAGACGGTGGTGATCAGCGGTACGTCGCCGACCTTGCCGCGCAGTCGCCGGATGTGCACGTCGACGGTGCGTACCCCGGTGTGCTCGTAGCCCCAGACCGCGGTGAGCAACTGGAGTCGGGTGAAGACCCGCCGGGGATGCGCGACCAGGTGCATCAGCAGGTCGAACTCCAGCCGGGTGAGCGGCAGCGGCTCGCCGCCGAGCAACACCGACCGGGACGCCGCGAGGATGTGCAGCTCGGAGCCGCCGGTGGCGGTGGAGGTGGCCGGCCGGGCCGGTGTGCGCGGCACGGCGGCTTCGCCCCGGCGTTCCGCCTGGCCGGCGAACCCACCGGTGATCGTCGCCTCGCCCCGTTCTACCAGCTCACGGGCGGCCTCGAGCAGCCGGCGAGCCGGTGCCGTCAGGAGTTCCTCGTTGCCGACGAGCGGGATCGATAACGTTACCGTGAGCGTCGGCGCGGTCGACCCGGCGGGCCGGCGGGACGCCCCGGGCGGTCGGCCGGGGCCGACCGGTTGGGCGCTGTGCCACCCGGTACGCGACGAGGCGGGGCTGACCGACATGGTCCTCCTTGGCTGCTCCGGGTGTTCCCCACGGCCCGAACCGCCGCTGTGTCGATGCTTCCGGGCACCGGGGCGGGGGTCAAGGGGACACGACGATGCATGAATGTGACAATCGACAAACTCAACGGAATCACTTGCTCGCTCTTAGTACCAGATCATGTCTCCGGACGCACACCCGGCAGGATGGTCAAGATGCGGGGCGTGCTGACGGGGTTCGCGGTGATCTGGTCGGTAACCCTGGTCGGCTACCTCGTCGGCCGGTACGACCTGCTCGGCCCGCACGGCACCGCGGTGATCGCCCGGCTGGTCTTCCTGGTCGCCACCCCGGCGCTGCTCTTCGGCACCCTCGCCCGCTCCACAGTGGCTGATGTGTTCACCCCGGCGCTGGCCGCCTTCGTGCTGAGCACCCTGATCGTGGCGGCGGTCTACCTGCTCGTCGCGCGCTTCGGCTGGCGCCGCCCGGTCGGCGAGGCGACCGTCGGCGCGATGTCCGCGTCGTACGTGAACGCGGCCAACCTCGGGTTGCCGGTCGCCGCGTACGTGCTGGGAGACGTCTCCTTCGTCGCACCCGTCCTGATCTTCCAGGTGCTGGTGGCGGCGCCGCTGGCGCTCGGGGTGCTGGACGCCACCACCACCGACCGGGGCCTGTCGGTACGCCGGCTGGCGCTGCTGCCGACCCGAAACCCGATCATGCTCGGTTCTGCCGGCGGGCTGCTGGTCGCGGTCTCCGGCTGGCATCCGCCGGCCGAGCTGCTGCTCCCGTTCGACCTGGTCGGCTCGGCCGCCGTTCCGCTGGCCCTGATCGCGCTCGGCACGTCGCTGCCCGGCAGCCGCCCCCTGGCGGCCGGTCCCGGGGCCGCCCAGCGGTACGTCGCGGTGACCCTCAAGATCGTCGTACAGCCCGCGGTGGCGTACCTGATCGCCCGGTACGCGCTGGGGCTGACCGGGCCGGCCCTGCTGGCCGCCGTGGTCACCTCGGCGCTGCCGACCGCGCAGAACGTCTTCGTCTTCGCCACCCACTACCGGCAGGCCCAACCGCACGCCCGGGACGTGGTGGTGCTCTCCACCATCGCCGCCGCCGTCTCGCTCGCCGCCATCGCCGCCCTGCTCGGCTGAGCCTCTCCGCCGGCCGAGCCTCTCCGCCGGCCGAGCCCCTCCGCCGGCCGAGCCTCTCCGCCGGCCGAGTCTCTCCCCGCGCGGCTCCGCTGCTGGCCCCTCGGGGGCCCGGGCGTCAGGTGTCGTCGTCGATGCGTACCGGGGCGTCGTCGGCGAGCCGGTAGCCGACCCCGTGCACGGTGGTGACCAGCGGCATCGACGGGTGGACCTTGGCCCGCAGCCGGCGTACGTGCACGTCGACGGTGCGGGCGACGGCGTGCTCGTACCCCCAGACGTTGCCCAGTAGCTGCAACCGGGTGAATACCCGGCGCGGGTTGCGGGCGAGGAAGACCAGCAGGTCGAACTCCAGCCGGGTGAACGGGACCGGTCGCCCGCCCTGGAGCACCACCCGGGGCCCGGTCAGCACTCGCAGTGAGTCGGTGGCGCCGTCGCCCGCACCGGTCGCCGCCGCCGCGCCGGCAGCGGTCGACGACGACTCCGGTAGACCGGCGGAGGACAGCGGAGAGTCCTGCAGACCGGCGCCGGGCAGCAGTGGTGCCGGAAAGCCGGCGCCGGACCGCAGCGGCTCCGGCAGGTCGGGCAGCAGCGCGTCCGGCAGATTCGGCAGGCCGGGCTCGGTGGCGCCCCGACCCGGCAGGCGGGTCTCGGTCACCACGTCGGCGCCCTGGTCACGCAGCTGACGGACCAGCCCCAGCAGCAGGGCCAGTTCCTGGGTGACCTGCCCGCCGACCAGTGGGAGATCGACGGTGACCCGGATGACCGGCGCGGTCTCGACCGCCGGCGCGGTCTCGACGGCCGGCGAACGGCGCCGGGCCGAGGGGGCCCGGCGCGGTCCGGCCGGTGACGCGGTACGCGGGTGGATGGCGACGACCGACATGGGAACTCCTTCGTGGGACGTTGGTCCGGTCCGCCCGCGTGCGGTGGCGCGCGGGGGTCAGGTGAACGCCCGCCGGAGGATCACCGGCGGGACGGGTTCGGGCTGGGCGTAGACGTCGGTCGGCCCGAAGGCGGGCAGCCCGAGCCCGCGCCAGGCGACGAATCCGCCGACGATGTCGGTGGCCCGGTGCAGGCCGAGCTCCTGAAGTGCGGCGGCGGCCAGCGACGACGTGTAGCCCTCCTGGCAGAAGACGATGACCGGCAGGTCGTACCGGTCGGCGAGCGGGAGCCGGGCGGAGCTGCGCGGGTCGAAGCGCCACTCCAGGACGTTCCGTTCCACCGGCAGCGCCCCCGGGATCGACCCGGTGGCGGCCCGCTGGGCGGCCGGGCGGATGTCCACCAGTACCGCGCCGGCGCGGGCGGCCAGATGCGCCGACTCCGGCTCCAGGCGGCGCAGCCGCACCCGGGCGGCGGCGAGGATCTCGTCGATGCTCCGCGAACCGGCCGGGGCCTGCGCTCCGCGACAGCCGTCGACGGGCTCTCGGAGGTTGGTCAGGTTCACCGTGCTGTCCTTCCGTCGTGTCGGGCCTCGAACCCGCACCGGGTGTCGCGCCCGGTCACCAGGCGACTCCCGCCTCGGCCACGTCGGCGACCCGCAGCCGCCCGCCGTCGAGCCGGTAGCGGGTCATGCTCCGCAGCGCGGGGCGGTAGACGTGCACGCTCACCGCCGGCTGGTCGCCGGTGTTGGCGACCCGGTGCACATGCCGGGCACCGAACCGGCGACCGGCGCCGGCGCCGAGCTGACGGGGATGGAGCCGGCCCCGGGCCACGGTCTCCTCGACCAGCGTTCCGGCGGCGACCAGGAAGGCACCGGCGGAGCCGCCGTGGTCGTGCAGGTCGGTGTGCTGGCCGGGCAACCAGGTGAGCACCCACACCTCGTGGTCGGCGGCGCCGGCCAGCCGGTGGTACCAGCGTTCGATCGGGTCGAAGCGCAGCGGTACGGGCCAACCGGCCGGGCCGGCCGCGTCCGCCGCGTACCGGCGGGCGATGGCCAGCGGGTCCGGGCCGGCCGACGGGTTCGAAGAAAAGGAGATCATTTTCGGTCCTCGGGGCAGGTGTGCGACTACCGGCGAGGGTAGCCCATAAAACCTATCTGCTTAGTAGGTTTTCCCACAAGCCCCGACGGCACGGCCGCCGTGCCACCGGGTCACCGCACCTTGGGGAAGCCGAGGTCGACCTCGCTGGTCGCCGGGTCGGGCCAGCGCGAGGTGACCACCTTGATCCTGGTGTAGAAGGCCAGCCCCTCCGGGCCGTACATGTGCAGGTCGCCGAAGAGCGACGACTTCCAGCCGCCGAAGCTGTAGTAGGCGACCGGCACCGGGATCGGCACGTTGATCCCGACCATGCCGCAGACCACGTCGTACTGGAAGCGCCGGGCCGCACCGCCGTCCCGGGTGAAGATCGCGGTGCCGTTGCCGTACTCGTTGGAATTGACCAGGGCGACGGCCTCGGCGTAGCTGCCGACCCGGACCACCGACAGCACCGGCCCGAAGATCTCGTCGAGGTAGTAGCCGGAGTCGGTCGCGACGTGGTCCACCAGGGACGGGCCGAGGAAGAATCCGGGCCCGTCGGCGGCCGGCAACGCCCGCCCGTCGACCACCACCTGCCCGCCGGGCCGGTCCAGGTACGCCCGGACCCGGTCCCGGTGCTCGCCGGTGATCAACGGTCCCATCTCGGCGTCCGGGTCGCTGGCCGGGCCGACCCGGATCCGTCCCATCCGCTCCGAGATCGCCTCGACCAGCGGGTCCGCGACCGCACCGACCGCGACCACCACCGAGACGGCCATGCAGCGCTCCCCCGCCGAACCGAACCCGGCCGAGACGGCGGCGTCGGCCGCGGCCCCGACGTCCGCGTCCGGCAGCACCACCATGTGGTTCTTGGCCCCGCCGAGCGCCTGCACCCGCTTGCCGGCGGCGGTACCGGCGACGTAGATCGACCGGGCCACCGGGGTGGAGCCGACGAAGGAGAGCGCGGCGACGGCCGGGTCGGCGATCAGCGCCTCGACCGCCGACCGGTCGCCCTGGACCACGTTGAACGCCCCGCCCGGCAGCCCGGCCCGGCGCAGCAGGTCGGCCAGGAGCAGCGAGACGCTCGGGTCCTTCTCGCTCGGCTTGAGCACGAACGTGTTGCCGGCGACCAGCGCGGTGCAGAACATCCACATCGGCACCATGGCCGGGAAGTTGAACGGGGTGATCCCGGCGACCACCCCGAGCGGCTGGCGGATCGAATAGACGTCCACCCCGGTGGCGGCCTGCTCGCTGTAGCCGCCCTTGAGCAGGTGCGGGGCGCCGGCCGCGAACTCGACGTTTTCCAGGCCCCGGGCCACCTCGCCGGCCGCGTCGGCCACCGTCTTGCCGTGCTCGCCGGAGAGCAGGGTGGCGATCTCCTTCCGGTTGGCGTCCACCAGGTCGCGGAACCGGAACATCACCTCGGCCCGGCGGGACAGCGACGCCGCCCGCCAGCCCGGTTGCGCGGCAGCGGCGGAGCGGACCGCGGCACGCACCTCGGCGTCGGTCGCGGCCACCACCTCGGCCTGCCGTTCCCCGGTCGCCGGGTCGTAGACGGGCAGCCGCCGGTCCCCGCCGCCGGCCACCTCGACCCCGTCGATCCAGTGTGGAATCTCCCGCATCACGCCAGCCCCCGTCCCGCTCGGTTGCGCCACGTCGGCAGTCCCGGACAGGAGTACGGGCACCGTGCCCCCTGGTCTGCGCCGGATGGCGTTGGACTCTAGTGAGGCGGGTCGGGACGGACAACGGCCAGTTTGTTACTGATTCCCGCGCAGAGGTGACATGCTGCGCCGCCGCGCCCCGCGCCCCGCCGCGCCGGCCGAGCGGGGGGATCAGCGCCAGGGTGGCGGCGGTGGAGCCCGGAACGCGTAGAGGGTGCGCTCGCCGTCGGCCACGTACACCGTGTCGCCGGTGGCGGCGGGTGCCGCCGAGTTGGGGTCTCCGGTCGCGAAGCGCCAGCCCACCGCGCCGGTCGCCGGATCGAACGCGTACACCGTGCCGTCGCCGGCCGCACGCGAGTAGAGGATCCCGCCCCCGGTGGCCAGCCCCGAGGCGTGGAACTCGGCCGACCAGAGGAGTTCACCGGTCGACCCCCGGTAGGCGTTGGTACGCCAGCGGTCGAAACAGCAGCCGGTGCCGAGCGGTACGTAGACGGTGCCGTCCCGGACCACCGGTGTGGCCACCAGATCGGACTCGTGACTCCACAGTTTCCGGCCGTCCCACAGGTCGAAGGCGCCGAGATAGCTGCCGGCGGCCGTGATGTGCACGGCGTGGTCCGAGACCACCGGGGCGGCACCCACCGGTCCCGGCAGGTCGGGATAGCTCCACCGGAGCGCACCGGTACCCGCGTCGAGCGCGTACAGGGTGCGGTCGCCGCCGACGTAGACCACGCCGTGCGCCACGGTCGGTCCGGTGCCGTTCAGGCGGCCCAGGTTGCGGGTCCAGCGGAGCCGGCCGGTGGCCTGGTCCAGCGCGTAGAGGTTCGGACCGAGGCTACCGTGCTGGTCGGCGACGTAGACCAGCCCGCCGGTCGCGCTCACTGTCGACCGGAGGCTGCCACCGACCCGGAAACTCCACCGGATGCGGTGGGTGGCGACATCGAGCGCGTAGAGCAGCTCGGAACCGGCGAGGTAGAGGACGCCGTCGGCGACGGTCGCCGTGGTCTCCGGCTCGGGGACCGGATGGGTCCAGCGCACCGTGCCGGTGGCGGCGTCGAGCGCGTAGAGGGTGCCGTCCGCGCTGCCGAGATAGACCGTGCCACCCGCGACGACCGGGGCGGCGTGGGTGACGTCGGCGGCGGTGAAGGTCCACCGGAGCTGTGGCCCGGTCGGGTCGCTCGGGTGGCCCGGCAGGCCCAGCCGTGCCCCGGGCAGATATCCGAGCAGCAGCGCGAGGACGGCTCCGGCCATGGCGCCGGCAAGGGTGCCGGTGTGGCGCTGCCGGGTCGGCCCGGGCGGGGCCGGCGGGCCGGTCGGACGATGGTCGATGCCGGTGACGTTCACGTTTCCACCCATTCCAGCGCACGTCGACACGACGAAGCGGGGTCCGGGTAAGCCACCACTTACCCGGTCAGCGTAACCCGTGCAATGACGTACTTCAATCAAACGGGCGAACGGCGGCAAAGCGCCGCCGGCAGCGTGTCGGGCCGGTGGCGGCATGCGGCGGATCCACCAGGAGATCGTCGGCCACCCGCCGCACGAGGACGGGTAACCCCGGTGCCGCGTCAGGACTGCGGCGCCGGCCGCCAGCGCACGCGTTCGTAACCGGTCGCCACGACCAGCAACGCCACGACCAGGCCGAACGCGGCCAGGGCGGGCAGGTGCCTCCCCGCCGGCAACAGCAGCAGCGCCCCGCCGACCGCGCCGAACTGCGCCCGGGGCGCCGACCGGAGGGCGACCCAGAGGAACAGTGGCCGACCGGCGAGGTAGAGCGCGGCACCGCCGTGCAGGGCGACGACCGAGGGCCAGTCCAGCGGTTCACCGGCGAACCCGCCGGACCGGTTCTCGGCCAGGTCCGCGACGACCTGTTCGATCCCGAGCGCCAGGTAGATGATTCCAGTGATCATCAGCAGGTAGGCGAGACCGTACCCGTCGGCGGCGATCCGGTCGCGCTGCGGCGCCGGGGCCCCGGCCAGGGCACGGGCCGCGGCCGGCCCGACGTTCTCGAAGTACAGCCGCCACAGGCAGACCGTCGAGAGCAGGCCCAGCAGGGCGGCCGCCAGCACCGGCGGGTGGGTGACCGCCTTCCCGGCCCCGGTGCCGATGGAGATCAGCGACTCGCCGAGCGCGATGATCAACGCGAGGTTGTGCCGATCGCTGAAGTGACCGGGATTCCGCAACTGCCAGCCCCCGAAGGCGGCGAGCGCGAGCCGTTGGCCACCGATGTCGACCAGCAACGACACCGCCCAGAGCAGGGTCTGCACGGCCCCGCCGTACAGCGCGCCGAGGACGAGCGGGATCCAGGCCAGCACGATCGGGATCGCAAGCACCCGCAGTCCGGTGCGTACCGCCGGGTCGTGTGCGGCGACCCGGTAGTAGAGCGCGAGTTGCACCGCCCGGAGCGTCACATAGGCCACCACCAGAATCAGCGGTGCCCGCATCGATCCGGCCTCGGTACGCCAGGCTTCCGGGATCACCAGAGCGGCCACGAACAGGGCGGCCATCGCCAGCAGCGTGCCGGCCCGGATCAGGCCGACGTCGGACCGGGCCTGGTTGCTCAGCCAGATGTACGCCCCCCAGGAGAACCACAGCAACAGCAGGAGCAACATCCCCCGGGCCAGGCTGGTGAAGCTGGGCGGGTGCCCCATGAAGGCGATGATCTGGGTGAGGGCGAAGACGAAGACGAGGTCGAAGAAGAGTTCGAACGGGCTCGCGCGGTCGATCCCGGCGCTGGTCGGCACCGTTCGGAATCGGAGAAAGCGCCGCATGGGGATCCGTCCTGATGACGACAGCCTCTCCCGCCATGGCTCCGCAGGGGTGCCGGCGGCGGGCCGGGGCGTCCGCCACTACGCGGTCATCGTAACGCCGATCTTCACGTACCTCCTTCAAACGGGTGAAAGGCGCGAAGCGTCGACCTGGGCCGCGTGCTCACGACGCCGGGTCAGGGCGCGGAAGCCGATGCCGAGCGCCGCCACGACGAGGGCGTTCCGGACGACCAGCAGGGCGGTACCCGGCCAAGCGGGATCCGTCGACACCTGTGCGTAGTACCACGGGAACAGGGCGCTGGTCAGCACGGTCGCGACGACGATCAGGGCGCTGGCGACGCGCTGCGTCGTGTCCCGGCGGGTCAGGCAGACCGCCGCCACCGCGACCAGCCAGAGCATGTACTGCGGGGAGAAGACCCGACTGGTCGCCACCGTCGTCAGGACCGCCAGCAGTGCGACGTCGAAGCCGAGGGCGCCGGTCCAGGTGAGATGCCGTCCCCTGGCGAACCACCAGAAACCCAGGGCAGCCAGCCCGAGAATGGTCAGGATGGGCAGCCCGAGCGTCACCGGTCGCACGAACGGGTCGTGGACGAACTCCATCGCACCGTAGGCGTAGCGGACGTCGACGCTGCGGTCGCCCAGGCGGGCCAGGACCAGCGGGGTGGCACCGATCGATTCGATCTGGAGGCCACGGTCCGCCTGGTTGCCGGTGAACCCGGACCAGGCGCCGGTGAAGGCGAGCGTGAGGACACCGCCGAGCACGGCGATCGTCACGGCGAAGCCGGCAAGGACCGGCCGGAGGCCACCGAGCGGTCTGGCACCGATCAGCAGTACCGCCGGCCAGACCTTGATCAGCGCGCCGATGCCCAGCGCCGCACCGGCGAGGACCGGACGCCGGATCGTCGCGGCGAGCGCGACGACGGCGGTCGCGGTGACGAAGATGTCGTACCGGGCGTACGTCAGCAGGTTGAGCAGCGGGACGACCACGGCCCACGCCCAGACGCCGAGGAGCAGGCCGTCGCCACGGGCTAGTCGGAGCAGGGTGAGCAGGACCAGCAGGTCGGCGACGAGGGCCAGGGTGAAGAACGTGATCTCGTACGAGCCTGCCGAGTCCCCCGCGACGTGCCGGAGGGACCGGAATAGCGCGGCGGCGCCGGGCGGGTACTGCCACATCGGATCGTCTCGGGGAACCTGCCAGTCGAGCAGCATGTCGCTCCAGCGGCGGTAGAGCGCCACGTCGGCGAAGACGTTCCCGACCGGAGCCCGGATCACGTTCGCGTAGATCAGGACGAAGACCGTCCGGGTGGCGATCCAGACCCCGACCACGGCGGCTGTCGACCACAGCCGGCTCCGACGGTGCGACTGCGCACCCACGCGATCGGTCGTCGACACCCACTCCGCCTATCCACCGAGGTCAATACCAGCGGAAGGAGTCTAGGCCGGACGGCCGGCCGGGTACTCCGGTTGCAGAATCTGGTGCCGCACAGCCGGACGACCGGTGGGCCGGGCGAGATCACTCCCGAGGCGATCGACCGCCGCCCGGGTTCCGACCACCCTGTTACCGAGCGGGTGGCCGCCCGACGAACGCACGCCAGGCCGCCGGCGCGAAACGCAACACCGGTCCCGACCGGTCCTTGCTGTCCCGCACCGCGACCACGCCCACCAGATTGTCCGCCACCTCGACACAGTTGCCGCCGTTCTGGCCGCTACGAGAACTCGTCCGCCAGTTAGCGCCAGTCAGGTCGCCCATTAGTTCCGCCGCCTCCAATATCAGTTCGACCGACTGCTGGTGCGGCAGCGCCTCGGAGCGGATCGCCTCCCACGCCTTGAGGATCCAGCTCAGTTCCGGGCCACCCTGCACCACCTGCCCTTTAGACATGTTGTCCAGGTAGCCGATGTGCTCATTGCCGGCAAGGGTGGCGATCGCGAAGGGGCCGCCGAGCCCAGGGTACGCCCCGACTGTTTCGGGAACGATCTGCACTCGCACGTGCGGCATCTCCGTCACGACTTTGACCAGGTGGAGCAACTGTTCACGCATCACCTCCGGCCCGCCGACCGGGCGCCGCAGCACCCCGGCATCCAGCACCGCCGTGAAGTGCGGCGGGTTCTCCCGTTGCAACACCGCCTGCCGCTCCATCCGGGCTGCCACCCGGCGCTCGACCTCGTCCGGCGTCAACATGCCACCGCTGGCGAAAATCGCCCGAGCGTAAGCCTCGGTCTGGAGCAGGCCGGGTATCGTCGTGTTCTCGAAGGTGCGTAGCGTCTCCGCCTCGGCCTCGTACTCCAGCCATTCGCGAACCCAAACGGGGGACAGGTCGGCCTTGACGAGGTCCTCGTAGATGCTCATGAGCAGGCCGCCGGTGTTCAGTACCTCGTCGGCCACCTTGAGGAACCTCGGCGTCGGTGGGCGTTGGCCGGTCTCGACCGAGCTGACGTGTGAGCCGGAGAAGTGCATCAACTCCCCCAGCGCCTCCTGACTGAGACCGGCGGCGACTCTGCGGCGTCGCAACTCCCGGATCAGGAACTCGGACGGTGACATGGTCATCTGCTCTGACTCCCCTGCTCATACCGGACTCTCGCCGTCAGCCGCCCCCACAACCTCGGGTGATCACTCTCTGCGATCATCCGATCGCCGGTCAGCGTAGTCCGGTCCACAGCGGAGTGTCACCACCCAGATTCCATCGTTCTGAACCGGTTTGCGGCCAGTACCGGGCTGCACGGCCTCTCCCCACAAACCGGCCGGTTCTGCTCGGACCTGCTCAACCCGTACCGCGCGGGTGCCCGGCACGACCGGACTATGATCAAAGCGACTGCCCGCGACCGCCGGGGCCGGCGGCGCGCGGCTCACACCGGACGGGGGGTCTGATGGGCGCGGTGGTGACGGCGGTGTCCCGGAACGAGGGGCACCATTTCAGCAAGCCGACCCGGGACAGCATCCGGCTGCTGGCCGGGCTGGGCGTGGAGGGCGACGCGCACCTCGGCGTCACCGTCAAGCACCGCTCGCGGGTGGCACAGGATCCGACCCAGCCGAACCTCCGGCAGGTACACCTGATCCACGCCGAGTTGCACGACGAGCTGCGCGCGGCCGGTCACGAGGTGGCACCCGGCGAGATGGGCGAGAACGTCACCACCCGGGGTGTGGACCTGCTCGGGTTGCCGGTCGGCACGCTGCTCCGGCTCGGCGACGCGGCCGTGGTCGAGGTGACCGGGTTGCGCAACCCGTGCGCGCAGATCGACAACTTCCAGGCCGGCCTGCTCAAGCGGGTCGTCCGGCGCGACGAGGCCGGCAACCTGGTCCGGCTGGCCGGCATCATGGGCGTGGTACGCGAGGGTGGCGAGATCCGGCCCGGCGACGAGATCACCGTGGAACTGCCGGCCGAGCCACACCGGCCGCTCGACCGGGTCTGATCCGCCCCACCCACCCGCCGTCGGCGGAGTGCCTCAGAGCAGCGGAGTGCCTCAGAGGAGCAGACCGCCGGTCGCCCGGATGTTCTGTCCGGTGATCCATCCGGCGTCGGGTCCGGCGAGGAAGGCGACGACGGCGGCGATGTCGTCCGGCAGGCCGAGCCGGCCCAGCGCGGTGAGCGTCGCGGTACTGGCCAGCGCCTCGGCCGGGTTCGACGCCCGGAGCAGGTCGGTGTCGGTGGCGCCGGGCGAGACCGTGTTGACGGTGATGCCCCGGGGGCCGAGTTCCCGGGCGGCCACCGCCGTGAACTGTTCGAGGGCGGCCTTGCTGGCGCAGTAGAGGGCGAGCCCCGGTGCCGGCAGCACGGTGTTGAGGGTGGAGATGTTGACGATCCGGCCGCCGTCCCGCAGCAACGTGGCCGCCTCGCGCATCGCCAGCAGTGGAAACTTCGCGTTGACCGTCATCACCCGGTCGAACTCCTCGCCGGTCAGTTCGGCGATCGGCGTCGCCGGGCCGATCGCGGCGTTGTTGACCAGGATGTCCAGGCCGTCGCGGACCGGTGCGAACATCGGCCCGAGGCTGGCCAGGTCCGCCTGGTCGGCGCGGACGGCGACCACATCGCCGTAGCCGGAGACGAGTTCGTCGGCCGCCGCCCGGTCGTTCCGGTAGGTGAAGACCACCCGGGCGCCGGCCTCGGCGAGCCGTCGCACGATCGCCCGGCCGATTCCCCGGGAACCGCCGGTGACCAGTGCCGTCCTGCCATCCAGTCTCATGCGCTGGGACGCTATCCGGAGCCAAGCGCGTGGTCTTGAAGAAATGCGCACAGCTCGGTCGGGGTGAGGCCGGAGAGCGCCCGCACCTCGCGGGTGAAGTGCGGCTGGTCGGCGTACCCGGTCTCGGCCGCCGTGCCCGCCAGGTCCGCGCCCTGGACGAGCAACCGGACCGCGTGCTGGAACCGGGCGGTCCGGGCGACGGTGCCCGGTGTCAGGCCGATCTGGCGGCGGAAGCCGAGTTCGAGGCGACGACGGCTGACTCCGAGCCGGTCGGCGAGAACGCCGATCCGGAGCCGCTCAGGGCTGTGCGAGAGCCGCCACCAGGCCGCGGTGGCCAGCGCGTCCGCCGACCCGGCCGGTGCACCGGCCAGCAAGCCGGCGAGTACCCGGTCGAGGAGGGCGAACCGGCTCGGCCAGTCCGGCGCCCCGCACAGCCGCTCGGCCAGCCCGGCGGCGCGCGGGCCGGCCAGGTCCGACAGCGGGGCGGTGACCTCGGTCAGCTCCGGCATCGGTACGCCGAGCAGCGCGGACACCCCGGCCGGGGTCAGCCCGACGCTGACCCCGTACGCCCAGTCGGTGCGCCCGGCCACCGTCGCCGTGCTGCGCGCCCCGGTGACCAGCGCGTCCGGGTCGGCGAAGTCGACCAGCAGGATGGCGTAACTCAACGGCAGGAGCCGGTGCGGGATCCGGGTCACCGATCCGGCCCGGAATCCGGCATAGCCGAGCACGTGCTGGCGCAGCCGTGGGTGCGGAAGCCGGACGATGCTCTCGCACGCCACCGCCTGCGCTTCCGCCGGTATCGAATGAAGCTGCGTCAGCCGGGCCATCAGCCACCATCATGACCGGCCGGGCTCACCAGCTTCGACACCCCGGTCGACGCCGCTCGACGTCTCAGCCCCGCTCGACGTCCCTGCCTTGTCGGCTTCCGGCGCCGCCGCCGGTAGCTCGACGACCCGGTCCGCCCAGCGGGCCATCAGCGCCGGGTCGTGGGTGACGAGCAGGACCCCGGCCCGGTGCGCCTGCTGGTACTCCGTGATCACGGCGGCGACGTGTGCCTGGGTGGAGGCGTCGAGCATGGCGGTGGCCTCGTCGCAGAGCAGATAGTCCGGGCGGTGCACGAGGGCGCGGGCCAGGCAGGCGCGTTGCAGTTGCCCGTCGCTGACCGCGTGCGGGCGCCGGCCGAGCAGGTCGGGGGTGAGCCCGACGAGGTCGGCGAGTTCGGCGACCCGGTGGCGGATCTCGTCGGCCGGGTGCCGGGTGGCGCGGAGCGGCTCGGCGATCAGGTCGGTCAGGCTCAGCCGTGGGTCGGCGGCGGCGCGGGGGCTCTGGAAGAGGACCGCGATCCGGGTACGGACGGCCACCGGCACCGCGTAGCGGGTGGCGGTGACCGGCGTACCGTCGACCGTCACCCGGCCACCGTCCGGCCGGTGCAGCAGGGCGAGGACCCGGACCAGGGTGGACTTTCCGCCACCGGACGGTCCCCGCAACCCGACCGTCTCACCCCGGTCGATCCGCAGGCTGACCCGGTCGAGCACCACCTGTCGCCGGTAGCCGGCGGTGACCTCGTGCGCGGCGAGCTGTCCGGATCCCGGTGCGGGTGTGGGTAGGGGTTCGGTCACGACGGGACTCCGGCGGAGAGCGGGTGGTGGCAGGCGACCGCCCCCGCGTCGTACGCCGCCAACGGCGGTTGCCGCCGGCAGGCGTCGGTGGCGTACGGGCAGCGGGCGGCGAAGGCGCAGCCCTCCGGCAGCGCGGTGAGCATCGGCGGATACCCCGGTACGGCCCGGAAGGCGCGGCCCGGCAGCGCGTCGAGCAGCGCGGCCGCGTACGGGTGGGCGGGTGCGGTGAAGTACCGCCCGGCGGGTTGGTGCTCGACGACGCGGCTGGCGTACATCACGGCGACGGTGTCGGCGACCCGTTCGGCGGCGGCGAGGTCGTGGGTGATCAGCACGACGGATTGTCCACTGTCGCACCTGCGGCGGAGCAGGTCGAGGGTCTGCTCGACCAGGGGCTGATCCAGCCCGCTGGTGGGTTCGTCGGCGATCAGCAGGGTGGGGTCCGGGGCGAGGGCGAGCGCGGTGACCAGCCGCTGCGCCATGCCGCCGGAGAGTTCGTGCGGGTAGCGGTCCAGGTCGGCGATGTCGAGGCCGACCTCGGTGGCGGCGCGTTCCGCCCCGGCGGCGGCTTCGGCGCGGGTGTGCCGGTGTGCGCGCAGGGTCTCCTCGATCAGGCGACGGCCGGTACGCACCGGGTTGAGCGCGGTGGCCGGGCTCTGCGGTACCAGACCGACCCGCCGGCCCCGGACCGAGCCGGCGAGTACCCGTTCACCGCAGGTGACCAGGTCGAGCTGCCCGCCGTCCGGCTGGTGCAGTCGGGCCTGGCCGGTGACGGTGGCGTTGCGGGGCAGCAGCCCGAGCAGGGCGTGCGCGAGGACCGATTTGCCGCAGCCGGACTCGCCGACGACGGCCAGCAGCTCCCCCGGGTGGATGGTGAGGGCGAGGTCGCTGACGGCGTGCACGGTCGCGTCCCGGAGCCGGAACCGGACGGTGAGCCCGTCGACGCTGAGCACCGGCGCGGCGCCACCGGAGCGCGCCGGACCGGCGGCCTCGGATCGTGCCGGGCCGGCGGTGCTGGCGGTGGTACCCGATCGCGAGGTGGTCTTCACAGCTGTAGCTCCGCTCGGACGCGGGGATCGAGCCGGTCCCGCCAGCGGGCGGCGACCACGGCGATGGCCAGGGTGACCACCACGATGACCGCGCCCGGGGCGAGGCTGGCCCACCAGGCGCCGGCCAGCAGCGATCCCTGGCCGTCGTTGATCATGTTGCCGAGTGAGGCGAGGTGTGGCGGCAGGCCGAGCCCGAGGAAGGAGAGCGCGGTCTCGTGCCAGACCGCGTGCGGGATCATCAGCGTGACGGCCAGGGCCAGCCGGGGCAGTACGTGCGGCAGCAGGTGCCGGGTCAGCACCCGGAGCCGGCTCGCGCCCCCGCTGATCGCCGCGTCGACGAACGGCCGGGTCCGCAGGCTCAGCAGCTCCGACCGGACGATCCGGGCGGTGGAGAGCCAGTGGGTGAGCCCGATCGAGGCGATCACCGCGCCCAGGCTGGGGCGGAGCATCGCGACGATGAAGATGCCGAGCAGCAGGTGCGGCAGGGCGGCGACGGTGTCGACGATCCGCATCAGTACCCGGTCCACCCGGCCGCCGACGGTGCCGGCGATCCCGCCGACGATGCCGCCGATCACGGTGGCGACCAGTGCGGCGACCGCACCGACGAGCAGCGAGACCCGCAGCCCGTAGAGGGCCCGGTGCGCGACGTCCCGGCCGAGGTCGTCGGTGCCGGCGGGATGATCCCAGGAGGGGGCCAGCCGGATCCGGTCCAGGGCGACGGCGCTCTGGTCGAGCGGCCAGAGCAGCGGCGCGACCAGGCAGGCGACGATCGCCACCAGCAGCACCGCACCGGCCACGGCCGCACCTGCCTGGCCGGGCCGCAGCCGGAAACGGGGCCGCCAGCCGGCGGCGCGGACACGGGTACGGGTCAGGTCAGTCATCGAGGCGCACCCGGGGGTCGGCGGCGGCGTAGCCGAGGTCGGCGGCGAGGTTCGCGGCCAGCACCACGGCGGTGGTCAGCAGGGTGATCGCGGCGAGCAGCGGAAAGTCGCTGCCGAGCGCGGCCTGCACGGTGACGGCGCCGAGTCCGGGCAGCGAGAAGACGGTCTCGACCAGCACCGCACCGCCGACGAGTTCGGGCAGGTGGGTGCCGACCAGGGTGAGGAACGGCAGCAGCGCGGTACGCAGCGCGTGCCCGAACAGCACCGTGCGGCCGGGCAGTCCCCGGGCCCGGGCGGCGAGCACGTGGTCGTCGCGGAGGCTGTCGGCGACCGCGTCCCGGACGAAGAGCACGAACCACGGGGCCTGGGAGACCGCCAGGACGCCGATCGGCAGCACGAGGTGGTGGGCGACGTCGCTCCACGAGGTGCCGGTCGCGGTGACGTCGGTCAGCCCGCCGGCCGGCAGCCAGCCCAGGGCGAGCGCGAAGAGGGCGATGGCGGCCAGCCCGAGCCAGAAGACCGGCATCGACTGGACCGCGAACGCCGCCGCCCGCAGGCCGCGGTCGAAGAGCCCACCACGGCGGTACGCGGCCAGCGACCCGAGCAGCAGGCTCGCCACGAGTACGACGGCGAGCGCGGCGCCGACCAGCAGCAGCGTCCAACCGGCCCGGGCCGCGATGACCGAGCCGACCGCCTCGTGTCGACTGGTCGACCAGCCCAGATCACCCCGGAGCAGGTTGCCGACCCAGCGCAGGTACTGCACCGGCAGCGGGTCGTCGACGCCCCAGTTGGCCCGGATCTGCGCGAGGTTCTCCTCGCTGGTGGTGAACGCCGCGGCCCCGGCGTACTGCTTCGCCGGGTCGACCGGGCTGGCCGCGCCGAGGGCGAACATGCCGATGCTGGTGGCGACGAGCACCGGTACGGCGACCAGCAGCCGGCGGCGTACCACCGTGCCCGCCCCGGCGAGCCGGCCCCGACGCCTGACCGGCGTTGATGGTCGTGTCACCGCCGGGTCCAGGTGTTGATGTTCCACCAGAGGCTGTTCGCCACGTCGTGCTCGTGCGGCTCGACCCGGGGCGCCACCCCGTCGATCGAGTCCCGCAGCACGTAGGTGTGCTTCAGATAGGTCAGGTACACCCATGGCACGTCGGCGGCGAGCTGCTTCTGGAACGTCGAGTACGCCTGCTTGCGCCGGACCGGGTCGGACTGGTCCCGGCCCTGCTGCAACGCCTGGTCGACCACTGTGGACCTGTAGTGCCCGGGGTTGAAGTAGCCCTGCCCGGCGAAGCGGGACCCGAACAGCTTGTAGGAGACGAAGTCCGGGTCGTACGGGGTGCCGTAGCCCATGATCAGCGCGTCGGAGTTGAGTCGCGGGTCGATGGCGTCCCAGGTCAGGCCCGCAGGGGTGATCTCGATGCCGACCTTCCTGGCGTCGGCGGTCACCGCCAGCGCCAGTTCCTTGCGGAGGCTGTCGCTGGCCGGGTACATCAGGGTGAACCGGGCCGGGCGGCCGTCCCTGGCCCGGATGCCGCCCGCACCGGGGATCCAGCCGGCGGCGTCGAGCAGCGCGGTGGCGGCGGCCGGATCGGCGGTCGGCTTGCCGGCGACGGCCGGTTCGGCATACTCCGAGGTGGGCGGGACCGGTCCGTAGGCGGGTTCACCGGCGCCGCCGAGCACCCCGCCGACCATCGCGGCCCGGTCGACGGCGAGGTTGAGCGCCCGCCGGATCGCCGGGTCGGCGGTGACCGGGTTGCCCATCGGCAGCATCACGCCCCGGTAGTCGGCGGTCGGCACCCGCTCGACCCGGTAGCCGGCGCCGCCGTCGAAGCCGGCGGCGAGCTTCGGGGCCAGCTCGGCGACGTCGAACTCGCCGGCCCGCATCCGCTGGGCCCGGATGTTGTCGTCGGCGACGAACGCCACCACCAGCCGCCGGTTCGTCGGCTTCCCGGCGAAGTAGCGGTCGTTGGCGGTGAGTACCAGCCGGTCCCCGGGGGTCCAGGACTCCACCTGGTACGGGCCGGTGCCGACCGGCTTGCGGTTGAACCCGGCCTTGTTGACGTCCTGCCCGCTCAGTGCCTTGGCCGGCACGACGCCGAGGGTGAGCCGTTGCAGGAACGGCGCGTACGCGTGCCTGAGCCGGAACACCACGGTGGCCGGGTCCGGTGCCTCGACCGACTCCAGCATCTCCAGGTCGGACCGGAGCGTGGAGTCGACCTTCGGGTCCAGCACGGTCCGGTAGGTGAAGACCACGTCGGCGGAGGTGAGCGGCGCACCGTCGTGGAAGAGCACCCCGTCGCGCAGCTTGGCCGTCACGGTCCGGCCGTCCGTCGAGACCGTGGGCAGTTCGGTGGCGAGCCCCGGCACCAGCCGGTTCTGCGCGTCCCGGGCGACCAGGCCGTCGAAGATCAGCGATGCTCCGTCGACACCGTAGTTGAGCACCGGGTTCAGCGTGTCCGGTTCGCCGCCGGTGGCGACCACGAAGGTGTCACCGGCGGCCGTGGACGCCCCGGGTGCCGTCGACGACGAGCAGGACGCGACGGCGAGCAGGCCACCGGCGGCGGCCACCGCCACGAGTCGGCGGGCGGTCGGACGGATCCGGATCACGGAGGTCTCCCACGGAGGTCGGACATGAACGCGGGGGCGACCGGCTCGCGCCGGCACCCTCGGTTGATCACGGTGGCAGAGTTGCAAAAGTTTGGCAACAACGGGCATCTCGCATTAAGCTATTGATCTTGTGCTGGTCACCGGCCGGAGGTTCGACCGTTCACCTGTGGCCCGGAGGTTGGCGCGGCACCCGGCACCGTCGATCACCGTCTATCTTCGAGACAGTGGCCGAAACGGGGAGGTGTCACAGTGCAGGTGTTACCGCGCCGGACCGTGACGGCGATGCTCGCCGTCGGGGTCGTACTCGCCGGGCAGTGGCCCGGTCCGGCCCTCACCGCCGCCGCTGCGGCCGAAGCCGGGCGGCCGGCCGGTGGGCCGGTTCCGGTCATCTACGACAGCGACATGGACTTCGACGACGCGTCGACGCTCGCGCTGCTCTGCGAGGAACACAAGCTCGGTCGGATCGACCTGCGGGCGGTCACCGTGGCCAACAACGGCTTCGGCGCGGCGCACCGGGCCCTGACCCACGCGCGCAGCGTACTGGACCAGTGCGGCCTGCCCCGGATACCCGTCGCCGACGGCGCCACCGGAGCCGGGGTGAATCCCGCGCCGCCGGAGCTGGTCACCACGATCGAGACGGTACTCACCGGTGCGCTCGACGACGCCGACCATCCGGTGCCGCCGTCACCGCTCAGCGCCGCCCGGCTCATCGAAAGAGCCGCCCGGACGGCACCCCGGGACGTCGTCCTCCTCGCCACCGGCCCGATGACCAACCTGGCCGACGCGCTCGCCTCCCCCGGGGTGGCCGACCGGCTGGCCCGGATCTACGTGATGGGTGGCGCGCTGGCCGTGCCCGGCAACCTGTACGGCTCCGCACTGCCCGGATTCGACAACTCGCAGGAATTCAACATGTGGATGGATCCGCCCTCGGCGCGGCGGATGCTGCTCCGGGCCCGGCCCGGCACCGTACGCCTGGTGCCGCTCGACGCCACCCGGTTCGTGCCGATCACCCCGGACTTCGTTGCCCGGCTCGGCGCCGAGCAGACCGCACCGGGGGCGCGGATCGCGTACCGGATCGCCAGCCAGCCCGACCTGGCGGCCCTGATCGACCTCGGCATCATGTACTGGTGGGACGCGCTCGCCGCCGTCTGGCTGGTGCACGACGACGTCGTCACCGCGCGGCGTACGGTGCCGATCTCGATCGTGCAGGCGGGCGAGCAGTCCGGGCGTACGGTGATCGACCGTGACGGTGCCCGGGTCCGGGCCGCCTTCGAGGCGGACCGGACCGCGTTCGAGGAGCGACTCCTCGACTCGCTCAACGGTCGCCGCTGATCGGGCAAGGCGCGGTGGTGACGTCCGGCTACGAGCCGCGGCCGACGTCGAGCAGGTGGTGCTCGCCCTCGTGCACGCTGTGCCGGCCCAGCCACAACAGCGTCCGGACCTGCCGCTGCGGCCACGGATAGCTGCCGGTCCTGGCGAGTTCCGCCGGGCCGAGCCTGCCGAACGCGGTCGCCAGTTCCCCGGCCGCCGCGCCGAGTTCGCCGAGCACCACGGCCGGATCCTGCTCGTTGTACGCGTCCGCGACCACCCGCTCGTCCCGTCCCATCGGCGTGAACTCCGGTTCGTCCACCGCCAGCGCCAGGGCGAGCCGCTCCCCCTGGACCCGGAAGACGTCCCGCACGTGGCAGGTGTATTCCAGCGGCGACCACACCCGCTCGGCCGGGCGCCGTCGCGGGTCCCGTGCCCTGCGTAGCCCGGTGGAATACCTTGGACCGAACTCGCGGAGCCGGTCGGGCAGCGCCTCGGCCGGCACGGAGGAATAGTCGAACCCGCACTCGTCGCAACGCTCCACGACCGCCAAGGGTACGACCGGGAGGTCCGGCGGATCCGATCCACCCTCAGGCCACGCCCGGATCGCGTCCGTCCACCGCCGGGTGCTTCCCGGCCACGGCCTCGGCCAGGGCGTCCAGCCGACCGGTTTCGAGGTGCCGGATGTCGCCGCCGGAGTCCAGTGCGGCGTCGAGCAGCAGGGCCAGCGAGCTGCCGTACACCGGCACCTCGGCGAGCCGGTCCACCAGGCGCAGCGGTCCAGGTGTGCCCGGCCGGTCGGCCGCATCCCGCGCGATCCGGCAGGCGACCCAGTGCGTCGTCTGGGCCGTGAAGTCGGCGGCGGCGCAGAGGCTGCGGCCGTCGGCGAGTTCGCCGATCACCGCGACCCCGAGGTCACCGACGTCGTCGAAGATCCACTCCTGCTCGGCGGCCGGCAGCAGCCGCCACCCGCCGTCGAAGAGGGTCGCCGAGCCGATCCGTCGATAGAGCGCGACGAGATCAGGGTCGGTGTGCGTGTGCATCGGGTGGCCGGGCTGCGGCGGGGTGGTCCGGTGGTCGCGGACGATCCGGTCCAGCACGTCGTCGATCGCGACGGTCGCCGGCCCCAGATGCCAGCCGGCGACCGGGCGCAGCGCGCCGTCGTCGTCCTGGGTGACGGCCGCCAGGCCGCCGTGCAGGGCCAGCACCCGGTTGTCGCCGCCGACCCGGTCGTTGACGTTGACGACCACCCGGGACATGGTCGCCGGCACCTGGTCGGTCCGGATGCCGGGACCGTGATAGAAGCCGTGCGCGGCGGCGATGTCCCGAGGCTCGCCGATCGGCAGCTCCAGCAGCGGGTTCGGCACGTCGGCGACGGCGTCCCCGCGGAGGTACGGGTAGAGCCGCGCCACCCAACCGGTCACCACCTCGCCGCCGTACGCGTCGACCGGGCTGTAGATGCGCTGCCAGAAGGCGGTGTCGACATCGCCGGACGCGGCTCGGACGAACTGGTCGAGGATCGGGGCCAGTGACCGGCTCCAGGTCGTCAGCCCGAGATCCGCGAGGGCGTCCACGCGGTCCCGGATCCGCCGCCAGTCCTCGACCGTGCCGGTCAGGGTGATCGACGGGATCCCGCAGACGAAGACCATCCAGATCGCGAAGTACGGCGAGTACGCGTCGAGCAGCACGATCCGCCCGGCGACCCGCTCGACCTCCGTACTGGTGGAGAAGTCGCACTCGAAGAGGTCCGAGTCGACGCCCTCGGCCCGGAGCAGCTTGCCGAACAGCTCCACCATGTCGCGCCAGGCGTCCGCGCTCCCCGGCATCGCGCCGTCGACGACGACCTCCAGCCGCTTGCGACCGGAGTGGCGCACCAGTCGGGGGCGCAGCTCCTCCGCGTGCAGCCGGACATGCTGGGCGACGCCCTGCGCGATGGTCAGCCACACCGCGTCCGGCGACAGCACCAGCGGACGGTGGTCGGCGAACGCCCTTCCCACGGCACCGAGCAGCGGATGTACGCCGTTCGGCTCCAGCGCCGGCAGCGTGGGGTCTCCGCCGACGACGATCGCGTCGTCGAACAGCTCTCCGAGCGGTCGGGTCGGCAGCGGCTCGGCGGCGGGGGTGACGTCGTCGACCGGAAAGATCACCATCCGGTGACCCTAGCGCCGCGCACCGGAGGTGGTCATACGGCGCTGACGTGTGCCGCCAGCAGTCGCCACCCGCGACCTTCGACGTGGATCCAGGTGCGCGTGTACCGCACCCGGGCCGTGAACGGCGTGTCGGCGATCGTCCCCGACAGGGTGCCGAGAAAACAGGTGACCCCGGTGTCGCCGCTGACCAGGACGGTCAACTCCTCCTGCCGTACCTCGGTCAGGACCTGCTCCCCGGTGCGGTGCACCCGCAGGTCGTCCTGCTTGCCGTAGTGGTTGCCGTCCGGGCCGGTGAAGACGAGTCGTTCGTCGAGCAGCCGGTCCAGCTCGGCGACGTCCGAGGCGAGTTGGGCCGCCTGGAGTCGCCGCTCGGCCTCGCGCAGCGCCTCCACCCTGGCGTCATCGGACATCTGGCCCCACCTTCCGCGTCGTCACGCCCGGCGCCACTCGTCGGACGTCGGTTCCCAGACCGCACCGTCGTGCGCGAAGAGCACCCGGGCCGGGTCGAGGTCCATCAGCCGGGGCAGCCACCCCGGCACCGGCGGCAGCGGCGGGGCCACCCCGTCCCGGGCGGCCCGCAGGGCGAGCTGGGCCGAGCCGAACTGGAAGGCGAAGTCGTGGGCCTGCCCGGCCAGGACGAGGGTGCCGTCCGGTTGGCGTACCACCAGCGACTGGTGCCCGACGGTGTGCCCCGGGGTGGGCAGGATCCACACCCCCGGCCAGATCTCGGCCTCGCCGTCCAGCTCCTCGTAGCGGGCACCCGGGAAGTCCACCAGTTCGGGGATGGTGTGGCCCGGCTGTCGGGCCACGGCCAGCTCGGCCCGCTGCACCACGATCCGCCGGCCGGCCAGGGCCGGGTTGCCACCACAGTGGTCGAAGTGCAGGTGGCAGTTGACCACCAGCGAGATCTCGTCGAGGCCGATCCCGGCGGCGGCCAGGGCCGCCAGCGCCGACCGGCGGACCGGGCGGTAGTGCGCCTCGGTCCCCGGGTCGACCTCGCCGATGCCGGTGTCGAAGAGCAGCAGCCCCTCCGGTCGCCGGACGAGGTAGCCGTACGCCGGCTCGACCCGGGGGTGCGGCTCGCCCGCCTCCGCCGCCGGCCGGACGAGATAGCCGAGGTCGAGCCGGCGTACCGCCGTGTCGAGCTGTGTCACCGGTTCATCCTCGCCTCCGGCGACAGGCTGGCATAGCCCCGTTCACCACCCGCGTAACCGCCGGCACGCCGACGACGGACAGTACGCGGAAGGTACCGGTTGAGTTCTGATCCAGTTACCTGTTTGAATATCTCGGGCGCACAGGGCCGGGCACGTTCCACCCCTAACACCGTGACAGGAGACAACCATGCTCCGCAGGCCCCTGCTCAGCATCGTGCTCGCCGCGCTCGTCGTCGCGCTCGGCACGGTCGTCGTCGCCAGACCCGCGCTCCCGGCGGAGGCACCGGCACCCGTGCGCATCATGCCGCTCGGCGACTCGATCACCGGTTCCCCGGGCTGTTGGCGCGCCATCCTCTGGAACCGGTTGCAGAACACCGGGTACACCGATATCGACTTCGTCGGCACGCTCGGCCCGCAGGGCTGCGGACAGCCGTACGACGGGGAGAACGAGGGGCACGGCGGCGCCCTGGTGACCACAGTGGCCGACCAGAACCAGCTTCCGCCGTGGCTCGCCGCCACCCGCCCGGACGTCGTACTGATGCACTTCGGCACCAACGACGTCTGGAGCAACCGGGCCCCCGCCACCATCCTCGCCGCGTACGGGAAGCTGGTGGACCAGATGCGGGCCAGCAACCCGGCGATGAAGATCCTGGTCGCGAAGATCATCCCGATGGCACCGAGCACCTGCGCCGAGTGTGGCCAGCGGGTGGTGGCGCTCAACGACGCCATTCCGGGCTGGGCGGCGTCGAAGAGCACCGCCGGATCGCCGATCGTGGTGGTCGACCAGTGGACCGGCTTCAGCACGGGCAGCGACACCTACGACGGGGTGCACCCCAACGCCGCCGGGGACCAGAAGATGTCCGACCGGTGGTACCCCGCGCTGGCGGCGGTGCTGGACGGCGCCACGCCCACCCCGCCGCCGACCCGGACCCCGACGCCACCGCCGACCCGGACCCCGACCCCGCCGCCGAGCACCACCGCGCCGCCGGCCGGCGGTTGCGCGGCGACCTACCGGAGCATCGGGCAGTGGCAGGGCGGCTTCCAGGGTGAGGTGACGGTTCGCAACAACGGCACCGCGACGGGCCGGTCCTGGGCAGCCGAGCTGACCTTCGGCGCCGGCCAACAGGTCAGCCAGGCCTGGAACGCCACCGTGTCGCAGAGCGGCAGCACCGTGACCGCCCGGAACGTCGGCTGGAACGGCTCGCTCGCTCCCGGCGGTACGGCCACGTTCGGCTTCGTCGGCAGTTGGACCGGCAGCAATCCGGCCCCGGCGGTCAGCTGCGCACTGGGCTGACCGGCACCGAGGACGTCCCCGTGCCCAGTACCGGCCCCGCGTGCCCCCGTCGCGGCGGTCGGCCCCACTGGGCACGGGGACCCGGTACCGTTTCCCGGACCCCGCCGGCCGCCCCGCACCGGAGTACGGCCGACCCGCGCGGCGGACTCAGCTCGCGGGGACCTTGTAGCCGGCCACCGACGGCCAGCGGACCGTGAGCACCACCGCCGGTTCCGGAGCCAGCCAGGAGTGGTCGACCCCGGGTCCCCAGACGACGTAGTCACCCGGCCGGGTCAGCACGACGGTACGGTCCCGCAGCTCGACGTGGAACCGGCCGGAGACCAGCACCAACAGGGCGGTACGCCGTTCCCCGGTCACCCACTCGGCCCGGGTGTCACCGGCCGGGTGTACGCCCCACTTGACCTCCACCTCGGCGCTGTGCCGCACGTCCACCCCGGGCGGCATGAAGTGGCCGAGCAGCCAGCCGCCGTTCTGTGCACCGTCGATCTCGGCCTGGCCGACGTAGATGCCGTCCCGCACCGGCCCTCCCCTCCACAGGTCGGGCAAGTTATCACGGGAGCGGCCCGGCCCCCGCTCGCGGGGACCGGGCCGCCCGGTGCGTACCGCTGTGGTTACCAGTTGCTGCCCAGGTAGCTGGGCTGGGTCTGCACGTTCAGCTCCTTGAACCGGGTCAGGTGCGCCGTCCAGATCCGCCAGTCCCGCAGCTCCAAGACGTCCAGGCCCTTCTGGATGTCGTTGGAGTAGATGTGGCCGTTGTACCAGTACGCCGACCACGATCCGCCGATGATCCGGCGGTCGGTCGAGAGCGGACCCCGCTCCCAGTAGGCGATCTCGACCGGACGGGCCGAGTCGGTGAAGTCGAAGACCGAGACGCCGCCCTGGTACCACGCCTGGACCATGATGTCCCGGCCGAGCACCGGAATCAGCGAACCGTTGTGCGCGACGCAGTTCTCCAGGGTGGTGTTCAGCCGCGGGATCTTGTAGTAGCTCCGGAAGACCAGATTGCGGCCGTCACCCCGACCGGCGATGTCGTAGATGGCGTTGGCGCCCCGGGTCGGCTCGACGGTCTCGACACAGGTCGCGCCGGAGCCGCCGCCGAGTTCGTCGGTGAAGACGACCTTGGTGCCGGAGTTGTTGAACGTCGCCGAGTGCCAGAACGAGAAGTTGACCGTGTCCCGCACCCGGTTGATCACCCGGGGCGCCTCGCGGTTGGCGATGTTCAGCAGGATGCCGTCACCCATGCAGGCACCGGCGGCCAGGTCCTTGCTCGGGTAGACGGTGATGTCGTGGCAGCCGCTCGTGGTCGAGCTGCCGTTGCCACCGGGGTTGCCGCCGTCCGGGAAGAGGTTCGGCACCGCCACCACGGCGGCCTGGGTCGGCTTCTTCACCGGTACCTTGACGATCGAGATCGAGTCGTGCGGCGTCGCGCAGCCGGCGTACGTGTCCGACGGTCCGTACGAGGCCACGTAGAGGTAGACCGACTTCTTGTCCTTGCTCGGCACCAGGGTGTGGGTGTGCGAGCCGCAGGCGGTCTTCACGGACTTGACGTAGCGCGGGTTGCGCTTGTCCTTGATGTCGAAGACCTTGATGCCCTCCCAGACCGTCTCGGTGCGCGGCACGCTCGTGCTGTTGCACGAGTCGTCACTGCGCGGGTCGTCGGTGGAGAGGAAGAGCAGATCGCCGTAGACCGAGATGTCGTTCTGCGAGCCCGAGCACTGCACCTGGGAGACGATGGTGGGTCGGGCGGGGTTCTTGACGTCGTAGATGACGAAGCCCTCGTAGTTGCCGGCGAAGACGTACCGGTCCTGGAAGGCGAGGTCCGAGTCGAGAGCGCCTTCGGTGGCGAAGGTGCCCTGCTTCGGGACGTTGGCTATCTGGCGGAGGTTGGGGCTGCTGGAGATCTCGTCCACGCCCGGCGGGGCGGCGACGTCCGATGTGGTCCGGTCGGTCGCGGCCATTGGTTGGGCATTGCCTGCCGGAGCGACGGCAACGGTCACCACCAGGAAGGAGAGAGCGGCGAGCCCGACGATCCGGAGTCGCCGCGGCCCTTGTGGGGAGAGTCTGAACATCTGGCGGCACCCTTCGAAAGGGGTTAACGATTGAGCAGACCTTACCTGGAGATGGTGGACGTCGATGTGATCCCAGTCACATTATTGACGATCAAGGAACTTCTTCCGATCATCCTCCGACCAGGCACTCTCCACAAGGCATCAACCGGTTCCGCCGGGAAGCCGGGCAAGCCCGGTAAGACCGTCCAACCCGGACGGACAACCGGCGGGCTGGGCGCGCAGACCGGCCGCCGCCGCACGCCGGCAGGTGCCGCCGGAGCCGGCCGCCCGAGCCGGCCGACCGCACGGCCCGCCGCACGGCCGAGAGCCTGGTCGCCAGGACCGCCGGGACAGCCGGTATACAGGGGGAATGCGCAACACCAACCTGGCCGGGCAGATGCGGACGGCGGCCACCGCACTGCTGGACGCGCTACCGGGGCCGGCCCGGGCGCTGGCCAGCCGTCCGTTCGGCGACGAGGCCGGCCGCCGCTGGATCGAGTACCGGCCGCTGCCCCGACCGGGCGCCTGCCTCGCCGACCTCGACCGGACCGGCCGCAAGGCGACCCACCGGCTGCTGGCCACCGCGCTGAGCCCACACGCGTACGCGCAGGCGACCGCCGTGATGGCCCTGGAGGAGGTACTCGACCGGCAGGAGGAGTGGCGCCGGGGGCGGCACAGCGACGACTACCGGATCGTGGTCTTCGGCGACCCGGCCCGGGAGGACCAGTGGTCATGGCGGTTCGAGGGGCACCACCTGTCGGTGACGATGACCGTCGCCGGAGACCGGGTCTCCCCCGCCCCGCTCTTCCTCGGCGCCAACCCGGCGACGGTGAGCTACGCCGGCCGACCGGTCAGCCGGCCACTCGGGCCGGAGGAGGATCTCGCCCGCGCCCTGCTCGACGCGGTCGGCCCGGACGGGCGCGGCGCCGCGATCGTCGCCGACCAGGCACCGGCCGACATCCGCAGCGGCACCCGGGCACGCTTCGACAGCCGGATCGAACCGGTCGGGCTTCGGGCCGGCGCACTCGGACCGAGCGGCCGGGCGCTGCTCGACCAGCTCGTCGCGCTCTATCTCGACCGGCTCCCGCCCGAGCTGGCCCGCCAGGAGGCGGCCCGGGTCGGCCGGGGTGACGTCTACTTCGCCTGGGAGGGTCCGACCAGGCCGGGCGGGCGGCACTACTACCGCGTCCAGGGCGAGGACCTGCTCATCGAGTACGACAACACCAGCGAGGACGGCAACCACGCGCACAGCGTGCTGCGCCGCCCGCGCGGCGACTTCGGTGCCGACCTGCTCGCCGAGCACCGGGCCACCGCACACCCCTGACGACGCCGAGCGCCGGTCGCGGTCAGCCGCCGCGACGTCGGCCGAAGCCCCCGGCGACCGAGCTGGCCGGCGGGCCGAACCCGTCGAAGCTCGTCGGCTCGGCACGCCCCTGGTCGAACTGCCGCACCAGGCTGCCGCCGAGCCGTACCCCGACCGCGCCCACCAGCAGGCCGAGCAGCTCGACCGCGACCATGCCGGCGCTCGCCCCGTGCTCCGGCACACCGGACCTGATCAGGCAGGCGAAGACGAAGAGCACCGCCACGGCGGCGTTCACCAGGTTGAAGGTGACTGCGGTGCGCCGGGTCGGATCGCCGGGCACGTCCCACAGGTCGATCATGCCGGCCGCCGTCGCGAGGCCGCCCGCGACCAGCGCCGCCACCGCCGTCCAGTAGCCGACCAGCCCGAGGATCGCCGGGCCGCCGACCACGTCGGCCAGGTCGAAGACCGTGGCGCAGACGAACAGGCCGTACGGAAAGGTCACCAGCATCGGCTGGATCGGATGACCGTGCACGCGTAGGCGGCTCTGCATGGTGGCGCCTCCCGGCTCGTTCGTCGACCAGCCCCAGCGTGCTACCCCCGGGCCACCCCGCCGAAACGACGCCGCATCGCGCGGACCACGGCGGAGGGTCAGTTGTCGCGACGACGAGCCACCGAGGTGACCAGCCGCTCGGCCACGTCCCGCAACGGAATGGCCAGCGCCGCCGAGGCGGACCGCAACACCCGTAGCGCCTCCGTGGCCGGACAGCCACGTTGGGTCATGATAACCCCGACCGCCTGGTCGATGACCTGACCAGCCGAGAGCGTGTCGTCGGCCGCGTCGGCCAGTTCGGTCTGCCGGGACCGGTCCCGGACCGCGCCGAGCAGCAATCCGACGTGTTCGGCCAGCAGCATCGCGGTGAGCTGTTGACTGGCGGTCAGCACGCCGGGCTCGCGGGCGTACAGGTTGATCGACCCGACCACGTGCTCGTCGACGTCCACCGGTACGGCGAGCACCCCGCGTACGCCGAGTGCCAGCGCCCGGCCGGTCCACGGCCGCCACCGGGTCTCGGTACGCAGGTCTGCCGACCAGACCATCTCCCGGGAACGGATCGCCGTCATCGCCGGGCCGTCCGGGCCGTGCCGGACGTCGTCGAGGTCGCCGAGGCGGGACTCCGAGGCCGCGACCGAGGCGGGCGCCCCGGCCCGCAGCACGGTGACGCCGCACCAGGTCACCGCCGGGATGGCGTCCCGGACGGTACGTACCAGCCGGTCCAGAGCGGCGTCGAAGTCGTCGCTCGCGATCAGTCCGGCAGTCACTTCGCGGAGCAGGGCGGCGGTCTCCAGCACGCCCGGGGCTTCGGTCGACGGCTCCGTCGTCGTCCTCAGCCTCAGCACCGCTCCGGAACCCCCGCCACCACCGCGCCCCCCGCGGTACGTCCGGCTCGCACCGTCGCCTGTCTCATGGTCGCCTCTCCCCCGCCGTCACCGACCCCGCGCCGGTACGGACCTGCGCTACTACCCGAGCGCCGGGTGGACAAACCACCCGTTCCAGGAAGAGAACGATCCCACCCGCCCCGGGGTTGCCGTCAGGCTTCCGACGATCAACCCCGGGGTTCCGGATGCGGTACGGGTCAGCGCGGGCTGGAGCTGAGCCGGCGTCCGACGGCGGCGATCAGCCGGTCGAGTTCCGAGCCGAACGGGTTGTCGTGCACCAGGTAGGTCCAGGTGGCGCTGGGTCGCGCCAGCTCACCCTCACCCGGCTGCCAGTCGTCGTCGAACTCGTTCTCCTCGAAGGTCTCCACCGTGCGGGTCTCGATCTCCGGTACGAGCGCGTTGAACGCCGGCACCGCGGACCGGTGGAACTCGTCGAGCGGGTCGAGCCGGCCGAGCGCCCGCAGGTGTACGCCCTCGCGCACCTCGGAGAGTTCGGCCAGGTGCTGTGCCCAGAGCCGGTCGAGGTGGTAGAGCGCGATCGACCGGCCGACCCGGGAGAGGAGTTCCTCGTCCATCTCCTTGGCCCGGTCCGGGAAGCGCTCGGTCAGCATCTGCGCCGCCACCTCGGTGGTGAGCAGCCGCTCCCGGCGCTCGGCCAGCGCCTTGCGCTGCTGCTCGATCACCACGCTGTAGCGCCAGGTGTTGCGGTGGATCTCGTGGTTGACGCCCTCGGCGATCCGCTGGGCGTGCTCGACGGCGAAGTCGACCTGCTCGTCGGTGACGAGACCGTCGGCGTTCATCCGGGGCGACGGCGGGATCGCGTCCGGGGCGTGCCGGACGACGAGGTTGTCCTCAAGGCTGACGAAGAAGACCGAGCGGCCGGGGTCGCCCTGCCGGCCGGCCCGGCCCCGGAGCTGGTCGTCGACCCGCCGGCTGTCGTGCCGGCCGCTGCCGATCACGAAGAGCCCGCCGAGTTCGGCGACCCGGTCCCGGTCGGCCTGGTCGCTGCCGCCGAGCCGGATGTCGACACCCCGGCCGGCCATCTGGGTGGAGACGGTCACCGCGCCGTACTTGCCGGCCTCGGCGATGATCGCCGCCTCCTCGGCGTCGTTCTTGGCGTTCAGCACCGTGCACGGCACCCCGGCCTCGCGCAGCGCCTCGGCGAGCCGCTCCGACTCCTGCACGTCCAGGGTGCCGATCAGCACCGGGCGGCCGGTCTCGTGCTGCTCCTGGATCTCCTGGATCAGCGCCTCTTCCTTCTCACCCCGGGTGGCGTAGATCCGGTCCGGGTCGTCGATCCGGACGCAGGGGGTGTTCGGCGGGATCACCGCGACCTCCAGCGAGAAGAACTCCCGCAACTGGTCGCCGACCAGCACCGCCGTGGCGGTCATCCCGCAGACGGTCTTGTAGAGCGCGACGTACGCCTGCACGGTGATGGTGCCGAGCACCTCACCCTCGGCGGTGGCGTCGAGTCCCTCCTTCGCCTCGACGGCGGCCTGGAGCCCGTCCGGCCAGCGGCGGCGCTGGGCGACCCGGCCGCGCATCTCGTCGATCAGCTCGACCCCGTCGTTGCGGACGATGTAGTCGACGTCGCGGTGCAGCAGCGCGTGCGCGTGCAGGGCGACGTTGACCGCGGAGAGCTGCTCGACGTGCTCGTCGTCGTAGAGGTCGACGCCGCCGAGCCGGGACTCGACCTCGGCCAGCCCGGCGTCGGTGAAGGCGACGCTGCGGCCGTCGTCGGCCACCGTGTAGTGCCGCCCGGAACGCAGCCCACGGACCACCGCCGCGGCCTGGTGCACCGGGTCCTGCTCGCCCGGCACGGCGCCGGCCAGCACCATCGGCACCCGGGCCTCGTCGATCAGGATGGAGTCGGCCTCGTCCACGATCGCGGTGGTCAGCGGCGGCTGCACCCGGTCGTCGATGTCGGTGACGAGCTGGTCGCGGAGGAAGTCGAAGCCGGCCTCGCTGACCGAGACGTAGGTGACGTCGCAGGCGTACGCCGCCTGGCGCTCTTCCCGGGTGGACGCCTCGGTCACCCAGCCGACGGTCAGCCCGAGCAGCCGGTAGACCGGCTCCATCCACTCGGCGTCCCGGCGGGCCAGGTAGTCGTTGACGGTGAGCACGTGCACCGGCCCGTTGCCCCGCCGCACGTGCCCGTACGCGGCGATCGTCGCGGTCAGCGTCTTGCCCTCACCGGTGGCCATCTCGGCGACCTTGCCGGCCAGCAGCGACATGGCGCCGAGTAGCTGGACGTCGTAGGGCCGCTGGTCGAGCCCGCGCCGGGCGGCCTCGCGGCCCACCGCGCAGATCTCGACGAAGTCCTCGGCCTTGCCGGCCGCCTCGGTCAGCGCGGCGTCGTCGAGTTCGGTGAGTTCCTCCTCGCGTGCCTCGATCGTGGGCAGCAGCTTCTCCAGCGGCGCCAGATCAACTGTGGTGCCCGGACGTTGGAGGAAACGCCGGACCCTGGTCTTCAACCGTTGCGACACACCCATGACGGGCAACGGTACGCGAACTCTCCGGCAAAGTGCGGCCCGCCCGGCCGGTGCCGGGTCCACTCCCGGCCGGCTCGGTGGCCGGATGTCCGTACCGCCCGGGTGTGCCCGGATGGGCGGAATGTGAGCGGCGTCCGGTGACCCGTCCGCCGGGTGCTGTCGTCCGGGTGCCGGGACGGTTGATCCGGGGCCGGCGGGGAAGGCTGGAGGGCTGCACCGGGGCCCGGGCGGGCGCCGGTCGAGGCAGCGGGGGAGGTCGCCATGCGGCGCTCGCGTACACCCGTGTCACCGGCGCTGGAGGCGTGGTCCACCCACCGTACCGGGGTGGCCGACCAGTGGACGCCGCGACAACTGGCACACCTGAAGGGGACCCGCACGGTCAGTGTGGTGATCCCGGCCCGGGACGAGGAGGCCACCGTCGGCGCGATCGTGGCGGCGATCCGGGCCTGCCTGGTCGAGCAGGTCGAACTCGTCGACGAGGTGGTCGTGGTCGACTCCCGATCCAACGACCGGACCGCCGTCGTGGCGGCGGCGGCCGGGGCCCGGGTGGTCAGCCAGGACGAGATGACCCGGGGGCTGCCCCGGCTGGACGGCAAGGGGGACGCGCTCTGGGCCGGGCTGGCCGCGTCGAGCGGGGACCTGGTCGCCTTCGTCGACGCCGACCTGCGGGAGTTCCAGCCGCACTTCGTCACCGGCCTGCTCGGCCCGCTGCTCACCGACCCGTCGGTCGCGTTCGTGAAGGGCTTCTACCACCGCCCGCTGGTCGGCACCAGTGGCGTCGAGGCGGAGGGCGGTGGCCGGGTGACCGAGCTGGTGGCCCGACCGCTGTTCAACCTCTTCTGGCCGGAACTGGCCGGGTTCGTCCAGCCGCTCGCCGGGGAGTACGCCGGTCGCCGGGACGTACTCGAACGGGTGCCCTTCGTCTCCGGCTACGGCGTCGAGACGGCGATGCTGATCGACCTGCTGGAGATGTGCGGTCTGGACGCGCTGGCCCAGGTCGACCTCGGCGAACGCCTGCACCGGCACCAGGACACCGAGGCGCTCGGCCGGATGTCCGGACAGATCATGCACACCGTGTGGCAGCGGCTCTGCCGGCGGGGCCTGGTCGAGGAGAGCGCGCCGCCGGGGAACCTGCTGGTGCAGTTCCGCCGGGACGGCAGCAGCGCGCTACCCAACCTGGATCGGGAGATCGTGATCAGTGACGTCTCCGTCCGGGAACGCCCGCCGCTGGTGGAACTCCGGCCGTCGTCCCGGGGAGCGGCGGTATGACCGGGCGCGGCGGTGCCGCCGGGCGGGCCGGGGAGGACGGATGGGTCTGACCGTGCTGATGAACGCCGGCCCGTGGCTCCCGGTGCCGCCGCCCGGGTACGGCGGGATCGAGAACGTCGTCGCCACGCTGGTCCCGGAGCTGCGCCGGCTGGGCGTGCGGGTGGTGCTCGCCTCGACCGCCGACGCCACGCTGCCGGTCGACGAACTGCTGTCGGTCTTTCCGGACGGCCAGTTCGGGGCGCTGCAACGGCCGTACAACCAGGTCTGCGGGATCTCGCAGGCGCACCTGAACGGGGTGGTCCGGGCACTTCGCGAGCGGGACGACATCGACCTGGTGCACGACCACGTGGAGGCGGTCGGGCTGGCCGTGCTGACCGCGATGGGTCCGGGAAGCGGGCCGGCGCTGCACACCCTGCACTGGGACCTCGGCAAGCATCCGGACCTCTACGGATACCTGGACGGCGGCGACCGGGTACGGGTCAACGGGGTCTCGGCCGCGCAGCTCGCCCGGGCCCCGCAGGCGTTGCGGGACCACGCGGTGGGGCACGTGCACCTGGCCACCCCGCTGGCGGTGGCGGCCGACCGTCGGCCACCGGCCGAGAAGTCCGACCACCTGGTGATCCTCGGGCGGATCACCCCGGGCAAGGGGCAGCACGTGGGGGCCCGGCTCGCCCACCAGGCCGGGTTCGACCTGGTGCTGGCCGGACCGGTCGGGCCGTACCTGCGACCGGAGGAGCTGGCCGGCGCCGGGCCGGAGGCGGGACAGAACCCGGACGTACGGTACTGGCGCGAACAGGTCGCCCCGCTGGTGGACGGCGACCGGGTCCGCTGGGTGGGGATGGTGGCCGGCAGCGCCCGGGACGACCTGGTCGCGGCGGCCCGGGCCAGCCTCTTCCCGCTGTGCTGGGAGGAGCCCGGCGGCACGGCGGTGATCGAGTCGTTGGCCCTCGGTACCCCCGTGTTGGCGATCGGCCGGGGCTGCCTGCCGGAGCTGATCGAGCACGGTCGGACCGGACTGCTCGCCGAGGACGAGGAGGGCCTGGCCGACCTGGTGCGGGAGGCCGGCCGGCTGGACGAGCGGGACTGCCGCCGGGAGGCGAGCCGGAGGTTCACCCCGGCGACGATGGCGCAACGCTACGTCGAGCTGTACGACCAGGTTCGCCGGGCCGCCGCCGGCCCGGTCCCGGTCGAGCCGAGCCCGGTCCGGGCCTGACGGGTCCGGTACCGCCTACGGCCGACGGGCGGCCGACCCGATCCGTCTCGTCGGTTTTCACCCGTTAGAGGCAGGGCGAGCGAAATAGGCGGTGTGCCGGGTTTCGCCGTCGGATTACCGGGTAGCCGCCCCTCGTCCTAGCCGTGACAGCTACGAGGTGAGCCGGGGATGCCGAAGCGGGCGGTCACCGAACCCGGGCAGGAGCACGGACCGGAGCGGGAGCACGGACCGGAGCGCGGGCCGTTGGTCCTGGCGCCCTCCCGGTCCGGCGCCCATCCGGGCCCGATACGCAGGGCGATCCGGGGCAGCACGCTGATCCGGCTACTCGGCACCACCGACGCCAAGCAGATCGGCCTGCTCTACCTCACCACGTCGTTCGGCTTCTTCGTCATCGCCGGCGCGATGGCGATGCTGATGCGCGCCGAGCTGGGCCGGCCGGGACTGCAGTTCCTCTCGCCGGAGCAGTACAACCAGCTCTTCACCGCGCACGGCACGATCATGCTGCTGCTCTTCGCCACCCCGCTGGCGCTCGCCTTCGGCAACTACGTCGTACCGTTGCAGATCGGTGCGCCGGACGTGTCGTTCCCGCGGCTCAACGCGCTGGCGTACTGGCTCTACCTGCTCGGCGGTTCGCTGGTGCTGGCCGGCTTCCTCACCCCGAACGGCTCGGCGGACTTCGGCTGGACCGCGTACGCGCCGCTGAGTCGGGACCAGCACTCGCCGGGGATCGGCCCGGACATGTGGGTGATCGGACTGGTCCTCTCCGGCCTCGGCACCATCCTCGGCGCGGTCAACCTGATCACCACCATCCTGACCCTGCGGGCGCCCGGGATGACCATGTTCCGGATGCCGATCTTCACCTGGAACATGCTCTTCACCGCCCTGCTGGTGGTACTGGTCTTCCCACTGCTCGCCGCCGCGCTGCTCGCGCTCTACGCCGACCGCAGGATCGGCGCGCACGTCTACGACCCGGTCAACGGCGGCCCGCTGCTCTGGCAGCACCTGTTCTGGTTCTTCGGCCATCCCGAGGTCTACATCGTGGCGCTGCCGTTCTTCGGCATCATCACCGAGGTCATCCCGGTCTTCAGCCGCAAGCCGATCTTCGGCTACAAGGGCCTGGTCGCCGCGACGATCGCGATCACGATCCTGTCGATGACGGTCTGGGCGCACCACATGTTCGGCACCGGCCAGGTGCTGCTGCCGTTCTTCAGCTGGCTGAGCTATCTGATCGCCGTACCGACCGGAGTGAAGTTCTTCAACTGGATCGGGACGATGTGGAAGGGGCAGTTGACCTTCGAGACGCCGATGCTCTTCTCGATCGGGTTCCTGGTCACCTTCCTCTTCGGCGGGTTGACCGGGGTGCTGCTGGCCAGCCCGCCGGCGGACTTCCACACCACCGACACCTACTTCGTGGTCGGCCACTTCCACTACGTGCTCTTCGGCACGATCGTCTTCGCCGCCTTCGCCGGGGTGTACTTCTGGTTCCCGAAGATGACCGGCCGGCTCCTCGACGAACGACTCGGCCGGGTGCACTTCTGGACCATGTTCCTCGGCTTCCACGGCACCTTCCTGGTGCACCACTGGCTCGGCAACGAGGGGATGCCCCGCCGGTACGCCGACTACCTGCCGACCGACGGCTTCACCGCGCTGAACACCTTTTCCACGATCAGCTCTTTCGTGCTCGGCTTCTCCACGCTCTTCTTCATCTACAACGTCTGGAAGTCCTGGCGGTTCGGCCGGATGGTGGCGGTCGACGACCCCTGGGGCTTCGGCAACAGCCTGGAGTGGGCGACCAGCTGCCCGCCGCCGCTGCGGAACTTCGACCGGATGCCCCGGATCCGGTCGGAGCGGCCCGCCTTCGACGCCAAGTACGGCCCGCTCGTCGCCGACCTCGGCCGGGACATGCCGCAGCGGTCCACCCGACCGCCCCAGGTGGTCCGCGACGAACTGCGGCCCGAGACGCGTCACCCCGAGGGCGAGGTCCCGGCCCCCGAGGGGGCGCACGGCGCCGAGGCCGCCGTCGCGCACCACCCGCCGGCCGACTCCGGTGCCCGCCCCATCGAGGTGCCGGAGCCACACGAGGTACGCCGGCCGGCGTTCGAGCCGAGCAGGCCCGACGAAACCGTCGACGACACCGCCCGGGGCGGCCCGGACAGCCCGCGGTGGCGGACCGGACGGGCGCTCGGCGACGAGCAGCCGGAAGAGGAGGAGGACGGCCGATGACGACGAGCGGCGCACCGGCAGGTACCGGAATGCCGGTCAGTCCGCCGGCAACGCGACCAGGCCGGCGGCGCTGAGCGAATGCTGCACCGCCGGTTGTGCCCGAGCCAGCCGCCACCGGACCCCGGCCCGGTGTGCGGCATCCCGGCCGGCGACCAGGGCAGCCAGGGCCGGTCCGTCCAACTTCGCCACGTCGGTCAGGTCGATCGCCACTTCCGTCGGATGCCGGTCGGCGACCGCCTCGACCACCGCTTGGCGCAACTGCTCCGCGGTGTCCCGGTCGATCTCCCCGGTCACCTCGACCACCACCCGCTCCCCTGCCTGGCGCACCTCGAGCCGGGCCGGCGCTCCGCCCGCCTCGGCCCCGCCGACCTGCCACGGAGCCGGCGAGTCGGCGAGCATCGCCTGCCGCAGCCAGGTGAGCGCCCGGGAAAGCAGCCGGGAGACGTGCATCTGCGAGATGCCGAACCGGGCGGCGATCTCGGCCTGGGTCTGGTTGCCGTAGAAGCGCATGGCCAGGATCCGCCGCTCCCGCCAGGGCAGCCGGCCGAGCAGCCCGCTGACCGTCACCCGGTCGTCGACCGACTCGAGGTCGGAGTCGGACTCGCCGACGAGGTCGCCGAACTCCGCCGAACTCTCCCCGCCGACCGGGGCGTTCAGCGAGGCCGGGCTGTAGCCGGCCGCCGACTCCAGTGCCGCGAGGATCTCCTCCTCCGGCGTCTCCAGCCGGGCGGCCAGCTCGGCCACGCTCGGCGCCCGGGACAACTCGCTGGTCAACGCCGCCGTCGCCTGGCCGACCTCCAGGATCAGGTCGCGCAGCCGCCGCGGTACGTGCACACCCCAGGTCCGGTCCCGGAAGTGCCGTTTGATCTCGCCGACGATGGTGATCGCGGCGTACGCGGTGAACGAACCCCGTTCCGGGTCATACCGGTCGACCGCGTTCACCAGGCCCAACCGGGCCACCTGTTCCAGGTCCTCCAGTGGTTCACCCCGGCCGCGGTAGCGCCGGGCCAACCTGCCGGCGAACGGCAGGGCGAACCGGACGAGGTCGTCCCGGGCCTCCTGCCGGCGTTCCGGCGGCAGGCCGGCGATCCGCGCCGCGTATGCCAGCGCGGCCGCGTCCAGGTCCTCCAGCCCCCGCTCGGCCGGTGGTGTCGTGGTGATCTGTCCGAACATCCGCGCCTCCCTCAGGAAGGTCCCCCGCCCGGGATGCGAATCCGGTCATCGGTGCCGTACGGAACGTCACCGTGCCGGAAGCGAACATGTACCGAAACTGACGAGCGAACACCGCACACTGCGTTGCGCAGCGCGGTTGACCAGCAGCAGTCAGCGTTCTTCCCGCCCTGTAGGTACTCAATCACGCCACGTGACTGTCGCGAGGAGTTTTGCGATCAGGCGGATCAGCAGATCAGCAGACCCTGCGGGGCACCGCTGGCCCGCAGCCCGGCCAGCGCCTCCACCACCCGCAGCGGTGCGGGCGCCGGCAGGTCGTACGGCTGGTTCCGGAGTACCTCGGTGGCGTGCCGGGTGGCTACCGAGGTCACCGGGTAGCCCCGGGCGGCGACCCGGTCCACGGCCCGACGGCGGCGCCCGAAGGAGGCCACCGCGAGCCACTGCGGCAGTCCGGCCAGGGCCGGCGAGCGCAGCCCGGGCGGCTCCGGGAGTACGTCCAGCGAGCTGAACGGGGCACTGCCGGCGAGCCACCACTCCGCCCCGGCCACACTGCGCGCGGTGGCGTTCTCGCACCAGTACGGCACCAGGCCGGCCCGGACCACCTGCCACGGGTCGATCAGCCGCCCGCACTCCACCACGCAGCGGTCCCCGCTCTTGCCGGCCCCGCGCAGCCAGCTCCGGTACACGTCCGCGGCGGCGGCACTGAGCGCGTCCGGGCCGGGGAAGAGCACCCGGTGCAGCGGGCTGCCGGCGCCACGTACCCAGTCCAGCAGGCTCGTCTCGAAACCGGGCTCGACGCCCTGTTCGGCGTATCCGGTTCGGCCGCCCTCCGGAGCGTCCCAACTCGCCCCGTCACCGCCGGCCCCGCGCAGCACCTGCCCGAGCAGATCGCTGCCGGCCCGGTAGTCGGTCGGCTCCAGCCCGCTGGCCGGCCCGCCGAGCTGGAAGCTGTGCCCGTCACCGGCGTCGACCACCGGCCAGGTGCGCACGTCCCGCAGCAGCAGTACCGGAGCACCCGGCGCCAGCCGGCTGCCGAGGAACTCCCGGTACGCCTCCGACAGCCGGTCCCAGCGGACCACCAGGGAGACCGTCGAGCCGGCCAGTACGCCCCGACCGGCCGGATCGTGCACCTGCCGTACCCGCACCCCCGAGTTGCCCCCGATCACCCGGGCCGCGACCCGGGCGCCGTACGCCGACGCCTCGACCGGTTTGTCGACCCGGCCCTCCGGCCACTGCACCGACACCTCGAAGCCGGCCGGCAGCCAGGGCACGCCCATCGCGGTGGCCAGGTGCACCGCCCCGCCGTGCGGAGAGCCGATCACGACACCGGGGTACCAGCGCGGCGGGTAGTGCTCGACCATCCACCGGGCCACCCGCTCGGCGTCGAGCGCCCCGGCCTGGTCGGCGGTGAGCGCCGTGCGGGTGGCCGCCCGGGCCAGCGCGGAGCGGCGTACCGCCTCCGGCGCGCCCCGGAAGCGCGACAGCAGCGGGTGGTACCCGAGATCGGCGCAGTCCTGGCCACGGACCGCGCGGGACGCCACGGCCAGCAGCACCCGTCCGGTGCTCTCCGCCGACACGATGCGGTCCGGTCCGGGGAGCCCGGACCCGCCCGCGGCCAGCCACTCCTGTGTCTCCCGCACCGGGCCCACCTCCCTCGTCAGCGCTGCCCGGGCCTTCCCGTCCCGATCGGGTTCAAACGGGCGGTCAGCAACCTGCCGGGCGCAATTCGGAGGACGGGCCGTTATGTCCGGCCCCCGGTGCTCCCGGCCCGCCACGCCCGGGTGTCGGTCTGGTTTGCTCCGGGCGGGCCGAATCCGGATGATCGTCGGTTGTGACCCAGTTGAGCTTCGGACCGGCCGGCGGCCCCCGGTACGCCAGCTATTTCGCCGTCGCGGTCGTCCCGTTCGCCCTGGTGGTGGCGGGGGTGGCCGGCTGGCAGACGGCCTCCGGCGACGGGCTGCGCCCGATCGCGGTGGCGACCCTGGTGACCAGCCTGGCCGGCCTGCTGGTGGCGGTCGGTCTGGTACTGGCGGAACGGCGCGGCCGGGCCGGCCGGTCGGCGGGCCCGGACGGGATCCGTACCGGGCGGCAGGGCGTGCTGGCCTGGGCCCGGGTCACCAGGCTGAGCCTGCACCCCGGGACCGGCGACCAGCGACTGCTGGCGGCCTGGCCGGCCGGGGCGCGTACGCCGATCTGGCTCGGTTCGGTCGACGGGGCCGACGTCCCGGCCGACGAGGCGATCCGGCTGGTCGAGCAGTGGTCCGGCCGCCAGGTCGAACGCGCCTGATCCCACACGACCGTCAGCCGAGGTCGCACACGGCCGTCAGACGAGATCCCGAACGGGCGTCGGACGAGATCCGGCACGGCCGTCAGACGGGATCCCGGACCGACGTCAGACGAGGTCGGCGCCGTTGGCGGCGCGATGCGCCAGGGCCTCTGCCCGGCCGCGGACCGCCGTGCCGGCGCCCTCCTCGCCCCGGCCGGCCAGCAGGCCGCGCAGGTCGGCGAAGGGCTGTTCCGGCGCGTCCAGCGGGATCGACGGGTCGACCACCGCCTCGATCAGGGTGGGTCGGTCGGCGGCGAGCGCCTCCTCCCAGGCCGGCCCGATCTGGTCCGGCCGGTCGACCCCGATGCCGTGCAACCCGAGCAGCCGGGCCCAGCCGGCGTACGGGATGTCTCCGGCGCGTATCGCCTCCGGTGTCGGCAACCCGGGTGCGGCCGGCCGGTCCAGATCCGGCCAGGGCGCCCGGACGGGTTCGGCGTCCGGCCCGCGCTCCGGCTCGCCGCCCCGGCCGGTCCGGTCGGAGTTGTTGAGCACCAGCACCACCATCCGGGGATCCGGCCACTCCGGCCAGTGCTGCGCCACGGTGATCAGCTCGGCGAGCCCGCCGGACTGCATGGCGCCGTCGCCGAGCAGGACCACGACCGGCCGGTCGGGCTGGGCGAACTTCGCCGCGATGGCGTACGGCACCGCCGAACCGACCGAGGCGAGCGTGCCGCAGAGATGTGCCCGTACTCCGGGCGACAGTTGCAGGTGCCGGGCGTACCAGTAGGTCACGGACCCGACGTCCACCGCGACCGACGCGTCGACCGGCAGCCGGGCCGAGAGTTCCCGGAGCACCAGCCTCGGGTTCAACCCCCCGGTCCGCTCCTCGGCCCGGGCGTCGCACTCGACCCGGGCCCGGTCGACGGCCCCCTCGATCATGTCGCGCCAGTCCCGGTTGCGCCGCTGCGGCACCCGGGACAGCAGCGCCCGCAGCGTCTCCCGGGCGTCGCCGACCAGCGGGACGTCGATCGGATACCGGCTGGCCAGCCGGCTGCCGTCGATGTCGATCTGCACCGCCGTGGCCTGCCCCGGCACCGGGTAGTAGCCGGTCCACGGGTCGTTCGTGCCGACCATCAGCAGGGTGTCGCAGCCGGCCATCAGCTGCGCGCTCGCCGCCGTGCCGACCTGGCCGAGCACGCCCGTGTGGTAGGGCAGCCGTTCGTCCAGCACCGGCTTGCCGAGCAGCGAGGTCGCCACCCCGGCGTCGAGCCGGTCGGCGAGTTCGACGATCTCGTCGGCGGCGCCGTAGGCACCCTGGCCGACCAGGATCGCGACCCGCTGTCCCGCGCTGAGCAGTTGGGCGGCGGCGTTGAGGTCCTCCTCGTGCGGGACCACCCGGGCCGGAGGAAGGCCGGGCGCCGAGGCGAGCACTCCGCCGCCGTCGGGGTGCGGCATCCCGTCGGGTACGGAGTACCCGAGCAGGTCGTGCGGCACCACCAGGCAGGTCGGGCTCCGGGTCGACACGGCGGTACGGATGGCCTGGTCGACCAGGTACGGCACCTGTTCCGGCACGGCGGCGGTACGCAGGAACTGGGCGCAGGCGTCACCGAAGAGCCGGGGCAGCTCGATCTCCTGGTAGGCGCTGCCCAGCGCGCTGTACGTCTGCTGCCCGACGATCGCCACCATCGGCTTGCTGTCCAGCTTGGCGTCGTAGAGGCCGCCGAGCAGGTGCAGCGCGCCCGGTCCCTGGGTGGCCAGGCACACCCCGACCGTACCGGTGTACTTGGCGTGCCCGGCCGCCATGAATCCGGCCGCCTCCGGCTGCCGGGACGGTACGAACCCGGGGTCGCCGCCGGCCCGGCGCAGCGCGTCGACGATCAGCGCCACCCCCTCGCCCGGTTCCCCGAACACCCGGGGCACCCGCCAGGCGCGCAGCCGTTCGACCAGCAGGTCGGCGATGGTCCGGTCCGCCGTCACCGTGCTCGTCCGCACCGCCGACCGTCCGGGGTCAGCCATTGCGGTCCGCCGGGGTGCTGGCGTCGACGTAGCGCAGCACCGCGCCGACCCCGTCGGTGAGGTCGGGTGCCTGCTCGGGGCCGAGCACCGTGACTCCGGCGTCGGTGCCGACCAGCGCGCGGACCAGGGCGGCGTCGGCGCGTACCCGCTGCGGCTGCTCGACGGAGATGGCCAGGAGTTCGTCGGGACCGGTGGCGATGTCGGTCGGCTCCGGACCGATCCAGAGTTCGTCGGTCGAGGAGGGGTCGTCCACGATCAGCATGGTGTCCACCTGGCCGCGTTGCAGCGCGGTCACCACCGCGTCCAGGCCGGCGCCGACGTCGCGCTGCATGCCGAACCTGTCCAGGGCCACGTCGGCGTGCGCGGCGGCGACCTCGGCGATGGCCTGCACGGTGACGTCGTCGAGGGCGGTCTGGTCCGCGCCGGCGGCCGGGAACCCGGCGTCGGTCTGCACCACCCGGTCCTGCCAGAAGTCCGGGAGTTGGGCGGCGAGCAACTGCCGGGCCCGGGTCTCCCCGGCGACCACGATCACCTCGGCGCCGACCCGTTCGGCCAGTGCGGCGGTGGCCGAGGCGGCGTCGCCGGCGTTGCGCTGCCAGGCCAGCTCCGCCGCGTGCTGGTAGTGCGGTTGCGACCAGCCGCCCGGGTGCACCTTGCGCAGCGGCCACCGGTTGCCGCCCTCGACCCGGGCGTGCCGGGGTACGCCGCCGGCGCTCACCGCGTCCAGGCCGGCGCCGGTGCGGTTGGCGAGCACCCGGACCCAGGGGATCTGTTCGCGGCGCTGGGCGACCAGCGGCATGGTGTGCGCGACCGGGCCGTGCGCGGCGATGTCCTTCAGCGGCGGGGCGGAGAGGTACTCGGTGAGTACCACCTCGCCGCCGGTGGCGAACGCGGCGAGTCCGTAGTCGCCGGGAATCGGGTCGTGCCCCCGGACCACGGCGTCGAGGGCCGCGACGTCGCGCGGGTCGGTCCGCTGCTCCGCCAGCCGTTCCTGGAGGGCCCGCCAGCGCAGGTCGAGCGCGGGATGGGCGTCGTGGGTGTCCCGGGAGGCGTCCAGGTAGACCGACGTCCACGGGCCGGGATGGGCACAGATCGGACGTAGGAAGGACAGCTGCATGGGTCGTCCCCTCTCCTCGCGCCGGGGTTACCCACGCCGGTCGGCTTGTCACCTCGGCGGCCTCCTCCCGGCCCCGGCCGGTGCCCGAAACGCACTGAGCAGCCAGGAGTGAGCGGATCGTCACATTACGTGAAACACATTCACTCACTGCCGGTTCATTCGTCATGATCGATACAATTCGTGCTCGGGAGCGGACTCTCGGTGGTGAACGCATGGACGGTGAACTGTTTCCCGAACGGGTCGCCTGGCGCCCCGGACCGGTCATCACCGGTCACGTCGTACGGCTGATGGAGGGCTACTCCCGGGAGGTCCGGATCGGGCAGCCCGTCCTGGTCGCCGTACTCGGCACGGCGGCGGTGGTCAAGGTGGTGCTGCTGCTGATCGCCTCGGTGCTCCGGGCCGGTGCCGGCGCGGGCGCGAGACGGAAGTGGAAGGACCTGCGCAAGGGGCCGGAGTTCCTGGTGACGCCGCTGCGGGTGCGCGACGGCAGCGGTGTGCTCTGCGAGATGGAGATCCACGGACACCTGCCGCAGAGCGCGCTGGAACCGGCGGACCACATCCAGGTGACCGTACGTTCGCAGAAGGACGCCGGGCTCGCACCCCGGGTCGAGCGGATCGTCAACCTGACCACCGGTCAGCTGCTCACGCCGCGTACTCCGACCCTCTGGTCACACCTCGGCCCGGCGCTGCTGCTCCAGGCCGCGATCGGCCTGCTGCTGATCGGCGCGCTCGTCGCCTGGCTGGTGCTGGGGCGCTGACCCCGCCCGGCCGGGGTCACGCCGCCCGGCCGGGGTCACGGTCGGGCCGCGTCCTCCAGCGGCCGGTCCAGGCCGGTCGTCGGCTCCACCGCACCGCCAGCCTGGTCACCGGAAGCGACGCTGAGCAGGCCACGACGGCGGGCCCACCGCTCGAAGACGATGGTGGCGAACGGCGGCACCGCGCAGGCCAGCGCGACGACGGCGGTCAGCCAGCGCCACCGGCCCAGCCGGGCCACCAGCAGGACCAGACCGACGTACGCGACGAAGAGTCCACCGTGCACCGGGCCGAAGATCTGCACCGCGATCTCGTTGCCCGGCGGGCCGTACTTGACCGCCATCCCGACCAGCAGCCCCAGCCAGGAGATCGCCTCGGCGACCGCCGCCAGCACGAACAGCCTCACCGCCGTGCGGTGCATCCCGCTCCTCCTCCGCTGGTCGGCTCGACGCCACCGCCGGCCGACCGCCTCCGATCCGGTCCGGCTGACAGCTTAGGCGACGTCGCCGCCCCGCCCCGCCGGACCGGCCCCTGCGCACGATCGGTACCCGCCGTGGGGAGGAGGCCCTCACCCTCTCGGGTGAACCGGCCGGAGCCGTTCTACACCCAGCGGCGTACGGGTGATGCCCACCACGGGGGGACGTCAGGAGAGCGGTCACGGAGGATCATGAGGTCATGACGATTCATGGTCTCGGGGGCCGACCGTGATCGCACTGGTACTGGCGATCGTCTTGTCGGTGGCCTCGGCAGCGGCGTACGCGGGAGCGGCGGTCCTACAGGAACGGCTCGCCAGTCAGGCCGGACCGACGGGGGACGCAGGGCGGGGCTATCTCGGCACCGTCCTGCGCCGGTCCGGCTGGTGGCTGTCGGTGGCGGGCAACGGCGCGGGCGCGGCCCTGCACGTCGCCGCGTTGGCGTACGGGCCGCTCTCGGTCGTGCAGCCGCTGGGCGTACTCACCCTGGTCCTCGCGCTGCCGATCGCGGCGGCCACCATCGGTCGCCGGGCGTCGGCCCGGCAGTGGTCCGGGGCCGCCGCCACGGTGGCCGGCCTGGTGCTGCTGCTGGCGCTGACGCTGCCCGGGGCGGGCGACCACGACCTCCGGCCGGGGCAGGGCTGGGCGCTGACCGGGGTGGCCGGCGCGCTGGTGGCCGTGCTGGCTCTGGCCGGCCGGGCGAGCCGGTCGGCGTTGCCGCGCAGCCTGCTCACCGCGACCGCGGCCGGAATCGCCTTCGCGGTGGCCTCCGCGCTCACCCAACTCGTCTCCGGCGTCGTCGCCGACGGCGGAGCGCCGCTGCCCACCGTCGGCCTAGCGGTGGCGGTGGCCGGAATGGCCGCCGCCGGGCTGCTGCTCTCCCAGGTCGCCTACCGGGGCGTCGGCCTGGGCGCGCCGCTGGCCACCGTCACCCTGGCCAACCCGGTCGCCTCGGCCGCCATCGCCGTCCTGCTGCTCGGGGAGCGGACGGCGGGCGGCTACTGGGGCGGCCTCGCCGCGACGGCCGGTGCCGGCCTCGCCGCCTGGGGCGTACTGCGACTCGCCGCGGCCGACCAGCCCGCGCCGGGTCGGCGTCGGTCGCGGCCCGGGCGTCGGGGTCCGGCCCGGCTCAGGGGCGCGGTGCCGCTGCCCTGCCCGAACCGGTCGGCACCCGCCAGCCGCTCCCCGGTCGCCCCGGTCCGTGCCGGGCGGACCGCCACAGCACCACCAGCCAGACGACCCCGATCGCGGCGACGAGCGTCAGCCCAAGCCCTTCCAGCACCGGCATCAACACCGCCTGGACCGGGGTCAACCGGCCCAGGGAGCCGTCCAGGGTGAGCAGGCCGCGCGCGTCGGTGAAGACCAGGGTCAGGTAGAACGCGATCACGTGCATCGCGTCCCAGAGCGCGTGCAGGATCGCCACGCCCAGATAGGCGTAGAGCAGGCGCAGCCCGATCACGAAGTGCTCCCGCCCGCTCGGCGCGAAGAGCACACCGCCGAGGATGGCGGTCCAGAGCCCGTGCCCGACCGGCGCCACCAGGCCGCGCAGGATCTCCGTCTGCACCACCTGCACCACCGAGAGGCCCTGCACGGTGAAGAGCGCGATGAAGGCGTACCCGGCGGACTCCAGTGCGGAGAAGCCGAAGCCGACCGCGGCGCCGAGGATCATCCCGTCCCGGATGGTCTTCGCCGCGAGATGCCGGGTCAGCAGCGCCAGCGCGGCCAGCTTGGCGGCCTCTTCGATCAGGCCGACCCCGAGGAAGAGCAGCACCGACGGGCGCAGCAGGTACGACTCCAGCACGGCCGAGGCGAGGATCCCGAGCACGCCCCCGGCGAGGAAGGTGCCGAAGACCGCGCTCACGGTGACCTCGCCGGTGTCCCGGCGCTGGAACGCCCAGGCGACGAAGGTCACCGGCACCAGGAAGCTGCCGAGCAGCACCAGGGTGGGCAGCAGGGTGGGGTTGCCGGTGAGGAAGATGACCGCCACCGTGGCGAGCCAGAGCGCCAGGCCGACCAGGAAGATCCGCAGCCACTGACGGCGCGGCGCGATCGACACCGTCCACTGCCTGCCGACGCCGTCCATCGCGCCTCCGCACGGTCCGTCGCGCCCTGGTGGCCGATCCGGGGCTGGGTTCGGGGCGTACCCGCTGCGGTGGGGGTCGAACGTGCCGGCGATTCAAGGAGGCGGCACCTGACCGACGTACTTTCCTGAACGGAAAGTCGGTGTTACTTTCTTGATTGGAAAGTAGGTGTCCGGCACCGGGCACCGCAGCCGGGGCACCGAGGAGGATCGATGGAGGCCGAGCAGGCCCGGGTCGCGCTCGACGAGGTTCGCAGCCGCGACCAGCAGGTCCGGGCCGAACTGGCCCGGCAACATCCCGGCCGACCGTTCATCCTGCTGACGGTCGGCGGCTACTACCTGGCGATGGCCGGGCTGGACTTTCCGTTCCCGGTGCCGCTGCTCACCCTGGCCGTCGGCGCCGCACTGCTGGTCGCCGGGCACGTCGCGCAGGCGCGACGGTCGGCCGGCGGCACCGTGCGGTACCGCCGGAACGCCTGGAGCCCCGGCAACCTGCTGGGCACCGCCGGCTGGCTGGTCGGGCTCGCCGGCACGTACGCGCTGACCCGGCTGCTGCTCCAGCCGCTCGTACCGGGAGGATTGACCTCGGTCCTCGGCGCCATCCCGTCCGCCCTGGTGATGGCGGCCATGACCCGCTGGCTGTACCGGGTCGCCTACGGGCGCCCGCCGCTCTCCGACCCACGGAATCCCCCACGGACCGGAGCCCGGTGACCCGGCCCCGGTTCGACGAGCTGATCCACGCACCGGCCCGGCTCTCGCTCGTCGCCCTGCTCGCCCCGGTCGACGCGGCGGAGTTCAGCTATCTGCGTGAGCAGTTGGGGCTCAGCGACTCCGCACTGTCCAAGCACATCAGCGCGCTCGGCGCGGCGGGTTACGTCACCGTGCACAAGGAGAACCGGGGGCGGGGCCTCCGGCGTACCTGGGTGACGCTCACCGACGCCGGGCTGACCGCCTTCGACGGGCACGTCGCCGCGCTGGACGAGATCGTCGCCCGGGCCCGGCCGGGCGGTCCCGGCAGCGGCCGCCCGGCCGGTACCCCGGGCGCCGACGGCGGGCGGAACGCCGTCCCGGGACCCTCCGGAGCAGGCCCGGTCAGGTCTTCAGCACGACCTTGACGCAGTCGTCCGCCTTCTGCCGGAACATCTCGTAGCCGATCGGCGCGTCGTCGAGCCGCAGCCGGTGCGTGATGACAAAGCTCGGATCCAGCTCGCCGCGACGGATCCGGTCCAGCAGCAGCCGGGTGTAGCGCTGCACGTGGCACTGCCCGCTGCGCAACGTCAGCGACCGGTTCATCAGCGAGCCGATCGGGAACTTGTCGATGAAACCGGCGTACGCGCCGATCACCGAGACCGTACCGCCGTTGCGGCAGCTCATGATCGCCTCGCGCAGTGCGTGCGGCCGGTCGGTCTCCAGCCGGACCGACTGCTTGGCCCGGTCGTAGCCGGCCAGCACCGCCGAGGAGTGGTGCGCCTCCATGCCGACCGCGTCGATGCAGGCGTCCGGGCCACGCCCGCCGGTCAGCTCGCGCAGCGCCTCGACCACGTCGACCTCGTCGTAGTTCAGCGGCTCCGCGCCGGCCCGCTCCTGCGCCATCCGCAACCGGTACGGATAACGGTCGATCGCGATCACCCGCTCGGCGCCGAGCAGGTACGCGCTGCACATCGCCAGCAGCCCCACCGCGCCGGCACCCCAGACCGCGACGACCTCGCCACCGTTCAGCCCGCACATCTCGGCACCCATGTAGCCGGTCGGGAAGATGTCGGAGAGCAGCAGCACCTTCTCGTCGGGAAGATCGTCGGGGACCTTGATCGGCCCGATGTCGGCGAACGGCACCCGGGCGTACTCGGCCTGGCCGCCGGCGTACCCGCCGAGCATGTGCGAGTAGCCGAAGAGGCCGCCCGGCGAGTGCCCGAGCAGCTTCTCCGCGACCCCGGCGTTGGGGTTGGAGTTCTCGCAGAGCGAGTAGCGCCCGGCCTGGCAGGCCAGGCAGTTGCCGCAGGCGATCGGGAACGGCACCACCACCCGGTCGCCGATCCGCAGGTTCCCCACCTCCGGCCCGACCTCGACCACCTCGCCCATGAACTCGTGACCGAGGATGTCGCCGTGCTTCGTCGTCGGGATGTATCCGTGGTAGAGGTGCAGGTCGGAACCGCAGATCGCGGTGCTGGTGATCCGTACGACGGCGTCCCGCGAGTTCATGATCCGCGGATCGGGCACCTCCTCCACCCGGACGGTCTCCCGGCCCTGCCAGCAGTTCGCCTTCATGGACTACCTCCGGTGTCGGCGTCGGGTCAGCGGATCAGCGCCCGGTCCGTGGACGCGCCGGCTTCTGCCGTACCTGCTGCGGGGTGGCCAGCCCGGCCGGGCTGCCGTCCGACAGGACCACCTCACCGGTCTCGATGACCTGCTTGAACCGGCGCAGGTCGTCCCGGATCTGCTGCCCCGGTTCCTCGCCGAAGAGCTTCGCGATGGTTCGGCCGGCCGCCCCGCCCGGCGGCGCGTACGCCAGGTCGACCCGGACCTCGGTGCCCCGGCCGCCGGCCGCCCGGGCGAACCGGACCCGGCCCGCGTTCGGCACCCGGGCACCGCGCATCGAACGCCAGCTGATCAACTCGCTGAGGTTGTCCTCGACCAGCTCGGCGTCCCAGCCGACCCGGCGCCCACCGGGGGCCCGGACCGTCCAGTGCGACCGGCCGTCCCCGTCGCTCCGGACCGACTCCACGTGGTACATGAACCGGGGCAGGTTCTCGAAGTCCCGCCAGAACCGGTAGACCTCGTCGGCCGGCCGGTTGATGGTGACGGTGGCGCTGACCCGTAGGGCCCGGCGCGGAGCACCGGCGGAGCGCCAGCTACGTACGGCGGCCAGCACGTCGACCGCGGTGATCCCGGCGACGACGCCGAGGGTGGCGGCGACCCGCTGACGGCGTTCCCCGCGCCGCTGTGGCAGTGTCCGGGCGAGCAGGACCAGGTCCAGCACGTCTCCGGCGACCCGGGTCCAGGCCCAGCCCGCCGGCCGGCGGGTGAAGAGCAGGCCGGGGACGGGTACCAGTTCCCGGGCACCGATCGCCCGCAACACGGCGGGTCCGGCCGGCACGTCGTCGACCCCGATCAGCCTGCCGACCTGGGCGGGCGCCGCGAGCGCCGCCGCACCGAGGCCGAGGCTCAGCAGGCCGAGGGCGCGTGGCAGGAGGTGGCCGTCGGCGTCGGGCATCTCCAGCGTCTCCTCGGGCGGCTCCAGCGGTGCTCCGCGCATCGTTCCCCCGTTCGCCGTCGCTGGTCGTCGGATGCCGTGCACCACCACGTTATCGGGATGAACCCGAACAATCGTCGGAAAGCGTCAAACCGGCCAGGGCGAACCGCAAACCGGCCAGCGGACGGGCCCCGGTCTCTCCTCCGGAACCCGCCCGCGCCGGGCGTCGGGGCCGGCTCCGCCGCCGGCCGGTCGGCTACTGGCCGACCCGGTCCGCTACTGGCCGACTTTGATGCCGGGCTCGCCCGCCATGAACTGGATGACCTGGCGCGGCTCCCGGCCGGGGACGTTCGGGCCGCGCAGCTTGCCGATCGGCAGGATGACCCGGCGGAACGTGCCCTCCAGCATCATCGCCGTGGCGGTGTACCAGGCGACCACCGCGGAGGCGATCAGGATGTAGGCACCGGCGGTACGCCAGGGCGAGATGTCGGCGATCTGGCCCACCGCCAGACAGCTGGCCCCGGCGGCCAGGGTCCCCAGCACGAGGGTCAGGCCGATGTTGTCGGCCAGCGCGGCGAACGCACCGGACCAGGTGATCGCGGCGAGCGCGGCGAACCAGAAACCGAGCGCCACGAACGGGGTCGGCTGGACCAGTACGCCGATCGCGATCAGCAGGTAGAGGATGCCGTAGGAGAGCCAGAAGGCCCCCCAGATCCCGTGCATGGCCGTGGCCAGCCCGTCACGTGCCCGGTACGCCCACATGCCGGCGAGGAACTGCGCGAGCCCGCCCAGCATCGCGGCGAACGGGAAGAGGAACGTCTGCGTGTTGGCGTTGCCGTACCAGCCGGCGAGGTTCGTGGCGACGACGAAGGTGGCGGCCGCGTAACCGAAGAGTCCCAGGATCGATGGCGCCGCCACCGGCTGGAGCGAGATGTGCGCGTGGTTGCGCCAGAATTCGAACTCGCCGTCGTGGCCGTCATGGCCACCAGCACGGCCGGGCTGGGCCGAACGTGACATATGTGTCATCACAGGCTCCTTCTACGCAGCGGTTCGCACCGCTTTGACGCGGTCGGGCACGTAGCCACCGCCGACTACCCCGCGCGAGACCCGTTACACGGAGGTGGGTTCGTCCGGCGCCGGACCGCCCACGACAAACCGGCCGCCGACGCGCGGTACGCGTCGACGGCCGGCGAACGACCGGGCCCGGCGGGCCTGGGATGGATCAGCGCTTCTCGACCGGTACGTAGTCCCGCTCGGCCGCACCGGTGTAGAGCTGCCGGGGGCGACCGATCTTGGTCTCCGGATCCGAGATCATCTCCCGCCACTGCGCTATCCAGCCGGGCAGCCGGCCGAGCGCGAAGAGCACGGTGAACATCTTGGTCGGGAAGCCCATCGCCTTGTAGATCAGACCGGTGTAGAAGTCGACGTTCGGGTAGAGCCGGCGCGACACGAAGTAGTCGTCGGCGAGGGCGATCTCCTCGAGCTGCATCGCGAGGTCCAGCAGCGGGTCCGGCTTGTTCATCCGGGCCAGGACGTCCTGGGCGGCCTGCTTCACGATCGCGGCCCGGGGGTCGTAGTTCTTGTAGACCCGGTGCCCGAAGCCCATCAGCTTGACGCCCGGCTCCTTGTCCTTCACCCGCCGGACGAAGCCCGGCACGTCACCGCCGCTGGCCCTGATCTCGTCGAGCATCTCCAGCACCGCCTGGTTGGCGCCGCCGTGCAGCGGGCCGAACAGCGCGTTCACCCCGGCCGAGACCGAGGCGAAGAGGTTCGCCTGGCTCGAACCGACCAGCCGGACCGTCGAGGTGGAGCAGTTCTGCTCGTGGTCGGCGTGCAGCAGCAGGAGCATGTCCAGCACCCGGGCCACGACCGGGTCGACCTCGTACGGCTCCGCCGGCACCCCGAAGTTCATCCGGAGGAAGTTCTCGACGTACCCGAGCGAGTTGTCCGGGTAGAGCATCGCCTGCCCGATCGACTTCTTGTAGGCGTACGACGCGATGGTCGGGACCTTCGCCATCAGCCGCACCGTGGAGATCTCCACGTGCTCCCGGTCGAACGGGTCGAGGCTGTCCTGGTAGAAGGTGGAGATGGCGCTCACCGCGGAGGAGAGCACCGCCATCGGGTGCGCGTCCCGGGGGAACCCGTCGAAGAAGCGCCGCATCTCCTCGTGCAGCAGCGAGTGCCGCCGGATCCACTCGTCGAACTCGGCGAGCTGCTGGGTAGTGGGCAGCTCGCCGTAGATCAGCAGGTACGACACCTCCAGGAAGGAGGATTTCTCGGCCAACTGCTCGATCGGGTAGCCCCGGTAACGCAGGATGCCCGCGTCGCCGTCGATGTAGGTGATCTCGGAGGAGCAGGCGGCGGTGTTGACGAATCCGGGGTCGTAGGTGACGTACCCCGTCTCCTTCAGCAGGTTGCCCGTGGCGATGCCGGCTGGGCCGTCGACCGCGGGCTTGACCGGTATCGACAGCTGGCCGCCCGGGTGGTCGAGTTTGACATCCGTCATGTGATCCTCGCTTCGCCGGCAGAATCTACGTTGAATTGCCTTCACTTTTTACGGTAATCGTGCAGGGTAGCCGAGAACCTTCCGTGGTCGACGGGTGAGTGATGGATCACGCTGGTCACACGTTTGCGGCCGGACCGAAACCTGCTAGCCGTTTCTGACGGCGGCGAAATCCCCGACCCGTCTACCCCGGCCGGAGCCGTCGGCACCAGCGATCTGACGGGGGTGCGGTCAGCCGTGCAGCGGGCGCAGGGTGCCGGTCTCGGTGACCTGGAACACGTCCACGGTGTTCCGGCCCGGCAGGAAGAGCGACTCGTCCGACACCAGGGCGCCGAACCGCTGCCCGCCCGGGTCCGGCGCCACCACCGGGACCACCGCGCCGATCCGGCCGTTGACCGCCACCGCCAGCAGGGTCCCGTTCGGCACCGAGTCGGGCACGGTGCCGTAGACCAGCGCCGGCAGCCGGCCGCCCGCCTGGTCGATCCGATCGAAATCGGACCGGTTCCGCACGGTCACCGAGCCGGCCGCCGGACCGAGCGGAAGCTCGGCGACGGAGCGACCGATCAGTTCCGGTCGGGGCTGCGCCGGAAGTACCGGACCGGCCCGCCCGGCGACCACGTCGGCGAAGACGCCGGCCGGCACCGTACGCGGCTGCCCCGGCTGGTCGTAGTAGTGCTTGTCCCCCGGCGCCCGGGTGGTACGCAGCGCCGAGGCGCCGTCGGTCCGCCACGGCACCTCGACGCCGGCCAGGTCGGCGACGGTCGGCAGCAGGTCGACGTGTTCCCAGTTGCGGTCGTCGACCGCACCGGCCCGCTGCCCCGGCCGCTTCACGAAGAGCGGCACCCAGAGCACCTCGCCCGGCGCCCGCTCGACCGCACCGAGGCCGCGCCCCTGCACCCCCGGGGTGAAACTGACCCCGTGGTCGGCGGTGAGCACCACCAGCGCGTCGTCGTAGAGGCCGGTCTCGTCCAGCCGGCGCAGCGTCTCGCCGAGCAGCCGGTCGGTGTACTCCAGTTGCAGCAGGTGACGCCGGTGCGCCAGCTCGACCCAGCCGTCCCCGTCGTTCGGCATCCCGTCCGGGGACTCGTAGCGGATCCCGGAGGGCAGGTAGTTCCACGGCGAGTGCGGCAGCAGCAGGTGCAGGAAGTGCAGGGTGGGCCGGACCGTCGGCCGGAGGGTGGCGAGGAAGTCGGCGAACCGGGCCGGCTGGTTCTCGTCCAGCGCACCCCAGCGGAACTGCGGATCGGTCGGCGGCGGCGGCCCGTCCGCCTTCCCGGCCTCGCGCCGGGTGATCTCCCGGTAGGAGTCCTCGGGGTCCCGCTGTCCCGTCTCCGAGGGCGAGACGATCTGCTCCAGCAGGGTGGCGCTCTCCCGCAGCAGGGTCGGCAGGCCGCCCCGGGCGGAACCGGCGGCCCGGTCCGGGCAGAGTCGCGGCGGGCAGAGCTGGGTGATGCTCTCCTGCGCCCTGATCTGGTACGGCCCGGCGAACGCCGTGAAGAGGTTGTCCGGATAGCGGGAGTGGTGCGGCGCCTGCTGCTCCCCCGGATACCGCCCGGTCAGCATCGCCGGCAGCGCGTACGGGGTGTAGCCGGCCACCCCGGTCGCGTTGCGGTACCAGGTCGACTCCCCGGCCAGCCGGGCGAAGTTCGGATAGCGGCGGGCGTCGATCCCGCCGGTGCCGTCCAGCAGGGAGGTCAGCGGGAACTCGTCCAGGATCAGCATCACCACCGGCGGGTGGGTGGTGCCGCCCCGGCTGGTCCCCGCACCGGCCCCGGACCGCTCCCCCGGCAGCACCACGGCCGAGGCGGGCGAGGCGAAGACGAAGAGCAGCACGAAGACGAGCGGACCGACCGCGGCGACCCGGAGCACCTGGCCGGTGACCTGCCAGCGCCGGTACGCGTACGCCCCGGCGGCGCCGATCAGCAGCGCGAGCCCGACCAGCGGCACACCGCGTACCGGGGTGAGGTGCTTGCCGACCTGGATCGCCAGCGCGGCGAGCAGCAGGCCGAGGGTCACCGTGTGCAGTACCGTCCGGACCAGCCGGCCCCGGTCCGGCCCCGCGACCCGCCGGGCCAGCAGCCCGAACAGCGCACCGGTCCCCCAGAGCACCAGCGGCGGCGCCACCGTGTACGCCGCCACCAGCAGCAGGATGTCCCGCCGGTCGGCGCCGTGGAAGAGGAAGAAGTCCGGGCTCTTGCCGGTCACGTCCAGCAGCGGCTGGGTGATCACCAGGCCGCAGAGCGCCACGATCTCCACCAGGGCCCGCGCCTCGACCCGGCGCCACGACCCGGCCACCGCTCCCGGCCGCTCCGACGCGCCCGACCCGGTGGTACCGGGCTCAGCCACGCGGTGTCCCGAGATAGAGAGTGCGGGTGCCGGACGGGAGTTCCAGCCGGCGGACAATGTCGCACCGCTGCCCGAGCAGCCGCTCGAACTCGTCCCGGCGGTAGTCCGGGAAGAGCCCGGCCGGCTTGTTGGCCAGCAGCCGGGCCGCCATCGGGTCGTCGGGGTGCACGAACTCGACCACCAGCCGGTCAGCGGAGCCGGCCGCCGGCAGCAGCCCGACCAGCCAGTCGACGATCTCCGGCAGCGGGACGTTGCGCCCGATGGCGAGATGGTGCACCACGGCCAGCGCGAGCACCGCGTCCGCGCTGGCCCGCTCGGCGAAGGAGCCGCGCTCCACCCCGCGCCAACCGCCGCCCGGCGAGGGGTCGGCCAGGTCCATCACCAGCGGCAACACCCGACGTTCGCCGTCGGCCCGCAGCCGGCGGTAGAGCTGGTCGACCACGGCCGGGTCGCTCTCCACCGCGACCACGTAGTCGGCGTACCCGGCGGCCAGCCGCGAGTACGTGCCGTCGTTGGCGCCGAGGTCGAGCACCAGCCGGGACCGGTTCGCCTCGGCCAGGGCCTCGGTGACGAACCGCTCCTTGGCCTCCCGGTCCGCGCCCGAGTAGGTGCAGGTCTCCCGGTAGCCGGACCAGTGGCTGGCCGGGGGCTGCCAGTCGAGCCGGCCGACCAGCTTCTCCAGCGCGCGCAGGGTGGCCAGGACCAGGTCCCGGGAGAAGCCGGCATCCTTCAACTCGGCCCGGACGGCGCCGGTGCTGGCGGCGGCGTACCGGGACTGGATCGCGTCGTGCAGGTGGACGTGCTTGAGCACCCCGGCCCGGAACCGTCGGGTACCGCCGAAGAGCTTGCGCAGCTCGCCCGCCTCGATCCCGTCGATCCGGGACCGCAGCCACGGCTGGAAGTCCAGCCCCAGATGCGCCTGGAGCAGCAGCGGATAGAGCAGGGTCTGGCAGAACTGCCGGTAGCCGGCCCACGGTTCGCCGTCGCGGGCCGGCTCGAACGAGCCGACGTCGATGAAGACCGGCTCGGCGCCCCGCCACTGGAGGTTGTACGCCGAACCGTCCTTGGTGGTGAAGCCGGCCGGCACGGCGGTACGGAGGATCTCCAGGTGCAGCAGCGCGGCGTCGCGCAACATGGCGAACGACCACTCGTACGGGTACGACACGAACGGGATGCGCTCGTGCCGGAGCACGGTCGCCCACTGCCCGGTGAGGTTCGCCGGCAACGTCGCCGGGTCCGCGGTCTCGGTGCCGCAGATCTTGCCGTCGGCGAGCAGCCGGCCGAAGAACTCCGCCTCGGCGAGCGCCCGCCAGTCCTCGGCACCCTCGGGGCCGAGCCCCCGGAAGACCTGGCCGTCGGCGTGCAGGACCCGGTTCGCCGGGTCGCGGAAGGAGCCGGGATCGGCTCGGGGAACGGAATCGGAGGTGGTGGTGGACGTTGCCGGGACGGGAGGTGGTACGACCATCGGGTGTGGACCGCCCTCAGTCCTGCTTCGAGGGCTGCTTGCGGAACCGGCTGGTCAGCCTGCGCCAGTAGAGCTTGGCCGCCACCGCGACCCCGGCGACGCCGCCGACCACGGCCTGCACGATGAGGCTGCCCGATCCCGCATCCAGGTAGGCCTGAGGGTCCATCGCCCGGCCACCTCCCTTTCTGTCTACCCCCGTACCGAAAAAAGAGCGCCGTGTCCGGTCGCCTGCCCCGACGACCTGACCCGCGCGCACGGCAGCGCGGCCGACCATCCGCAACCCACCGGTCAGGTGGCGGAAAGCAGGACGTCGGATGCCGTTAAACACACCGTACGCCGATGATCCGTCGACCGCATCGGCACCCGGAACGCCGGTCCGGCAGGTCCGATTCGTTCAAGACGCGGACGTGACCGGTTCCTACGCTTGTCGAATGACACCGAGACTAGACGCATTCGGCCTGGTCGTGGCCGACATGGCCCGATCTCTCGCCTTCTACCGGAAGCTGGGACTGGACGTCCCGGCCAGCGCCGACACGGAGCCGCACGCGGAGTACGCCCTGCCTGGCGGAGTGCGCCTGATGTGGGACACCGTCGAGATGGTCCGCTCGATGGAGCCGGACTGGTCCCCGCCGGGCGGGTCGCAGATGAGCCTCGCCCTCCGGTGCGCCGACCCGGCCGAGGTGGACAGCGTCTACGCCGAGATGACCGCCGCCGGGTACGAGGGGCATCTCAAGCCGTGGGACGCGCCGTGGGGCCAGCGGTACGCGGTGCTGCGCGACCCGGACGGCAACGGCGTCGACCTGTACGCCCCACTCGCACCGGCGGCCGGCTAGCGGGGCTTCGGGCCGACGAGTTGCCGCAGTGGTACGCCGGCCAGGCTCCTGACCTCGCGGGACAGGTGCGCCTGGTCGGCGTACCCGGTCCGGGCGGCGACCTCGGCGGCCGGCGTACCGGACCGGGCCAGCGCCAGCGCGCGGCGCAGCCGCAGGATCCGGGCCAGCGTCTTCGGTCCGTACCCGAAGAGCGCCAGGCTGCGCCGGTGCAGTTGCCGGGCCCCGAGCCCGAGCGCGTCCGCCGCGTCGGCGACGTCGCGGCCGGCGGCGAGTTCGGCGGCCAGCGGCGCGGCGAGCGGGTCGGGGCCGCCGTCGGCGGCGAGCCGGGCGGCGGCGATCGACTCCAGCACCCGGCCGGGCCGGTCGTGTGACGCCACCCGCTCGGTCAACTCGGCCACCTCCGGTGCCGACCAGAGCGCGGCGAGCGGAACCCGTTGGTCCCGCAGCGCGTGTGCCGGCACCCCGAAGACCGCCGGGCCGGTGCCCGGCGGGAAGCGCAGACCGACGTACCGCCCACCGGCCGCCCTGGCGGCGACCTTGGCGACCGTGTCCGGCCCGGCGACCAGCAGACCGCTCCGGCTGGACCAGATCAGGTCCATGCAGCCGTCCGGCAGGATCCGTCCCGGGCCGGCGTCGACGGTCCGGGTGACCGTCCAGACGGCGGCACCGGCCAGCCCGGACATCCGCTCCCGATACACGGCCCTCAGCCTGCCACCCGAACGGCTACGGCTGCCCGGACCGGGCCGGGTTTGTAGCCAAGGCGACACCGGGGCGGCCCGCCGGGTGCGAGCCTGTGCCGCATGGCGACCTTCGCCGGCAGGAAAATCGAGGCGTACGTCGGGCCTCGGGAACTCGGCGCCGCCGACGACCTCGAAGCGGTGGTGGTCGACTTCATCGCCGGCGCCCGGGAGAGCCTCGACATCGCCGTACAGGAACTCGACTCGGAGCCGATCGCCCAGGCGATCCTCGACGCCCGGTTCCGGGGCGTCAGCGTCCGGATGGTGCTGGAACAGGACTACCTGCGGACGGCGAAACTGCCCCGGGTCACCACCCGGCCCGGCGAGCCCGAGGCGGACGCCCGGCACCGGGCACAGTGGGAGCCGGAGTCCGGCAGCCGCAGCCTGGAGCCGAACCGGCGGATCATGGCAGCGCTGTTGCGTTGTGACGTCGACGTCAAGGCCGACTACAACCCGGCGATCTTCCACCAGAAGTTTGCGGTCCGCGACTACCGGCAGCGGGCCGGCGGGCGGGCGGCCGTGCTCTCCGGCTCGGCGAACTTCACCGGCACCGACTGCCACCGCAACCTCAACCACGTCGTGATCTTCCACGACGCCCGGATCTGCCGGGAGTACGCCGACGAGTTCGCCCTGCTCCGACAGGGACGGTTCGGGCGCGGCGAGCACGGCCGGGTGCCGAACGCGTACCACGTCGGCGGGGTGCCGGTGAAGGTGTTGTTCGCGCCGGACCACACCCCGGAACTGGAGATCATGAAGCAGATGCTCAAGGCGACCGAACGGGTCGACTTCGCCATCTTCACCTTCTCCGGCTCGTCCGGGATCGACGACGCGATGATCGCGCTGGCCGCGGCCGGGCGTACCGTGACCGGGGCGGTGGACCCCGGGCAGGGCGTGCAGAAGTGGGCCGCGACCCACGACCTCGACCGGGCCAACATCGCGCTCTACGCCCCGGTCCGGTCACCGGCCTTCGGCAAGCTGCACCACAAGCTGATGGTGATCGACGAGGCGGTGGTGGTCGCCGGTTCGTTCAACTACACCGCCCCGGCCAACCAGTACAACGACGAGAACATCTTCGTCGTCGGCAGCCCCTATCCGGACCTGCCCCGCCGGGAGGGCGGTCCGAGCGACCTCGACCGGTGCGCCGAGATCGCCGGCTTCTTCCGGGCGGAGATCGAACGGATCGAAGCCGCCGGCCAGCGGTTCCTCGGGCGGCGCTAGCGCCGGACCCCGCCGCCTGGGCGGTGGTTGCCCCACGAGCGTGATACCACCGTGTCATCACGATGACACGGTGGTATCACCGGCAAAGGGAAGTGCCGCGCTACGGGCGCCCGGCACCGATCGCCATCGTGGCCGCCTTGTCCGGGCGGACGCGAGACCCGGACTCGGCCCGGCCGGCATCGTGTCGGGCGGGCGGGTCGGCTGGGGGGCGTACCTGGGCCAGCGCGTCCAGCACGGCGGCGATCGCCGGATGGAGCGGGCCGTCGCCGCGCGGGCGGGTCACCGCGAAGATCCGGCGACCGGTGACCGGCCGGAGCAGCGGCTCGACGTGCACCCCGGCCGGCACGTTGCGCAACGCCATCCCCGGCACCAGCGCGGCGCCGAGCCCGGCCGCCACCAGGTCCAGGGTGAGCGCGAAGTCGATCGCCCGGTGCCGGATGTCGGGTTCGAACCCGGCCAGGTGGCAGGCGTGCAGGGTGGACCTGCCGCACGGGGTGTACGCGGCACTGGCCACCCAGGGCACGTCGGCGAGGTCGGCGAGCAGTCCGGTGTGCCGGCCCCAGCGGCTCGGAGTGATCAGGTGCATCGGGTCGGTGGCGATCGGATGCCGGTCCAACTCGGCGGTGGCGATCCCGGGCACGTGGTCGTACTCCTGGAGGACCGCGATGTCCAGCGCTGCGGAGCGCAGGTCCAGCCGGCTCTGCTCGTCCTCCGCCTCGCTCACCCGTACGTCCAGATCCCGGTGCGCGGCCATCGCCCGGGCGGCGGCCGGGGCGACCAGCGCACCGGCGGCGGACGGGAAGGAGCCGACCCGGACGGTCCCGGCGACCCGCTGGTGCGCGACGGCGAGCCCGGTGACCGCCTGCTCGACGGCGCCGAGGATCCGCTCGGCGTGCCCGGCCAGCAGCTGCCCGGCGGAGGTGAGCACCACGCCCCGGCCGGAGCGCTCGACCAGCGGATAGCCGGCCTCGCGGGCGAGCTGGGCGAGCTGCTGGGAGACCGCCGACGGGGTGACGTGCAGGGCGGCGGCGGCAGCGGTCACCCCGCCGCGCAATGCCACCTCGTGCAGTACCCGCAGGCGCCGGACGTCCAGATCCATGTAGCCACGCTACAGCGCCGGTTAAGAATCTTGAACTGGACCTTAAGCATGCTGGCCGGCAGCGTGGTCGGCATGAGATTTCCGCACCGCATGCAGGCGGTCCTGGTCGCCGCCCTCTGGGGGGTCAACTTCGTCGTCATCGAGGTGGGCCTGCGCGACCTGCCGCCGCTGGTGCTGACCGCGCTGCGGTTCGTCGCCGCCGCACTGCCGCTGGTCTTCCTGGTTCCCCGCCCGACCGCGCGGCTGCGCTACGTACTCGGTTACGGGCTGATCCTCGGCGTGCTCAAGTTCGGCGCCCTCTTCGTCGCCATCGACGCCGGGATGCCGCCCGGGCTCGCCTCGCTGGTGTTGCAGACCCAGGCGCTGGTCTCGGTGATGCTGGCCACCGCCCTCCTCGGCGAACGACCGAGCGGTACCCAGCTCGCCGGGGTACTCACCGGCTCGGCCGGGATCGCCCTGCTCGCGGTCGGCGCGGGCGGGCACGCCACCGCGATCGGTTTCGCGCTCACCCTGGCCGCCGCCGGCAGTTGGGCGGTGGCGAACGTGGTGGTCCGGGCCAGCGGCGAGACGCGGCCGCTGTCGCTGCTGGTCTGGTCCAGCCTGGTACCGCCGCTGCCGCTGCTCGGCCTGGCCGGGGTGGTGGACGGGCCACGGGAGGTGTTCGACGCGATCACCGGGATGTCCTGGAGCGCCGTGCTGGCGGTCGGCTACGTCGGGTACCTCTCCACGCTGGTCGGCTGGGGCATCTGGAACCGGCTCATCGGTATCTACTCGGTGGCCCGGGTGGCCCCGTTCAGCCTGCTGGTGCCGATCTTCGGGCTGGCCGCCGCCGCACTGCTGCTCGGTGAGCCGATCACCTGGGCGGAGATCGTGGCGGGTGTCGTGGTACTGGTCGGACTGGCCCTGGTGGTGCGGGCCCCGGTCACGGCTGGAAGCGGTAGCCCATCCCCGGCTCGGTCAACAGGTGCCGGGGCCGGGACGGGTCGTCCTCCAGCTTCCGGCGCAACTGCGCCATGTACTGCCGCAGGTAGTTCGTCTCCGACTGGTACTGCGGACCCCAGACGTCGTGCAGCAGTTGACGCTGGCTGACCAGCCGGCCCGGGTGGCGTACCAGGATCTCCAGCAGGTGCCACTCGGTCGGGGTGAGCCGGACCTCGGCACCGTCGACGGCGCGTACCGCGTGTGCGGTGAGGTCCACGGAATGCCGGCCGACCTGCACCGCCGGCACCTCCTCCCCCGCTCCGGCGGCCCGTCGGGTCACCGCGCGGACCCGGGCCAGCAACTCGTCGACCCCGAACGGCTTGGTGACGTAGTCGTCGGCACCGGCGTCCAGCGCCGCCACCTTGTCCTGGCTGCCGGCCCGGCCCGACAGCACGATGATCGGCACGTTGGTCCAGCCGCGCAGCCCTCGGATCACCTGCACCCCGTCCATGTCGGGCAGGCCGAGGTCGAGTACCACGATGTCCGGGCGGTGGCTGGCCGCCAGCCGCAGCGCCGTGGCGCCGTCCCCGGCGACCTCGACGTCGTACCGCCGGGCCTTCAGGTTGATCCGCAGCGCGCGGAGGATCTGCGGCTCGTCGTCGACCACCAGTACCCGGGTCACCCGGTCCCCTCCTCGTCCGCCACCGGCAGCCGCAGCACCATGGTCAGCCCGCCGCCCGGGGTCTCCTCCGGCTCCAGGCTGCCACCCATCGCCTCGGCCAGGCCCCGGGACAGCGCCAGTCCGAGCCCGATCCCGCCGTGGTTGTCCCGGTCGCCCTGCCGCTGGAACGGCAGGAAGGCCCGCTCCCACTGCTCGGGCGGCAGTCCCGGGCCCTGGTCCACCACCCGCAGTTCGACGAAGCCGCCGTGCTCGCTGGCGGTGACTGCCGGTGGGCGGTCCGCCGGGCTGAACCGCAGCGCGTTGGCGACCAGGTTGACCAGTACCCGTTCCAGCAGGCCGGGGTCGGAGCGGACCGCCGGCAGGTGTGCGGGCAGGCTGACCCGGACCCGGCGCGCCGGCTCGCCCAACTCGTCCAGGGCCGACGGGACCACGTCCTCCAGGCCGAGCAGTGCCGGGCGCAGCCCCAGCGCCCCGGCCTGGAGCCGGCTCATGTCCAGCAGGTTCGCCACCAGCCGGGTCAGCCGGTCCAGCGACTCCTCCGCGGTGGCCAGCAACTCGTCCCGGTCGGTGTCGTCGAACTCGACGTCGGCACTGCGCAGGCTGGTCACCGCCGCCTTCGCCGAGGCGAGCGGGGTACGCAGGTCGTGGCTGACCGCCGCGAGCAGTGCGGTACGCAGCCGGTCCGCCTCGGCGATCGGCCTGGCCGCCGCCGCCTCCTCGGCCAGCCGCTCCTGCCGAAGCGCCACGGCGGCCTGCGCGGCGAACGCCTCGACGATGCGCCGGTCGGCCGCCGGCAGTACCCGGCCGCGCAGCACCAGCCGCAGGCCGTCGTCGACCCCCACCTCGACGTCCCCGGCGGCGGGGGTGCCGCAGGGCTCGGCGCCGACGTTGGCGGCCACCCGCCAGGCACGGGGGTCCCGTTGCCGGTCCGGGCTCTCCGGCGCGTCCGGGGAGCGTTCCAGCAGGGTGACCGAGCCCAGCCCGTAGGTCTCGCGCAGCCGTTCCAGCAGCGCGGTCACCGGCCGGGCGCCCCGGACCACGCTGCCGGCGACCGCGCCAAGCAACTGCGCCTCCGCGCTGGCCCGGGCCGCCTCCCGGGTACGCCGGGCGGCCAGGTCCACCACCCCGCTGACCGCCGCCGCGACCAGCAGGAAGACCACCAGGGCCAGCAGGTTCTCGGTCTCGGCGATGGTGAACTTCCGTACCGGCGGGGTGAAGAAGAAGTTGATCAGCAGTGAGCTGAGCAGCGCGGCGAGCAACGCCGGCCACCAACCGCCGACCAGGGCGATCCCGACCACGGCGGCGAGGAAGAGCAGCAGGTCGCTGGTGAGCGACAGCTCGTCGGCGAGCAGCCAGAGCAGGTACGTCAGCAGCGGGACGCCGACGACGGTCAGGCCGAGGCCGATCAGGCGGCGCCGCCGGGAGAGCGCGGCTGGCGGCGTCACCAGGCGACCCCGGCCGGCCTGCTCGTGCGTGACCAGGTGCACGTCGATCGGCCCGGAGAGCGCGGCGGTGGTGGCCCCGACACCCCGGGACAGGATCTGGGCGAACCGGCCCCGGCGGCTGGCCCCGAGCACGATCTGGGTGGCGTTGACCCCCCGGGCGAAGTCGAGCAGCGCGGTCGGGATGTCGGCGCCGATCGCCTGGTGGTAGCTGCCGCCCAGCCGCTCCACCAGCATCCGCTGCCGCTCCAGGGTGCTCGGGTCCGCGCCGCGCAGCCCGTCGCTGCGGGAGACGTGGATCGCCATCAACTCGGCGCCCCGGCCCCGGGCCGCGATCCGGGCCGCCCGGCGGATCAGCGTGTCGCCCTCCGGTCCGCCGGTGAGCCCGACGACCACCCGTTCCCGGGTCTCCCAGGTGGCGGCGATGCCCTGGTCGGCCCGGTACCGGTCGAGCTGGTCCTCGACCTTGTCGGCCAGCCAGAGCAGGGCGAGCTCGCGCAGCGCGGTGAGGTTCCCGATCCGGAAGTAGTTGGCCAGCGCCGCGTCGACCTTGTCCGGGTGGTAGATGTTGCCGTGCGCCATCCGCCGGCGCAGCGCCTCCGGGGTCATGTCGACCAGTTCGACCTGCTCGGCACCGCGTACCACGCCGTCCGGCACGGTCTCCCGCTGGGCGACCCCGGTGATCTGCTCCACGACGTCGTTGAGGGACTCCAGGTGCTGGACGTTGACGGTGGAGAGCACGTCGATGCCGGCGTCCAGCAGTTCCTGGATGTCCTGCCAGCGCTTGCCGTTGCGCGAGCCGGGCACGTTGGTGTGGGCCAGTTCGTCCACCACCGCCACCTCGGGGCGGCGGGCCAGTACCGCGTCGGTGTCCAGCTCGGTGAAGTCGCTGTCCCGGTAGCGGACCGTCCGGCGCGGAATCGTCGGCAGGTCGCCGAGCATCGCGGCGGTGTGCCGGCGGCCGTGGGTCTCGACCAGCGCCACGACCACGTCCGTGCCGCGCGCCGCCCGGCGGTGCGCCTCCTCCAACATCGCGTACGTCTTGCCGACCCCCGGGGCGGCCCCGAGGTAGATGCGCAGTTGCCCGCGTGCCACGCTGCCGATCCTGCCTTATCCGTCGGGGCCGCCCGGTGCCGATCAGCCGCCGGCCGACAGCTCGCGGTCCAGGGCGAGGTTGAGTTCCAGCACGTTGACCCGGGGCTCGCCGAGGAAGCCGAGCCCTCGCCCGTCGGTGTGCTCGTCGACCAGCCGGCGTACCTGGTCCGGGCTGGTGTGCCGCTCCCGGGCCACCCGGGCTACCTGGATCGACGCGTACGCCGGGCTGATGTGGGGGTCGAGGCCGCTGCCGCTGGCGGTGACCGCGTCCGCCGGTACCGCCGGGCGGTCCGGCGCGTCGCCCCGGACCGGGGTGATCAGCCCGCCGGAGTAGTCCTGCCCCGGCACCGCGCACTCCACCGGCACTCCGCCGAAGGTGGCGACGAACGGGGTGGCCGGGCAGGCCTGGTTGACGCTGACCGCCCGGGTCACCGGGCCGGTCAACCCGTCGCGGTGGAAGACCCGCAGCACCGCGCCGACCCCGTCCGGGGTGCAGAACGGTCGCCGGCCGTCGACGCCGTCGAGCTCGCCCACCGCCCGGCTGCGGGCGCAGACCTGGGTGAGCAGGCTCTGGGTACCCTCGTCCGGGTTGCCCTCGGAGTCGACCGCGCCGGGCACCGGGAGGCGGTCCTCGACGCTCTCCGGCCCGAGGTTGCTGGCGGCGGTGGCGGTCGGGTCGTAGCCGTCCCCGGCCGCCGACGGGCGGGGCTGGAAGTAGCGCGGCACGGGGTTGCCGTCGGCGTCGGTGAAGGACTGGCCGATCAGGGCGCTGCCGACGACGGTGCCGCCCGCGTCGCGGACCAGCGAGCCCTCGGCCCGGTCGTGCAGGCCGGGTAGCTGGCCGACCCCGACCATGACCAGTGGATAGGCCAGGCCGAGCAGCGCGGTGAGGACCAGCACGGCCCGGAACGCGGCCAGGTGTTGGGCGAGCCAGGTGGGTAGACGCATCACGAGATCCCTGGGATGAGCGAGACGAGAAGGTCGAGGAGTTTGATGCCGGCGAACGGTGCGACGACGCCGCCGAGGCCGTAGACCCACAGGTTGCGGGTCAGCAGTCTGCTGGCGCTGCTGGGCCGGTAGCGGACGCCGCGCAGGGCGAGCGGGATCAGCACCACGATGATGATCGCGTTGAAGACCACCGCGGCGAGGATCGCCGAGGACGGGCTGGACAGCCGCATGATGTTCAGCGCGTCGAGGCTGGGGTAGATCCCGGCGAACATCGCCGGGATGATGGCGAAGTACTTGGCGACGTCGTTGGCGATCGAGAAGGTCGTCAGGGCACCCCGGGTGATCAGCAACTGCTTGCCGATCTCGACGATCTCGATCAGCTTGGTCGGGTCGGAGTCGAGGTCGACCATGTTGCCGGCCTCTTTCGCCGCCGTGGTGCCGGTGTTCATCGCCACCCCGACGTCGGCCTGGGCCAGTGCCGGCGCGTCGTTGGTGCCGTCGCCGGTCATCGCGACCAGCCGGCCACCCTCCTGCTCCCGCCTGATCAGCGCCAGCTTGTCCTCCGGGGTGGCCTCGGCGAGGAAGTCGTCCACGCCGGCCTCGTCCGCGATCGCCTTCGCGGTACGCGGGTTGTCACCGGTGATCATCACGGTCTGGATGCCCATCCGGCGCATCTGCGCGAACCGCTCCCGCATGCCGGACTTGACCACGTCCTTGAGGTGGATCACCCCGAGGGTGCGGGCCGGTGCGCCCTCGACGTGCTCGGCCACCACCAGCGGGGTACCGCCGCCGCCGCTGATGCCGTCGACGACCTCCCCGACCTGGTCGGTCGGGTGCCCGCCGTTGTCCCGGACCCACGTCAGCACCGCCGCCGCCGCGCCCTTGCGGACCCGTCGGGCCGGGCCCGCGGCTCCGCCGTCGACGGTGGCGTCCGGAGTCAGGTCGACACCGGACATCCGGGTCTGCGCGGTGAAGGGTACGAAGGTGGCGTGCGGGACCAGCCCCGGCTCCCGCTCGCGCAGCCCGTACGCGTTCTTGGCCAACACCACCACCGAGCGCCCCTCCGGGGTCTCGTCGGCCAGGCTGGAAAGCTGGGCCGCGTCCGCGACCTGCTCGGCGCTGACCCCGTCGACCGGGACGAACTCGGCCGCCTGCCGGTTGCCCAGGGTGATGGTGCCGGTCTTGTCCAGCAGCAGCGTGTCGACGTCACCGGCGGCCTCGACCGCCCGGCCGCTCATTGCCAGCACGTTGCGCTGGACGAGGCGGTCCATCCCGGCGATGCCGATCGCGGAGAGCAGCGCGCCGATGGTGGTCGGAATCAGGCAGACCAGCAGGGAGACCAGCACGATCCCGGTGACCCCGTCGGAGCCGATCGCCGCGGTCTCCGGCGCCGCCCCCTGGAATCCCTTCGAGAAGATCGCCAACGGCTGGAGCGTCACCACCGCCATCAGGAAGATGACGGTGAGCGCCGCGAGCAGGATGTTCAGGGCGATCTCGTTCGGGGTCCTCTGCCGGTTCGCCCCCTCCACCAGGGCGATCATCCGGTCGATGAAGCTCTGCCCCGGCTGCTGGGTGATGCGTACGACGATCCGGTCGGAGAGCACCTTCGTGCCACCGGTCACCGCGCTGCGGTCGCCGCCGGACTCCCGGATCACCGGAGCGGATTCGCCGGTGATCGCCGACTCGTCCACGCTGGCGATCCCCTCGACCACGTCGCCGTCACCGGGAATGACCTGGCCGGCCTCGACCAGCACGATGTCGCCGTGCCGCAGTTCGGTGGCGGCCACCGCCTCCTCGCGGTAGGCACCCGGCCCGGACCCCGGCGACCAGCCGGTGAGCCGGGTCGCCACGGTGTCCCGCTTGGCCTGCCGCAGCGTCGCCGCCTGCGCCTTGCCCCGACCCTCGGCGACCGCCTCGGCCAGGTTGGCGAAGAGCACGGTCAGCCAGAGCCAGACGGTGATCGCCCAGCCGAATCCGCTCGGCTCGGCGATGGCCAGCGCGGTGGTGAAGACCGCGCCGACCTCCACGATCAACATCACCGGGTTGCGCCAGAGCGTCACCGGGTTGAGCTTGCGGAAGGCGTCCGGCAGCGAGCGGACGAGCTGCCGGGGGTCCAACAGCCCACCGCCGATCCGGCCAGCTGCGGGACCGGCGGAGGGCAGCCCGCCGGAGGGGGCGGGCAGCACCGGGCTGACGGTCATCTTCGCTTTCCTCACCATGTCGTTCAGGACTCTCATCGGGCTCACAACCCCTCGGCCAGCGGGCCGAGCGCCAGCGCCGGCAGGAAGGTCAGCGCCACCAGCACCACCGTCACGCCGGCGAGCATCCCGACGAAGAGCGGCCGGTGCGTCGGCAGCGTCCCCGCCGAGGCCGGTACCGGCTTCTGCCGGGCCAGCGCGCCGGCCAGGCCGAGCACGAAGATGATCGGCAGGAACCGGCCGAGCAGCATGCAGAGCCCGAGGGCGGTGTCCCACCACTGGGTGTTGACGGTGATGCCGGCGAACGCCGAGCCGTTGTTGTTGCTCGCCGAGGTGAAGGCGTACAGCACCTCGGTCAGGGCGTGCGGGCCGACGTTCAGGGCTGTCGCGTTGTTGCCGGTGGCGAAGGCCGATGCCGTACCGACCAGCACCAGCGTCGGGGTGGTCAGGAAGTAGAGCGAGGCGAACTTGATCTCCCGGGCGCCGATCTTCTTGCCGACGTACTCCGGGGTGCGTCCCACCATCAGGCCGGCCACGAAGACGGTGATCACGGCGAGGATCAGCATGCCGTACAGGCCGGCACCGACCCCGCCCGGCGCCACCTCGCCCAGCATCATGTTGAGCAGCGGCATCATCCCGCCGAGCGGGGTGAACGAGTCGTGGAACGAGTTCACCGCACCGGTCGAGGTGAGGGTGGTGACCGCGGCGAAGGTCGCCGAGTTGGCGACCCCGAACCGGGCCTCCTTGCCCTCCATCGCCGCCCCGGCCGCCTGCGGCACCGTACCGTCGCCGGTCAGCTCGAAGACGTTGGTCAGGGTGATGCTGACGATCGCCAGGATCGCCATCACCGCGACGATCGCGTAGCCCTGGCGGTTCTGCCCGACCATCCGGCCGAAGACCCGGGGCAGGCTGAACGGGATCAGCAGGATCAGCAGCAGCTCGACCCAGTTGGTCCAGGTCGCCGGGTTCTCGAACGGGTGCGCGCTGTTGACGTTGTAGAAGCCGCCCCCGTTGGTGCCGAGTTCCTTGATCACCTCTTGCGAGGCGACCGGGCCGCCGGTGATCGTCTGGCTGCCGCCGGTCACCGTGGTCACGTCGGTGCCGCCGGAGAGGTTCTGCACCACGCCGCCGACCATCAGCACGATCGCGCCGAGCACCGCGATCGGCAGCAGTACCCGCAGCGTGATCCGGACCAGGTCGACGAGGAAGTTGCCGAGCCGGTCGGTCCGGTTGCGGGCGAAGCCCCGGACCAGGGCCACCGCCACCGCGACGCCCACGGCGGCGGAGACGAAGTTCTGCACCGCCAGGCCGGCCATCTGCACCAGGTGGCCCATGGTCGACTCACCCGAGTACGCCTGCCAGTTCGTGTTCGTCACGAAGCTGACCGCGGTGTTCCAGGCGACGTGGTCCGGTACCGCGTCGAGGCCGAGCGAGAGCCAGAGCCGGTCCTGCAACCGCAGGAAGGCGTAGAGGAAGAGGAGGGAGAGCAGCGAGAACGCCAGCACGCTGCGGGCGTACGTGCCCCAGGACTGCTCGGCCTGCGCGTCGACCCCGATCAGCCGGTAGATGCCCCGCTCGACCCGGGAGTGCCGGGTGCCGGTGACCACCCGGTAGAGGTAGTCGCCGAAGGGCCTGTAGGCCGCCACCAGCACCGCGGCGAGCGCGGCGACGAGGAGGATGCCCGCGGTCGTCGTACTCATCTAGAAACGCTCCGGGAACAGGAGGGCGAAGAACAGGAAGACGGCCAGCCCGGCCGAGAGCACCAGGCCGACGAGATTGACGGCGCTCACAGCCGCTCCACCGCCCGGGTGAGCAGGGCGAGGACCGCGAAGAGCCCCAGCGTCAGCACCACGAACACGACGTCGATCACCGAACGTCCTCTCCAGCACGCGTCCAGGCGACCGTTCTCGGCCGCCCGACCCAGGTAAACGCAGATACCGGGCAGAGTCGGCCGGTTCTGACGGTCCGGCTACGCGGGCGGCTCGCTTCTTGACGTGATCTTGACGGCGGGCCTGGCTGAGCTGCGGGTTTCCCGGCAGCCCTGCCGGGTAGCCCGGCCGGGGAGCCACACGGGGGGGTGCGGGATGCCGGAATCGGAAGCCTGGGTGCACGAGGCCACCGCGACGGCCGAGGGGGGTCGGCTGCATACCGACGACGGTGAACTCTCCACCACCCTGGCCTCGCCGTTGGCGCCGCACTGCACCGGGCTCGCCCCCGAGCAGTTGCTCGCGGCGGCGTTCGCCTCCTGCCTGCACCACGCGGCGGTCGAGGCGGCCACCGGCATCACCGACGAGGCGCACACCGTGCAGGTCCGCGCCCAGGCCCGGCTCGCCCGGACCGCCGACGGGCTCTACCGGGCCGACGTCCGGGCCAGCATCGCCTCGGTCGGGCTGAACCGCGACCAGCTCACCGACCTGGCCCGGTACGCCGACCGGCTCTGGCCGTTCTCCAGCGACGGCGGCCGGCACACCCTCACCGTCAGCCCGGCCGAGCCGGGCCAGCGCTGACCGGCACCGACGCTGACCGACACCGCGGGGAAGCGCCGCACGACCTCGGGCGCTACCGGAAGCCGGCGGTCACCGCCCGGTGGTCGCTGGCCGGGGTACGGACGACCCGGGCGTACGCCGCGGTGAGCCCCCGGTAGAGCACGTGGTCGGGTCGGGTCACCGGCAGGGCGGCCGGCCAGGTGAAGCCCGGTCCCCGGCCGGCGTCCGCCTGCGCGTCCTTGAGCAGTTCGGTCAGCGGCTCGATCATGCGGTCGGTGGTGGCGGTGTTCAGGTCGCCGAGCACGATCAGCCGCTCGGCCGGGTCCTGCCGGATCCGGGTGGCGAGCGCCGTCACGGTACGGTCCCGGGTGCCGGTGTCCCCGGCCCGGGCCGAACCGAGATGCACGACGTAGACGACCACGTCGCCGCCGGGCGCGGCCACCACCGCCCGCAGCGCCCGGGTCCAGGCCAGTCCGGTGTCGACGCCGACGTCCTCGCGGATCGGGTATCTGCTCCAGAGCGCGACCGTGGAGACGGCCGCCCGGTACGGGTATCGCTCGGCGAGCGCCTCGGAGACCGGAGTACGGGTGTCCCCGGAGACCTCCTGCAACCCGATCAGGTCGGCCTCGGTGTCGGCGAGACGGGTCACCGTGCCCACCGGGTCGGGGTTGCCGGCCCGCAGGTTCTGGCTGGCCACCCGCAGCCGGACCGACCCGCCACCGCCGCCGGGCAGCCACGCCGTGCCGAAGAGCACCGTCCAGAGCACGGCCGGCACCAGCGCGGCGGCCAGTGCGATCCGGGACCGGCGCAGCGCGGCGGCGAGCACCAGCAGCGGGACGCCTAGACCGAGGAAGGGTGCGCCGCTGTCCACCAGGCTGCCCAGGCCGCGCACGTTGGGGATCAGCCGGTGGCCGGCAATCAGGGCGGTCAGCAGGGCGGCCGCGCCCAGGATCAGCGTGCCGCGGCGCCGCCCCCGCCCAGCCGGCCCGCCGTCCGCCGGCCTGATCTTGCTCTCCGCCACCGAGAGCATCGTATCGAAGCCGGCGCGATCCCGAACCGGCGACCGAATCGCGTCGCCGGTCCGGCCGGCGGCGAGGTCGCCGGAGCGGGCTGGCGCGAACTGGTCGACTTCAGCCGGATGCGGGCGGGTCGACCATTCGGACCAGCCCGCAGCGGGCCCGACCGGGCCAGCGGAACTGGACCGAACGACCGAACCGGGCGATCTTCGCCGTCCGCCCCGGTGCCGGGGGCGAAGCGTACCCAGCCGGCACGGCCAGCACGGCAAGACGGACATGCCGCATCTGTCCGGTGCCGACGATCCCGGGCCAGGCTGCCGACGAGTGCCCGGTTGACCAGGGAAAAGTGTGGCGCAGGCCACCGATCCGACCCGCCCCATTCAGCTCGGTGTTACCTAACCTCGGCGGGTGCCTCACAGGGAACAGACTGATCGTGGACAGGACAACGGAGCGCAGGCTGACCGTTCGGCCGATACTGCCTCCACCGAACAGGCAACCGGCCGGCACCGGGCCGTAGCGCCGCGCCGGCTGCGCCGGACCCGGGCGCTGCTCTCCTCGGGCCCGTTCCGGGTCGGCTCGGTCGCCGCGCTGGCCTGCTGCCTCGGCGCCGTGGTCTTCGTCGAGTCGCAGACCGCGAGCACCCCGGCAGACCCGGCCCCGGCCAACCTGCTCGCCGAGCGTGCCGCCAGCGCCGAACGCCAGCCCGCCTCCCGGGCCACCGAACGGGCCCCCGCGCCGACCCCGACCGCCACGCCGAGCAGCACCCCCGCTGCCACGCCGACCGCCCGACCGTCCGTGGCCCGGACCACGGTCGCCCGGGCGAGCAAGAAACCCGCCAGGCCGAGCCCGGTCGCCGGGCTCACCCAGACGCAGATGGACAACGCGCACACCATCGTCCAGGTGGGCGTGAAGATGGACATCCCGCGCCGCGGACTGGTGGTCGCGATCGCCACCGCCATGCAGGAGAGCAACCTCTACAACCTGGCCAGCGGCGTACTCCCGGAGTCGCTCAACCTGCCGAACCAGGGCGTCGGCTACGACCACGACTCGGTCGGGCTGTTCCAGCAGCGACCCAGCTCCGGCTGGGGCACCGTCGCGGACCTGATGCGCCCGGCGTACGCGGCGGAGCGGTTCTACGCCGCCCTGCTCCAGATCCCCGGCTGGCAGGAGATGAGCGTGACCGCCGCCGCGCAGGCGGTACAGATCTCCGCGTTCCCGGACGCGTACGCCCAGCACGAGGAGCGGGCCGGCACGGTGGTCGGCGCCCTGGTCTGAGCGGTACCCGCCGGGCAGCGGTCGGTCAGTAGCGTCGCCACTCCGCGCGGGCGTACTCCAGCACCCGTGGGTGCAGCAGGGTGGAGGGCGGCAACTCCAACCGGTGCCGGTCCGGCGGGAAGGTCATGGCGGCCCGCAGCGTCCCGGAGTCCAGATAGCGCAACGGCGGCACGTCGGCCGGCAGCCCCAGCGCCGGAGCCGTCGGCCCCGGGGCGGCGAGCAGGAACCCCCAGTCGCCGAACGAGGGCACGTCGACGTGGTACGGCACCGTGGCGAACCCGGCCGACCGCAGCGACGCCGCCACGCACCAGTACGAGCGGGGCGCGAAGTACGGCGAACCCGCCTGCACCACCACCCGGCCCCGCTCGGCGACGGCCGCCCGGACCAGCGAGTAGAACTCCACCGAGTACAACTTCGCGGTCGCCGTCTCGTCCGGGTCCGGCAGGTCCACCACCACCGCGTCGAACCGGTCCGGCTGGGCGCGCAGCCAGCCGAAGGCGTCGGTGTTGACGATCCGGACCCGGGGATCGGCGAAGGCGTCGGCGTTCAGCGCCCGCAGTTGCGGCTCGGTCCGGGCCAACCGGACCACCGCCGGATCCAGCTCCACCACGGTCACCGAGCCGACGTCGGGATAGCGCAGCAGTTCCCGTACGGCCAGCCCGTCGCCGCCGCCGAGGACCAGTACCGAACGCCGGCCGCCGGCCAGCACCGGATGCACCAGTGCCTCGTGGTAGCGGTACTCGTCGACCGAGCTGAACTGGAGGTCCCCGTTGAGATAGAGCCGCAGGTCGGTAACGCCCTGCGAGACCAGCGGCACCGAGCGGGTCAGCACGATCTCCTGGTATCTGCTGCGCTCGGCGTGCACCACCGGATCCCGGAAGAGCTGCTGGCGGGCGGTCACCTCGAAGTCGGCGGCGGTCAGGTAGGCGTACCCGAGGATCAGGCCGACCGCGACGGTGCCGGCGGTCAGCGCGAGCCGGACCCGGGCGGTCAGCTCGCGCCGGAACACGGTGCCGACCAGCGCCAGCCCGGCCAGTGCGTTCACCACCCCGACCACCAGTACCCCGCGGAGCTGGCCGAAGAAGGGCATCAGCAGGAACGGAAAGGCGAGGCCGCCGAGGAGCGCGCCGACGTAGTCGGCGGCGAAGAGGTCGGCGACGGCGCTGCCGGCGGACTGCTCCCGGATCCGCTGCAACAGCACCATCAGCAGCGGAATCTCCGCCCCGATCAGCAGCCCGAGCAGCAGGGCGGTGCCGACCAGCGCCGGAGCGTAGAGGTCGAGCCAGGCGAAGGCGGCGTAGAGGCCGAGCACCGAGAGCCCGCCGAAGAGCGCGAGGGCGAGTTCGACGACCGCGAACGCGGCGGCGGCCCGGTGCTGGAACGGCTTGGCGAGCAGCGCCCCGATGCCCATCGCGAAGACCATCACGCCGAGCACGATCGACGCCTGGCCGACCGTGTCCCCGATCAGGTAGCTGCCGAGCGCGACCAGGGCCAGTTCGTAGACCAGGCCGCAGGCGGCGCAGACGAAGACCGCGCCGAGCACCGCCGCCCGGGCCGCCCGCCGCCGTGGCCGGTCCGCCGCGCCGCTCGGGTCGGTGCCGGCGGAGGTGGCCGCAGCGGGCAGGTCGGCCCGGGTCGAACTCATCGCCGGCGACCGCTGCCGCGGCGGCCGTTCCCGGGTGCGACCACACTGTCGGCGCTCAGGCCGCGGCCGGCGGCGGGCTGGACCGGCGACGGATTCTGGTGCCGGCGCTCGAAGACGCCGATCGCCAGGAAGAGGGCGGTGAGTAGGAAGAGTCCGGCGGCACCGAGCAGGAATACCCAGCGGTCGCGCCAGAAGTCGTTACCGGAATCGGGCAGCGGCGAGGGTGCGGCACCGGCCGCCGCCGGAGGCGTCGCCCGGGCCGCCGAACCCGCGCCGGCCTCCGAGACCAGCAGCGGCAGGAAGACCGCGGCCTGGCAGACCGCCCGGCCGGGATCGTCGACGAACTGGTCGGGGTCGACACCGAGTCGGCGCAGACCCCGGTCGAAGTCGACGTGGGCGAAATCGGACGAGCTGGTCACCAGGTACGAGGCGCTGTCACTCGACTCGCTGCTCGCCGAGGTGTACCAGACCGACGCGTCGATCTCCACCCAGCGGGGACAGCGGGCCGGATCGCTGTCCACCGCGACGTTGTCGCCGAGGTTGGAGCCGACGCTCACCGGTGCGGCGCCGTACGACGCTCCGCCGCTGCGCAGCCGCCAGCCGTAGCAGATCTGCTGCGTCGCGTGCGCCTGCCGGAGCAGCGTGACGGTGTCGGTCCGCTCGGCGGGCTCGGGCGGCGCCACCACCGTGCTGTCGTCGCCGGAACTCAGCGCCCCGACCACGAAACCTCCCGTGACGACCAGGCAGACGGCGACCACCAGGGTGATCTTGAGTCGTTTGGCCGTCCTCTCCGCCGCCTTCGCCCGCCCGGCGGCGGCCCAGCGTGCGTTCGCGCTCTGCCTCTGCCCGCCGCCGCCCTTCGCGCCGGCCGCCATCAGCTGATCGCGGCCGCGATGACGGCACCGGTCGCCAGGTGCACCACCGCCGACACCCAGACCGCCGGGTGCGGCTCCGGGTCGACCAGGATCTCGCCGAGCCGGCCCGGGGTGGCCAGGTCCAGCAGGAGGAACGCCCCGCCCATGATCAGCAGACCGAGCAGCCCGTACGCGGCGGTGCTCACGATCCCCTCGACGAAGTCGTCGTGGCTGACCACGATCGCGGTGGTGACGACGATGCCCACCCCGGCCAGGTTGGAGGCGAGCAGCAGTGCGGCGTTGCGGTTGCGGTCCGCCCAGATCAGATCGTGCAGCCGGCCCGGGGTGGCCAGGTCGACCACCAGGTAGCCGACGGCCATCAACACGAGCCCGACCACCCCGTAGGCGAGGGTGGCCAGCAGGTCGGTGGCGAGGGTCGTCAACACATCAGGCTCCGGAGGGATGAGGAGGGGTGGTGGTGGGAGAAGCGGATGGCGGTGCGGGAGGCGGATGCCGTCGCCGGTCACTTGCCGGCCCCGGGACCGCCGCCCCGGACCGAACTGCCGCGCCCCCAGCCCCAGGCGTTGCCGACCGTACTGGAGTAGCGGGGATAGGCGGTGACCAGGCGTTCCAGCAGGATCAGCGAGCCGCCGGCCAGCGGCAGGATCACCACCGAGTCCTCGTCGTAGCGCAGGTAGACGCCGCTGGCGTCGACGTACCGGTCGGCCGGACGCCACGCCCCGGTGATCTCGTCGGCGACGACGGTCGGCGACTTGTCCGAGCGGTACGCGGTCGCGTCCCGGCCGATGTCCTGCGCCGCCGCCCGCGCGTACCGGTCCTGCACGTAGCCGCGCGGGGAGAAGTTGCCGTAGAAGATGGCGAAGCCGGCGACCAGGGCGCCCACCAGGGCGAACGCCCCACCGACCACGAACCACCTGCGGTACGTCATACCGCCGTCACCACCGTTTCCGTCTCGACCAGTTCACCGCTCTGCGGGTACGCGTGCCAGGTGCGCCAACCGATTCCGCCGGTCCCGTCACCGCACGGGTCCGCTCGGCGCGCCACCCGCAGCGCGGTGATCGCGTCCGGGCCGCCGGGAAAGACCCCGACCAGGGCGTACGGGTCGTCGGCGAGATCCCGCCGCAGCCGGGCCGCCCGGGTCGACATCTCCGTCGCCGCCAGCCGCCGCACCCGGGCGGTGAACCGGTAGCCGGTGGCCGGGTCGGCCAGCGTCGCCGGCAGTTCCGGTCGTCGACCGGGCAGGCAGGCCACCGTCTCGATCAGGCCACCACCGGGACCTTCCAGCACCACCTGGTGGGAGGCGCCGAGCAGCCGGAGCTGGAGCCGGGTGCCGGGCCGGCCCAGGTGTGCCAGACCGAGGTCGAGCAGATGGAGCGCGGGCTGTTCCGGGGTGTCCAGCGCGAGGCTCAGCTCGGCGGCGGTGGTGTCCTCGTACGCGGTGTGCAGGGTGACCAGCATCGCTCAGCCGATCCGCCCCGCCGCCGGGTCGTCGGCGCCACCCGTCGACTGTGGATAGATCAGCACCTCGGCCCGGTGCAGCCGGTCACCCGTGCCGACCTCCCAGCGCTCGCTGTCGCCGTACGCCTCGAAGGAGAGCGGCGAGCCGTCGTCGGCGACGTAGTCGTGGTAGCGGACCGTACCGGTCGGGTCGAGTCCGGTGCTGCCCGCCGAGGTGAAGGTGGCCCGCCCCGACTCGTCCCGCCGGTACCGCCGGCCGGCGACCTCCAACTCGGCCGGGCCCGGGATGACGTCGACGTCCGGCAGCGCGGTCCAGAGCACCAGTTCCAGGTCCGGGTCCTCCTCGACCGAGAGCCAGACCTTGCTGCCGTGCGCGTCGTCGAGCAGGTGCTCCGCCCAGCCCCAGGCGCCCTCCCGGAACCTGAGCGTGCCGCGAACGCCGTAGGAGGTGTGCCGGATCTCGACCAGGTCGCCGGGCTTGAGGGTACGCGGATCGCCGCGCAGCGCGTCGGCGTCGTCGTCGACGCTCCGGAACGGATCGCGTACCGGTGTTCCGGCCGGTCCGGCGGCCCGCTTCCGGGCGGTACGCAGCGCGACCACCGCCACCACCACGCCCGCCGCCGCGATCAGCAGACCCGCCGCCGCCACCAGGTACGCCGTTGCCCCGTCCAACGCCCGTGCTCCTCTCGATCCCCGCTGGGCGCCGACGGTAACAAGGCGACGCACGTCGCCGGTAGTCCATGATCGAAGATGGAACCGGGGCGGTACGGTTCGCCGCCGGGGCGCGGAGCCGCGCTCAGCCGGTCGGGGGTCGGCAGGGCGCCATCCGGTGTCGCGATCCGGTCGGGCGGCCCCGAGATCGGCCCGGGCCCGGCCGCCTCACGCTGTCCCTGGTCGATCGGCAGGGCAGCCGTGCCGATCCGGTAAGTCGTTCGGCCTGCGGGCTGGTCAGCGGTGTTTCGGCAGCACCACGATCTGCCCGAAGAACTCGTCGATCCGCCGGATGACGTCGTTGAAGTCGTCCAGGTCGATCGGCTTGGTGACGTATGCGTTGGCCCGCAGGTTGTAGCTGCCGAGGATGTCAGTGTCGGCGTTGGACGTGGTCAACACGACGATCGGGATGGTCCGCAGGTTGTCGTCGCTCTTGACCTTGTTGAGCACCTGCCGACCGTCCATCCGGGGCATGTTCAGGTCGAGCAGGATCATGTCCGGCCGGGGCGCGTCCCGGTGCCGTCCCTCCTGGTACAGGAACTCCATCGCCTCCTGGCCGTCACCGACCACGTCGATCGACTTGGGTACCTCCGAGGTGGCCAATGCCTCCTCGATCATCAAGACGTCGCCCGGGTCGTCGTCGACGACCAGGATGCGTACGGGGTTCGACTCGGCTGCGTCCACGGCATACCTGTCTCTGGTCGTCGGGATTGTCGGGGCGGTGGCCCGCGCCACGAGCCTGTGGTCTGGTCTCCGGCAGTTGGCGACCGTCGACGCGGCGTGCGAACTCTAACCGATCAACGGTCGCGCAAGGCGGCCGGGTCATGCTGTTCCTGGTCATAACGGAGCAAGTCGTCCAGCCCACTGATTCGCAATACCCGCTCGACCCGCCCCGTGGCACCGGTCAACCGAAGCCAGCCCCCCCGAGCGGCCGCCCGGTCGTCTCCCCGGACGAACGCGGCCAGACCACTGGAGTCGCAGAACGTGAGTTCCGCGAGGTCGACAAGGAGGCGGCGGTGCCCGTCGTCGACCAACTCGTCGATCTCCGCGCTGAGCGTCGGCGCGGTGGTTATGTCGAGTTCGCCCCCCAGGTGGAGGCGCACCAGCTTCGAGTGCACCACATGCCTGACGGAGAAAACCACACCCGCCTCCGTACGTTCAGCAGCCAATACTTGCAGTCAAGCAAGTATACGCATCGACTAGATCTACATCGAGGACCGGTGTGGCCAGAGGCTACCGGTGTGGTGGCCCGGCCGTCGCGTCCTCCGTCCACCGCCCCGCGAGCGCGGTTTGCCGGGCATGGCCGGGGGAAGGCGCGCACCGGCGGGCAGCCGAATACGGCCTGGTCAGAAAGGGGCGGAGGCATGGCGGATCGGAGCATCCCGACGGTCACACTCCCCTCCGGCGAGGCGATTCCGGCGTTCGGTCAGGGCACCTGGGGAATGGCGGAGGACCCACGGCGGCGGGACGACGAGATCGCCGCACTCCGCACCGGGGTGGACGCCGGCCTCACCCTGATCGACACCGCCGAGGTGTACGCCGACGGCGGCGCGGAGGAACTGGTCCGGGAGGCGCTCGGCGACCGGCGCGAGGAAGTCTTCCTGGTCAGCAAGGTCTCCGCCGAGCACGCGGGCCTCACCGGAACCGCCGACGCCTGCGCCCGCAGCCTGGAGCGGCTCGGCACCGACCGGATCGATCTGTACCTGCTGCACCAGCGCGGCGACGCGCCGCTGCCGGAGACCGTCGAGGCGTTCACCAGCCTCATCACCCAGGGGCTGATCCGGCACTGGGGCGTGAGCAACTTCGACGTACCGGACGTGGTGGAACTCGCCGCCATCCCGGGCGGTACCGCCGTGGAGACCGACCAGATCCCGTACAACCTCGTCCGTCGGGGCGTCGAGTGGGATCTCCTCCCCCGCTGCCGCGCCGCCGGCCTGCCGGTGATGGCGTACTCGCCGCTGGAGCGGGGGCGGATGCTCGGGCACCCGGTACTCGCCCGGGTGGCGCGGCGGCACGGCGCCACCCCCGGACAGGTGGGACTGGCCTGGCTGCTCGGTCAGGACGGGGTCTGCACCGTGACCAGGGCGAGCACTCCGCAGCACGTCCGGGAGAACCGGGCGGCGGTGGAGCTGACCCTCACCGAGGAGGACCTCGCCGAACTCGACCGGGCCTTCCCGGCACCCGACGGACCCGGACCGCTCGAACTGTCCTGACCGACGGCGGTTCAGACGGCTTTCAGCCGGGCCGGCTGGCGGGTCGGTTCGACGCCCAACTCGTCCGGCCGGGCGGCGTCCTCCGGCGCACCGCTGTCGGGCGGCTGAAAGAGGTAGCGGACGAACTCGCCACTCGTCTCGTTCTCCTCGGAGCCGGGCCACTGACCGACGGCGTCCACCCCGATCACCTCCCGGCCGCCCTCGTCGGTCTCCTCCAGCAGTGCCCAGAGCGACACCGGGTAGCAGCGGGTGGTGTCCGGGGCGAGCCGCCAGCGGGCGTACCAACCGGGCCGGGCAGGGACGATCTCGACGATCCTCTTCACGGTGGCCTCCTCCGGCGGTACCTGGTCGTCCCGGACCAAATATCTGAAGGTCCCGGGCCAGCCCGATCATCGACGGCGGTCGGGTGAGTCCCCCTCACCCTGCCCGGATGAGCTGCCGGAAGCCGGGGGCCCCGATCCGGCCGCGTTTCGTCGATGCCCGGTCGGGAAGGCGGTTGGTCGCACCGCGGGGCGTACGGTCGGCCGGCGCGCGCGGCGGCCCGGCCCCGCCCGGTGGTGGCGAGACGCGGAGCGAGCCGAGGTGGGCCCGGGATCGACCGGCAGGTCCGGTACGAGTCGGGCGCACGACGACGAGCGCAGCGAGGAGACGGCATGAGCGGGAAGCAGATGGAGGGCGACAACCAGCGGCGCCGGACCCTGGCCCGGCAGGCCCGCCAGCGGGGCCGGCGACCGAGCGAGGTCGGCGCGACCTTCGGCGCGGACAGGCAGCTCACCAGCCTCGACCGGGGCCGTCGGGACGGGCCGCCACCGGCCGGTACACACAAGCCGAACGCCGAGCGCGGCGGTCCGACCACTGCGCCGCCGGCACCGGCCGATCGCCCCATGCCGGTCCCCGACGAGCTGGTCGGCACGACCACCGCCGAGGTGCCGGTGATCGCGTACCGGGATCTCGTCTCCGACATCGGGCGTCGGGCCGGCGTCGACTTCGAACAGGCCCGCGCCGCCGCCGGAGCCACCGTGGCGGCGCTGGCCCGGACGCTGGACACCGCCGACCGGCAGCGGCTGCTCGACGCCGTACCGAACCAGTTGCACGACGACGGCTCGATGACTGCCGGCGACCGGCGCCGCGACCTGGCCGGCTTCCTCGACGAGGTAGCCCGGTTGACCCATCGCAGCCCGGAACAGGCCCGGTACCAGGCGCAGGCGACGTTGAACGCGCTCGCCGCACAGGACGGCGGGCTGATCGACTCGTTGAACCTGCCGCCGGAGCTGCGGGACCTGCTCGGTCCGTCACCGGCGGGCGGCGGACTGGTCGACCCGGTCGGCGCCACCGCCGCGCTGACCGACGACGAACTCCGGGACGCGCTGGCGACCCTCCCCTACTGGTCCGGGGACCGGCGCGGGCTGACCCGCACCATCGAGTTGCCGCCGGAGAACCTGGACCGGGTGCTGGGCCGGCTGGCCCGGCTCCGGCCGGAGACCGGGCGGGGGCCGACGATCGGCCGCGAGTCACCGCAGTCGGCGGTGCTCACCGTCCGGACCCGTTCGCTCGACGCGGTGACCGCGCTGGACGTGACGCTCGCGCACCAGATCGACGACGCCATCGACGAGGTCGGGGCCGGGATGGCCACACCGCCGCCGGAACGGCCCCGGGGCCCCCGCTTCGGTCCGTGAGGTGCAAGGAAGGGCCCCCGCATATACAAAAAACGCTATGCGGGGGCCCTTCCTTGCACCTGTTGGGCTGGCGCCGTCAGCGGCGGGCCGGCAGCTCCGGGGAGGCGCTCTCGAGCGGTACGGCGTGTGCCGGCACCAGCCCGAGTTGGATCGCCTGACGGGTGAAGGCCGCGTCCAGCAGCCAGTCGGCACTGACCCGGGCCCGGTTCGCCGGCATCGCGATCAGGTGATAGCCCCGGGTCACCGCCTTGGCGGGCAGCCCGGAGAGCGGCACGTGCACCGGGTTCGCCGCCGCGTCGGTGCCGCCGAGATCCACCACGAACCCGAGGTCGTGGTGCCGGTACGGCCGCCGCTTGCCCTGCCCGTACGAGGCGGCGACGTTGTGCGCCGCAAGCTTGCCCTGCCGCTGGGCGTGCTGGGCGGTCATCGCCGTCACCTCGCCCGGCCGGGTCAGGTCGGGTACGGCGGCGGCGTCCCCGCAGGCGTAGACGTCGGGGAAGCCGGGCACGTTGAGGAACTCGTCGACCACCAGCCGCCCCTTCTCGGTCGGCAGTCCCAGGTCGGCCACGAGCGGGTCGGGGCGGACGCCGACACACCAGATCAGCGAGCGGGTCGGGACGTACTCGCCGTCGCTGAGCCGTACCCCGTCGGCCGTCGCCTCCGAGACGGTGGTACCCATCCGGACGTCCACGCCCCGCGCGTCGAGGACCCGGCGGGCGGTCTCCGACATCCGCCGGTCGAGTTCCGGCAGTACCCGCTCGGCGAGATCGAGCAGCATCCACCGCGGCCGTACGCCGAGCCGCGGATGCTGGGCGGCCAGCGCGTCGGTGAAGAGCTGGCCGTGCGCCGCCACCTCGGTCCCGGTGTAGCCGGCGCCGACCACCACGAAGGTGCTCCGGGCGTCCCGCTCGGCCTCGTCGTCGGTCGCCTCGGCCAGCTCGACCTGGCTGACCACGTGATCGTGCAGGTAGAGCGCCTCCGGCAGGCCCCGGAACCCGTGCGCGTGCTCGGTGACCCCGGGGATCGGCAGCAGCTTGTTGACGCTGCCGACCGAGATGATCAGCCGGTCGTAGTCGAGCTGCCCGGGGTCGCCCTCGGCACCGTTGTAGTCGACCCGCTTCGCCGCCAGGTCGATGTGCTGCGCCTCGCCGATCACCACCCGAACCCCGTCCAGGGTGCCGGCGAGGGAGACCGACACCCGGCTCGGCTCCAGGATCCCGGCCGCCACCTCGGGCAGCAGCGGCAGGTAGAGGAAGAAGTCGGTCGGGTTCAGCAGCACGACCTCGGCCCGGCCGTTGGCGATCCGGGACAGGCTCTTCGCCGCGTGGTAGCCGGCGAACCCGGCCCCGACGATCACAACGCGCGGTGTGGTCATGAGAACGCCCGTTCCCGGGCATCGGCCGGGCAAACCCACCGGTGGGCGTACCTGGCGGACCGGGCCCGAGCGGTCGGGACGGGTCGGGACGGCGGCAAACCGGGCGAGAAAGACGATCATGCCCGTTGACAGCCACGGCTCGCATTGATGACGATGCCTGGCATGACATCCCAGGACTCCCGAGGCGACGGGCCCACGAAGCCGAGCCGCCGCACGTTCCTGTCCGCCGCCACCGTCACCGCGGCCGCCGCCACGGTCGCCGCACCGCTCGCCACCGGCTCGGCCGCCTCCGCCACCACCGGCGGCGGCTCGTCCGGGCCCGGCCGGCCGATCCGGTCCCAGTCACCCGACCGGGAGCTGCGGGAGCTGCTCCGGGAGATCGACCAGCGGCGGATCGAGGCGATCGTCCGCCGGCTCGCCGAGTTCGGCACCCGGCACACCCTTTCCAGCCAGGACGACCCGGCCCGGGGTATCGGGGCCGCCCGGGACTGGATCTACGAACAGATGCGGGGTTACGCCGCCCGGTCCGGCGGACGGATGACGGTGGAACTCCAGTCGTACGTGCAGGAGCCGGCCTCCCGGATCCCGGTGCCGACCCGGATCACCAACGTGGTCGCCACGCTGCGCGGCGAGACCTCGCCGGAGCGGATCTACGTCGTCACCGGCCACTACGACTCGCGGTGCACCGACGTCATGGACGCGACCAGCGACGCTCCGGGCGCCGACGACGACGCCTCCGGGGTGGCGGTGGCGATGGAACTCGCCCGGGTGATGGCGACCCGGCGCAGCGAGGCCACCATCGTCTTCGCCGCGGTGGCCGGCGAGGAGCAGGGCCTCTACGGGTCGGGGTACATGGCCCGGCAGTACAAGGCGGCCGGCGCCGACGTGCAGGGCATGTTCAGCGACGACATCGTCGGCAGTTCGACGGCGGACGACGGCACCCGGGACCGGCGTACGCTCCGGCTCTTCGCCGAGGGTGTGCCGACGGCCGAGACGCCGGCCGAGGCGAACACCCGGCGCTCCGTCGGCGGCGAGAACGACTCGCCGAGCCGGCAGCTCGCCCGGTACGTCAGCGACGTGGCGGACAACGACAGCACCGGGATGCGGGTCCGGGTGATCTACCGCCGGGACCGCTACCTGCGCGGCAGCGACCACATCTCCTTCCTCGAGCAGGGCTACCCGGCCGGCCGGTTCACCGAGCCGAACGAGGACTTCGCGCACCAGCACCAGGACGTCCGGGTGGTCGACGGCAAGCAGTACGGCGACCTGCCGGAGTTCTGCGACTTCGAGTACATCACCCGGGTCGCCAGGGTGAACGCGGCCGCGCTCTGGTCCCTGGCCCAGGCCCCCGGTACGCCGAAGGGGGTCACCATCGTCACCACGAACCTGACCAACGACACCGAGCTGCGCTGGACCCGGGGCACCGAGCCGGACCTGGCCGGTTACGAGATCGTGTGGCGGGAGACCACGGCACCGGAGTGGACGCACGTGATCCCGGTCGGCGACGTCACCACGGTCACCGTCGACCTGTCGAAGGACAACGTCTTCTTCGGCGTACGCGCCGTCGACCGGGCCGGGCACCGCAGCCCGGTGGCGTTCCCCCGCCCCGGTAGCTGAGCACGGGCGGCGCCGCCTCGCGGGCCGACCGCCGTCACCCCGTCCCGCCCGAAGCGGTCGGCCGCCGGGCGGGACGGGCCGGACCTCACTATGCTCTCGATCGACATGCGTGAGTTCGCGTTCGTGACGCCGGTGGAGGAGAGCGTTCCGTGATCATGGCCTTGCTGCTCGACCTCGCCAACATCGTCGGCGGTTTCCTGCTCGCCGTCGCACTCCTGCGCCGGCTGCCCCGGGTCGGCGACGACCTCGGACGCTTCGCCGCCCGGGTCGCGCCGTTCGGCTGGGTCGTCGGGATCGTCGCGCTGGTGGCGGGCGGCTACTACCTCATCGTCCACCTGGTCTCCGGGCCGCGCCCGTTCCATTTCGAGGTGGTCGGGATCGGCGTCGGCCTCGCCCTGCTCTGGGACCGGCTGACCGGCCGGCAGACCCCGCGCACCCAGGCGAACGGCGCGGCGACCGGGGTCGGCCTGCTACTCGCGATCTTCGGCCTCATCGCGATCATCGTCGGGATCCAGGGCCTCTTCACCCCGCACGGCTGAACCTGCCCGGTCGTTCTGACCCGTCCCGGCCGATCCGGCCACCGTGCCGCCGGGCGCCGGCCCGCCGGCCGGTCACCCGGGCACCGATCACCACCAGGCGGTGCACTGGAACGGTGTGGCGTACGGGAAGGACTGGCCGCAGGCCTGGAACCGGTAGTTGGGGTCGCTGCTGGTGGTCTTCGCCGCGCTGGTCTTGGTCCGGCCGGTGGCGTCGACCAGGAACGGACCGCACTGCACGTGGATGTTCGCGCCGCCGTCGACGCTCCAGTTCAGCCACACCCGGTCGCGGGCGTAGGTGCCCCCGTCGATCATCGCCCAGCCGCGCTGCGCTCCGCCGACCGTACCGTAGTAGAGGCGGACGACGGGGCCGCCGGGCAGCGTCACCGGGGCGACCGCCTGGGTACCGCGCAGCGTGTCCGGGATGTCGCGGAAGCCGTTTGCGCCGCGCTCGCAGTCGGCCGCCGTCCGGGGCGTGGGAGTGGTTGCGGATGCCTGGGGCGTCGCGGCGAAGACCGCGACGAGCGATGCCGTCAGGACGGCCGCCAATACTCGGGTTCTCATCAGGGATCCTCCTGTTCGGATGGGTTCCGCTGGCGAGAACGTAGCGCTGACCGGCTTCAGAGCGACTTCATCCGCGTCGATGCCGCCCACCGGTGCGGGAGACCGGCGGGCGGCTACGGCGTCTTGCGGCGGGGCGCCTCCCGGGCAAGCCTGCGTGGGCGCAGGCGGCTACCGCCTCACCCGGGGCAGGCGGCTACCACCTCACGCGGGGCGGCTACGGCGTCTCGGTACGGGTCAGGCAGAACGGCTTGTCGGCCGGGTCGGTGTAGACCCGGAACGTCCTGCCGCCACCGGGCTGCCGGGTCGCGCCCAGGGCGAGCGCCGCCGGCTCCGCGACGTCGAAGTCCTCGACGACCACGTCGAGGTGGAACTGCTGCGGATGCGCCGGGTCCGGCCAGCGCGGCGGGCTGTAGTCGGCCACCTGCTGGAACAGCACCGGCTGCTCACCGTCGTTGCCGATCATCGCCATGCCGTCGGCTTCGTAGGTGACCGGCTTGCCGAGCAACTCGGCGTAGAAGGCGCTGAGCACCTTGGCGTCGGGGCAGTCCAGCATCACGCCCATCAGGGTGGTGTCGGGGTTGTCCGCCTTCAGGCAGAGGTCCAAGGGATGCCCGGCCGGATCGGCCACCGTGTACCACGTCTCGGTCTTGGCCAGCAGGGTCCCGCCGAGGCCGACGGCCCGGTCGAGGGCGGCGTCGAGGTCGGGCACCCGCAGGTCGAGATGGGCCTGCTGTGGCCGCTCCTGGCCGGGCCAGCCCGGCGGTTGGTGGTCCGGAGCCAGTTGGAGGCCGATCTGCCAGCCGTCGGGCGTGTCGAGCGTGATCCAGTCGCCGTCGACGTCCGACGCCACCCAGCCGGCCAGCCCCCGGTAGAACGCGGCAAGGCTCTCGATGTCGGGCGCGTCGAGCACCACCATCTCCAGCTTTCCGATCATCATGCACTCCCTGGTCTCGTCGTCCGCCGCATCCTGTCGGCCGGGTACGACAAAACCGGCTACCTCTCTTCCTCGTCGTCGCCCTCCTCGCCGCCGCCGGGGTCCCGCCACCGTTTCGCGCTCGGTCCGGTGCGCTCGGCGTCGAACGGGTTCTCGGTCGCCTCGTCGGTGTGTTCGAAACTCGGCCGGCGGACGTGTTCCGGATCGGGTACCTCCACCGGCCGGGCACCGGACCGCTCCGGCGGATAGTCCCCGACCGTTTCCCGGGCACCCTGGGCACCCTGGGCCGTCGGCGGCTCGGGCGTCCTACGGTCACGGTGCATCTCGTCCCGGATCCGCTGCGGCGGCTCGGCGGCCCGTTGCGGCAGGTCCCGGCCGAGGTCGGCGACGAGCGGGCCGTACTTGGCGTCGAAGGCGGGCCGCTCCGACCGGATCTGCGGCAGTCGGTCGAAGTTGCGCAGCGGCGGCGGGCAGGTGGTGACCCATTCGAGAGAGTTGCCGAAGCCCCAGGGGTCGTCGACACCGACCAACCGGCCGAACCGCCACGACTTCCAGACGTTGTAGATGAAGAAGAGCGTGGAGGCGCCCAGGACGAACGAGCCGATGGTGGAGACGGTGTGCAGGGTGGTGAAACCGTCGGTCGGCAGGTAGTCGGCGTACCGGCGGGGCATCCCCTCGTTGCCGAGCCAGTGGTGCACCAGGAACGTGACGTGGAACCCCACGAACATCGTCCAGAAGTGCACCCGGCCGAGTCGTTCGTCGAGGAGCCGGCCGGTCATCTTCGGGAACCAGAAGTACACCCCGGCGAAGGCGGCGAAGACGATCGTGCCGAAGAGCACGTAGTGGAAGTGGCCGACCACGAAGTAGGTGTCGTGGGTGTGGAAATCCGCCGGCGGACTGGCCAGCAGCACCCCGGTCAACCCGCCGAAGAGGAAGGTGACCAGGAACCCGATCGAGAAGAGCATCGGCGTCTCGAAGGTCAACTGCCCCTTCCACATCGTGCCGATCCAGTTGAAGAACTTGAGCCCGGTCGGTACGGCGATGATGAAGGTGAACGCGGAGAAGAACGGCAGCAGTACCAGACCGGTGGCGAACATGTGGTGCGCCCAGACGGTCATCGAGTAGAGGAAGATGACGACGATGGCGAGGACCATGGTCTTGTACCCGAACAGCGGCTTGCGGCTGAAGACCGGGATGATCTCGCTGATGATGCCGAAGAACGGCAGCGCCACGATGTAGACCTCGGGATGGCCGAAATACCAGAACAGGTGCTGGTAGAGGATCGGGCCGCCGTGGTCGGCGGCGTAGACGTGCGCGCCGAGTACCCGGTCGGCGAGCAGGGCCAGCAGCGTCGCCGCCAGCAGCGGGAAGACGACGATCACCATCAGCGCGGTGATCAGCATCGCCCAGGTGAAGAGCGGCATCCGGAACATCGTCATGCCCGGCGCCCGCAGGGTCAGGATGGTGGTGATCAGGTTGACCGCGCCGAGGATGGTGCCCAGGCCGGAGATCACCAGACCGACCACCCAGAGGTTGCCGCCGATGCCCGGGGTGTGCTGGTAGAGGCTCAGCGTCGGGTACGCCGTCCAGCCGAAGTCCGGCCCACCGTTGGGCACTATGAAGGCGCCGAGCACCAGCAGGCCACCGAACAGGTACAACCAGTACGCCAGCGCGTTGAGCCGGGGGAACGACACGTCCGGGGCGCCGATCTGCAACGGCACCAGGTAGTTGCCGAAGGCGAACGCCAGCGGGGTGGCGAAGAGCAGCATCATGATGGTGCCGTGCGAGGTGAAGAGTTGGTTGTACTGCTCCGGCGAGAGGAACTGCATCCCCGGGCGCGCCAGTTCGGCCCGCATCAGCAGCGCCTCGACCCCCGCCGCGATGAAGAAGGCGAACGACGTCGTCAGATAGAGCAGCCCGATCTGCTTGGCGTCGGTGGTGCCGAGCAGACGGATGAGTCGGCTGCCCCGCACCGCCTCCCGGACCGGCCCGGGATACCCACCCGAGCGTGCGGGGGCCAGGATCAGCCGCCCGGGGTCCTGTCCGGGTTCGGTGGTTACCCGTTTCCGCATCGCGGCTCATCCCATCGAAGAACGCAGTGGCAGGGCGAGTGGCTCCGGCGCCGGGGCGCGGCGTACGGAGATGCTGGCGGCGAGCCCGGACAGCTCAGCCGGCGGGCTCGAAGACGACCCGTACACAACCGTCGAGCTTCTGCTTGAACATGTCGTAGCCGCGCGGCGCCTGGTCCAGCGGCATGGTGTGCGTCGCCAGGTGCTCGGTGACCAGCTCGTCCCGGGCCATCCGTTCCAGCAGCATCGGGATGTACCGCTGGCCGTGCTGCTGTGCGCCACGCAGGGTCAGCCCCTTGTTCATCAGCGCGCCGAGCGGGAACTTGTCCACCATGCCGGCGAAGACGCCCAGGACGAAGACGCTGCCACCCTTGCGGCAGTGGTAGATCGCCTCCCGGGCCGCCACCGGGCGGTCGGTCTCGATCCGGAGCTGCTGCTTCACCTGGTCGTACCAGAGCTGCGGACCACCGCTGTGCGACTCCATGCCGACCGCCTCGATACAGACGTCCGGGCCCCGGCCGCCGCTGCGTTCCAGCAGTTCCCCGCCGAGGTCCTGCCGCTCGTAGTCGAGCGTCTCCACGCCGAGGTGCCGGCGCGCCATCTCCAGCCGGTCGTCCAGCCGGTCGATCACGATGACCCGGTCGGCGCCGAGCAGGGTGGCGGCGCGGGCCGCCATCTGCCCGACCGCCCCGGCGCCCCAGATCGCCACGACGTCGCCCGGTCGCACGCCGCCGAGGTCGGCGCCCATCCAGCCGGTCGGCGCGGAGTCGGAGGCGAAGACGGCCCGCTCGTCGCTCACCCCTTCCGGGACGGCGAAGGCGCCCTGGTCGACGTAGGGCACCCGGATGTACTCGGCGTGACTGCCGGCGAAGCCGCCGAGCGCGTGCGAGTACCCGTAGCAGCCGCCGGGTGCGAATCCCCAGACGTTCTCGGTGATCGCCGGGTTGGTGTTGCCGTTGTCGCAGAGCGAGTACTGCTGCTGCTGGCAGTACCAGCACTTGCCGCAGGAGACGAAGGAGCAGACCACCACCCGGTCGCCGACCCGGTGCTTGCGCACCTGCGAACCGACCTCGACGATCTCACCGAGGAACTCGTGCCCGATGACGTCGCCGCGCTCCATGAACGGCACGTACCCGCCGAGCAGGTGCAGGTCGGACCCGCAGGTCACGGTCTGGCGCACCCGTACGATGGCGTCCTGGTCGTTGCGGATCTGCGGGTCCGGCACCTGCCGTACGGCGAGTTCGTTGGCTCCTTCCCAGACGAGTGCCTTCACAGCCGCCCCTCCCGGCGCCCGTGCCGGGTGACCATCTGGAGTGGCCGGTTCAGCGGGGTCGTCTCGGTGGTCGGCGGATGGTCGGGGTGCAGCACCTCGCTGGTTTCGATGAGTTGCTTCGCCTCCCGCAGCGCCGCCCGGATCGCCTGCTCGGGGTCGCGGCCCATCGCCCGCCGCACGGCGTCGGCGGCGGGGAGCCGGGCACCGTCCCTGAGCCGCACCGCGATCTCGGTACCCCGGTCCCCGGCCGCCGGCCGGAGCTGGATCTCCACCGCGTCGCCGAGCCCGGTCAACGGCTCGGGTAGCTGACCGTCCGCACCGATCTTGTCGACCGGGCGGTTGACCGTGGCGACGTGCCAGCGGGGTTTCCGGCGGCCGACCAGGCGCTGCGGCCAATGGCCGCCGCCCTCCTCCGACCTGCCGAGCAGCCGCCGGGCGACGAATCCACCGGCGACCATTGCCGCCCCTGTGACCAGCCACCTCATGTGTCGGCCCCCGTCGACGTCGAATGCTGACGCGGGGCGTCGCGGTGGAACAGCGAACCCCACTGGGCAAACCATCTCACAACGGACGCATGACGCAGGGTGGATCCGGATAGTTCGCCGCCGCGATCCCGCCAGGGGTGCGGGCAGCGTCTCAGGGGACGCCCGGACCGGAGTCGAGGTCGCCGAGAACCTCTTCGATCGTGTGCCGGGCCTCGGTCGCGTACCCGGGTGCCCGGTCCCGGTAGTAGGGAAGCGCGATGAGTGCGATCGACAGCGCCCGGCCCCGAGCGCGCCGCCAGGTGGCATCGTCGACGTCGACCGCCACCCGGAATCGGTCCCGGACGCCGGAGGGCAACAGGTTCCAGGCCACGATCAGGTCACACGCCGGGTCGCCGACGCCCACCGTGGCAAAGTCGATCACCGCGCTGAGCCGCCCGTCGACGGTGAGCAGGTTGCCCGGCATCAGGTCGGCGTGCACCCAGGTGGGCGGCCCCGCCCAGGCGGGCGCGCGCAGGGCGTCGTCCCAGACGGCGGTGGCCGCGTCCGTGTCCACGCTCCCCCGCAACCGGGCGATGGCGTTGCGGGTCTGCGCGTCCAGCGCCGCCAACGGCCCACCCCGGTACGCCGCCGGCCCGTCCGGCAGCCGGACGGCGCGGAACGCGCGGACGAAGCCGGCCAGGTCGGCGGCGAGCTCCTCCGCGGCGGTGAGCCGGCCGGGCAGCGGGTTGGTGCCGGGCAGCCAGCGCAGCACCGACCAGGTCCACGGGTACTCCTCGGCGGGCTGCCCCACCGCCAGCGGTGCCGGCACGGCGACCGGCAGGTACGGCGCCAACCGCCGCAGCCAGCGGTGCTCCTCGGCCTCCTCGCCGGCCGCCCACGGCACCCGGCACAGCCGCACCACCAGCTCCGGGCCCAGCCGGAACAGCGCGTTGACGGTGCCCGAAGCGGCCACCGGACGCACCGGCAGATCCGCCCACTCGGGAAACTGCCCGGCGACCAGCCGGGCGACCATCTCCGCCGAGATGTCGATCTCATCCTCGTGCATCTTCCGGACGGGCAAGACAGTTCTCCTGGTCGAGGGGCAGACTTGCGGCAGCATCGCCGATCGGCGGATCCCGGGGCAACCGGGTTCGGCTGTTCCCGGCCGTCACGTCGATGCTCCAGGTCACCCGCGCGGGACAGGAGGACCCTTGCCGTCGACCTCGAAGCCGCTGCGCAAGCCCGGCTCCGCCACCATCGGGTTGTTCGACGGTGCCGACCCGACCACGGCACCCGGACGGCCGGCGGAGCGAGGATGACCGGCGACAGCGCGCCGGCCCGTCCCGGTCTGGCACCGGGTTCCCGCTCGCCGGTGGGCACCATGTTCGCGGCGCTCTACGGCGGGTTGACGCCGCATCCGTGGCAGGACCCGGCCGACGGCCGGGACGCGTACGCGCTGTTCTACGAGCGGTCGCTCGCGATGGGCTGGCTCGACGACGTCGGCGGGGTCGTCCGGATCACCGACGCCGGCCTCCAGGAGCGCAGGACCGGGGCACCGGGCCTGTGGGGCATGAACGACGCCGGGCAGGAGCACCCGCTCGCCGTCCCCGGCACGTCCCTGGTCGCCTGGTTCCAGGTGGGGGTCGAGCCACTGCCGGAGGGCCGGCCGCTGCCGGTGCAGCCCTTCCTGCACTGTGCCGGTGACGTGGTCGCCCGGCTCGGCATCCTGGACCTGCGGGCGGTGCAGGTGCTGCTGCCCGTACAGGGCCTCGACCCCGCGTCGTCGCCCCCGGAGTACGCCGGGATGCCGTCGCTGCGCACCGCCGGCTGGTTCGGCACCGGTGCGCCCGGGTCGCGTACCCCGGTCCGGGTCACCCTGGACAGCGGCCAGGCCCCGACCATCACCTCGGCGGCACCGCTGATCCGGGAGCGGATCGGCCGGCTGGACCAGCAGGTGTTCGAGTGCGAGTCGTCCTCCCTGGTCGATCATGACCCGCTGACGACGGCACCGCCGTTCGACGACGCCTCCTGGAACGGCCCGCCCCGGCACCGGGTGACCTTCCACGGCACGCTCGCCGAGTGGTCGCTCGACACGCTCGGCTGGCTGGCCGGCTTCCTCGCCGACCTGGGCGCCGGGCAGGGGGTCAGCACCCCGCTGCTGCTCACCGTCACCCGGCGCTGACCGGGCCATCCTCGGGAGCCCGCCCGGCCGAACCGGATTCTCCCTGGTCACCGTCTCGATATGGTGGGCCGGTGCCCTCCTGAGCAGCCGAGCGCCAAGGGTGTGACCTGGGAGGAACTCTTCTTCGACCTGGCCTTCGTCTTCGCCCTCACCCAGTTCTCGCACGTGCTGCACGACGACCACACCTGGGCGGGCGTCGGCAAGGCTCTGGTCCTCTTCGTGACGGTCTACTGGATCTGGGGCGGCGCCGGTCTCTACACCGACCAGGAGAACGTCAGTATGAGGTCCGGTCGGGTCGTGATCCTCACGCTCGGCTTCGCCAGCGTGCTGCTGGCGATGACCGTTCCCGAGGCGTACGGCGACCGTGGTCTGCTCTTCGTCAGCGCCGCGCTGGGTGCCCGGATCCTGCTGGGCGTCGTCTCGCTGCGCAATCTCCCCCGCTGGCGGGCCTTCTTCCTCAGCCCGCACGGGGTGGTCGTGGTGACCGCGCCGTTGCTGCTGGCCGGTGCGCTGTCCGAGGGTACGGCCCGGATCGTGCTCTGGGCGGTCGCCGCCGCACTCGACGTGTTGAGCCCGTGGTTGGCCGCCCGGACGGTACAGCTCGTGCAGGTGCAGCCACGACACTACGCACACCGCTACGGGCTGTTGATCATTCTCGTGCTCGGCGAGTCGGTGATCCAGCTCGGGATGGCGGCCGTCGAGCAGCCGCTGACCGCCGTCCGGCTGCTGGCCGTGGCGGCCGGGTACGCCCTGATCGCGGCGCTCTGGTGGACGTACTTCGGCTATGGCGTGCAGGCTTTCCGGTCGGCGCTGGAGCGGTCCGGCGCCGAGGAACAGGCACGTCTGCGGCGGGCGATCCTGATCTACTGCCACCTGCTGTTCAGCCTGGCGATCATCGCGATCGCCGACGGACTGGCCGACGTCGTGATGGCGCCGGTCGGGTTGCTGACCGACAGCGAGATGACAAGGCTCGTCGGCGGGTGTGCCCTCTTCCTGGGCACCTTCGCCTACACACACTGGCGGATCCACCGGAAGATCGCCTGGCAGCGGCTCGGCGTGGCCGCCGCCTGCTTCGGCCTGCTGCCGCTGGTGGCACTGCTCCCCGCCCTCGCCGCACTCGGGCTGCTGCTCCTGCTGGTGGGCGGGCTCGCCGCGATGGAGGAGAGCTTCCGGCACCGCCGCGCGGCCGACCCCGGGAGCCCCCCGCGCGACGAGATGGACCGGGGCCCGGTCCACCAGGAGTGACGCCGGTACCCGTGCTGGTCGATGCCGTACGTTGGGTTCCGGGACGGCCGCTGGCGGGCCTGCCTGCCCTGGGTCGAGGAGGCTCTGTGGACCTGCGTCGCCGTCCGCCCCCGGACACCGAACGGCTGGCGTTCGCCGAGATGACGGCCGACGACCTCGACGACATGGCCGCGCTGCTCGGCGACGCGGACGTGATGCGGTACTACCCGCGCGCGAAGGATCGCGCCGAGGCGCTGAGCTGGATCAGGTGGAACCAGGACCTGTACCAGCGGGAGGGGTTCGGCCTGTGGATCATCAGGTTGCGGGAGACCGGCGAATTCGTCGGCGACTGCGGTCTGACGCCGCAGGAGGTCGACGGGGCAGTCGACGTCGAGCTGGGTTACCACGTCCGGGGTGACCTACAGGGTCACGGGTACGCCACGGAGGCGGCGACGGCCTGCCGTGACCACGCCCGCGACCGGTTGGGAGTCGGTCGGCTCATCGCGATAATCCATCCCGGCAACACGCCGTCGCAACGGGTCGCCGAGAAGGTCGGCCTTCGCCCCGAGCGAGCCACCACCGCCCGGTCAGGGCTCCCGGTACGCGTCTACGCGGCCCGCCTGTCGTAGCCCGGCCGGGCCGGTACCGAGCAGAGCCGTATCCAGGTTCACGGGCGGGCCCCGTCGGCGTTCGCCGGACCGGTACGGGCATCCGCGGTCGCTTCCCAGCTCGCCAGCAGCCGGAGGGCCTCGTGAGTCGGCGTGCCGGGCTGGGCGCTGTAGGCGACGATCGTCAGACCGGGGTCGGCCGGCAGCGGCATGGCTTCGAAGCCGAGGTCGAGGCGGCCGACGGTGGGGTGGTGGAACTGTTTGACGCCGGTGTGGTGCAGCCGCACGTTGTGCGCGGCCCAGCGGGTGCGGAAGTCGTCGCTGAGGGTGGCGAGTTGACCGACCAGGTCGGTGAGGGTCTTGTCGTAGGGATCCCGGCCGGCCTCGGTGCGCAGCAGCGCGACCGTGGCGTTGGCGGCGTCCTCCCAGTCGTCGTAGAGGTCTGCGGCGCGAGGGTCGAGGAAGCAGAACCTGGCCAGGTTGACCGGCCGGTCGGGGGTGTCGAAGGCCGGCGCGAACAGGGCCTGGCCGAGCTGGTTGGCGGCGAGGATGTCCAGCCGGCCGTTGCGGACGAACGCGGGGGCGTGGGTCATGGCGTCGAGCAGGTTCCGCACGCCGGGTCGGATCTGCGCTCCGGCCGGGCGCCGCCGGGCCCGCGGGGCGGTGTTGGCCGCGCGGGCGAGATCGTAGAGATGGGAACGTTCGGCGTCGTCGAGCCGCAGGGCGCGGGCGATGGCGTCCAGCACGCTCTCCGAAACGCCGGACAGGTTGCCGCGTTCCAGCCGGGTGTAGTAGTCGGGGCTCACGCCGGCCAGCAACGCGACCTCGGCGCGGCGTAGCCCGGCGACCCGGCGGGTGCCTCCGAACGAGGGCAGGCCGGCCTGCTCGGGGGTGATCCTGGCGCGCCGGGAGACCAGGAACTCGCGTACCTCGTCCCGGGTGTCCATGGTAGCCACGCTACGACCCCCTGCCTCGTCGAGAGGGGTTCTGTCATTACCTGTCTCGGCAGGCCCTCCCTCCGGACGGTGCCAGCGGGTTTCCTGGAACGCGTCACGCCGGGACGCCACTGATCCCGGCGCCGCGCACCACCATCGGAAGGAATCAGCTCTCATGCGAGGAGCAGTGCTCTACGCCCCTGGCGACGTACGCGTCGAGGAGCGTCCGGACCCGACCATCGAGCAGCCGACGGACGCCGTCATCCGGCTGGTCGCCACCTGCGTGTGCGGCAGCGACCTGTGGCCGTACCGGGGCATCGAGCAGGTGACCGAGCCACGGCCGATGGGACACGAGTACGTCGGCATCGTCGAGGAGATCGGCGGCGCGGTCCGCACCGTACGGCCCGGGCAGTTCGTGGTCGGCTCCTTCTTCGCCTCGGACAACACGTGTGAGATCTGCCGGGCCGGCTATCACACGCACTGCGTCCAGCGGCAGTTCGCCAGCCCGACCGGGGCGCAGGCCGAGTACGCCCGGATCACGCTCGCCGACGGCACCCTCGTGGCCACTCCGGACCTGCCGGCCAAGGACCTGATCCCCAGCCTGCTCACCGCCTCCGACGTGCTGGGCACCGGCTGGTTCGGCGCCATCGCCGCCCAGGTCGGCCCCGGCAGGACCGTCGCCGTCGTCGGCGACGGCGCCGTCGGCCTGCTCGGTGTACTCGCCGCCAGGCAGTTGGGCGCGGAGCGGATCATCGCGATGAGCCGGCACGAGCCCCGCCAGAGGCTGGCGCTGGAGTTCGGCGCCACCGACATCGTCACCGAACGCGGCGACGAGGGCGTGGCCCGGATCAAGGAACTCACGAACGGGCTCGGCGCGCACTCGGTCATCGAGGCCGTCGGCACCCAGGAATCCATGATGCAGGCGATCCGCTCCACCCGGCCCGGCGGGCACGTCGGCTACGTCGGCGTCGCGCACGGCGTCGAACTGCCCGGCACCGAGCTGTTCTTCTCCGGCGTACACCTGCACGGCGGGCCCGCCCCGGTGCGCCGCTTCCTGCCCGAACTGATCGAACTGATCTACACCCGGAGCATCGACCCCGGCAGGGTCTTCGACCTCACCCTGCCGCTGGAACAGATTGCCGACGGCTACCGGGCGATGAACGAACGCCGCGCGATCAAGACACTGCTGCGTCCGTGACCGATGCGTCCCTGACCGACCCGGCAAGGGAAACAAACAGAGAATGGCAAGGAGATCTCTCCCTGCCACTCTTAACGTATACCGCACCGGGGGTCTTGCGGCAAGACCCGGGTCGTGGCGCAGAATCGTCGGCCGAGCCACAACCTGCGGAAATGGGGGCCCGAGGTGCGAGGTGTCGCGGTGACCGAGCAGTACGTTCTGGATCTTCGAAAGGTCGACGGAGCGCGGGGCGCGACCGTCGGTGGCAAGGGCGCCCACCTGGGCGAGGTGTCCCGGATCGACGGTGTCCGGGTGCCGGCCGGCTTCTGCGTGACGACGGACGCCTTCCGGCGGATCATGGCGGAAGCGCCCTCGGTCGACGCCCGGCTCGACCAGCTCTCGCGGTCGGACCCGGACGATCGGGAGACGATCCGGACGCTGAGCGCGGAGATCCGCCGGACCATCGAAGGGACCGCCATCCCCGACGACCTCGCGGCGGCGATCAGCGGCGCCCTGGCCGGGCTCGGCGGGGAGGCCGCCTACGCCGTCCGGTCCAGCGCGACCGCCGAGGACCTGCCGACGGCCTCCTTCGCCGGCCAGCAGGACACGTACCTGAACATCGTGGGGCCGGCGGCGATCCTCCGGCACATCAGCCGGTGCTGGGCGTCGTTGTTCACCGAGCGGGCGGTGACCTACCGCCAGCGCAACGGCATCGACCACCGCACGGTCAGGATGGCCGTGGTCGTGCAGCGGATGGTCTTCCCGCGCACGTCCGGCATCCTCTTCACGGCCGACCCCGTCACGGGCAACCGGAAGGTCGCCACCGTGGACGCGAGCTTCGGTCTCGGCGAGGCCCTGGTCTCCGGCCTGGTGAATCCGGACGTCTTCAGGGTGCGCGACGGCAGGATCGTCGACCGGACGATCGCGGCGAAGAAGCGCGCCATCCACCCCCTGCCGACGGGCGGTACCCGGGACGTGGCGATCGACCCGCGGCAGCAGGAGCTGCCGGCGCTGACGGATGCGCAGGTCGTGCGGCTCGTGCGGCTCGGGCGGCAGATCGAGGCGCACTTCGGCCGCCCGCAGGACATCGAATGGTGCCTGGTCGACGAGGACTTCCAGATCGTCCAGAGCCGACCGATCACCACGCTGTTTCCCATCCCCGCCGCCCGGGACGCGGAGAACCGCGTCTACCTATCGGTCGGTCACCAACAGATGATGACCGACCCCATGCGGCCCCTCGGGGTATCGATGTGGCAGCTGACGGCCATGGCACCGATGCACGAGGCCGGCGGGAGGCTGTTCGTCGACGTCACCCCGAGGCTCGGCTCGGCCGCGAGCCGCGCCGCCCTGCTGGACGCCATGCAGCGAGCCGATCCGTTGACCAGGAACGCACTGGAGACCGTCCTCGACCGCGACGACTTCATCCCGCCCGTCCCGGAGGCGGAGCCCGCCGGGCCGCCGGCCAGCGGCGGGCCCGCCCCGATCGAGACCGATCCGGCCATCGTCACCGAGCTGATCGAACGCAGCGAGGCATCCATCGCCGCGCTGCGGCGCGAGATCCGGACGAAGACCGGACCCGCGCTCTTCGACTTCCTGCTGGAGGCGTTCCAGGATCACAAGCGCGTCCTCGGCGATCCGCTCAGCATGCAGGCGATCATGGCGGGCATGGAGGCCACCTGGTGGCTCAACGACCGGTTGCAGGAGTGGCTCGGCGAGAAGAACGCGGCCGACACCCTCACCCTCTCCGCTCCGAACAACGTCACCTCGGAGATGGGACTCGCGCTGCTCGACGTCGCCGACGTGATCCGCCGGTACCCGGAGGTGGTCGCGTTCCTGGCCGGCGTCGAGGACGAGGACTTCCTGGATGAGCTGCCGAAGCTCGCCGGTGGGGCCGAGGCGCGGGACGCCATCGAGGCGTACCTCGACCGTTACGGCATGCGCTGCGTCGGCGAGATCGACATCACCAGGCCGCGCTGGAGGGAACGCCCCAGCACCCTCGTGCCGCTGATCCTCGACAACGTCCGGAACTTCGCCCCGGGCGCCGCCGAGCGACGCTTCGCGCAGGGACGGCAGGCGGCGCAGCAGAAGGAAGAGGAGGTACTCGCACGCTTGCGGGACCTGCCGGACGGGGCGCAGAAGGCCGCCGAGGCCAAGCGGATGATCGACCGGGTCCGGACCTTCATCGGGTACCGGGAGTACCCGAAGTACGGCATCGTCAGCCGCTACTTCGTCTACAAGCAGGCGTTGCTGGCCGAGGCCGAGCGCCTCGTGCGGGCCAACGTGCTCGCCGCGGAGGAGGACATCTGCTACCTCACGTTCCAGGAACTCCACGACGTCGCGCGTTCCAACCGGGTGGACGGACGGCTCATCCGGCAGCGCAGGGAGGCGTTCCGGTCGTACCACGCGCTCACCCCGCCCCGGGTGCTCACCTCGGACGGCGAGGCGATCGTCGGGGCGTACCGGCGGGACGACGTACCGGCCGGTGCCCTGGTCGGCCTGCCGGTGTCCACCGGGACCGTCGAGGGACGGGCCCGGGTCATCCTCGACCTGGCGGAGGCCGATCTCGAGGCCGGTGACATCCTGGTCACGACCTACACCGATCCGAGCTGGTCGCCCCTGTTCGTCGCGATCGCGGGCCTGGTGACGGAGGTGGGCGGCCTGATGACCCACGGCGCGGTGATCGCCCGGGAGTACGGCCTGCCGGCCGTCGTCGGTGTGGTCGACGCGACCCGGCTCATCCGGGACGGGCAGCGGATCCGGGTGCACGGCGCCGACGGGTACGTCGAGCTCCTGGACTGACCGGCATCGACCTGTGGTGGGCGTCCGTTATGCCGGTACAGCGCCTTACATACCCCGGACTCGAATCTTTTCGAAAAGATCTGGGCGGGCCTGTCGATTGGGCTTGATCCTTTTCGTAGCCCTGGTGAGAGGCCGGCACCGAGCCGGTCCACACGCCCACTGGAGGGCACGATGACCAGCACTGTGACCCAGACCCGCGCCACCGCCTCGACCGTCGGTGCGGTGATCCGGACCGGCATCATCGCCACGGTTGCCGCCAGCGCCGCGACCATGGCCGTCGCCGCCGCCGGCCACGCGGCCGGGATCAGCCTCGATCTGGACGGCGCTCCGATCCCGGTCACCGGGTTCGGCGTGCTGACCGCTGTCTTCTCGCTGATCGGCGTGGTCCTCGCCGCGCTGCTGTCCCGGTTCGCCCGGCATCCGCGGCGCACGTTCGTCCGCACCACGGTGGTGCTGACCGTCCTGTCGCTGGTGCCGGACGTGATCGTCGACGCCGGGGTGGCCACCAAGGCGCTGCTGATGCTCACCCACCTGGTCGCGGCCGCGATCGTGATCCCCGCCCTCGCGCGCCGCCTGGCCGCCTGACCTGTCGCCATCCACACCGAACTACCGGAGGACCGTCATGAAGCAGTACCTGCTGTCCGTGCACTTCGTCGAGGGCGCGCCGGAGCCGTCCGACGAGGAGATGCAGACCATGTTCCGGGAGACCGATCGGATCAACAACGAGATGCAGGCCGCCGGCGCCTGGGTCTTCGGCGGAGGACTCCTGCCACCGGAGAGCGCCACCGTCGTCCGCATCGAGAACGGCGCCACCGCCATGAGCGATGGGCCGTTCGCCGAGACGAAGGAACACATCGCCGGATTCTGGGTCATCAAGTGCGCGGACCTGGACGAGGCGCTGGCCTGGGCCGAGAAGTGCGCGGCGGCCTGCGGCCCGGTCGAGGTGCGCCCCTTCGACGACCTGTCGCAGGCCTGACCGGGGCCGGCACCCGACATGGACCTGGCGAGCATCTACCGCGCGGAGTACGGCCGCTGCGTCGCCACCCTGGCCCGCCTCCTCGGTGACATCAACCTCGCCGAGGAGGCGGTCCAGGACGCCTTCACCACAGCGTTGCAGAAGTGGCAGACCCCGCCGCCCAACCCGGGCGCCTGGATCGTCACCACCGCGCGCAACCGGGCCGTCGACCGGCTCCGCCGGGAATCGACCCGCGAGGCCCGGCACGCCCAGGCGCTGCTGCTGCACCAACAGGACCAGCCCCAGGAGGTGGGACCGGTGAAAGACGACCAGTTGCGACTCATCTTCACCTGCTGTCACCCGGCGCTCGCCCCGGACGCCCGGACCGCCCTCACGCTCCGCCTGCTCGGCGGCCTCGAAGTACCGGAGATCGCCCGGGCCTACCTGATCCAGGAGGCGACGGTCGCCCAGCGGATCGTGCGCGCCAAGAAGAAGATCCGGGACGCCGGCATCCCCTACCGGGTACCCGCGGAACACGAGCTGCCGGACCGGTTGCCACCCGTGCTCACCGTGCTCTACCTGATGTTCAACGAGGGCTACACGTCCACCGCCGGACCGCTGATCAGAACCGACCTCTGCACCGAGGCGATCCGACTCGCCCGCGAACTCGCCGCCCTGATGCCGGACGAGCCCGAGGCCCTCGGCCTGCTCGCCCTGCTGCTGCTGACCGAGGCGCGCCGCCCGGCCCGACTCGACCCGACCGGCGAACTGGTGCTGCTGGCCGACCAGGACCGGTCGTTGTGGAACCGGACCCTGATCGCCGAGGGCCACGACCTGGTCCGCCGCTGCCTGCGACGCAACCGGCCCGGCCCGTACCAGATCCAGGCCGCGATCAGTGCGGTGCACACCGACGGCGCCGCCACCGACTGGCCGCAGGTCCTGGCACTCTACGACCAGCTCCTCGCGCTCGTGCCGACCCCGATCGTCGCGCTCAACCGCGCGGTCGCCGTCGCCGAGGTGCACGGACCGGCGGTGGCCCTCGCCGCGCTGGAGGACCTCGACCTTCCGGGCTACCACCGGCTGCCCGCCACCCGGGCCGATCTGCTGGCCAGGCTCGGACGCGACGCGGAGGCCCGGGCCGCCTACGACCAGGCCATCGCACTGGCCACCAACGAGACCGAGCGGGCCTTCCTGCAGACCCGCCGTACCGAACTCACCCACACCAGGAGAGCATCATGACCGCCACTTACACCTTCGACGTCTTCTCCAGCCTCGACGGCTTCGCCTCCTACGCCGACGGCGACTGGGGCGGCTACTGGGGTAAGCAGGGCCCGGAGCTGCTCGACCACCGCCTCGCCCTGTACAGCGAGGAGCAGCGCATGGTCTTCGGGGCCGACACGTACCGGGTGTTCGCGCGGTTGCTGGCCGAGAGCACCGAGGAGTCCGAGGTCCGGGACGCCTGGGTCACCCGGATGAGGAACCTCCCGGCGACGGTGGTGTCGAGCACCCTGGCAGAACCCCTCGACTGGCCGGACGCGACCGTCGTGCGCGGCGACGCCGTCGACGTCGTCGCCCGGCTCAAGAAGGAGTCCGAGGTGCCGTTGCGCTCGCACGGCAGCCTGTCGATGAACCGCGCCCTGATGGCCGCCGGTCTGGTCGACCGCGTCCAGGTGACACTCTTCCCGGTGATCACCGGTCGGACCGGGACCGAGCCGATCTTCAAGGGTGCGGCCGACTTCGACCTCGAACTGATCGAGAGCCGGACCCTCGACGGCCACACCCAGCAGCTCGTCTATCGGCCCAGCCTGCATCCCTGAGCCCGTCGCCGTTGCACTCAGTGGTGGTGCGGCTGGTGGTGGTCGTCGACCGAGGTGCCGAGGTCGTCGTCGCGTCCGGCCCTGATCCGGGCCCACTGCGCGGTCGGTCGACCGTCCAGCCGGAACTGGCCGCCTCGGGAGTCCCAGCGCTGCGGCCAGCCCTCCGGCGAATCCTCCCAGTACTCCTGCCGGCCGTGGACGGTCAGATCCAGCAGCCCGTACGAGGGTGCCATCACCTCGTTGCCGCGACCGGTGGTCCAGTAGGTCTCGTAGACGCTGTCGCCGTCCCGGAGATAGCTGACCAGGATGCCGAAGTGCCGGTCCGCGACCAACCGGTCCACCGACTCTTGCGGCACCGAATACCAGGGAATCGTCCAGCCCATGAAGTCGCGGTAGCGCGAACTCTCCTCGTACGGCCCCTGGCAGAAGGTCGCGTAGCTGACGTCCCGCGAGTGCAGGTAGGACAACTCGTTGATGTGGGTGGTGGAGAAGGTGCAGCCCTCACACTGCTCCGCCGCCGGCCGACCGAGGTGCCACATCTGGAAGTAGGCGATCAGTTGGGACCGGCCGCCGAAGATGTCGATCAATGGTGTCGGACCGTCGGCTCCGATCAGCGGAGTCCGCGGATCGACCGCGACCATCGGCAGCCGACGGCGTTCGGCGGCCAGTGCGTCCCCGGCCCTGGTGTGCGCCTTCTCCTTGACCCGGAGTTCGTCGACCCTCGCCTGCCAGGTCTGCCGGTCGACGATCGGCGGCAGCGGGTATTCGACTCCGGGCGATTCTGTCATGCGACCTGTCTAACCCAGTCGGAGAGTGCGGCACAACACCTCCGACCGGTTATGAAGCGGAGTCCACTCCTGACGTCAGCGCCGGCCGGGTTTCGCGGGCCGGGCCGGAACCGCGGGTGATCGAGGTTCGGTCCAGGAACGGTGAAGGAAGGATCGCTACTTTTTCTCCGTACCGCTGCCCGGACCCCGGCTGCGGACTACCGGCTCGGTGGATGCGGAGGAGCGCCGTGACCAGTACCTATCTGGGCGCCGACGCGGACGGGACCGGGCATCCGCCGCCGCGCCGCCAGCCGGGCCCGAGCCGATCGGCGCCGCCGGTACCGACCGGGCCGCACCGCCGCCCGCACCGGCAGGCGTACCCGAGACTCGGTCTGCTGGTGCTGCCCCTGCTGGTCACCGCCGCCGCGCTGGCCGTACAGCAGGCGACCGGGAGCTTCTGGGGAGACCTGGCGACGTACCGCTCGGGCGCCTCCGCCGCCGCCTCCGCAGACGGCGCCCTCTACCAGGCGATCCACCGGGGAACGGACGGGATCGCGCTGGGCTTCACCTATCCGCCCTTCGCAGCCCTGCTGTTCCAGCCGCTCGTGCCGGTCGGCGTGCCGGTCGCCGTCGGGTTCTGGACCCTCGCCTCGGTCCTCGCACTGCTGGCCGCGGTCTGGGTGACACTCCGGGCGGCGGGCGTACCGGCGGAGCGTCGCGCGCTGGCGACGTTGGCCGGCGGGACCGTCGCGCTGCCGGTGTTCCCGGTCTCCGGGCACCTCCAGGCCGGGCAGGTCGGGCTCTTCCTGATGCTGCTCGTGCTGCTCGACCTGACCGGCGACCCCCGGCGACGCTGGTCCGGCCTCGGGGTGGGAATCGCCGCCGGGATCAAGCTCACTCCGCTGATCTTCGTGCTGTACCTGCTGGTCACCGGCCGATTCCGGGCGGCCGGTACCGCGGTCGCCGGTTTCGCCGCCACGGTGGCGCTCGGGTTCGCCTGGCGGCCGGACGACTCGGTACGGTTCTGGACGGAGGCGCTCTTCGACACCGCCCGGGTCACCGCCGATCCCCGGACGATCCTGAACCAGTCGCTGGCCGGTGCGCTGGCCCGACTGACCGACTCCGCCGGGCGGGGTACCGGCTGGCTCGTGGTGGCCGGGCTCGTCGCGGTATTCGGGATGGCGGTCGCGGCGTACTGCGCCCGGGCCGGGGAGCACCTGCTCGGCATCCTCGCCTGCGCCACGACCGGGGTGCTGGTCTCTCCCGTCTCGTGGCACCACCACTGGGTCTGGTGCGTACCCGCGCTGGCGCTGCTCGCCGTACGGTCATGGCGGGCGCGCAGCCGGCTCGGGCTCGCCGCCGCCGTGCTGGCCTGGCTCGTCTTCGTCGCCGGCACCAGTTGGGTGTTCGCCGGCCTGCACGGCTGGGACCTGCACTTCCGGGGCTGGGGCCTGCTGTACAGCAACCTCTTCGTGCTGGTCGGCCTCGCCGGGCTCGGTTACCTTCCGCTGCACCTGTGGCGGGCCGGGCGCCGCGGTCCGGTCCACCGCCCCGCCGGTCCGCCGGGTGGCCTCCGGCGGCGCGGCGCGCCGAGCCCGTCCGGCACCGGGCCACCCGCGCCGGAACCGGCGCCCGGCAAGGAGGCGTAGCACGCTCCACATCGGAGCGGAGGGAGTCCGGCCGGAGGCGACCCCCCGTTACGTGGCCCACGTCCCGGCGCGGATTCCGGTAACGTTCGGCGGCGTGACCCTCGCCACCCACCCCGACGGCTGTCGTCGCCGACAGCGACCGCACCGGACCGTGCGTGCGGTGCCGCTCCGCCGGGGAGGTGTCCGGTGACGGCACCGCACGACCGGCTGGCCGAGCCGCTCCGGGAGGGCGCGCTCGACGGCCTGCACGGGGCCGTGGCGGTCCGTGGCGGTGAAACCCTGCTGGAGTACTACGGCACGGGCCAGGACTTCACCTGGAACATCCACCTCGGCGTCGTCGAGTTCGGGCCGGGGACGCTGCACGACATCCGGTCGATCAGCAAGAGCATTACCGCGCTGCTCTACGGCATCGCCCTCGGCGACGGGCTGGTTCCCGACGCCACGGCGCCGCTGCTGCGACAGTTCCCGGAATACCCCGACCTGGCGGCCGACCCGGCCCGGGCCCGGCTCACCGTCGAGCACGCGCTGACGATGTCGCTCGGATTGCAATGGCGCGAGGATCTCCCGTACGACGACCCGGCCAATGCCGAGATCGCCATGGAGCTGGCACCGGACCGGTACCGGTACGTGTTGGAGCGGCCGGTCATCGAGCCACCCGGCACCCGCTGGCACTACTGCGGCGGCGCGGCCGCACTGCTCGGACGGCTCATCGCCGACGGGACCGGGCAGTCGCTGGCGGAGTACGGCCGGGCTGCGCTGTTCACACCGCTGGAGATCCACGACGTCGAGTGGATGAGCGGCCCGGACGGGGTGGCCTCGGCCGCCTCCGGCCTTCGGCTCACGCCGCGCGCGCTGGCCAGGATCGGCGAGCTGGTACTCGCCCGGGGGGCGTGGCAGGGTCGTCAGCTCGTCCCCGCCGGCTGGATCGACGAGATGCTCCGGCCCCGCCTGGAGACCACCTGGGGCGGCCAGTACGGGTACCAGTGGTATGTCGAGACGGTCTCGGGCCACCGGCTGGTCTCCGGCAGCGGCAACGGTGGCCAACGCCTCTTCGTGCTGCCGGACCTGGATCTCACCGTGGCCGTCACCGCCGGCAACTACAACGGCCCGGACCAGTGGCGCACGCCGATGACGCTGCTGGAGCGGGTCGTCCTGCCGGCGGTCACCTGACGGCCTCGCGGCGCGGACGCCGCCCGTTCGGTGCGCTCCGGTGCCGCCTCTCCCCCGCGAGGGCACCCCGGCGCGCGCGTTGGGACCTCACCACGGCCACCGTGCGGTGACACCGACGCGGTACGGTCGGACGGTGGACCAGGCCGAGGAGGGCGCCCGGATCGGCGCCGCGCTGACCGGTTGGCTGGGCCGGCTGACGTTCACCGACCAGACGGGTGACGAGGTCACCGTGCTGCTGATCGACTCGGTGGCAGCCTGGGCGATGGCTCAGGGCTGGCGGGTGTACCGGCGGGCCGCCAGCGTGATGCCGCTGCCGCCGCCGTACGAGCATCGATATTCCATAGTGGACGTCGGATGCGCGCGGCCGGACGGCGCGCCGGTCGTGGTCGAGGTCGACCACTCCGACCGGCGGCGTTCGGTCGACAAGCTCAGGCTGGAGGCGGAGGCGGGCCGGATCGCCGTCTGGCTGCGCTGGGGCGACCGCAGGTTCGAGCCGCCGCCGGCCCCGATCGCGCTGGTGCCGTTCCGGGTCACCTCCCGGCCCGACCGGGAGGGCTCCGGTCGGCGGTACTCGAGGCTGCCGGCCACCGACCGGCCGGCTCCGGACCACCTGGGCGGGGACGTGCGACTCGGCGACCAGGTCGACCTCTTCCCGACCCCTGCCCCGGAGGGCCAGGCCGACCCGGCCCGGGGCTGACCGGTCGGGGGTTGCGCTGTCAGCCGCGCTTCATCAGTCGCCCGACGGCGGCCATCATCTCGGTGGCCATCTCGTCGGCCCGCCCCTCGGCGGCGCCCTCGTGCATGCAGTGCCGGGCGTGCCCGTCGAGCAGCCCGAGCGCGACCTTGTCCAGCGCGGCCTGGATGGCGGAGATCTGGGTCAACACGTCGATGCAGTAGCGGTCGTCCTCGACCATCCGCTCGATCCCGCGCACCTGCCCCTCGACCCGGCGCAGCCGCGCGAGCAACTGGTCCTTGCTGGCGGTGTAGCCACGGGTCGGGGTTTCGGCGGGTGTCGTCATGCCACAAGCATAGCTAACCCCCCAGGGGTATGCTACGGTCCTGGAGTACGGATACCCCCGAGGGGTAAACTGGCCGTCGTATACCCCCCTAGGGTATAGGGTGGGGGAAGGGAAGGGAGAACTGCAATGATCACCGAGAGCTACCAGGTCAAGGGCATGACCTGCGGACACTGCGCCAACGCCGTCAGCACCGAGGTCGGCGCGATCCCGGGCGTGACCGAGGTGAGCGTCGACGTGACCTCCGGCGCGGTCACCGTCACCAGCGACGGCCCGGTGGACACCGAGCGGCTCCGCGCCGCCGTCGACGAGGCCGGCTACGAACTCGTCACCTCCTGACCACGCCCGAAGAGCAGAAACCAGGTAACACGATGAACACCGCGACGAAGTTGAGCGCCTTCGCGCTCGGGCTCGCGACAGTGTTCGGCGCGGCGTACGGGGTCGGCCAGCTCACCGGCCCCGTACGCACCGCCGACGCCGCCGACTCGACCGGTCCGGCCCACTCGACCGGACACGGCACCGACGCCGGGACGACCGGCACACCACGGCTACCCGGCGGACTGCTCGTCTCCGACCGGGGCTACACGCTGACCGGCGTACCCGCACCGGCCGGCGAGTTCGCGTTCCGGATCATCGGGCCGGACGGGCGCCCGGTGACCGGCTACGACGTGGAACACGACAAGCGGATGCACCTGATCGTCGCCCGTCGCGACCTCTCCGGCTTCCGGCACGTGCACCCCGAGATGTCGGCCGACGGCACCTGGCGGGTCGCCTCGCCACTGACCGGTCCCGGAAGCTGGCGGGCGTTCGCGGACTTCAAGCCCAGCGGCGCGGCGGCGCTCACCCTCGGGCTCGACGTCGCGGTGGCCGGCGACTTCCAGCCCCGGCCGCTGCCGGCACCGGCGCCGACCGCCGAGGTCGACGGATACCGGGTACGCCTCGACGGCGCCCTGACGCCGGGGCAGACCAGCGAACTGACCCTGACCGTCAGCCGCGACGGGCGACCCGTCACCGACCTCGAGCCCTACCTCGGCGCGTACGGCCACCTGGTCGCGCTCCGCCAGGGCGACCTGGCCTACCTGCACGTGCACCCGGACGGCGAGCCGGGCGACGGGCGGACAGCCGCCGGTCCCGAGATCACCTTCTACGCCGACGTGCCCTCGGCCGGCAGCTACCGGCTCTACCTCGACTTCCAGCACGGTGGCACCGTCCGTACCGCGGAGTTCACCCTGTTCGCCGGAGCGCCGGCCGAACCGTCGCCGACCGGTACCCCGGGCGACGGCGCGACGCCCGCGCCGACGGCCACCGTCGGGGCGGACGAATCCGGGCACGGCGAGCCCGGACACGGACACAACTAGCCCAGGAGGCAGTGATGGCACCGGCCGCCGGACGACCACCGATGGCGCCCAACCGGATCGAACTGAAGATCGGCGGGATGACCTGCGCCTCCTGCGCCAACCGGATCGAGAAGAAGCTCAACCGGCTCGACGGGGTGACCGCCACGGTCAACTACGCCACCGAGAAGGCGACGGTCACCTTCGACGACACCCGTACCCCGGACGAACTCATCGCCACGGTGGAGAAGACGGGCTACACCGCCGCCCTGCCACCGCCACCCCGGCCGGCCGACGGTTCCGGGCCGGATCCGGCGGCACCCGTCGACGAGCTGCGGACGCTGCGCACCCGGCTGCTGGTGTCGCTGGTGCTGACCGTACCGGTGATCGTGCTGGCGATGGTGCCGGCCTGGCAGTTCGACTACTGGCAGTGGCTCTCGCTCACCCTCGCCGCCCCGGTCGTCGGGTACGGCGGCCTGCCCTTCCACCGGGCGGCCTGGATCAACCTGCGGCACGGGGCAGCCACCATGGACACCCTGATCTCGCTCGGTACGCTCGCCGCGTTCGGCTGGTCGGTGTGGGCGCTCTTCCTCGGCACCGCCGGTACGCCCGGCATGACGCACCCGTTCAGCCTCGACATCGGACCGAGCGACGGGGCCGGCAACATCTACCTGGAGACGGCGGCCGGGGTCACCCTCTTCATCCTCGCCGGCCGCTACTTCGAGGTCCGGTCGAAGCGCCGGGCCGGTGCCGCGCTGCGGGCGCTGCTCGAACTCGGCGCCAAGGAGGTGACGGTGCTGCGCGACGGCGTCGAGACCCGGATCCCGGTCGACCGGCTCGCCGTCGGTGACCGCTTCGTGGTCCGGCCCGGCGAGAAGATCGCCACCGATGGTGTGGTGGAGGACGGTTCCTCCGCGGTCGACGCCAGCATGCTCACCGGAGAATCGGTACCGGTGGAGGTCGGTCCCGGCGACCAGGTGGTCGGGGCGACCGTCAACGCCGGTGGCCGGCTCGTCGTCCGGGCCACCCGGGTGGGCGCGGAGACCCAGCTCGCCCAGATGGCGACCCTGGTCGAGCGGGCACAGGCCGGCAAGGCCCAGGTGCAGCGCCTGGCGGACCGGATCTCCGGGGTCTTCGTACCGATCGTGATCGCCCTCGCCGTCGCCACCCTCGGCTTCTGGCTCGGTTCCGGAGACGGCGTCACCGCGGCCTTCACCGCAGCAGTAGCGGTGCTGATCATCGCCTGCCCCTGCGCCCTCGGGCTCGCCACCCCCACGGCGCTGCTGGTCGGCACCGGCCGGGGGGCCCAGCTCGGCATCCTGATCAAGGGCCCCGAGATGCTGGAGTCGACCCGGCGGGTGCAGACCGTGGTGCTGGACAAGACCGGCACCGTCACCACCGGCCGGATGACGCTGACCGAGATCCTCCCGGCCGACGGCCAGGACGCGGACGAACTGCTGCGGTTGGCCGGCGCGCTGGAGAACGCCTCCGAGCACCCGATCGCCCGCGCGGTCGCCGGTGCCGCCGCCGAGCGGACCGGACCGCATCCCGAGGTCGGCGGGTTCGCCAACGTCGAGGGGCTCGGCGTGACCGGTACCGTCGACGGCCGCGCGGTCACGGTGGGCCGGGCCCGCCTGCTGGCCGAGCGCGGCCTCGACCTGCCCGACACGCTCGGCCCGGCGGTCGCGGAGGCCGAGGCCGCCGGCCGGACCGTCGTGCTGGCCGGCTGGGACGGCCAGGTCCGGGGTGCGCTGGTGGTCGCCGACGCGATCAAGCCGACCAGCCGCGAGGCGGTCGCCGGACTGCGCCGGCTCGGCCTCACCCCGGTGTTGCTCACCGGGGACAACGGCGCGGTCGCCCGATCGGTCGCCGCCGAGGTCGGCATCGACGAGGTGATCGCCGAGGTGCTGCCGGCCGAGAAGCTCGACGTGGTCCGGCGGCTCCAGGCCGAGGGCCGGGTGGTGGCGATGGTCGGCGACGGCGTCAACGACGCCGCCGCGCTCGCCCAGGCGGATCTGGGGCTGGCCATGGGCACCGGTACGGACGCGGCGATCGAGGCCGCCGACCTGACCCTGGTACGCGGTGACCTGACCGCCGCCGTCGACGCGATCCGGCTGTCCCGGGCCACGCTACGGGTGATCCGGGGCAACCTGTTCTGGGCGTTCGCCTACAACGTCGCCGCGCTGCCGCTGGCCGCGATCGGGATGCTCAACCCGATGATCGCGGGTGCGGCGATGGCCTTCTCCTCGGTCTTCGTCGTCGGCAACTCGCTGCGGCTGCGCCGCTTCACGCCGTACCAGCCCGACCGGGCGGTCACGGCCGGCGGGTAGCCACCACCGGGGGCGTCGCCGGGGCGGGTCGGCCGAGCAGGGCCAGAGCCGCGCGTACCCGGCGACGCTCCAGGGTGCGGTCGAAGCTGGTCTCGCCCCGGCAGAAGGCGGTGAACATCCGCCAGCCGGGCGGGGTGGCCAGGGCGGTGTGGAAGATCCCCGGATGCCGGGAGAACGCGTCGAGGATCCGGTGCCCGGCCCGCATCGGCGGGACGAGCTGGTCGTGCACCGCCCGGACGTACCCGTCGAGGTCACCGCCGGCCGCGGCGGTACCGGCGAGCGCGCCGGAGCGCAGCGCGAAGCTGATCCCCTCCCGGGTCCACGGCTCCAGCAGGCCCGCCGCGTCCCCGGCGACCAGCACCCGACCGTGCCGCAGCGGGGAGTCGTCGGCGCGGCACCGGGTCAGGTGTCCCGAGTCGTGCGCCGGCTCCAGGCCGGACAGGCCCAGCCGCTCGACGAACCGCCGCAGGTAACGCCGGGTCCGCTCCCCCTCGCCCCGGGCCGCGATCACCCCGACCGTCAACCGGTCGCCCTTGGGGAAGACCCAGGCGTACGACCCGGGCAGCGGGCCCCAGTCGAGCAGCAGCCGGCCGCGCCAGCGCTCCTGGAGCGGGGCCGGTACCGGAATCTCCAGCTCCAACCCGAGATCGACCTGCGCGTACCGTACCCCCACCTGGCGGGCGGTCACCCCGGCCGAGCCGTCGGCGCCGACCGCCGTACGGGCGCGCAGTTCGGTGCCGTCGGCGAGCCGGACACGTACGCCGTCGGAGTCCTGCTCGACCCCGCGCACGGCGACCCGTTGCCGGATCTCGGCGCCGGCACCGACGGCGGCGCCCCGCAGCCGGTCGTCGAACTCCTCCCGCCGCACCATCGTGAGCAGTTGCCCCGGCCGGTGCCGGCGGGTGAACTCCCGCCGCCCGTCGGCGGTGAACGTCACCCGGTCGACCCGGTCGTCGGCGGGTACCTCGATCCGGGCCGCGGCAGCCGCCAACGAGGTGCCGATCAGCCCGCCGCCGCAGGTCTTGTAGCGCGGATGCTCGGACTTCTCCAGCACCACGGTCCGGGCTCCGGCCCGCGCGGCGGCGAACGCGGCGGAGAGCCCGGCCGGTCCGGCCCCGATCACGGCGACGTCCCAGGTCACGGGTAGCAGCCTAGGCGACCGGCCCGGCAGTGCCGGGAACGGGACGCCGGTCGACGACAGGTGGCGGATCGGGTAGCCGGTGCATCAACTTCGCCACGATGGGTAATCGCGGCCTCGCGAACTGTCCGCGCGCTGTGCGCGGGCGAGGAGGTCACCATGCAACAGCTACATCTCACCGACATCGAACAGCGGGTGTACCAGGCGGTCACCACCCTGGAGGCCCGGGGGCAGGTACCGTTCCCGGAAGCCATCGCGGAGGAGGTCGGCCTGCCGCCGGACCAGCTGGCGACGCCGCTGCACGTGCTCGGCGAGAAGAACCTGCTGCACCGCGAGGACTCCCCGATGGAGGGTCTGGACTTCGGTCCGCGCTGGTGCTCCCAGCAGCTCGCCTGAGCGTACGGCCGGGCACCGCCGCACCGGCCGTGCGGACCGGCGGCGTGACGAACCGGCCGGCACGTCGCTGACCAGGCGTTCGGAGTGATTTGCGATAGTCTGTCCCGGCGGTCGCCGTTCGGGGCCCGCACCCGGACGCGGCACAGTCAGCGAGGCCCGATTGAGCACGGCACAAGGCAATCCACCGGGTCGTGCCGGTCGACCGGGGCCGGGCGGGCCGGCCGGACCGACCGAACCGGAACCGGACCCACTGGCCGGGCTGGACGAGCGGACCGCCACCCGGCGGCGCAGGCAGATCCTGACCGTCGGACTGGTCGCCGCGTTCATGACGCTGCTCGACGTCAGCATCGTGAACGTCGCGATCCCCTCGATCGACCAGGCCATCGGCGCCGACCCGAGCGATCTCCAGTGGATCCTCTCCGGCTACGCGCTGACCTTCGGGCTGCTGCTGGTCCCCGCCGGCCGGTTCGGCGACGCGCGGGGCCGGCGCAACGTCTTCATGCTCGGTCTCGCGCTGTTCACCCTGACCAGCGCGGCGGCCGGACTGGCCGAGTCACCGGCCTGGCTGATCGGCGCCCGACTGCTCCAGGGCGCGGCGGCCGGCCTGGTGAACCCGCAGGTGATCGGGCTGATCCAGCAGCTCTACCGGGGTGCGGCCCGAGGGCGCCCGTTCGGGATGCTCGGCGCCACCATCGGCATCTCCACCGCCGTCGGCCCGCTGCTCGGCGGCGCCCTGATCGAACTCGGCGGCCAGCACCTCGGCTGGCGGTTGGTCTTCTTCGTCAACGTGCCGGTAGGCATCGCCACGATCCTCTTCGCCTGGCGGCTGCTGCCGACCGGTCCCGGGCGACAGGCCAGCCGCAAGGGTCTCGACCCGGTCGGCGTACTGCTGCTGGGCGTCGGTGTCGTCCTGGTGCTGCTGCCGCTCGTGCAACGGCAGCAGTGGCACGGCCCGTTCAAGTGGCTGCTGATCCCTGGCGGCCTGCTGGTGCTGCTCGGCTTCGTCGGCTGGGAACTGCGCTACCGGCGTCACCGCGAACCACTGTTCGACCTGGCCCTGTTCCGGCTCCGGTCGTACTCGCTCGGCACCCTGATCGGGCTGCTCTACTTCGGCGGCTTCGTCGCGGTCTTCTTCCTCTTCACCCTCTATCTACAGAGCGGGCTGCGGTACAGCGCGCTGGAGGCCGGCCTGGCGATCACGCCGTTCGCGCTCGGCTCGGCGCTCACCGCCGGACTCGGCGGCCGGATCGTCGACCGGTTCGGCCGGCCGCTGGTCGCGGTCGGGCTGGCCACCGTCGCGGTCGGGCTCGGCGGGGTGATCCTGGCCCTGCACTTCGTGCCGGGGCACGGCGCGCCGCTGGCGACCGCCCTGCCGCTGCTCGTCGCCGGGCTCGGCAGCGGCCTGGTGATCACCCCCAACCAGAACCTGACGCTCTCCGAGGTGCCGGTCGGCCAGGCCGGCAGCGCGGCCGGGATGCTGCAGACCGCCCAGCGGATCGGCGCCGCCGCCGGCATCGCCGGAGTCGGCGCGATCTTCTTCAGCACCCTGGCCGCCACGCACGGCGGCTGGTCGCGGGCCTTCCGGGACGCCCTGCTGGCCACCATCGGATTCGTACTCGTCGCCCTGGTCGCGGCGATCGTGGACAGTTGGACCGAGCGGCCCGGCACCCCGGCCGGTCCCGGCCGCACCGGTTGACGGCTCCGGACGTCCGGGATCCCGGGCGCGGCGGTCGCCGACCGGCGTTCGTCGACCGGCGCCGGCAGGAGCGGCGCCGGTCGGTCAGGCCGTCTGGCCCGGGGTGAGCCAGCGGTAGCAGTCGGCGGCCTCCTCGGCGAGCCACCCGTGCACGCTCTGCAGTCCCCGGTCGTTGACCTGCGCGTCGTGGATGCCGTACGCCCGCTCGGGTGCGACGTCCCGGACGAAGTCGATCGCCTCGGCGGTCTTCAGCCACGACCCCTGCACCGGTACGAGCAGCGTCTCCACCGGCACCTCCGGCCGGTGCACGGAGTCGCCGGGATGGTAGACCCGCCCCTCGACCAGATAGCCGAGGTTCGGGCAGTCCGGCTTCCCGCCGTAGATCGTGGCGTGCCGGCCGCCGAAGGCGCGTACCCGGAGCCCGGCGGCGGTGAACTCCTGCCCGGGCGCGACGGGATGCACGTCGAGGTCCGGGATGTTCGCCCCGGCCGGGGCGTAGACGGGGACGCCGAGGCCGGCCAGCCGCAGTACGTCGATGTGGTCGGTGTGCTCGTGCGTGACCAGTACCGCGTCGGCACCCCGCAGCGCCGCCGGCTCGCTCCAGGAGCCGGGGTCGACGACGAGGACGGCCCCGTCGTGTTCGAGCCGTACGCAGGCGTGGGTGTACTTGGTGAGCCGCACCCCGGAGAGGGTACCGGCGACACACCCGAGCATGATCAGGGATTTGAGTGACGCAGATCACATATCTCGTCCACCCGGCCGGGTTCGACTCCTCCGCCAAATGTGTAAGCCACTGCGGATCTGCCGCACCAGCCGGGGAGGAACCCATGTCACGCCAACAGTTCGGTTTCGTCGCCGGTTTCCTCGTCGCGGCGGTGTGGGCCGTCGCCGGCTTCGGAGCGGCGGCGGGTGCCGTGCTCGCCGGCCTGGTCGGGTGGCTCGCCGTACGGGTGATCGACGGTGACCTCAACGTCGCCGGCCTGGCCGACCGGGCGACCGCCTCCCGGAGGCGCTGAGCGGGTGCCGGCCACCCGCACCCGACATCCACCGAGCAGCGGCAGGAGATGAGGACAGCCGATGGCTGACAGCAGGACCGCCACCAGGAACGACAACCGGAAGCAGGCCGCCGCGCCGGGACCGACGGCCACGCCGGACGGCGGCGGACCGCCCCGGGCCGAGTTGAGCACCGAGGCCGGCAAGACCCGCATCGCGGAGGGTGTGGTCGCCAAGATCGCCGGATTCGCGGCCCGGGAGATCCCGGGCGTTCATTCGATGGGTGCCGGTCTGGCCCGGCGGGTCGGGCAGCTCCGCGGCCTCGTCCCGGGCGGCAGCGAGACCATCCGGCAGGGCGTCTCGGTCGAGGTCGGCGAGCGCGAGGCAGCGGTCGACCTGGACATCGTCACCTTCTACGGCCAGAGCATCGTCGACGTCTCCGAGGCGGTACGCCGCAACGTCGTCGACCGGGTGCAGGCGATGACCGGCCTCCGGGTCGTCGAGGTGAACATCAACGTCGACGACGTCTTCGTCGAGGGCGACCAGGACGGCGACGGCGACGACCAGCAGCGGGCGCGATGAGCAGCCGGGCGACCGCCGACGCGGCTTCCGGGGCCGCCCCGGTCACGACCACGGACCGGAGCACGGTTGTCGGGAGGGTCCGGGACGCCGTACTCGCCGTCCCCGGGGTGTCCGGGCTGACCGCCGGCACCGGTGTGGAGGTGGCCACCCTCTTCCCCGGCGGCAAGATCGTCGGCATCCGGCTCGGGAACCCGGTCGAGGTGCACGTCGAGGTCGGTCCGGTCCCGATCGCCCCGGTGGCCGAGCAGATCCGGGTGGCGGTCCGCGCCGTACTGGCCGACTACGGGCAGCAGCCCTCGGTGGAGGTGGTGGTCGACGACATCGACCTGCCGGTACCGGTGGACGGGAGTTGAGGATGCGCCTGGTCAACCGGCTCGCCACCCTGCTGCTCGGCTGCGCGCTGCTCGGCGGTGGACTACTGCTGATCGTGGAGGTCTTCGCGGTGGCTCTGGACCGCGGGTCGGTGGCGATCGACCGGACGGGCTGGTACCGCACCCTGACCGGTACCCGGCTGGCGGATCCCTGGGTGCGGACCGGGATCATCGCCGCGGGTGTGGTCGGGTTGCTGATCCTGTGGGGACAGTTGGTCCGCTGGAAACCCGACCGACTGCCCGCCCGGTTCGCCGACGGCTGGCACCTGCAACGCCGGTCGGTGGAACGGCAACTGGCGACGGTCGCGAACTCGGTACCCGGAGTCGAGTCGGCGAGCGCCCGGGTCCGCCGCGAGGGCTTCGGCTGGCGGACCCGGATCCGGGCGGCCGGCGACGCCTCGGTCCGGCTGGCGGTGGAGTTCACGGTCCGACGCGAACTGGAGCATCTGGGTGCCTCTGCCCAGGACCATGTCGACGTGCAGATGATCCGGTCGGGCAGCCGACCCCGAACCGACGTGGCCCGGGTGGAGGGCTGATGCGCCGACGCGGGGAGCCGGCATGACGAACAGCACCATCCGGGTGCTCTGGACGGTGGTCGGCCTCGTGCTCACCGCCGTCGGCGTGGTGGGACTGATCGCCAGCCTCGGACATCTGGCCGGGGTCGACAACGGGGCGCCGCTGCTCTGGTCGGGACTGCTGCGTACCTGGCGTGGCATCGACCCGTGGGGTCTGGTCATCCTCGGCGTACTCGGGCTCCTCTTCGCCTGGCTCGGGTCGAGGCTGCTCGGCCGGGTACTCCGGGCCCGGCGCTACCCGGTGCTCGGCGATCTCGACCTGCGGTCCGTCACCGGTCGGACCGCGGCTGCCGGCCCGGCACTGCCCGGCGCCACCCGCGTCCGGGGCACCCGGCTGGCCCGGGGCCTCGAACGCGACCTCGCCCGGGACCCGCAGGTCCGCCGGGCATCGGTCACGCTGGCCGGTACGGCACCCCGGCCGGAACTCTGGATCGAGTTGCAGCTCAACTCCCGGGCCGGGCTGACCACCGTCCGGGACCATGTGACGACGGCGGTCGAGCGGTTCCGGACCACCTCCGGGCTGGCCCCGCGCCGGCTGGAGGTGACCGCCCGGATCGACGCCGCCAGCCCGGTCCGGGTGCACTGACGTCGCCCGGCGGCGCGCGTCAGCCGGAGCGCGGTTTCCGAGGACGCGGCCCGGTCCGGCCGGCGCCTCCGGTGCCCCTGCGGCGAGGGGTGAACCCGGCCGCTACCAGAGTGGGCGCAGCGGCGGCGGCTCGTCGCCGGCCAGGTGCCGTACCAGCCGGCTGAGTTCGGTACGCAGTGCGGCAAGGCCCTCGGCGCCGATCCCGGCGGCCAGTTCGGCCTCCAGGGTGTGCAGTACCCGGCCGGCGACGGCGAGGTGTTCGGTGGCCCGATCGGTCAACACGATCAGCCGGCGCCGCCCGCCGCTCGGATGCGGCTCGCGGCGCAGGTAGCCGCGCCGCTCCAGTTCGTCGACGAGTTGCCCGGCGGCCTGCTTGGTCACACCGAGCCGCTCCGCCAGTTCGGTGCCGGTGGCACCGCCGCCGCGCAGCGCCTGGAACGCCAGTCCGTGCACCGGGCGCAGGTCCGGGTAGCCGGCCTCGGCCACCCGCCGGACGAACTCGGCGAGCACCAGTTGGAAGCCCATCCCGAGCAGGAAGGTCAGCTCGGTACGGGCCAGGGGGTCGTCTGTGGTCACGACCCATCTTGACACGTATGAGTCAAGTTGCTTTACTCATGTTGCAAGTAAAGCTACTTGACTAGCGAGGAGACGACATGACGGTCGGCGGAGACGACATGATCGTGGTGACCGAGAGCGCGAACCGGACGACCCGTACCCCGGGGGGCACGATGTCCGGGCTCGCCGCGCCCAGTCAGGGCAGCGCGGAGCTGGCCACCTGGCGGGTCCGGATGGCTCCGGACGGCGCCGGACCGGTGCACGCGGTCGACCGGGAGCAGGTCTGGATGCCGCTGGCCGGGTCCTTCGCCGTCACCGTCGACGGTCAGACCCGGGTGGTCGGCGCCGGCCAGGCGGCGATCCTGCCCGCCGGGGTGGCCCGGCAGATCCGGGCCGGTGCCGAGCCGGCCGAGGCGCTGGTCTGCATGCCGGCCGGCGGGACCGCCACCGTCCCGGACGATCCCCAGCCCCGGGAGCTGCCCTGGGCCCGCTGAGTTCCGGGAACCGGCCGGTTCCCGCCGAGTGGCGAGAGCTGCCCGAGTTCCGCTGCGCACCGGAAACTGCCCGGTCGGCTGGGCGGCGGAGCACCCGGCCGTGGGAGGCGAACTCCGGCGCCGCGCCGGAATCCACCTGGTGCCTGGACCGGGTTCAGAGCCAGCCGTACCGGCGGGCGATGGCCACCGCCTCGTGCCGGTTGGCCGCACCGACCTTGCCGGCCGCCGAGGAGAGGTAGTTGCGCACTGTACCCGGCGAGAGTGAGATGCGCTGGGCGATCTCCTCGATCGGCGCGCCGTCCGCCGCCAACTCCAGCACGTCGGACTCGCGGGGCGTGAACGGGCTGTCCCCGGCGCTGATCGCCTCGGCGGCCAACTGCGGATCGACGTACCGGCCGCCGCCGTGGACGCTGCGGACCACGTCGGCGAGCACCTCGGCGGAGACCGTCTTCGGCAGGAAGCCGCGTACCCCCACCGAGAGCGCCCGCTTCAGGTGACCGGGCCGGCCATGGCTGGTGACGATCATCGTCTGACAGCCCGGCACCTCGGCCCGGATCGCCTCGGCGACCGCGATGCCGTCCAACTCCGGCATCTGCAGGTCGAGCAGGGCCACGTCGGGCCGCAACGCCCGGGCCAGCGACAACGCCTGGGTACCCGTAGCCGCCTCGCCGATCACCACCAGGTCGTCGTGCAGGCCGAGCAGCGCGGTCAGCGCGCCACGGATCAGGTGCTCGTCCTCGGCGAGCAGGATCCGGATCGGCTCCGACTGCGGCGGGCCCGGCTGGCCGGTCACGACCGCTCCCGCTGGGCCGGGGCGGAGCCGGGCGTCGCACCGGACGGCACACCGCCAGCCACCGGGAGGACAGGCTGCGCCCCGCCGACCCACGGCGAGACGGCCTGCGCCCCGTCGGTCGACGGCAAGATGGGCGACGGCGAGACGGCCTGCGCTCCGTCGGCCGACGGGGAGACGGGCGACGGGGAGACGGCCGACGGTGTCGCCGCGGCCAGCGGCAGCTGCGCGGTCAGCCGGAACCGTTCCGGGCCGGGCCGGCTGGCCGTCACCCGACCGCCGAGCGGCGCCAGTCGTTCGGTGAGCCCGAGCAGGCCGTTGCCGAACACGGGCGGGCCGCCCGGACGTGCCCCGTCGTTCTCCATCACCAGGGTGACCAGCGGCGCGCCGTCGGACGGATCGGAGGGGTGGCCGGCCCTGCCGTCGGCGGCCACGGCAGCGTCCGGCCCGGTTGCCGACCGCTCCCGGCGCAGCGAGACGACGCAGGTCAGCGCCTCACTGTGCCGCAGCACGTTGGTGGTCGCCTCCCTGACCACCCAACCGAGCGCGCTCTGCGCCTGCGGGCTCAGGTCGCGCCCCTCCCCCAGCACCCGGCACCGCACCCCCGCCGAGGAGAGCACGGCGCGGGCACCGGCCAGTTCCGCGTCCAGGTCGACGGAGCGGTAGCCCCGGACGACCTCGCGTACCTCGGTCAGCGAGTCCTGGGCGATCCGGCGCACCTCCAGCATCTCCTCCACGGCCCGGGGCCGGTCCCGTTTCGCCAACTGCGCCGCAAGCTCGCTCTTCAACGCCACCACCGAGAGGTTCCGGCCGAGTACGTCGTGCAGGTCCCGGGCGAACCGCAGCCGCTCCTCGGCGACCGCCAGCCGGACCTGGTTGCCCCGGGACCGTTCCAGTTCCCAGAGCACCCCGAGCATCCACAACGAGCACCGGAAGGTGGAGAGCAGCACGACGAAGCCGAAGAGGAGCATCCAGACCGACGAGAAGAGCAGCGCGGCCGGCGCCCCGTCGAGCAGCCCGACCAGCAGTACGACGCCGGCCAGCCCGACGGCCCCGCAGAAGGCGTACCGGGGCGGGGTCACGGTGCAGAGCGTGCCGAGGAAGTACCACAGGACCAGTACCGTCACCGGCAGCGTCCACCCGGCCGAGTCGGCCGGTTGCCGCGTCAGCACGTTGGTGGTCTCGGCGGCGACGATGGTGACCAGGGTCAGGCACCCGGTCGCCAGCACCAGCCGGGTGGGGCGCTCCCGGCGGCCGAGGAAGTGCTCGACCCCGGCCCGTACGGCGAGCAGGCAGAGCACCATGTGCGTGATGCCGAGGCCGACCACCACGACCCGGCCGGCCGTTGGCCACGCCTCGCCGGTCGCGTTGAGGAGCGCGGCCGGCTCGGTCAGCAGCACCACGTAGAGGGTGGCCCGGGTGACCAGGTCGAACCGTTCGGGCTGGCCGCGTCTGGTCCACCAGCCGATCAGCTCACGCATCCCGGGACCTCCCCTGTCCTCCGTCGGCCAGTGTCGCCTGCCGGGCTAGTGTCGCGGGTCCCAGCGGAACCAGTGGCGGGTCGCCGAGACACCCGCGGCCAGCCACACCAGTATGATCAGCGCCGGCCGCCCCGCCTCGGCCAGTACGCCGACGAAGTCACGCGGCGCGTCCGCTCCGGTGGTGCCGACCCAGCCGAGCCGGACCAGTTCGAGCACCGGAGTCAGCGGCAGCATCTGGAACACCGCGGCGATCCCGTCCGGCAGCGATTCCACCGGGCCGGTGAACCCGGAACCGATCATCGACAGCACCAGTACCGGCAGCGTGGTGATCTGCGCGGTCTCCACCGTCCTGGTGAAGCCCGACGAGGCGGCGGCGAGCAGTACGAAGACGGCACAGCCGGCCAGCACCGCCACGAGCAGCAGCGGCAGGTTGACCGGTACCGGCAGGCCGAAGAAGACCGTCGCCGCGACGACAGTGAGTACCACCTGGGCCAGGGCCAGCGCCAGGGCCGGTACCGCCGCGCCGACCAGGATCTCGGCGTCGGTGACCACCCCGGTCCGCAGCCGCTTGAGCACCCGCTCCTCGCGCCGGGCCACATAGGTGGTGACCAGGTTGTAGTAGACGACGTAGAGCAGCACGAAGCCGAACATGGTGGTGGCGAGCAGCGCCCCGGTGGAGACGTGCCCGGCACCGTCGATGAAGGTCGAGAAGAGTGCCACGGTGCCCAGCGGCAGCAGCAGCGCGGTGGTCGCGGCGGTCTTGTTGCGCAGCAGCAGAATCATCTCGGCCCGCCCGAGCGCGCCGATCCGGCGCAGGCTCACCGGGCCGGGCCCGAGTCGCCGGAGCCGGCCGCCACCGCCGGTCGCCTGGGTCGATGCCGTCATCGGACCTCCTCCTCGATGGGTTCCTCGGAGTGCGCCACCGCGAGGAACGCCTCCTCCAGGGACGCGGACCGGGCGTCCAGTCCGGCCAGTTCGAGGCCGCGCCCGTTGGCCCAGTCCAGCAGCGTGGTGAGCGCGGGTTGCAGCGCGTCGGTGTAGAGGGTCAGCCGGCCGGGGGCCGCAGCCGGCGCACCGGCCGGTGGCGGCTGGGCGCCGGGCAGCGCCGGCAGCTCCCCCCGGTCCAGCCCGTCCGGCAGTACGAAGCTGATCCGGGCCGGGTGCGCGGCCACCACGTCGGCGACGGTACCGGCGGTGACGATCCGTCCCCGGTGCATGATCGCCAGCCGGTCGGCGAGTTCCGCGGCCTCCGCGAGATAGTGCGTGGTGAGCAGTACCGTGAGGCCGTCGACGAGCAGCGCCCGGACCAACTGCCAGGTGTTGTGCCGGCTCTCCGGGTCCAGCCCGGTGGTCGGCTCGTCGAGGAAGAGCACCTCCGGCCGGCCGAGGATCGCCATGGCGAGGTCGAGCCGGCGACGCTCGCCGCCGGAGAGCGCCTTGACCTGGGTACGCGCCCGGTGGCGCAGGTCCACCAGTTCCAGTACCCGGTCGACCGGTTGCGGGTCGGGCAGCGTACCGGCCCACATCCGGGCGGTCTCCGTCACGGTCAGGTCGGCGGGGAAGCCGCCCTCCTGGAGCATCACGCCGGTGCGCGGCCGCACCGCCGCCCGATCCCGGTAGGGGTCCCGCCCGAAGACCCGGACCGTGCCGCCGCTGGGCCGGTCCAGCCCCTCGACGAGTTCCAGGGTGGAGGTCTTGCCCGCACCGTTGGTGCCGAGCAGCGCGAACAGCTCGCCCTGGCCGACCGAGAAGGAGATCCCGCGTACCGCCTCGAAGCCGCCGCTTCCGCCGTACCGTCGCCGTAGGTCGTCGACCTGGACGACGGTCTCCCGGTCGAACGCCCCGGTTCCCCGGTCGGTGGCCGTCATCGTCTGGTTCATGTCTCGATTGTTCGGGCCGTGGCTGGCCGGCGGCAGTGCCACCGCTCACCGCTTTCCGTGCGGCGCACCCGGCCGGGCCCGTGACAAATGTCAACCGGGTCCCCGCCGGCCACGACCGTCAACCGACCGTCCCGGTCAGGAAGCCGGGACGACCGGGACCGGTCGCGGTGGCCGGCTGGAGAGGTCGACCACCCGGGCGGTACCGACCGGCTCGTCGAGGGGTACGGCGGTGCTCTCGACCCGCGCCGAGTTCGGTACCGCCTCGGTCGGGCCCGCCGCCCGTTCCCGTACCCAGACCAGCAGGCCCAACTGGTCGCCGTCGCGGCGCTGCTCGACCCGGTCGATGCCGTCGGCCAGCGCCGACATCCCGACCCGGATCCGCAGTTCGCGGTCGGCGGGCCCCGGGCTGCGTTCGAGGGTGAGACTCAGCGCCGGCACCACCCGGGGCGGGGCCGCCTCGCCGCCCGGGTCCGCACCCGCGCACGCCGCCGGTGTTGCCACCACGGTCGAGAGGACGACCATGGCGGCAACCCGGCGGCGTACGGAACGCATCAGCTAAGGTTACGCACCGCTGCGTAGAGGTTCGACACCCCGTCACCGAAGTACGGTCCGTAGATCTGCGTCAGGTCGTTGCCGACGTGATAGCTGTTGACGCTGATCGTGTAGCCCGAGTCGCCGTTGAAGTCGGCCAGCCAGGCGCCACCGCTGCCACCGCCCTGGATGGTGCAGGCCAGCTTCAGGTCCCCGGTGATGATGTACCGCCGCGACGTCGCGCCGTCGCAGGTGATCAGGTCCTCGCCGTCGAACGGGGAGTTCAGCGGGAACCCGAAGTGCCACACCGACGGGGTGGTCGGTCCGTTGATCCGGATGCCCTGGCTGCCCGTGACGTCGGCGAGCCGCTGCCCGGCGTTCAGGTGCATCACCGCGACCCCGACGTCGTACGCCCGGTCACCGTCGTTGATCCAGCCGTTCAGCGACCAGAGTTCCCGGGCGGTCCAGGTGCCCAGCGGCCGGTCGCCGTAGTAGTAGTCCGGGATGAAGGTCCAGTTGGTGTTCTGCCAGGCACCGCCGGAGCCCTCGTGCACGCAGTGTCCCGCGGTGAAGACGGTGTTGCGGGCCTCGGTACTGACGACCACGCCCGAGCAGTGCCAGAGCCCGCCGTTGTGCTGGTAGAGCACCTTGCCGTTGGTCAGGGACACGAAGTCGTGCCGCCACGGCCAGGAGGTACCGGTCGGGCCCGCCAGCACGGCGGCGTCGCCCCGGGCGGCCTTGGCCGGGCCGGTAGCGACCTGGCCGTCGAGGCCGGTCGCGGCGGCGCGCGGCGGCCGTCCCGCCACGACGGTCTCTCCGAGTACGGAACTCTGCGCGGTCTTGCGGAGTTCGGCGAGCGAGACGCCGTTGTCGGCCGGCCGGGCCGCGGCGATGCGCTCCTTCGTCCAGAACCGGGCGAGTGCGGTCTCCGGAGTGCTGCCCAGCGCGGCAGCCTCCGGGCTGAGCCGGACCGACGTCGAGCTGACCCCGGCGGGATCCGCTGCCGGCGCGGCCGAGGCGCCCGCCGTCGCCGACGTCGACGACAGGACGGTGGCGGCCAGGATGACGATCGTCGCGGTGGTGGTCCGAAGAGATGGTCGTAGTCGCATGGATGTCCCATCTGATGCGAGGCAAATCAGGACCGGCTCTCGAGTGCCACATCGAAGATATCGAGGGGCGTTCATATTGTTCTGTCGCCTGAACGGCAGTGTCGGATAACTCCCCGGCCGCCGGCAGCCGGCGTGTCGGGACCGGCCGGATGGCGATGTCGGGTGAGTCGCCCCAATTCGGGGCAGGCGGGGAATCGAACTCTCGGGTATTGCCGCCGCGCCCCTGGATCGCCACGCTGCTCCTCGCGGATGAATGTCGTCGATGTGACGGCCGGCCCGACCGGGCGGCGACGACGGCGTCCGCCACCCGGGTAACGCCGATCGGCGGTAGCCGGGTGAACCGATCCGGTGACCCTGGGAGGACATGTGAACCGTCGTCTGCTGCACTGCCTCACCGGCGCCGTACTGGCCGCCGTCAGCGTGGTCGTACCCGCCGGAGCCGGCCCGGCCGGAGCCGCCGGACCAACCGGCTCGGCCACCGATCCGGCCCGGCCGCTCGCCGCGCCGGACATCTCGCTGGCCAACCTGAAGGCGCACCTGGCCCAGTTCCAGTCCATCGCCACCGCCAACGGCGGCAACCGGGCGCACGGCCGCCCCGGCTACCTCGCCTCGGTCAACCACGTCAGGGCCCAACTCGACGCCGTCGGTTACCGCACGGCGGTGCAGTCGTTCAGCTACAACGGCGCCACCGGATACAACCTCATCGCGGACTGGCCGGGCGGCGATCCCGACGACGTGCTGATGACCGGAGCACACCTGGACAGCGTGTCCGCCGGTCCGGGCATCAACGACAACGCCTCCGGCTCGGCGGCGATCCTCGAGGTCGCGTTGACGGTCGCCCGTACCGGGCTGGCTGCCCGGAAGCACCTGCGGTTCGCCTGGTGGGGTGCGGAGGAGCTGGGACTGCGCGGCTCGCAGTACTACGTCGACAACCTGCCGGCCGCCGAGCGGGCACGGATCGGCGAGTATCTGAACTTCGACATGGTCGGCTCGCCGAACGCCGGCTACTTCGTCTACGACGGGGACAACTCCGACGGCGTCGGCTCCGGCCCCGGACCGGCCGGTTCGGCCCTGATCGAGCAGACGATCCAGGGGTACTTCACCTCGATCGGGGTGCCGACCCGGGGTACCGACTTCGACGGCCGCAGCGACTACGGGCCGTTCATCCGGGTGGGTATCCCGGCCGGCGGCACCTTCACCGGCGCCGAGGGCATCAAGTCGAGCAGCCAGGCCACGCTCTGGGGCGGCACGGCCGGCGCCGCCTTCGATCCGTGCTACCACCGGGCCTGCGACACCGCGAGCAACATCAACGACACGGCGCTGGACCGGAACGCCGACGCGATCGCGCACACCGTGTGGACCCTCGCCGGTACGCCGATGCCACCGGGCAGCACGGTCTACGCCGACACCTTCGAGACGGCGACCGGCTGGACCGTCAACCCCGCCGGTACCGACACGGCGACCGCCGGCCAGTGGGTGCGGGCCGATCCGGCGGCCACCAGTTCGCAGGTGGCGACCCAGCTCGGCACCACCGTCAGCGGCAGCTTCGACCTGGTGACCGGAGCGCTCGCCGGTGGTGCCGCCGGGGACCACGACGTGGACGGTGGGGTGACCAGCGTCCAGTCGCCGCCGATCAGCCTGCCGACCGGCACGCTGACGCTGGAGTTCTCCTGGTATCTGGCGCACCTGAGCAACGCGAACAGCGCCGACCAGCTACGGGTGCGGGTCGTCGGCAGCAGCACCGGCACGGTACTCGACGTCGCCGGCACCGCCGCCAACCGGGCCGCCGCCTGGCAGACCGCGAGCGCGAACGTCTCGGCCTTCGCCGGGCAGAGCGTCCGGATCGTGGTGGAGGCCGCCGACGCCGGCAGGGCCAGCCTGGTCGAGGCGGCTCTGGACGACGTGCGGATCACCCGGAGCTGACCGAGCGGCCCGCCGGGTGGAACGGCCTCGCGACCGGCCCGGCGGGCCGCCCGAGCCGGCGCCTCGGCGAGCACCTGCCCCGGGTCGTGGCAGTCGGCGTGCAGGTGGCGGGTCAGTCCCAGGGTGATGGACCGGTCGCGGGCGGGCCGCCAGGGGCATCCGGCGACGGTTACCTCGGCCGCGGCAATCCGCCGCCACCGCCGTCCGGGCGGTCGCAGTCTCGGAGTACTCCGCGACGCGTCACCTCCGCCGGGACGCGTCGGCACACCGATCGTCGCCTGTCACGGCCTACCACGGGAGTCGCCATGTCCCACACGTCCACCGCCACCCCGGCGCTGGAGGTCCTCTCCACCGCACTTGCCGCGCTCCGGCCCCGGATGGAGGCGGTCAGCCTGGCCATCCACGCCCGCCCCGAGCTGAAGTTCACCGAGTTCCACGCCCGGAAGCTGCTGACCGACTGGCTCGCCGAGTCGGGCTTCACGGTGCGGACGCCCCTGGGCGGGATGGAGACGGCGTTCGCCGCCGTACACGAGGGGAGCTGTCCCGGACCGTACGTCGCCGTACTCGCCGAGTACGACGCACTGCCCGGCCTGGGGCACGGCTGCGGCCACAACCTCATCGCGGCCGGTGCCGCCGCGGCGGCGATCGCGGTCCTCCGGACGCTGCCCGACCACCCCGGCACCGTCGCCGTGCTCGGCACCCCCGCCGAGGAGATGGGCGGCGCCGGCAAGATTCGGCTGATCGAGGCGGGGGCCTTCGAGGGTGTCGACGCGGCGCTGATGTTCCATCCCGGCGACCGGTCGCTGACCGCCCGCCCCGGGCTGGCCGCGGCGCACCTGCGGGTCGCCTTCACCGGAACCAGCGCACACGCGTCGGTCTCCCCCTGGCTGGGCCGCAGTGCGCTGGCCGGAGCCCAACTGTTCCTACAGGCGATCGACGCGATGCGCCAGTTCGTGCCACCCACCGTCCGGCTGCACGGCATCGTCTCCGACGGCGGAGCGGCCCCGAACGTCGTACCCGCGTACGCCACCGTCGACCTGTACGTCCGGGACCGGACGGCAGCCTCGGTCGAGGCGCTGGTCGACCGGGTCCGGGCTGCCGCCGACGGGGCGGCACTGGCCACCGGAACAGCGGCGGCGGTTCGGGAAACCGGCCCGATGTACGCCGAGCGCCGCAACAACATGGTGCTCGCCGAGCGGTTCGGCGCGGCGGTACGGGCCCTCGGGGTGCAGATCCTGCCCGGTGACCCGGACGGCCCGGCGGGCTCCTCCGACATCGGCAACCTCTCCAGGGTGCTGCCGGTCATCCACCCGTACGTCCAGATCGCCGAGCCCGGTACGCCGAGCCACTCGGCGGCGATGCGCGAGGCGGCGGCGACGCCTTTCGCGCACGACCGCACCGAGGTCGCGGCGACCGGGCTGGCCCGGGTGGTCGCCGAACTGCTCACCCGGCCGGAACTGCTGGCGGCGGCGCGGGTGGAGTTCGCGGCGCAGCCCGAGGTACGGGTGTGACGAGTTGCCGACCATACACTCGGCGTCATGTCGGTTGTGATCCTCCTGGCGGGGGTGGGCCCCGACCGATTTCCCGTCGTCGTGTCGCCGCTGGCGGAACTGGCGGCGAGCCTGCACGTGCTGACCGGCCACCGCCACCACCCCGAGCACGCGCCCTGGGCGGCCGAGGTCGCCCGGTCCGCACCACCCGCCTTCCGGGCCGGGCTGCTCCGCTTCGCGCCACTGTGGACACCGTTACGCTGGCGGGCCTTCTACCCGGGACTCGGCACGGCCGCACCGGCCGCCACGCTGGCCCGGATCCCACTGCACCAGTTCGCCGAACTCACCGCGTTCACCTGCGCCAGCGGTTACCACGGCTTCGACTTCGGTCGGGTACTGCACGACCCGGCGCAGGCCGGCGCGCTCCGGCAGGCCGCCTCCCGGCTGCCGGAGCCGCACCTGGGTCTCGCCGAGGATCTGCTGCGCGACCCCGAGGCGCTCCGGGCCGACCTGCTCGACTTCCTCGACCTGTGCCACCGGGTCTACTTCGGCGACCTCTGGGCGCGGACCCAGCCGATCCTCACCCGGGCCGCGCACCGGCTGCGGCAGCGGCTGGCCGACGAGGGTCCGGCGGCCGCCCTGATCGGACTCAGCCCCTCCACCGCGCGCCTGGCCACCCCGTCGACCGGGCCGTCCCGGGTCGTCTTCGACAAGGTGCACCACGCGGTGATCAGTCCGTCGCGTACCCCGGTCCTGCTCATCCCCACCCGGTACGGCGCCCCGCACCTGCTGGTGAAGAACGAGCCGGGGCTGCCGCCGGTGGTGCACTTTCCGGTGGAGGCGCCGGACGTCGGTGTCACCCTGGCCCGCAGTCGTCTGCTGGCGCTCACCGATCCGCGTCGGGTCCGGCTGTGCCGGCTGATCGCCCGGCAGGCGATGACCACCGCCGACCTGGCGGACCGGCTGTCGATGACCCGCCCCCAGGTCTCTCGGCACCTGCGGGTGCTGCGCGACCTCGGGCTGGTACGGCTGGAACGGCACGGCCGCTACGTGCTCTACGGGCTCGACCTGGCGGCGGTGGAACGGATCGGCCGGGACGTCACCACGGCGTTGCAGTACTGAGGGAGGACACCGCCATCGCTACTCAAGGTGATGATCGTCACGGACGCCGCCCAGGTCAGGAATGCCACGTCGGCCCTTTGACTACTCTGTGGAACCGGCGGGCGGGAAGATCACCGCGCCGCGCAGCAGCCGTCCGGGGGGAAAGTACCAGCATGACCGGTTCCGCCACACGCTCCTGGCAGGGCATGACGATTCCGGCGCCCGGGACATACCTCCTCGACCCCGCGCACAAGCGGGTCGGCTTCCTCGCCCGGCACATGATGGTCAGCCCGGTACGCGGTGAGTTCGGCGAAGCGACCGCGCAGATCGTCGTCGAGCCGGATCCGTTGGCCTCCTCGGTGACCGCGACGATCGGCGCGGCCAGCATCGGTACCGGAAACGCCGACCGGGACGCCCACCTGAGCAGTCCCGACTTCCTCGACGTGCTGCGGTATCCCACGCTCGAGTACCGCAGTACCGGGATCAGGTGGCGGCCGGACCGGAACGACTCGATCTTCTACTGGGCCCGGTTGCGGAGTCAGCGCCCGGGACGGCGCAGTGAGGTCGCCGTACCGGAGCAGGTCGAGAAGACGTCGGGCCGGTTCGTGCTCACCGGAGAGCTGACCGTCAAGGGGATCACCCGACCCGTCGACCTCCAGGTCGAGTTCGGTGGGGCCCGGCGCGACCCGTACGGCCAGGACATCTTCGGGTTCAGCGCCTCCGCCGAGATCGAACGCGAGGAGTACGGGCTGGTCTGGAACGTGGCCCTGGAGAGCGGCGGGGTGCTGGTCGGGAAGAGCGTACGGATCGAGATCGCCGGCGAGGCCATCCGGCAGTCCTGACCGGGATGTCGGTCGGTGCGGGCCGGGCCCGCGACGGACGGATCCGCCGCGGGCCCGGACCAACCGGTCGCTGCCGTCAGTTCGGGGCGTGTACCCCGTTGGCGGCCCAGTCCCTGGTAGCACCACGGACGTACATGGTCGACGACTGGTTACCGGAGAAGTACTGCTGGATGGAGCCGGTGAACGGTGTGCTGGAGGCGTTGCGGCCGTACACGTCGGTGTAGACCGTGGTCGGGCCGGTGTTCCGCACCTGGAAGGTACCCGGCCGGAACTCCCGCAGGGTGCCCTTGAACGGCGAGCGGGGGTCGTCCCAGGCGAGGTTCTGCCCAGCCTGGCGCGCCTGGTTGCAGTAGTCGCCACCGGCGAGGTTCGTGTAGCACAGGTCCACGATCCGGCCCAGGTTGTTCGGCTTGGTCGGGTCGTAGTAGCGCGACGGGTTGACCACGTAGAACAGCGGCGCGAGCCGGAAGGTCAGCCCGGAACCCGTCACCTGGAAGTCGGAGAACCAGAAGTCGTCCATGTCGGAGACGGTGAACGGCACCGGGTTGGGGTAGAGCGGGTCGTTGTGGGTGCGGCCCTCCCGGATCGCCTGCACGCAGCCCGGCTCGGTGATCAGCCGGCCCAGCGAGCGGGTGTCCGACGGCGAGTCCGCCGGCACCGCCGGGGCGACGTTGATGAACGCGCCGCCGAAGCCCGGGCATTCGCTGGGACTGAATCCCCCGGGCCGCCCGACCGGGATCATCGCGTTGTACCGGGCCTCGGTGACCTGTCCGCCGTTGCTCGCGGTGCAGCGCTGGTTGAAGAGCAGTTCGTGGATGTTGTTGCTGAACGCGTCCGGCGAGTGGGTGCCCTGGTGGAACTTGAGCAGGGTGTCGCAGGTCGCGATCGTGGTGCCCTGCGGCGGGAAGAAGCTGGTGCCGTTGTCACCCTGGATCACGTTGACGTTGTTGACCGTCAGCACCTTGTGCCCGACGTGGTCCTCGTGCCGGTGACTGTGCTCGGGCATGCTGTCCAGCATCACCTCGCTGGTGTAGCCGAAGGCGGGCCAGCCCACGGTGCTGTACAGGTCGGACGGCCGGGGGTCGTCCCCGTGTTCGTGGCCGAAGTTGCAGCCACTGGGGTCCCGGGTCGGGTGCCAGGTCGGGTAGACCTTGCCGTCGGGGCCGTACGTCCAGTAGCGGGCGTGGATCTCGACGGAGCACTCACCGGACCTCGGCAGGTAGCCCTTCTCGTTGGCGGTGGCGATCAGTTCGTACGCCCGGCTCCGCTGGGCGCTCGCCGGTGGCAGCGCGGTACCCCAGGTCGGGTTGCCGGGTGGCGCCGTGCTCGGCGGCGTGCTGGGCTGGGTCGTCGGCGGGGCCGTCGGCGGCGCCGTCGGCCCGGTCGTGGGGTTGGGACCAGGGGCCCCGGTGCAGGCGGTGCCGTTCACCGCGAAGCTGGTCGGTGCCGGGTTGCTCCCGTTCCAGGATCCGTTGAAACCGAACGAGACACTGGCTCCGGTGGCGATGCTTCCGTTGTACGTCGCATTGCGGACCGTGACCTGGCTGCCGCTCTGCGTCGCGGTGGCGTTCCAGGCCTGGGTGACCCGCTGGCCAGCGTCGTAACTCCAGGTGAGCGTCCAGGAGCTGATCGGGTCACCGAGGTTGTTGACGGTGACCGTCGCGGTGAAGCCGCCCTGCCACTGGGAGCCGACCGTGTAGGTGACGCCGCAACCGGCGGCCGCCACCGCGGGTCCGGCGATGGTGATGGCCGTGCCGCTGGCGGCGGCCACGGCTGCCACGGTCACGGCTGACCACAGCCGGGATCGGGGACGATGTAGGCGCATTGCTGGTCCTCCGAACGATGGTGGGTGAATCGACGGGGAACGTGGACCCCGGCAGGCGGTGCGTTGGACGGCGGGGACCGGGGCTCGCCCGCCCTGCGGCGAGCGCGAGCCGCACCGGTCACCGGAGCGGCCGGGCGGAACCCCGGCGGGGATGCCGGCGTATCACCATCGATTGATTTACGTCTATGTTACTGGCCGGGTCGGTACTGTCAACGCGCGCCGGGCGGCCCCCTCGGGATTTTGATTGGCGCAGGTAGACGCAGGTCACCGGCGGCGGGACCCGGGGCCCCGCCCGCACGGTCCGGACGCCGACGGGACACCCTTTCCGGATTTTCGGCGTGATCGACGTTTGGCGCGGCGATCGGCGGGAACGGCTGTCGCCATGAGCGCTCGGGTGGCCGCCGACGGCCCAACCGACCGGCACGACCAGACCGGGTGGCACCACCGGCACGGCGGGGCCGAGCGGTGACGGCGGCGCGGGGTGGCACCGGCTCCGGCCTGCGGGTGGTGGTGGTCGGCGCGACCGGCAACGTCGGAACGAGTCTCGTCGAGGCGCTCGGCCGGGACCCGGCGGTCGGCACGATCGTCGGAGTATCCCGCCGGCCGCCCCGTTGGCGGCCCCCGAAGACCGAGTGGGCCGAGGCGGACATCGTCAGCGCCGACCTCGTCGAGATCTTCGACGGCGCCGACGTCGTGGTGCACCTCGCCTGGCTCTTCCAGCCCACCCACCGGCCGCTGACCACCTGGCGGGTCAACGTCGTCGGCGGGCGCCGGGTCTTCGCCGCGGCGGCCCGGGCCGGGGTACCGGCGCTGGTGTACGCCTCGTCGGTCGGCGCGTACTCGCCGGGGCCGAAGGACCGGCCGGTGGACGAGAACTGGCCGACCGACGGCTGGCCGATCGCCGGGTACACCCGGGAGAAGGCGTACCTGGAGCGCGCCCTCGACGCCTTCGAGCAACAGCACCCGCAGATGCGGGTGGTACGGCTGCGACCCGGGTTCATCTTCAAGCGCGAGGCCGCCAGCCAGCAGCGTCGGCTCTTCACCGGCCCGCTGCTGCCGGGCCGGCTGGTGCGGCCGGGCACCGTACCGGTCCTCCCCGACCTGCCCGGCCTGCGGTTCCAGGCCCTGCACTCGGCGGACGCCGCCGAGGCGTACCGGCTGGCGGTGCTGCGCGACGTGCGCGGCGCCTTCAACGTGGCCGCCGAGCCGGTCGTCGACGGCCGGCTGCTCGCCGACATCCTGCGGGCCCGGCCGGTACGGCTGCCGTCCGGACCGGTCCGTGCCGCGCTCGCGCTCGCCTGGCACCTGCACCTGGTGCCGGCCTCTCCGCACCTGCTCGACGCGGTGCTCCGGGTGCCGATCATGGACATCACCCGGGCCAGGACCGAACTCGGCTGGACACCACGGCACAGCGCCCGGGAGGCGATCGAGGAGTTCCTGCACGGCCTGCGCAGCACCGCCGGGATGCCGACGGCACCGTTGACACCCCGGCTCACCGGTGGCCGGCTCGCCGAGGCCGGCACCGGCGTGGGCGAGCGCCCCTGACCGAGCCGCCGGCCGCCGGAACCGAGCCCGGAGAACCCGGGCCCGGCCCGGCCGAGCTGGACTGCCGGGGTCGCCGGCCCGCGGGTCAGACCCGGGTGAGCCGGACCGCGTCGGCGATGACGTAGCCGGTACCGCTGGTCCACCGGCTCACGCCCACCCGGTCCGCGTCACCGGCGGCCAGCGCGAAGACGCCGAGTGACACCCACTGGCCTCCGGTGAGGCGCTGGTTCACCCGTACCGTCTGGTTGCCGCCGGTGCTGGCGACGATGAACGGGGTGGAGTCGTTGTAGTCGGGGTTGGCCGCGTACCAGACCGAGACCTCGTAACTGGCGGTTTCCGGCACGTTCACCCTGAACCAGGCGACGTCGCTGGCCAGCACCGGGTCGGCGAAGCGGTAGTCGGCGCCGTACCGCTGACCGGAGTAGGTGGACGTGCCCCAGCCGGCACTCGCGGTGAACCGGCCGGCGGTGCTGTTGTCGACGATGCTGCTCCAGGCCGGCGGCTGGCCGCCACCTCCGTCGGCCGAGACGTCGAGGTAGTTGCGGTCGATCTTGATCTGCACCCCGCCCCAGGTCTCGTGGACGTCACCGGCGTACTGGTGCAGCCGCTGGTGGTTGGCGTAGTACTCCGCCGGGCAGTACGGGCCGGCGTCGAGGTTCGCCGCGTCGTTCCACCAGGCGAACCAGAGCTGGTCCACCCGGGTGTAGGCCGGGTCGTTGTACGCGCCGCACAGGTCAGCGACCCCGGACGAGCCGCTGGAGTACATCCCGGAGAGGTAGCCGAGCGCGTGCAGCCGTTCCGTCCAGCCGGAGAGGTACGACAGCACGGCGGCCCTGCACGACGCGTTCGACGGGTAGTGCTCGATGTCGTTGTAGATCGTGCTGCCGGCGGGGATGCCGAGGGCCTGTGCGGCGTTCACCGCGCTGGTCGCCCGGCTGGCGCCCTGGGATCGCGCCGTGGCCGGGTCGCTGGACATCTTCGGCGTCCGGGTGCCGCAGGGGGCCTGGCGGTCGAGTTCGATGGGGATCAGGCGCCAACCGTTGTTGGTCTGGTTCGTCACCCAGGTCGCGGTCAGGTTCGGTTGGGCGCAGGAGCGGCTGGCCCCGCTGATGTAGATCCCGACGGCCCGGTACGGCGAGTTGGCCCGCCAGGTGTTCATGGTGGACTGGGACGGGGCGGTGCAGGTGTCGAAGCCCCGGCCGAGGAAGGTGCCGGGTTGCGGGCCGGCCGCCGCCAGCGGGGCGACCGGGGCGGCGGGCCGGGTCAGCGCCCCGAGGGCGGACGGTGACAGCGGTACCGCGTCCGGTCCGAGGGTCGCACCGGCGAGGATCCGTCGGACGAGGCCCTCGGTCAACGGGGTGTGCACGGCCGTGACGAGTACGCCCGCGTCCCGGACCGCTATCTGGATCGCGTCGTCCCGCGACGGCGGCGCGGCCACGGTCGCCGCGCCGGGCGCGGTGGTGGCGGCAGCGGCCGGCAGCCGCTGCGCCGAGCGGGCGTCGACCGGTTCGAGCAGCAGCCCGGCGGTCCGCCCGACGAGTCGGGCCGGGCACTCGGCCTGGTCACCCGGACGGCCGAGGTAGACGGCGGGACGGTCGAACCGGACGCAGGCGTGCGGCCGGGCCGCGAGGTCGACGATCTGCCAGTTCTGCGGCACGGCGACCCGGTAGCCCTGGTAGCTCACCGTGCGGCTGCGCTCCGGCGCGACCGGGTCGTCGGCGAGGCCGGCCCGGGCCGGCAGCACCGCCATCGTCGTGCCGGCGACCACGGCGGCGAGGCCGGTCAGGCCCGCCACGGTTCTCTTCATCCGAGCCTCCTGGAGAAATCCTTACCCGCAGCCGCAATGGTTGAAGAATTCCTACCAGATATCGACGCCGACCGCTAGGCGGCGCCGACCCGCCCGGCGCCCCGGGCGCGTGGGCCGGTGACCACAAAGACCACAACGAACTCCATGACCGTAACGGTGACGGCCGTCACCTCGGGCGGAACCATCTACGCAACCCAGCGGTAACGCTGTGGCACAGCTTCGTACGTACGTCGAGGAGAGACCGATGACATACCTTCGGAACGCGCCCGGCCTGCTCCGGGGCGGCTCCCGCCCGGCCGGCGTCCCCGACTCGGGTACGGGCGGCCGGCGGCGGGTCGCGGCACTCGCCTGCGTACCGCTGATCGCGCTCGCCGCGGCCGGCTGTGGCCAGAACGGTGCCGGGGGCGGCGATGCCTCGGCCGTGGAGTATCCGACCCGGACGATCCAGTTGATGGCGCCGGCCGCACCCGGCGGCGGCTGGGACAGCACCGCCCGGGCGCTGCAGAAGGCGCTGACCGACGGCAAGCTGGTCACCGAATCGGTCGAGGTGACCAACGTGACCGGTGCGGGCGGCACCCTCGGACTGTCCCAGTTGGTCACCAAGAACAAGGGCGACGCGCACCACCTCATGGTGACCGGCCTGGTGATGATCGGCGGCGTGGTGACCAACAAGTCCCCGGTCAACCTCGGCCAGACCACGCCGATCGCCACGCTCACCGCCGAGCAGGAGGTCGTCGTCGTACCGGCGAACTCGAAGTACACGACGTTGCAGGAGTTGATGGCCGATGCCAAGGCCGATCCTGCCTCGGTCAACTGGGGTGGCGGCTCGGCCGGTGGCACCGACCAGATCCTCGTCGGGCTGCTCGCCAAGGCGGCCGGTGCGGACCCGAAGGCGATGAAATACGTCGCCTACTCCGGCGGCGGCGAGTCGAAGGCGGCGCTGCTCTCCGGCGATCTGACCGCGGCGGTCTCCGGCGCCAGCGAGTACGCCGACCTGGTCGGCGGCGGTCAGGTCCGCGCCCTCGCCGTCTCCGGCGCCGCCGGCATCGACGTCGGCGCCGGCAAGCCCACCCCGACCATCAAGGAATCCGGGTACGACGTCGAGCTGATGAACTGGCGCGGACTCGTCGCCGCACCGGGCATCTCGGACGGCGAGCGGGCCGCCATCATCGAACTGGTCGACAAGCTGCACGCCTCGGAGCAGTGGAAGCAGACCCTGGCCGCGCAGAAGTGGGACGACTTCTACCGCAGCGGCGCCGAGGCGGAGGCGTACTTCGCGCAGGAGAGCAAGCGGATCACCGACGTCCTCACCGAGATCGGACTGGCCGGCTGATGCCGTCGGAGTCGCAGGACCGGACGGGGGTGGTCGAAGCGGCCGCCCCCGTCCCGACACGCCGGGGGGCCCGGATCCTCGGAACCGTACTGCTGGCCGCCGGGCTGTTCCTGCTCTGGACGGCGTACCGGGCCGCCGACGGCGACTACTCGGTCGCCGGGCCGTGGCTGGCCCCGCTGGTGGTGACGACCGGCTGGGTGGTGCTGGCCGGCTGGTACCTCATCGACCAGTTCCGTACGCCGCCCCGGGCCGAGCCGGCCGGCACCGAGCCGGAGGCCGAACAGGCGTCGCCCGTACGCTGGCTGCCCCCGGCCCTGCTCTGCGCGGCGCTGCTCGGTTACGTGCTGCTGCTCGAACCGGCCGGCTTCGTGCTCTCCTCGGCACTCTTCTTCGTGGCGTGCGCCCGGATCCTCGGCAGCCGGCGCTGGGTCCGCGACATCGCTGTCGCGGCACCGCTCGTGGCCGGGGTCTACTACGGCTTCACCCGCGGACTCGACATCGCGCTGCCGGCCGGGGTGTTGCCGCTGTGAACGTCTTCGGCGACCTGCTCGGCGGCTTCGGCACCGTCCTCGAACCGCAGTACCTGCTCTACGCGGCCATCGGCGTCACGCTGGGCACCTTCGTCGGGGTGCTGCCCGGGATCGGCCCGGCGCTGACCATCGCCCTGCTGCTGCCGGTCACCTTCAACCTGGACGACCCGATCGGCACCTTCATCATGTTCGCCGGCATCTACTACGGCGCCATGTACGGCGGCTCCACCACCTCGATCCTGCTGAACACCCCGGGCGAGTCCGCCTCGGTCGCGACCGCGATCGAGGGGTACCAGATGGCCCGGCGCGGCCGGGCCCGGGCGGCGCTGGCGACGGCGGCGATCGGCTCGTTCGTCGCCGGCACCATCTCGACGCTGCTGCTGACCCTCTTCGCCAAGCCGGTGGCCGCGCTCGCCGTCGAGTTCCGCGCGGCGGACTACTTCGCGCTGGCCCTGCTGGCGATGGTCGCGGTCACCGCCCTGGTCGGCCGCTCGCTGGTCCGTGGCCTCATCTCGCTCTGTCTCGGCCTCCTGCTCGGCCTGGTCGGGCTCGACGAACTGACCGGACAGGCCCGGTTCAGCTTCGGCACCCTGGAACTGCTCGACGGCATCGACGTGGTGGTGATCATCGTCGGCCTCTTCGCCATCGGCGAGACGCTCTACGTCGCGAGCCGGCTCGGACAACTGCCCGACCGGGTCACCCCGCTGGAGCCGGCCCGGGGCGGCTTCGGCTGGCTGAGCCGGCAGGACTGGGCGCGGTCGTGGCGGCCCTGGCTGCGCGGCACCGCCGTCGGCTTCCCGTTCGGCGCGCTGCCGTCCGGCGGTGCCGACATCCCGACCTTCCTCTCCTACACCTACGAACGGCGCCGGGCGAAGAACCGGGCCGAGTTCGGCAAGGGGGCGATCGAGGGGGTCGCCGGGCCCGAGGCGGCGAACAACGCGGCCTTCTCCGGGGTACTCGTGCCGCTGCTCACCCTCGGCATCCCGACCTCGGCAACCGCGGCGGTGATGCTGGCGGCGTTCCAGATCTTCAACGTGCAGCCGGGGCCGCAGCTCTTCGACAAGTCCCCGGAACTGGTCTGGGCACTGATCGCCTCGCTCTACGTCGGCAACGTACTGCTGCTGGCGCTGAACCTGCCGCTGATCCGGCTCTGGGTGAAGGTGCTCCAGATCCCCCGGCCGATCCTCTACGCCGGCATCCTGGTCTTCGCCACCCTCGGCGTCTACGCGGCCACCAGCAGTGTGACCCAGGTGCTGATCGCGTACGGGATCGGGGTGGTCGGGTTCTTCATGCGGCACTTCGAGTTCCCGATCGCACCGGTGATCCTCGGCGCCATCCTCGGTCCGATGATGGAGTTGCAGTTCCGTCGCACGCTGGTGCTCTCCAACGGGGACCTGAGCGTCTTCGTCACCCGGCCGCTCACCGCCGTACTGCTCGGGCTGGTCGTGCTGTCGGTGCTGGTGCCGTTCCTGCCCCGGATCGTCGCCCGGCTGCGTGGCCGGCCCGCCACGGCACGGCGGCTCACCTTCGGCGAGGACGACTAGGCACGCCGCTGCCGGCCAGGACCAGCCGGTCGATCCCGCCGCCGGGCACGGTCGATCCCGTCGCCGGGCACGCCGGTCAGGTTCCGCCGGCTCAGGTTCCGCCGGTCCACCGGTAGCGTCGCTCCGGTCGGCCGGCGGAGCCGTACCGCAGGCTCACCCCGGCCTTGCCGGACCCGACGAAGTGCTCCAGGTACCGGCGGGTGCTGACCCGGGACAGGCCGACCCGGTCGGCGCACTCCGTCGCGGAGAGATCGCCGTCGGTCGACCGCAGGGCCGTGGCGACCAGGTCGGCGGTCGGCTGGGTCAGGCCCTTCGGCAACTCGACCGGGGCCGGCCGAAGCGCGACGAAGAGCCGGTCGACGTCCTCCTGGCCGACCTCTGCGGAACCGGCCAGCCGCTGCTGGGCGGCGGCGTACCGCTCCAGCCGGTCGCGCAGCGCGTCCGAGCTGAACGGCTTGATCAGATAGTGCACGACCCCGCCGCGCAGGGCTGTCCGGATCGTGTCGACGTCCCGGGCCGCCGTCACCGCGAGTACGTCCACCACCACCTCGCCCTCGCGCAGCCGGCGCAGCACCTCCAGCCCGGAGAGGTCCGGCAGGTAGATGTCGAGCAGTACCAGATCGGGGCGGAGCCGGTGCACCGCGTCGAGCGCCTCCGCGCCGGTGTGCGCCACCCCGACGACGGTGAAGCCGGGCGTCCGCTCGACGAAGCCCCGCTGCACCCGGGCCACCATGAAGTCGTCGTCCACCACCAGGACCCGGATCATGTCGACGCCGTCCCGGGCAGCGGGGTATCCCGGACCGGGCTGTCGGCCGGCGGCGCGGTGTCCCGGGCCGACGCGGTGTCCCGGGCCGGCTTGCCGGCGGACGGGACCATTTCCCGGCGGGTGGCCGGCGGGACCGGATCCCGACCGGTGGCCGGCGGGACCGGATCCCGACCGGTGGCCGGCGGGACCGGATCCCGGCCGGTGGCGGGCCGAGCCGGGTCCCGGCCGGTGGCGGGCCGAGCCGGGTCCCGGCCGGTGCCGGACAGCGGCAGCCGGGCCCGGAACGACGCGCCGTCGACCTCGACGCTGCCGCCCCGCCGCTGGCAGATCAGCCGGACCAGCGCCAACCCCAGTCCGTGGTGACCCCGGGCCGGGTCCTTGGTGCTGTAACCCTGCCGGAAGACCTCCTCGACCCGCTCCGGCGGCACCCCCGGACCGGAGTCGCCGACCCGGACCACGACCTCGGTGTCGACCCGGGCGAGGGCGACCTCCACCCGGCCACCGGAGCCGGCCGCGTCCAGCGCGTTGTCGACCAGGTTGCCGACCACCGTGACCAGGTCGGCGGCGAGCTGCTCGTCGACCGCCGGCAGGTCCGACTCCGGCGCGACCGCCAGCCGGACACCCTGCTCGGCGGCGAGGCTGGCCTTGGCGATCAGCAGCGCGGCCAGCGCCGGATCGCGAACCAGCTCGGTGACGTCCCGGTTCAGCTTCTCGTGTACCTGGCTGGCCCGGTTGACGTACCGGATCACCTCGTCGTGCTCGCCGAGCTCGATCAGCCCGGCGATGGTGTGCAGCCGGTTGGAGAACTCGTGCGCCTGCGCCCGCAGCGCCTCGGTGGTCTGCCGGCTGGCGTCCAGCTCGCGGCGGAGCGCGGTCAGCTCGGTCCGGTCCCGCAGCGTGGTCACCGAGCCGACCCGGCGGCCCCGGACCAGCACCGGCCGGCGGTTGAGCACCAGTACCCGGTCGTCGCTCAGGACGATCTGGTCGACCCCGGTGACCCTGCCGGTGAGTACGTCCCGCAGCCGGGGCTCCATCGGCTCGGCGTGCAGCGACCGGCCCACCGGCAGCGCCGCCAGCCCGAGCAGCCGGACCGCCTCGTCGTTGACCAGGGTCACCCGGTCGGCGGTGTCGGTGCCGAGCACGCCCTCCTTGATGCCGTGCAGCATCGCCTCGCGATGCTCGACCAGGCCGGTGATCTCGCGCGGCTCCAGCCCCAGCGTCTGTCGCTTCACCCGCCGGGCCAGCAGCAGCGACCCGGCCACCCCGAGCACCCCGCCGAGCAGCAGATAGGTGAGCAGGTTGGTGAGGCCGGCCGCGAGCTGCTCGGGCAGCGTCGGATAGGTCTGGCCGACCACGATCAGGCCGAGGAAGCGGCCGTCCCGCTCGTCGAGCACGGGCACGTGCGCGACCAGCGCCTTGGAGCCGTCGTCGACCACACCGACCCAGGAGCGGCCGGCGAGGCCGTCGCTGCTGCCGAGCACCATCGGCGATCCGGCGTCCGGGCCGGTGACGAGTTTGCCGGTGGCATCGGCGATCAACACGTACGTCGCGCCGGAGACCGCCCGCGCGCTCTCCGCCACCGCCGCCAGCGCCTCCTGGCCGTGCGGGTCGCCGATGCCCATCCGTACGGTCCGGTTGATCGCCGCGTTCTCCCCCACCGAGCGCAGCCGGGAACCCTCGTCCCGGCGGAACGCCGCGTCCGACTCGGCGATCGAGACGGCCGCCACCGTGCAGACGACCAGCAGGACGATGCCGAGCTGCAACAGCAGGAACTGACCGGCCAGGGACATCCGCTGCCGCATCGCTCCTCCTCGTCCGGTCGTCGCGCCGGCCCGGTACCGGCACGGTCGCCGGCCCTGCCTGACATCAGGTCGGCGGCGCCGGGCAACCGGGAAGCTCTCACCTGACCAGCCCCGACGTCAACCGGCGGACGGAGCTGTCCCGGGTGGTGACAACCGGGCGTCGGGCGGCCAGGATCGGCGAATGGACCGTACGAGCTGTCGGACGACGAGGTATCCGGCGACGAGGTGGCTGGCCGGCTCGGTCGCCGCTGGCCTCGCGGCCGTGCTGATCGTCGTCTCCGGCTGCGCCGGGCACCTCCCGGACGGCTCCGCCGAACTGCGCCTGCTCGTCCCGAACCCACCCGGAAGCGGCTACGACGTGACAGCGCGCACCGCGGCCAAGGCCCTGGCCGACGCCGGGATCACCCGGGCGGTGGAGGTCTTCAACCTGCCCGGTGGCGGTGGCGTCGTCGGGCTGCGGCGACTCGGCTACGAGCGGGGCAACCCGGACCTGATGATGCTGATGGGACTCGGCGTGGTCGGCAGCCAGTACGCCTCCGGCGCCCGGTTCACGCTCCAGGACACCACCCCGATCGCCCGGCTCATCGAGGAGCCGGCCATCGTGGTGGTGACCCGGGACTCGCCGTACCGGGACATCGACGGGCTGATCGCGGCCTGGCGGGCCGATCCGGCGGGCGTGCCGGTGGGCGGCGGCTCGTCCGCCGGTGGGCCGGACCATCTCGCCCCGATGCTGATCGCGGACGCGGTCGGCATCCCGCCCCGACAGGTGAGCTACCGGCAGTTCGACGGGGGCGGCGACCTGCTCGCCGCGATCCTCGACCACCAGGTCGACTTCGGCGTCTCCGGCCGCAGCGAGTACGCCGACCAGATCGCCTCCGGCCAACTCCGGGTACTCGCCGTCACCAGCGAGTTCCGGCTGGCCGGCACCGAGGCGCCGACCCTGCGGGAGCGCGGTGTCGACGTCGTCTTCACCAACTGGCGGGGCATAGTCGCGCCGCCCGGACTGGACGGCGGGGACGTGGCGACCATGCGTGGGATGGTCGCCCGGTTGCACCGTTCGGCACAGTGGCGGGCGGTGCTGACCAGGTACGGCTGGACCGACGCGTACCTCGACGGGGCGGCATTCGGCGACTTCCTCCGGACCGAGAACGCCCGCCTCGCCCACGCGCTCGACGGACTCGGCCTGAATCCGGCCCACCCGTCCGGGGCCGGGGGCGGCCGGTAGCCCGACGTGGCAGTCCATCCGCCGCGGAACACCGTCCCAACGTGGTGGTCGGGCACGCTCCGCTGAGGACGGTGCGGTCGCGGTAGAGTCCCGGCCACCGGTCCGCGCCGGTACCCCGTCGGAACGCCCCCCCCCGGACAGGAGCCCGCCATGTCCACCGCCGCACGTCGGTCGACCCGGACCACCGCCACCATCCTCGCCGCCGTCGCACTGGTCGCGGTCCCGGCGGGCGACGCGTCGGCGCGCGACGGCGACACCCGAACGACGGCCGGCGACACCCGGATCGTGGCCGGCGACAGCGCCGTGGCGGCCGAGCGGGTCCTGCGGGTCTACAACAACAACATCGAGAACCTCGTCGTGAACAACGCCGACGGGACCTGCACCCGGATCTCCGGCCCGGACCATCTCACCTCGATACTCGTCGACGACAACGGCCGGACGGGTACCACCGGTGTGGCGGCACCGGACCTGCTGATCGTGCAGCAGGTCCGGGGCACCGGGCAGGCGGAGGCGTACGCGGACCAGCTCTCGGCCAAGTTCGGCTATCCGGCCGGCACCTACCGGGCGATCGTGGCCTGGAGCGACCCGGAGCCGTGGGGCAGCACCCACAAGTGCAGCTCGCAGTCGCTCGGTGACCTGAAGAAGAAGCAGACCAACGGCATCCTCTACAACACCCGGACCCTGAGCCTCGCCTCCGGCGACATCTCGAAATACTGGAGTGCCGGCTGGTTGCGGCCCGGCACGGCGTACGCCAACGGTGCCGGGTGCACGCTCTACAAGCCGCCGAACAGCGACCCGGACAGCACCGACTACCACAAGTGGAAGCGGACCAGCGCCATCGCGGCGAGGTTCACCATCAGGGCGTCCGGCACCACCGTCTTCGCCGCGACCATGCACCTGCCGCAGGAGAACCGGCAGAACGCCTGCGCCGGAGCCGGCTACACCGGCATCGGTGGCACCGGCATCCACATCGGGGCGGACGCCACCAGCCTGATGAACGCCTCGACGATCCGGGTGGTCGGCATCGACGCGAACCGCACCGGCATCCCGGCGTCGACGCTGAGCGGTTACGGCATGACCGGCTACGGTTCGAGGGCAACCAGCGGCTCCAGCAAGATCGACTACCTCTTCGTCCGGGGCAGCGTGCAACCGTCGGCCGTCGACCACACGGTGGCCGGTACCAGGTCGAACCACCTGGCCCTGTACGGCTTCATCACCTACTGAGCAACCACAGCCGCTCGTCCTCGAACGGGACGGCGCGGTACCCGACCGCTCGACGGTGACACCGCCTACACCGTGACCGCCACCGCGCGGCCCACCACCAGGCCCGGTGGCCGGCGCCGTCGGCGCACCGCCGACGGCGCCGGGCCGATCGGGTACGTCGTCGTCCTGCGCGTCACCTCACCGTCGGCTCGAATGGATCGCCTGGAAGAGCGAGATCCACTGCTCCGGCCAGACGTACCCGACCGGGATGTCGGCCGGCACCCGGTTGGCCCGCAGTGCGGCGTCGACCCGGCGGGCCGGATAGGCACGGTGCAACGAGGCCCGCAGCGAGCCGCCCACCCCGCCGAAGCCGAGCGCGACGAACCGCTCGTAGTCGGCGAGCTGACGTCCCGGCAGCAGATCCACCGCCCGACGCTCCAGGCGCAGGATGCCGGAGTCCACCCGGGGCATCGGCCGGAACCGCTCCCGGGGGATCCGGCCGGCCAGCCGCCAGTTCATCCACGGCCAGGTCTGCACGGTCCGCAGCGTCCACCGGCCATAGTCGCCGCAGCGCTTCCGGGCGTACTCGAGCTGGGTGACCAGGGTGGCGGTGGTCAGCCGTGGGGCGGCCAGGCACCAGTCGACGATCCGGCTGGTCGAGGCGTACGGGATGTTGCCGACCACCGCGAACGGCTCGGTCGGCGGCACGGCGGCGACGAAGTCTCCGTGCACCAGCCGGAGTCCGGGTTCGGAGCGGAACTCCTCGCCGAGCCGGGCGACCAGCGCCGGGTCGATCTCGTACGCGACGACCCGGCGGCACCGCCGGACCAGTTCCCTGGTCAGCGCCCCCTGCCCCGCGCCGACCTCCAGGATCAGCCCGGTGGGGTCCGGGCGGGCCGACGCGACGATCTGCGCGATGGTCCGCTCGTCGCGGAGGAAGTTCTGCCCGAGTACCCGGCGCGACCGGTCCTGCCCGGTACGCGGCACCGTCGGCCGGGCGGGCCGGTCGGGTTGCCGGCGGGCCGGCGGGTTCGTCCGGCGGGGATGCGGACGGTTCTCTCGATTCGGATGGTGCTGCGGCACAGCCGTGTCCTCCCGCCCGGACGCTCCGGGCCGGTCTGTGGACAGGCGGGCGCGATGGCCACGACCTGTTCCGGAAATGATCAGGACTCGGATGACCCTGGACGTGCGGATGTCTCGGCGGCCCGCGACGACGCGTCCTCGACGCGAACGCCGTCGCAGCAGTCACGCAGCGAACGCCGTCGCAGCAGATCACGCAAGCGAACGGCACCGCAGCAGATCATGCACGCGAGCGGCATCGCAGCACGGCACACCCGAACGGCGCCACACCGCGTCAGGAACGCCGACGGCGTCACAGCACGCCGCACACCGCCGAATGGACGGGACCGGCGTTCGACGACGCCGCGTCAGCGGCGCCGGTGATCGGACCCAGGTACTCCCGCGCTCAGCCGACCAGGGCGGAGCCGCCGGCCCGAAGGCGGATCAGGAGCTGGGGCGCCCGGTCAGCGGTGCACGTCCCGGTCAGGGACCCGCGGATCAGGGCGTGGAAGGTGCCAGACACCCGCCCACCCTAGCTCAGCAGGTGGCGGCCGCAGCAACCGGTTTTCTCTGCTCGCCGCCCTGCCGCGACACTCCCGCCGGCAAAGTGATCACGATCCCGGGCCGGCGTTAAGGTACCCGGATGGAAAAGCCCACCGTGGGTCTGATCGACGGTCCGCCGCCGCCAGACCTTGTCATCGAGGACATTACGATCGGCACGGGCCAGGAGGTCCAGCCGGGCCAATGGGCCGTGGTGCACTACGTCGGCGTCTCGTTCGACACCGGCGACGAGTTCGATTCGTCGTGGAACCGCGGCTCGCCGTTCAGCTTCCCCGTCGGTGGCGGCAAGGTCATCGAGGGCTGGGACCAGGGGGTGCTCGGGATGCGGGTCGGCGGCCGGCGCAAGCTGGTGATCCCACCGCAGCTCGGCTACGGCAACCAGGGTGTCGGCAACCGGATCAAGCCGGGTGCCACCCTCGTCTTCGTGGTCGACCTGGTGGACGTCAAGTTCTGACCTGCCGGCCCTGACCTGTTCCGACCCGGCCGGGGTACGTCCGCCCCGGCCGACGGGCCCCGGACGCCGTCGGCGTCCGGGGCCCGTGATCTGTTCGGACCGCTTCTGCGTTACAGCAGCGCGCTCAGAAGCCGAGCGCGCCCCGGCCGCCCACCACCGGCAGGGTCAGGGTGCTCGACGCCGGCAGCATCGTCAGCCGGGTGCCGGGCAGCGGCAGCAGCGTGTAGTCCTGGTCACTGGAGAAGATCACCAGACCGAGCCGGTGCCCGGAGCGGAACACGTAGTCCTTCGGCTCCATCGTCCAGCGGTAGTCCGCCAGGCGCCCCGGCCGGAGCGGCCGGCCGTGCGCCTCACTGGTGCGGTTCTGCGGGTCCAGCCAGCCTCGGCTGACCACCACCGGCGCGTCGGTCGAGCCGGCCGGACCGTAGTCGACCAGGTAGCCGGTCAGGTTCGCGGCCGTCCGGTTGTCGACGGAGAGCCGTACCCGCAGCTCCGGCCGCCCCGAGATCCGGACGTCCCGCTCCAGTCCCGGGGAGGTGTAGACGAGCCGGTTCGGGTTGGCGACATCGGGTCCCGCCACCAGTTCGGCCGGGGTGATCGTCCGTCCCGAATCGACCATGCTCTGCACCGTGCGGCCCCGCCCACCGTGCCCGAGTAGCCGACCCGGCGCGGTGGCGTCGCTCGCCGACAGGCCCAGCGACACCTCCCGGGTGGCCGGGTCCGGCCAGTCCCGGTACGTGGCGTAGACCCGGTCCTCGCGCTGCAACACCACCCTCGGCTCGGCCATGATGTCGTTGTCGACGCCCCACAGCCAGTAGTCGAACCAGCGGTTCTCGGTCTGCTTGTAGGTCCACGACCGCCCGTCCGGCAGCGTCACCGTGGCAGCGCTGCCCGGTCCGCCGTGACCGCCCTGGTGCAGCCAGAGCTTGCGCGGCACACCGTACCGGTCGAGCTGGTCCCACCAGTCGGCGAACTGTCCGGTCTTCACGTTCCAGTCGTTGAGCCCGTGTACGACGAAGACACTGGCCCGGACCCTGCGCGCCCCGGGCAGATAGTCCCGCTCCCGCCAGAACCTGGTGTAGTCGCCGGTGACCCGGTCCTGTTCCTCGGCGATCTCGGCGATCTCGTCGGCGCAGGTCCCCTCGGAACGAGCCTGCCCGGCGGTGTACATGGTGAGGATGTCGGCGTCCTCGCCCTGGTATCCGCCGGGTGCCACCACCAGGCCGTTCGCCCGGTAGTAGTCGTACCAGTTGCTGATCGCGGCGACCGGGACGATGGTCCTGAGCCCTTCGACGCCGGTCGTCGCCACCATGTTCGGCAGGGTCCCGTTGTAGGAGACACCGGTCATCCCGACCGCGCCGGTGGTCCAACCGGCCCGTACCGGTGCGCCGCTGGCGTCGTACGCCCTGGCCCGCCCGTTCAACCAGTCGATGATCGCCTTGGTGCCCAACGTCTCGGCCGAGTCGCCGGTGGTCGGACAGCCGTCGGAGTCGCCGGTGCCGACGCTCTGCCCCAGCACCACCGCGTAGCCGCGCGGCACGTAGTAGTCGTCGAGCTGGCCGGGCAGGTTCGCCTTCGCCCGCAGGACGCCGGGCTGCTCGGCCCGCCGGGCGGACGTGCCGGTCGACGTGTTCTGCGGCAGGTCGTCGACGAGGACGCTCGGATAGGGGACGTCGTCCCAGGTGTCCTTCCGGTACGGCGAGTGCTCCAGGATCACCGGCACCCGAAGCCCCGAGGTGTCGGTCTCGCGGGGCCGGGAGATGTCCGCCACCACCCGGTCACGCCGGCCGTCGTGGTCGGTGTCGAGCGGGGTCTCGACCCACACCCGCTCCTCGATGGCGTCGGCCAGGGAGAAGACCGGCTGGGTCATGCCGTCCTGCACGACGATGCCCGGCGGCGGCGCAGCCGTGGCGGCGCGGGCCGGTACCGGTGCGGCGACCAGGGCCAGGCCCACCGCGTACGCCCCGAGAATTCTCACGGGACCTGCTGATGGCATGGAGTTGCTCCTCTCGACCGGTCCTCGTGGATCGGCGCCCGACGCCGTGCCGTCCACCCCTGGGACCGATTGTCGCGGCGTTCGGGGCGGAGCGCTGTCCACATCAGACGATGCGGCGCATTCCGGGGTTGTCGGAATGGTCGGGGCGGGCCGTACCGAGAACGGCTGACTACGACGGAAAAGAGATTGCCGATGGGGGGAACATTGACGACTTATCCTAGATAGGCCACCCGGGTACGTCGATTGGTGGGGCCGGCCCGACCGGTCCTGGCAGCCCGTCACCTCGCACCGGACTTGGCCAACCGCCGTACCGGAAGGTAGCTTGGCCGCCGACATCGTTGAGTCGTACCGACGTGACCGTTGACGGGGCCGGGAGCGCGACGGTGCCGAGTGGCGTGGTTATTGGAGGCTGGGTCCCGGTGAGTGCCTACACAATTACGATTTCCCCGGACGATCGGACGCGGGCGACCACGACGGTGCGGGTGGAGGTCACCGGGGGCACCACCAGGATCACCGAGTTGGTCGTACGGGCCGGTGAAGGCGGCGGACTCACTCCTGCCGAACTGCCCACGGTCGACGTCGAGCAGTTGCTCCGCGCCGTGATGCCCGCCGGTGCGGCTCCGACCGCGCCGACCCCGTTGTCATCGTTGTCGGACTCCCTGTTGTCCGACTCGTCGTTGCCGGACGAGTCGGGCGCGGACGCGTCGGGGCCGGAGCTGTTTACCGTGGAGCGTTCGGCCGGCCCGCTCACCGTCGACCCGGACGCAGCGGAGGCGGCAGTGGCGGAGGCGGCAGTGGCGGAGGCGGCAGTGGCGGAGGCGGCGGCGCCGGGGATCCCGGTCGACGCGGTCACATCGACGCCTACCGGAGATGCCGAGCCGGCGAACGCCCACCGTGCGGCGGGTGCGCGCAGCGCCGTCAGGAAGACGGCACCGACCCGGACCACCGCCAGGAAGAGCCCCTCGACCCGTCGCTCCACTGCGAAGGAGACTCCGACCAGGAGTCGTGCCAGCAAGACGACGGCAGCCGCGAAGGGAACCGGCGCCGCCAAGAGCGCCAACGCCGCCAGGAGCGTCGGTACCGCCGGCACCGCCACCACCCCCGCGAAGCGCGCCGGCACGGCCAGGACCACCGGCACCGCGAAGCGGACCACCGCCACCAAGACCACCACCGCCACCAAGACCACCAGCGCCACCAAGCGCACCGGCACGGCGAAGAGCACCGGCACGGCTGTAGGGAGGACCGCGACCGGTGGGCGTACCGGTGCGACCAGGCGGGCCGCCGCCGGTTCCGGTACGACGACCACCGGCCGGAAGGCGACCCCGACCAGGAGGGCTCCGGCGACCACCGGCGCCGGTACGACCACCACCAAGCGGGCGAGCGGCCGGGCGGCGAAGAGCGCCCCGGACACCGCCACCAGCCGGGGGGTCGGCGGGCGACGCGCCCCGAGCCCGGCCACCGCCGCCACTCCGACAGCCAGCCGTTCCTACCGGCGTGCCCCGGACGACCTCGCGCAGGTGTACGGCCAGGCCGGTACCGTCACGGCCGTGGCTGACCACTACGGAGTTCCTCGGCACACCGCACAGAGCTGGATCCGGACCTGGCGACAGAACCAGGAACGGGCATCGGCCTGATCGACGCGGCGGCAGCGGCCACGCCGGGTGGGCAGTCGCGGCAATCGGCGGCTGGGACGGAGGGCAGTCGCGGCGGGCGGCATCGGGTCGGCGGTGCCGGGCCCGGGTTGTCGGCTGGTGGCCTGGGTGAGGCCGCCGGTCAGCGGTCGGCCCGGATCGTCAAGCGGGTCCACGCACCGAGGTAGACGCGGTCGCCGTCGCCGAGCGGGATCGGGGTGTTGGCCACGATCGGCGGCGTCGACGGATCGTTGAGGTAGGTGCCGTTGGCGGACTCCAGGTCGACCACCGCCCAGCCGCCCGGCTGCGGGAGCAGCAGTGCGTGCAGGTGGGAGACTCCCGGATCTTCCGGCGGCCCGACCAGGTCGATGTCCGGCTGCACACCCCGGGACCGGCTACGCCGACCGATCAGCAACTGCCGGGGCTCCAGGGTGAACCGGCGAGGCACGACGAAGCGGGGAAAGGTCAGGCTTTCGGCGTCCGTACCGCCGAAGGAGGTGACGAGGTCGAAGTACCCGGGGTCGGCGTCCACCACCAGTTGCCAGGTGATTCCCTGCTCCGAACCCGGTGTGCCGGCCTCGGATCCGGCCGGACCGCCGGTACCCGGTTCGGCTCGCGGCTGGACCGGACCGGACGCCTCCGGTCCGACGTCGTCCGGGACACCACCGGCCGACGGGGCGGCAACGGCCGGGGCGGCGACGACGGGCGGGGCCAGCAGGAAGTCGTAGCCGTCCTCCTCGCAGAACCGCCCCACCCTCGGGGTACCGCAGTGGGGACACGGAGCGGCCGGAGTGGACTGCCGGACAGGTTCCGCTGCACCGCTCGCCGACGCCCCGTCGCCCGCCGGCTCCGCCGGTATCCCGGCCGCCGACGCCGGGCGCGAGGCTTCGGCGCCCTCGCCCGCCGGCGTGGTGGAGCCACCCGACATCGGTACGCCGCAGACGTCGCAGTAGTCCATCGTGGACGACGTATGTCCCCGGGAGCAGGTGGCTGCCGTCACGGCCTCACCCCTGCTCCTTCTTCACCCGCACCGTCTTGACCGACCGCACGTCGGTCAACTCGGCGTCCAGTGCGGCCACCTGCCGCTTGAGCCGTATCGTGCCGGTCGGCGCGTCGACGACCTCGACAACCCGGCCGAGCAGCATCGCGGTCTCGTCGTGTCCCGACTCGGCGGCCAACTGCACCGCCCGGCCCAGCAGGGCGGTCGCGGTCTCCACGTCGCCGGCCTCCCGGGCCCGCAGCCCCTCCTGGATCGCGGCGGCGAGTTCGGCCTGTCCGGTGTAGTGCGCCACCTGCGGGCTGATCCGGGTGGAGAGCATGGTGTCGTCGGTCCACCTGGCCAGAATCAGCCGCTCGGTCAGCACCTGACCTGCGCTGACCAGGCTGACCCGGGCGGCCAGCACCTCCTCACCGACCGAGTCGGGTTCGAGGGCCACGGACAGGTGGTATTCGCGCGTCTCCGCTCCCCATGCGCCGGTCGGATAGTCCCCGATCCGGGCGCTGACCGCGCGACGGCGCCCGGTGAGTTCCTCGACGTGCGGGAAGACCTGCTTGACCATCCGTACCGTGGCGCCTGCCGGACTCCAGATCCGCAGCGCGACGTCTGCCACCCGCTTGCCCATCGCGGACGCTGTCATCGCCTGGAACGCGGCCGGCAACTGCGCCGGGTGTTCCAGCCCGTCGGCGGTGCCGAGCAGGGCCGAGGCGATCGCGCGCAGCTCACCGGCAACCCAGCCGCTGCCGATACCCCGGCTGTCGCAGACGAACCGCCCCTCGCAGGCGGCGAGTATCCGGCGCAGGTCCTCGGGTTTTTCGTGCTCGTTGCGTCCGTCGGTGAGCAGGATCGCGTGTCGGACCTCGGCCGGGCAGCTGGCGAACAGCCAGTTGGCCAGGTCCAGCCAGCGGCCGATAGCGGTACCGCCGTCCGCCCGCAGCCCGGCCACCGCCGCCTTCGCCGCCGCCCTGGTCTGCGCGTTGGCCGGCACCATCCCCGGTTGTACCGGGTAGACCATCCGGGCGACCGCGGTTCCGGAGACCACCGCGAAGGCCACACCGTCGCGCAGGGTGTCGATCGCCACCGCCGTGGCCCGTTTCGCCTCGGCGAGCTTCGTCGGCGGCATCGCCATCGAACCCGAGGTGTCGACCATGATCACTTGTGCCGCCGTCGGAACGGTCGCCGGGTCGCGCAGATCCGGACCGGACGCGGTCACGGTCAGGATCGCGTCCACCACCTGGCCACCTGCCGGCAGGTACTCGTTGTGGTCGACCTCGGCGACGAAGTGCGGTACTCCGCTCACCTGCCCGCCTCCCCCGATCCTGCGGCGGGCGGAAACGGCAACACGGCTACGGCGATGTTGTCGTGTCCACCGGCCTCCGCCGCGAACCTGGTCAGGTCCCGGGCGATGGCGATCGGCGTGGCACCGCCCGGCCCTGGTATCCGGGCCGCCAACGCCCCCGCGTTCGGCAGATAGTGCGAGAGCCCGTCCGAACAGATGATCAGCCTTCCCGGCCGTGCCGGCTGGAACGTCACCACCTGCGGGTCGGCGTCGCCGGAGTCCGCGCCGAGCCACCGGATCAACGCCTTGGAGGTCGGGTCCTGCTCGGCGCCGGGCGGTACCGGCCGCCCGGCCCGGATCTGGCCGACCACCGAGTCGTCCACGGTCAGGCAGACCGCCTCGTGCGCGGCACCGTCCGGACCGAGCCAGTACGCCCGGCTGTCACCGATCCAGCCGACGGTGACCGAGCCGGCGGTGACCACAGCGGCCACGAAGGTGCAGCTCGGCGGCACCTGACCGTCGTCCTGCACCGCGGTCGCCCGGGCAGCCACGGCCGCGGCCCGACCGGCGGCCACCATGGCATCGGGCGCGGCGGTACCGTTCCCGAGCGCGGAGAGCATCGCGGCGAGCCCTGCCTCTGCGGCCGCGTGGGCGGCGAGATCGGCCCGGAGTGAGGTGGAGACCCCGTCACAGACGACCGCGGCGATGGTCTGGCCGAGCCGCCCGACCGTGACCGCGTCCTCGTTGCGTCGTCGCCGAGCCCGGTCGGTGACGGCGGCGACGGCCCCCAGATCCAGGTCCGCACGGTCCCGGCCCACGGACGACCGTCGTCCACAGTGGTCACAGTGGCCGGAGTCGCCGGAGGGCGGGGTACCGCAGCTCGGGCAGGGCTGGCCGACCGCACGTGACGAGAGCCAGGGGCCGGAGGGGACCGCCGGAGGTCGACCGCTGGATACCGGCGGCGCGGTGCCTGGGGCACCGGGCGGCACAACCGTGGCGGGCGGAGCGCCGGGCGGCACGGGTGCGGCCTGCGCTGGACCGGTTGGCGCGGGTGGCCGGGGTGGCGCGACGGCACCCGTCCCCGAGGCGGCGGCTGGCCAACCGCTCGCCGTGCCGGACGACGTGGCCGGACCGCTCCACGCGGCTGGTCCGGCCGGTGTGGCCGAACCGGTCCAGCCGGGCGGGGCGGCCGGTGCGGAGGAACCCGTCCAGCCGGACGGGGCGGGCGGTGCGGCCGAACCGGTCCAGCCGGACGGGGCGGGCGGTGCGGAGGAACCCGTCCAGCCGGACGGGGCGGGCGGCGGCGGGTAACCGGGCCGGTTGCCGGCTCCGGCCGGTACCTCAGGATGTCCGGACGGACCCCAGCCCGCCGTGCCGGACGATGCGGCCGAGCCGGTGGTACCCGACGAGCCCGTGGGACTCGACGAGCCCGTCGGACCAGACGAGCCTGCCGGACCAGACGAGCCGGTCGACCCGGCCAGTGCCTCCAGCCGGGACAGCGCGGTCGGGCCGGACATGTCGGCCAGCCTCAGCAGCTCAGTGGACTCCGGCGACTCGGCCGGGTCGGAGGCCTCGGCCCAACCGGAGGCTTCGGACCGGCCGGTCGGGGGCGGGGCGGCCGACCAGGGCGCCCCGACCGGAGCGGCCGAGCCGATCACCGGGGCCGCCCGACCGGAGGCGCCAGCCGCCTCCCCGGACGGAACGCGTTCCAACTCCCGGCCGCACTCCTCGCAGTAACGGTGCGCCGGGTCGTCCGGGGCGCCGTGCTCCGGACACGGTTTCGGCATGCTGCCGGCAGCGCCGGCTCCGACGCCGGTCACACCAGCGTCCTCGGCCGGACCGCGTTCGCGTGGTCGACCAGCGCGATCCGCAGCTCCGGATCACGGGAGAGCTGGGCCAGCGTCCGGTACGCCCGTTCCAGCCCCAACCGCAGGCCGCGCTCGGAAAGCTCGTGCCCCAGCAGACGCGCCCCGGAGGCGGGGGGCGTCGACCGGTGCCGTACCCAGGCCAGGGCCACCTCCAGCACCTCGATGGTGAGCCGGGTCTGCCGCTCCACGTCCAGGCCGAGCCGCTCCAGCCGGGCGGACGCCCGCAGCAGATCGTCCGGGCCGGTGGTGCCCGCCGTCAACCCGGGCAGGCTGGCCCGCACCGCGGCGACCTGCGCCGCCACGTGCTGACTCGAACTGTCCGGCACCTGGTCCAGTACCGCGAGCGCACCCGCCCGGTCGCCGACCAGGAACCGGATCCGGGCCAGCCCGAACGCGGCACTCAGATAGCCGTGGTCGACCCGCCAGACCCGGTCGTAGAGCCGGGTCGCCATCTCCCGGTCGCCGGTGCACTCCGCGCTGACCGCCAGCGCGAGCCGGGCCGCCGGTTCACCCGGCAGGACGTCGTAGACCGCGTCGAAGGCGACCCGGGCGTCGGCGGGGCGGTTCGCGGTCAACGCCGCCAGGCCCCGGTACCAGTCGACGCGCCAGTCGAACGGGTCGGCCGCGGCGAGCCGGTCCAGGTCCGCGGCCGCTCCCGCCAGGTCTCCGCCCTCGATCCGGGCCCGGGCCAACCGCAGCGCCACCTCCACGCTGCGGACCGGTGCGGCGGTGAGCTGCCGGACCAGTTCCGCCGGGTCGGTCGCGCCGAGCGAGGCGAGGAAGCCGGCACCCGGATCGAGGACATCGACCTGCGGCAGCGGCAGCGCGGCGGCGACCACCGGCGGCGCCGGGGCGATCGCCCCGGGTGGTACGCCACCTCCGGCGCCCCAGGCCCGCCCCGCGACCGCCCGCCCGACCTCGCCGGCCTCGGTACCGAAGGCACGTCGCTCCGGGGTGAACTGCCGGGAGACCGCCGGCCGGGGTACGCCGTCTGCGGCGGAGAGCACCTCGCGCAGTACGCCGAGCAGTTGCTCGCTCATCTCCCCGGCGCTCTGGAAACGCCGGTCCGGATCGGGGTGGGTGGCCCGGCGCAGCAGCCGGTGGTACGACATCTCGGCGGTGAACAGCGGCGTGTCGGCCGGCTCCGGCAGCCGGTTGGCGTACGTGGTCGAGAAGCCGCGGAAGTCGAGGCTGAGTACGGCCAGCGCCCGCCCGACGGTGTAGATGTCCGAGGCGACCGAGGGGCCGAGCGTGCCGACCTCCGGCGCCTGGTAACCAGGGGTGCCGAAGATCGCGCTGGTGCTGTCGTCGACGTGGCGCACCGCACCGAGGTCGATGAGTTTGAGCTGCTCCTCGGCGTGGATGACGTTGTCCGGCTTGAAGTCGCAGAAGAGCAGGTTGCGGTCGTGCAGGTAGTCGAGGGCGGGCAGGATCTCGACCCCGTACGCGATCACCTCGGGCAGCGGCAGGGTGCGTTGGCCGGTGTCGCGGCGCCGGGCCAGCAGCATGTCCCGCAGTGACTGGCCACCGACGTACTCCATCACGATGTAGCCGACCGGGATCCCGGTACGCGGGTCGGGGTGCTCCACGAAATCGTGGATCTTGACGATGTTGGGATGGTCCAGCTCGACCAGGAAGCGACGCTCCGCCACGGCCGAGGCCATCGCGTCCTCGTCCGTGGTGTTGATCAGTCCCTTGAGCACCACCCAGCGGTCGCTGACCGTGTCACTGACGTTGCGGTCCCGGGCGAGATAGATCCACCCCAGCCCGCCGTACGCGAGCGCCCCGAGGATCTCGTACCGTCGATTGATCACGTCACCCGGACTGAGCCGGGGCACGAAGGAGAACTGGGTGCCGCAGTGCGGGCAGAAGCCCTCGGCTCGACCCGGACGGTCCTCCCGGCCCCGCCCCACCGGCTTTTCGCAGCTCACGCAGAACCGTCGTGACTCGGCGACCTTCGGCTCGGCCATCACCGCCGTGGCCGGGTCGCGCAGCGGTACCCGGGCGATGTCGACCAGGCCGGCGCCGAGACCACCCCGGGACGCGCTCCGGGACCGGGTGGAACTCCGCGAGCCGGAGTGCGAGGTCCCCCGGCTCGGCATGGTGCCGATTCCGCTCGGCGTCGAGCCCCACCCCGAGCCGGTCGCCGCCGGACCCGTGCCGGTCGAGGCCGGACCCGGGGGGTGACCGGCGGAGATCGCGGCGCGGCCGGTCGACCCCCCGGCCTGTCCCGGCACCACCCCGCCGGGTCCGGCGGGGGCACGGCCAGGGCCGGCGCCCGTGCTGGTGACGCCGACGGCGGCGGCCGGCACCGACGCCCGGCCGCTTCCGGTCGGCACGGACGCCCGGCCCGTCCCGGTCGGCGCCACGCCCCGGCCGGTACCGGTCGAGGTGGCGACCGGACCGGTACCTGACGTGCCGACCGGGCCGGTGCCGGTCGAGCCGCCGGTGCTCGCCGGCCCCGTCGTCGCACCGGCAGCCGGTGCACGCCGGCCGCACTCGTCGCAGTAGCCGTCGGGGAGGTAGGAGCCTGGGCAACCGGGTCGCAGGCAGCGGGTGCTCATGGTGCGGCTCCCTTCGCGCCGGGCGCCGGGCGCTCGGCGAGATCGTTGAGATGACGCTGGTACGCGACCACGGCCCGGGTCGCCGCCGACAGGTCACACGGGCTGGTGTAGAGCAGGTCGCGGGCCCGTCGGTACCGGGCGGAGAGTTCGGTGTGCTCGATCAGGCCGAGCCGCCCCGCCTTGGCCCGGTACGCGTCGAGCCGGCCCCGCAGTTCGGCACGGCGTCGCAGCAGCCCGTCCGCCGCCTCGTGTGACTCGGCCAGCCGGCGCCGGGCCACCGCCACCCCCCGTTCGAGGGCGGTCAGTTCGGTGCCGACCTGGCTCCACCGCTGCTCCCGGTGCACCTGGCCGAGCTGGGCGAAGTGGGCACGCAGCGCCGGAGTCGGATCCGGGGCCAGGTCGGGCAGGGCCGAGTTGGCGATCTTGGCGCGTGCCAGGGCGTGCGTCCGGGCGGTTTCGGCGACCGCCGTACCGAGGTCGTCCAGTTCGGCCGCCAGCCGTGCGGTACGCCCGGGATAGCCGTCGCGTACCTCGGTCAGCTCGGCGACTCGCCCGGTCAGGGTGGCGAGTTCGGCCTCCAACCGCCGGAGCCGGTCCCGCAGGGCGGTCGCGGTCGCCCCGGACCCGGCCGCGCCGAGCGGGTCGGCGAGCGCGCTCCGGTACGCCTCCTCGACCGCCCGGCCGAGCCGTTCGAGGTCGTCGCGCGGCACCTGGGCGGTACCGGATCCAGCCGCCCGGGCGGCGACCCGCGCGCCGGCAGCCGGGGCGACGCCGGACGCGGCCGGAGCCTCCGTACCCGCCGGCTCGTCGGGCCGTACCGACCCGCTCAGCTCGACGACCTCCGCCCGCAGCCGGTGCAGGCCGTCGGTGAGCTGACGGAACCATCCGGCGAGCCGGGCCCGTGCGGCCGCCAGCCCGTCGAGCGTGCCGGCCAGCGCGGCGGCCTCCGCCTCGATCCGCCGGGCCAGCTCGGGCAACGCGACCCGGTGCACCGCCGCGCCTGCCGGGTCGTCCAGCACCGTTGCGTCCGCGTCGAGCGCGACCGTCGGGGACGTGAGCAGTGCGCCGAGTTCCCGCAGCTCGGGGTCGCCGGGCCGGGACCGCCGGGCGCGTACCGTGCGGGCCCGGTCGAGCAGCTCCCCGAAGGCGGCGAACTGGGACCAGAGCGCACCGGTCCGGACGAGCACGTCGGCGGCGACCCGCGCGGTCTCGCCGGTCGGCCGGGTGTCCCGCAGCAGGGCCAGCTCGGGCCGGCCGTCCAGGGCGTACATCGCGGCCGAGGCCCGGTCGAGCGCCGCACCGAGCGCGTCGAGTATCCGGTCGACCTCGGCACGGCCCATCAGTGACGGCGGCGGCGCGCTCATCGGCGGGGCTGACCGGATCTCGCGGTGCGGGCCGGCGCCGACGGGTGCCCGCCGGTGTCCCGCCACCGCGCTGGAAGGTCCACGAGACACGCTAGTCCCGGTAACGCGCGACCGGCGGCGCCGGTGCCGGGCCCAGCGACGTCAACCATCGGGTGTAGAGCCGGGTCCAGGTCCCGTCAGAACGGATCTTGGCGAGTACGCCGTTGACGAACCGGACCAGCTCAGGCGCCTCGCGGGAGATCGCCACCCCGTACGGCTCGTCGCTGAACCGCGGACCGACGACCTCGGTGTTCGGGTCCTGGGCGGCGAGCCCGACCAGGATGCTGTCGTCGGTCGAGACCGCGACGACCTGGTTCTGCTGGAGCAGCACGAGACAGTCCGTCCAGTTGACCACCGAGACCGGCGTGGTGCCCTTCGCCGCGATGTTCCGGATCGAGGTGCTGCCGGCCGCCGCGCAGACCTTCCTGCCGCGCAGGTCGTCGATGCTCTTCACCCCGGAGCCACGGGTGACCAGGACCCGCTGACCGGCGGTGAAGTATTCGGTGGAGAAGTTGACCTCCTGCCACCGTTCGCAGTTCATCGTCATCGTGCGGACCACCATGTCGACGGTGCCGTCCTTGACCACCTTGATCCGGTCGGCCGAGCTGATCGCCCGGAACTGGATCCGGCCCGGGTCGCCGAAGAGGCCCCGGGCGATCTCCCGGGCGATGTCGACGTCGAAGCCGGTGAGCTGGCCGGTCAGCGGATCCCGGAACCCGAACTGGTAGTTGTTCTGGTCGACCCCGACGATCAACCGTCCACGCTGGACGATCTTGTCCATGGCGCTGCCGGAGGGCATCTGCCGGGGCCGGGGCAACGCCCCGGACGGCCGCAGGCTGGCCCGGGGATTGCACGAGCCGGACGAGGCCGCCGGGCCGGTCGGGATGACCGCCGGATCCTGCATCCCGACCGGCCGGGGCGGATCGGCCACCATCCGGTTGTCGGGAAGCGCCTGCTCGTCCGTGCCGCAGGCGGCGAGACCCACCGTGGCCACCACCACGAGGACGCCGGCAACGAACCGGCCGGCGAGATGCCGATGTCTCATCGATACTCCGCAATCCGCTGCTGCATGCCCACCGCGGCCCCGACCAGCAGGAGGAGGCTCAGTCCGACGATACCGATGTCGACGCCGGTCAGGGCCCGGCCGGCGCTGACCGCCTCACGTTCGAACCGGTCTCCGTTGTGGGTGATGGCCAGCGCGAGCGCCTCGTCGAACTGGTTGAAGATGGCGGCCGTGGCCTGCTCGCCGGTGCCGACCGTCGCGGCCACCGCCTTGGCGTACTCGCCACTGTCGTCGAGGGCCCGCACGTTCCGGTGCGCCGCCGACCATTCCTTGCTCCGGGCGATCGCCGCCTCGACCGCCTGCCGGGTGGTGTCGTCCGGTGCGGCTGCCCGGGCCTGCGCCAGCAGCCCGCCCGAGCCGTCGGCCCCGGCGAGTCGCTCCATCACCACCCGGTGGTTCTCCTCGAAGGCCGCGCCGTTGCCCCGGGCGACCAGGGTGAGCGCCTCGTCAGCACGGGCCTGCAACCCGGCGATCCGGGCCTCGGCGAGCAGGTTCACCTGGGCCGAGCCGGAGTCCCGGCTCTCCCGCAGGTTTCCCGCCGCGACCAGCGCCGACCCGGTCAGCCAGGCCACCAGCAGCACCGTCGCACCGGTGGCAACCAGCAGACCCACATTGAGCAGCCGGTTCGTCCGCCGGGTCAGGTGGAGCTGCGTCAGCACCAGCGCCGCGAGGGTGAGTACGGCGAGCAGTACCGCCACCCAGGGGAAGCCGGCCGCCCGGTCCCGCGCCTCGTCCAGCTCGGTCGAGGCCGTCGCGTAGAGCTCCTGGGCGGCGGGCAGCAGCTCGTCGCGCATCAGGCCGGAGGCTTCCTGGAGATAGGCGACGCCCAGCGGCAGGCCCTGCCGGTTGTAGGTCCGGGCGGTCTCCACCAGCCCGCTGTAGACCGGGAGGCGGACGGTGATCCGGGCGACCGCCGCGGCACCCCGGCTGTCGTCGGAGACCGCGGCCGAGACGACGGTCAGCGCGGAGGCCGCGTCGGCCAGGTCACGCTGGTAGCGGTCGCGCAGCGCGGGCGGTTCGAGACCGTTGGAGAGGAAGGCGCTGGCGGCGGTGGCGTCGGCGTCGGAGAGCGCGCGGTAGAGGCTCTGCGCCGCCACCGCCAGCTCACCGCTGCGGGCGGTCACTCCACGGACCAGATCCGCGCGCTGCCGTACGCCGACGAAGGCGACCACCCCGGTGAGCAGCCCCAGCACGACCACCCCGGCCAGGATCGCGGTGAACCGGCCGGGTGTACGGCGCAACGGTGTCGTCATCCGGCGCATCAGGTCCGGTGGGCGCGGTTGCGGCGGAACGGCCAACCGGCCTGGCGTCACGGCCACCGCCGACCCGTGCGAACCCACCCGAAACCTCCCCAACACCGCAACGGGAAACCGCCGGTCCGGACATGGTCCAGCCGGTCAGATCTTGGACGACCGGCTTCAAGGTAACCAATCGGCTCAACCGGTGGGGGGCGGCCCGCCGGTCCCGGCGAGCCTACGGTCCGCCACCGACAACCCGCCCGGGACACCGTCCACTGTCGGCGGCCGATCCCGGCGGAGCGACCGCACTGTCCGCCCAGGCGCGCTCTTCCGGCGCCCGCGCCGGCTCGCCCGCCGGCAGGACCCGGGTGCCGGCGGAAACGGTTGACTCGGGAGGGTCCGGGCGGCGTGGTGCGCCGCCCGGACCGGGAGGTCGAGGTACGGCGGGCCGCGTCGGGTCGCCGCGGCCCGGGATGCTCAGCCGGTGGTCCAGACGTACGTGCCGGCCACGGTCGCCGCCGCGGCACCGGCGTACGCGGGGACGAGGCCACCGGCGAACAGCGCGTCGACCCGGGACGCCTCGGCAGCGCTCGGGTACGCGTTGCGACAGGAGACCGGGGCGCTGCTGCCGGACATCAGGTCCGAGCAGAGTCCGGTACGCCGGTCGGGCAGTCCGAGGATGTGCCCGAGTTCGTGGGTGGCGATCCTGGTGCGGTCGTACCCCTGGTTCACGGCCTGCCAGCCCATGTAGACCCGACCGGACCCGAGCCCGGTGACGTACGCCCGGGGCCAGCCGCTGTCGACGTAGATCGTCACCGTCGCCGGGGTACCCGCCACCAGGCGCACGTTGTTGACGCTGCTGTTCCAGATCTGTGCGGCCTGGGTGAAGTTGGTGGTGAACTCTCCGGCCCGACTCGCGTCGTAGTAGACCGTACGCACCGCGGGCGCGGCGGTGGCCGGCGCGGCGGCGACCTCGACCCCGACCAGCGAGGTGGCAAGGGTCAGCAGGCCGAGCGTGGCCCGGAGGAGGTGGCGTCTGAGCATGACGACTCCTTATGGGAGCGGGGAAGGCGAGGACGCGGGTGCCCTCGATCGATGCTCATTAATCTATGTCTCCGGTCCGTCGACCGGCGCATAACAGTTGCCTCATACCGGACCGGCGAGGCGGTTTCGGCAGGGCGGACTCGGCGTGCGCGGCGGCAGGGTGCGCGGCACGGCGGGGTGCGCGGCCGGACGGATCGGGTGCGCGGCCGGACGGGATCGGTAGCGCGGCGCGGAGACGGCGGGCGGTGGTAGCCGGCGCGGGCGCGGGACCGGAATGATCGCCGATGATGAGCCGAAACGTAACCTGGCCGAACGCGTGCCGTCGCGACCGTCGACCATGGTGAGGGGGCTAACCTGGATCGAGCGTCCGGCGTCGCCGGCGGGGGTGGAAGGCGGTAGCGGGATTGTGCTGGCGGAGGAGAACCACGTGACCACACCGTCGCGGACCGGACGCCCGGCGGTGATGACCGACGTGGCCCGGCTCGCCGGGGTCTCGCACCAGACGGTCTCCCGGGTGATCAACGGCCATCCACGGGTCCGGCCGGAGACCCGGGACCGGGTGGTCCGGGCGATGGCCGAGCTGAGCTACCGGCCGAACGCGATGGCCCGAGCCCTGGCCAGCCGCCGTTCCCGGGTACTCGGAGTGGTGAGCTTCGACACCATCCTCTTCGGCCCGGCCTCGACGCTGCTCGGCATCGAGCGCGCCGCCCGGGCCGCCGGTTACGGGGTCAGCATCGTCACCCTGGAGAAGGTCGACCGCCGTGGCGTACTCAGCGCGGTCGAGGCGCTGGACGGTCAGGGCGTGGACGGGGTGATCATCATCGCGCCGCAGATGGCCGCCGCCGCCGCGCTGCACAGCCTGCCGCAGGGGATGGCGGCGGTGGCGGTCGAGGCCGGCCAGGACAGCGGGCTGCCCTCCGTCTCGGTGGACCAGGTGGCCGGGGCCCGGCTCGCCGTCCAGCACCTGCTCGAACTCGGGCACCGGACCGTGTGGCACGTCTCCGGGCCGAGCGACTGGCTGGAGGCGGGTGACCGGATCATCGGCTGGCGGCAGACCCTGGAGGAGGCCGGCGCCGTCGTGCCGCCGATCATCTCCGGGGACTGGAGCGCCCGGTCCGGGTACGCGGCCGGTGCCGCACTGGCCGGCAACCCGGACGTCACCGCGGTCTTCGTCGCCAACGACCAGATGGCGCTCGGCCTGCTGCGTGCCCTGCACGAGCGGGGCGTCCGGGTGCCCGCCGACATCAGCGTGGTGGCCTTCGACGACATCCCGGAGGCGGAGTTCATGTTGCCGCCGCTGACCACGGTCCGGCAGGACTTCGACGAGGTGGGCCGGCGCGGCATGGCGACCCTGCTGCAACTGCTCGACACCCCCGGCCGGGCGGGCGGACCGCTTCCGGTGCTGTCCAGCACCACGCCGATCGAGCCGACCCTGGTGGTCCGGCAGAGCACCGCCGCTCCCCCGGCCGTCCGGAGCTGACCGGCCGCCGGGCCGGCCGGCCAGGACGTCGGCGGTTACGACTCGCCCGGGGCGTCAGGCCCATCCGGCCGTCGGCCGGAACGAACTGTCCGCCCGGAAGGTGGCGTTGTCGGCGTACCAGTCGACCCGGAGTTCGTAGTCGTAGTGCCGCAGGTACCGGCCCGGCTGGTTGTAGGACTCCAGGGCGACCGAGCCGGCCACCGAGCCGGGTCGGGCGCAGAAGGTGGCGTCACCGCGGAAGGTGGCCGTACCGTCGTCCGGGTCCAGGCGCAGCCGGTAGTCGTAGTGGCGCAGGTAGCGGCCACCGACTTCGGTGAAGGAGTAGCAGTTCGGGTCGGCGAGTCCGGCGACGACGGTGAAGGTGGCGTCCTGCCGGGTCTGCGCGGGGCTCGACCCGGAGACCGGATCGACATATCCGAGATGGTCGCGGTGCCGGACGTACCGGTCCGGGAAGTTGACCGACTGGAACGACCGGGCCGTGTTGACCGGCAGGGTGACTCCGCCGGAGACGGTCTCCTTCAGCACGGTGAAGTGCCGGGCGAAGCCGGTGAGCCCGGGCAACTGGGTCGGGGCCGTCCAGGTGTTGAAGCCGTCGTAGCTGTCGCTGAAGAGGTACTGCCCGACCGTGTAGCCGTCGAAGAAGATCCGCCAGCCGCCGTTGTCGAGTTGCACCAGCGCCTGACCCTCGCGCGGACCGCCCCAGCCGGCCCAGTTGCCGGTACGCCGCATCGTGTACGGGCCGGTCAGGTTGCTCGCCGTGGCGTACTCGACGAACTTGGTCGTCTCCTGCTTGGTGAACGCGTGGTACGTGCCGCCGATCTTCACGATGAACGTGTCGATATAGTTCGGCCCGATCCCGCTCAGTACGGTCGGCGCGCTGAACGCGGTGAGTGCGGCGTTCGTCGCCCGCAACCGGTACGGCTTGAAGTCCGCACCGTTGGTGGAGAGCGAGACGATGACGTTGACGCTGCCGTCGGTGTCGACGAACCACTCCGGAGCCCAGGTGTTCTGCACCGTCAGCGGGATGGTGTGGTTGCGCAGGAACGTCCAGTTGACCCGGTCGGTGCTGGTGGCGAAGCCGATGGTGTTGCCGGTCCAGTTGGTGGTGTAGACGATGTAGTAGCGCCCGTCGGTGTGCCGGATGATGCTCGGATCCCGGATCAGGCCGGACGGCGGGGTGTAGGCCGGGCCGCGCAGCAGGCGGAAGCCGGTGGCGTCCGGTGACTCGTAGACGTACATGTTGGATTCGCTGCTGTTGGTGAAGGCGGTCATGGTGTATCGGGTGGCCTGGCCGGGTGGCGGCGCGGCGGCCCCGGCCGGAGTCGCGGGCACCACCGCCCCGGCCACCACCAACAGCGCGGCGGTGGCCGCCGACAGCCATCGGGAACGGTTGCCTGCTCGGGTCATCGTCGCCACCTCCGGCGGTACGGGCCTGCCGTCGCCGACAGCTGTGTGAGCGCTAACATACACGGCGTTCGAAGCTCGCTCAATAGAGCCTGAACAATGCCCCACCCCGATCGCCAGCGTGCAGAACCGCCACGACGTACGGCCTCTCCTCCGGACCGGCCGACGTATTGTCAACTCGAGTTGACAGAATCCTCACGTCAACCTAGGTTGACAGTTGTCCTGAGCACGGGCTGCGCTGGCCGACTCGCCACACCGGGAGCGGAACATGTTCGAACGGTTCACCGAGAACGCGCGTCGTACCGTCTCCGCCGCCGTCCGGATCGCGGCCGAGACCGGTGTGACGAGGGCCGGCCCGGAACACCTGCTGCTCGGTCTCGCCGACGGCGCACCGGGAACCGGCGCCCGGATCCTGGCGGAGTACGGCGTCACCGCCGCCGTACTCCGGACCGCGACGGCCCGGCCGGCCGCGCGGCGGCGACTCACCGACGAGGAGATCTGCGCGCTCCGAGCCGTCGACACCGACGTCGACGAGGTGTTCCGGCGTATCGAGCAGGAGTTCGGGCCTGTCGCGGTCCTCCGCCAACCGGAACCGCCGGAACCGCCGGAGCGGCGCGATCGGCGCGGCTGGCTCGTCAGGCCGCTCGACGCCCGGGCCCGCAAGGTCCTCGAGCTGTGCCTGCGCGAAACGGTCGACCTGCGGCACCGGGAGATCAGCTCCGGTCATCTCCTGCTGGCACTGCTCCGACACGACCTGAGGGGTCCCGTCTCGAACACGCTGGCCCGGCACGGCGTGACCTATCCGGACGCCCGGCGGCGCCTGATCCGCACGCTGCGCCGTGCGACGTAGCCGCAACTCCTCGCACCCCGTCGAAGATCATGCGTCGGCGGGGATCGCGGGCGGACGTGGACAGGTCGCCACCGATGCGTGCAGGGTCGGCTAGGGTCGGCCGCGCGTTCGAGGGAAAGGCGACGCGGATGCAGCTCTCGATGTTCGTCGCACCGGGCGAGACGTCCGACATAGTCGAGCTTGCCGAGGAGACCATGGCGCTCGGCGGCCGGTTGCTGGGACTGGTCGCGGACGGTGTCGCGTCGGTGCGGCACGGTGAGGTACCGGCCGACACGAAGCCGGTGGACGCGTTCGCGATGGGCTCGCTGCTGGTCGACCTGGTCCCGACGGCGCTGCCTGCCGTGATCGCGCTGGCGCAGGAATGGCTGGTCGATCGACCGGTGCCCTCCGTCCGGATCGTGGTCGACGACGACGTCCTGAGGGTGGGCAGGGCGTCACCCGAGCAACAACGCCGGATCGACGCGTTCCTCCGTCGCCACGGCGACCCGGGATCCTCCGGCGGGCGCGGTTCAACAGGTGGTCGATCGGCTGGCTAGGTTGGTCCGGGCACCGGGTTCGATCGAGGCGCCGGGCTCGAACCGTGCCGGTGCACCCGCGCGCTTCGGTGTTCGTAAATGTTCGGCCCGGTTGGATAACGTCATTGACTTGCTCGGTTGTGAGCGTTTTACTTCGGAAACCCACCCGTTGCCGGTACGCCACATCTGCGGTCGACGCCCAGTCGCCGCTTGCCACGGAGGCGGAGCGATGCGACAGGACCCCGGATGATGTCCGACAGCACCGGCCAGACGGCACCCGGGAGGCGCTCGGCCGCCGGGACGACCGCGAGCTGGGGCCGCGACGACTGGCTGGCGCTCGCGGACCGGATCCTCGCTGCCGCCCGGCCGTTCACCTCCCCCGGTCAGGCTCTCGTCAGCTTTCCCGGCCAGCAGGGCGGTTACGGTCGGGCCGTCGACGGGCTGGAGGGGTTCGCCCGTACGTTCCTGCTGGCAGGTTTCCGCATCGCCGGCGCCCGGGGATCCGGCGTCGACGACCTCGTCGACCGGTACTCGACGGGCATCGCCGCCGGCACCGATCCGGCCTCGCCGGAGTGCTGGGTACGGCTGGACGAGCACCCGCAGGCGAAGGTGGAAGCCGCCTCCATCGCCCTGATCCTGGACATGACCCGGCCGTGGATCTGGGACCGGCTGCCGTCCACGGTCCGGGAGCGGGTGGTGGACTATCTGGCTCCGGCGGTCGGCGACCACACCTACCCGCGGATCAACTGGGTCTGGTTCCGGCTGGTCGTACAGACGTTCCTGCGCTCGGTGGGCGGGCCGCACGCGCGCGACGAGATGGCCGAGGATCTGGCTACCCACGACAGCTTCGCCCGCGCCGACGGCTGGATGTCCGACGGGCCGGAGCGCGCCTACGACCACTACGTGGGGTGGGCCCTGCACCTGTATCCGACGTTGTGGGCCCGGATGGTCGGCGCGGCGGACCTGGCCGCCGAGCGCCGCGAGCGGGATGTGGCCGGGCTCGACCGGTTCCTACAGGACGCGGTCGCCCTGGTGGGCGCCGACGGGTCACCGCTGATCCAGGGACGGAGCCTGATCTACCGGTTCGCCGCCGCAGCGCCGTTCTGGGCCGGCGCGATCGCAGGCGTACCCTCGGTCGGCCTCGGCCGGCTGCGCCGCGCCGCCACCGGGATCGTGCGGCACTTCGTCGACCACGGCGCCCCGGACGACCGGGGACTGCTCACCCTCGGCTGGCACCGACCGTGGCCGCGGCTGGCCCAGTCCTACTCCGGCCCCGGCTCGCCGTACTGGGCCAGCAAGGGCCTGCTCGGCATCGCGCTGCCGGCCGACCATCCGGTGTGGACGGCGCCCGAACAGCCGCTTCCGGTCGAGGAGCACGACACGGTACGCGCCATCGGGGCACCGGGCTGGCTGGTCTCGGCCACCCGCTCCGACGGAATCGTCCGGGTCGTCAACCACGGCACCGACCACGCGCTGGACGGCGCCACGACCGGCGACTCCCCGCTCTACGCCCGGCTCGGTTACTCCACCGCCACCAGCCCGGTCCTGGCGGAGAGCGGCTGGGTCGATCCACTCGACCAGTCCGTCACCCTCGTCGACGGCGCCGGCCGGGCCACCCACCGCGCCGGCATGCGCCTACTGACCCTGCGACTCCACCGCGACGGGGACGGCGTCGGCGTCGGCGTGGCCGGGTCGCGCGCGCTCGCCCACTGGGTCGATCCGGACCCGGGCCACCGCGACCACGGCGGCGGCCGTACGGGGCGGTTCCGTCCGGCCGGGCAGCTCACCGTGTACTCGCTGGTCCGCGGCGTCTGGGAGCTACGCCTGACCCGCGTCGTCGGCCTGGCCGACGGCGTCGAGGCGGCCGCGCTGCGGCTGCGGATCGGCGGCTGGGCCGTTTCCGGTGCTGCGACGGCGGTCTGCGGCGACAGTGTGGCGACCGTGACCGGGGCCGGCCTGACCAGTCGGTTGGAGGCGCTCGGGGGCGACGGGACGGCCGGCGCCACCGCCGTTCCGGACGGCGGCCCGCTGGCCGGCGGACTGGTCGTGCCCTGGCTGGACCATCCCGTCCGGCCGGGCGGGTGGATCGCCACCCTCGTCGAGCTGTCCGGGGAGTTCGCGACCACCGCGCCCCGACAGCCGTGCCGGACCGGGCTGGACGAAGACGCCGACGGCCTGCACCTGGTGGTCGACTGGCCGGACGGCGCGAGCACGGCGACCCGTCTTGACACGGGACAGCCCGAGCCAGGAACGACTACCCGCGCTGCCGGAGCTGGTGACCATCACCGGGCGGCTTCGCGACGCGACCCGCGCCTGCGGGTACCTCGCGGTGCGCCGTTGGTACCTCAGCGCCACACCGCTGATCCTCGCGCCGCTGACGCAGCGCTTGGTGGCCCGGCCCGCGATCGTGCTAACCCGTCATCCGGAAGCGCATCCCGGCCGGGCGCTGGCGGGTGCCCGAGAACCTCATGGGCGCCGTGATCACCCTCGCCTCCGACGCCGCCCGGTACGTGCGCGGCGCCGTCCTTCCGGTGGACGGGCCGGCTCGCCGATAGGAGGTGCGCATCGTGGAGTCAGATCGGCTGTTCAGCGCGCAGCGGCAGGAGCGGCTGCTCGCCGAGCTTCGCGGCAGCGGTGCGGTACGGGTCCGCGACCTCGCCCGCGAACTCGGGGTCAGCGAGCTGACGATCCGCCGCGACATCGCCGCTCTCGCCGAGCGCGGCCTGGTGGCCAAGGTCCACGGCGGTGCGACGCTGCCATCCCACACCAACACCCTCAGCCAGCCCCGACGAGCCTCCGTCCGCTTCACCATCGGCATGGTCGTGCCCTCGCTCGACTTCTACTGGCCGCCGATCGTGGCGGGCGCACGCGCCGCCGCGGCGGCCCTCGGCGTCACCGTGCAACTGCGCGGTTCGAGTTACGACCCGGACGAGGACCGCCGGCAGATCGGCCGGCTCGTCGAGGCCCGACAGGTCCAGGGCCTGCTGCTCGCACCGAGCCTGGACGGCGACGACGCCGACGAGATTCTCGAATGGATCGGCCGGCTACCGGTGCCGACCGTCCTGATCGAACGTCAACCGCGCCGGTGGACGCCCGGCACACGCCAGATCGAATGGGTACGCAGCGACCACTCCCTGGGCCTGGAGATCGCCGTCTACCACCTTCGGCAGCAGGGGCATCGACGAATCGGTCTCGTCCTCGCGCAGGGCAGTCCGACCTCGGAACACCTGGGGCGCGCCTGGCGGATCGCCGCCACCGATCCCAGAACCTCCGGCACCCTCGCGTTGCAGGAGACGGTCACCGCGCCCGGGGAGCGGGACGTCATCGTCCGGATCCTCCGGCAGTGCAGACGCGCCAGGATCACCGGGTTGATCGTGCACAGCGATCCGCATGCCATCGCCGTCGCCCAGTTCTGCGCCGAACTGGGCATCGCCATCCCCGGCGGCCTGGCGATCGTCTCCTACGACGACGAGATCGCCCACCTCGCCGATCCCGCGATCACCGCCGTCCGGCCGCCCAAGAGCCACGTCGGGCGGCTCGCCGTCGAGCTCATAGTCTCGCGCCTGCTCGACGGCGAGCGGCGCCCTCCGCACCGCGTGCTCCTCGCGCCCGAACTGGTCGTCCGCGGGTCGTCGCTGCCCCTGTCCCGACTCCACTAGTGGGTGTGGCGGGTGACGCGGGTGCGAGGTGGCGGGATCGACGGACGATTCATCGGCGCGCGACCGTGCCGTGCCGGCACCCCGAACAGGAGACCCGGGTGATCCCGGACCAGGTGTTCAGGTCGGGGCTCGTCGCGGTCCAGATCCCACCGTTGGTGTAACGGTCGATGTAGATCCGCCAGGTGCCGTCGTCCATCCGGAGCACCGACGGCCCTTCGTGGCCCGCGGTCCAGAGCGCGGCACGCTGCACCCATCCGCTGGTCAGGCCCGCCGTGGTCGTCCAGTGTTCGATGTACTTGGACGTCTCGTCCTTGACGAACGCGTGATAGGTGGCGCCGTCCTTCACGACGAACGTGTCGATGTGGTTCGTGCCGAGCCCCCACATCTGGGCCGGCCCGCTCCACGAGGTCAGCGAGCTGTTCTGGGCGGTGTAGACATACGGCCGGAAGCAGGCCGAGCAGGTCGTCTGCGCCACGCTGGCGATGATCCGGATCGTCCCGCCCTCCACGAAGAACTCCGGCGCCCAGACGAACCGGGTGTTGGCGATGCCCGAGGCCACACTCGCGACGTGTGTCCAGGACGTCAGGTCGGTGCTCGTCGCGACGTTGAAGTGGGTCGAGTTCGTGGTCCAGGACTGGACCGTGTACGCGATGTAGTACCGGCCGTTGTGCGCGATGATGCTCGGATCGCGCAACACGCCGGTCGGCCCCCGGTAGTTGGTGTCGGCGAGGACGCTGAAGCTCGTACCGTTCGTCGACTGGTACACCCACAGTTCCTGGTCGGCGGCGCCGTCCCCCTTGAAGGTGGTGTACACGTAGCTGCTGGCGGCACTGGCCGGGACGGCCGGCGCGGTGAGAAGACCCGCCACGAGCACGAGCACCCCGACCAGTGCGGCCCACCATCGGCCACGGCCGATCGGCGTCAGTCGGGTTTGGCTGTCGAAGCGTTGCATCGGCGCTCCTCGGTTCGGCGGTGCCATTGGGGGCGGGGTCGAAGGCCGGGCTCCGACGACGCGGACCGTCGCGAAAGGCTTCGACAAACATCGATAGACTGGCTCCGACGCGTCGACCCTGAGCTGGGCAGATGATTCTAGCGCCGATCGCACGCGTCGCGGCAGCCACTGATGTTCGTTTATGAATGTCCGTGGATGAATCGGTTCGAAGTATGGCGCGCTGGTTGACGCTCGATTACCAAGGTGTTGCCGGAGGCGTCAGCACCAGCGACCTGGGTGGCCGGTCGGAGGCCGGCGCCAGCACCCGGGGGCCGAGGCCGGGGACGTGCCAAGCGCACCGCGGGCTCCCGGCCGCCCGACCGCACCGAGACGAACAGGAGGGACACAGGAGTGAAGAGGGACAGGCGGTTGCTATCGCTCGGGCTGTCGCTGGCCGTCACCGCAGCGGCGATCGTGACAGCGGTGGCCGGGACGAGCACGGCCGCCCGGGCGGAGCCGGTCACCATCACCAACGGTACGCAGTTCAGGGACACCAGCGGCAACCTGCTACAGGCCCACGGCGGCGGTGTGCTCAAGGTCGGCAACTACTACTACTGGTTCGGCGAGAACCGCAATTCGGACAACACCTTCCGAGCGGTCTCCGTCTACCGTTCCACCAACCTGCGCGACTGGGAGTTCCGCAACAACGTCCTCACCCAGTCGTCGGCGTCAGAGCTACAGGTCGCCAACATCGAGCGACCGAAGGTCATCTACAACGCCAGTACCGGTCGGTACGTGATGTGGATGCACAAGGAGAACGGGTCCAACTACAGCGAGGCCCGAGCCGCCGTCGCCTCGGCGGCCACCGTCGACGGCACCTACACCTACCACGGCAGCTTCCGGCCGCTCGGGCAGCACATGTCCCGGGACATCACGCTCTACAACGACAACGGCACCGCGTACATGATCTCGGCCGCCGACGAGAACTACGACCTGCACATCTACCGGCTGACCGCGGACTACCTCAACGTCGCCACCCTGGTCGGCAACTTCTGGAACGACGCCCACCGAGAGGCACCGGCGATGTTCAAGCGGGGCAGCACCTACTTCCTGCTGACCTCGGCGGCGACCGGCTGGAACCCCAACCAGGCCAGGTACGCCACCGCGTCGAGCATCTCCGGCCCGTGGACCGGCTGGACCAACGTCGGGGACTCGACGACGTTCCGGTCCCAGCCGACGTTCGTACTCCCGATCCAGGGCAGCTCCACCACCAGCTACCTCTACATGGGCGACCGCTGGGCCGGCGCCTGGAGCGGGCCCGTCAACGACTCCCAGTACGTCTGGTTGCCGATCAGTTTCCCGTCCAGCACCAGCATGCGCCTCGACTGGTACCCGTCGATCACCATCGACACCAGCACCGGCACCATCACCGGCCAGTCCCCGCCCTACTACCGGATCACCGCCCGGCACAGCGGCAAGGTCATGGACGTGGTGAGCAGCTCCACGGCCGACAGCGCGGAGGTCAAGCAGTACGGCTGGAACGGTGGCGGAAACCAGAAGTGGGAGTTCCAGGACGCCGGCAGCGGCTACTTCCGGATCGTCAACCAGAACAGCGGCAAGTGCCTCGACGTCGCGTCCGCCTCGACCGCCGACAGCGCGAACATCGTCCAGTACACCTGCGGCAACGGCACCAACCAGCAGTGGCAGTGGGTCGCCACCGGCAGCTACTACCAACTACGGGCCCGGCACAGCGGCAAGTGCCTCGACGTGGTCAGCGGCGGCACCACCGACGGCACCGACATCACCCAGTACACCTGCGGCAGCGGCACCAACCAGCAATGGACACGCACCCAGTCGTGAGATCTCGGCACCGGTCCGAGCGCCCCGGGCAACCCCCGGACCGCCAGGGGCGCTCGGCACCCGGACCCGCGCGGCGACCAGGGAGGCCATGGAGAAAGGCGGAGAGGTAATGATCAGAGCACCGATGCTCTGGCCGCGCAACGCCGCGCTCGCGCCGGCGTCGACAGCGACCGGACCTGAGGTCACCGCCGTACCGGCCCCACCGTCGACAGACGGCCCGGACCGGCCCGCCACCCGGAGGTGGTGGCGATGATCCGGACCGTCCGAGCCGCGCTCGCCCTCACCACCCTGCTCGCCGGCACCGTGCTGCTCGCCCAGCCGCCGGCCCGGGCGGCCGCCTGGGAGACGCTCATCGACGGATCGTCGTTCGCCGACCGCGAGGCGCTGACCGCCGAGTGGAACTTCCGCTACCCGTGGGGCTCCGACCACAACGGCAGCGCCCGAATGTACGCGAGCGCCACGGACAACAACCACGTCTACCTCTCGCCCAGCGGGCAACTCAACATCAGAGCCACCCGCATCACCTGGGACGAGGGGACCAGCTCGGCCGACCCACATCTGCCGATCCGCTACCACTCCGGCGCCATCCACGCCAAAGACCAGGTGCTCGTCAGCGACCAGTTCCCGAACTACGAGGTCAGGGGCGAGTTCCAGGCACCGTCGAGCCGCGGCACCTGGCCGGCGTTCTGGCTCACCGGAGCGAACAGTTGGCCGCCGGAGAGCGACATACTCGAATACAAGGGGGACGCGCGGAACTGGTTCAACACCTACGACGGGGCGTGGGACAACACCATCGTCGGGGTCTCGAACCCGGCCGCGTGGCACGAGTACCGGGTCTGGATCGCCAAGGTCAACGCGACCGACGTCGACATCCACTACTACCTCGACGGCCAGTGGAAGGGCCAGCACCGAGGGTCCAACTTCGTCGGCAAGCCGATGTGGCTGATCATCAACCTCCAGATGGAGGGCTCCTCCGGCTCACCCGGCCCGTCCGCCGAGACCCTCTACCGCGCCCGCAACGTCTACCTCGGCCGTACCCGTAACTGACGGCCCTCGGACGAGTGGATCAAGAAGATGTTGCCAGGGGTGTTGCGGGCCGGCGCCACGGCGTACCCGTCCGGGTCGGTCGGGGACACGGTGCACACCCAGCGGACAGCTACGCGCAGGCAGTACGGCATGGCTCCGTCGTGTCCGGCACAGAACCCCCGAGGAAGGACGAGACATTGACAATCCAGCAGGGCACCCAGATCGGTCGAGGCACGAACGACCCTCGACACGACGAGGTACCGACATCCCGTCGACGATCACTCGGTCGGATCCTCGTCGGCGCCCTGGCCACGGCGGCGCTGATTCCGGTCGCCGCCGTCAGCGGCGCATCCCCGGCCGGCGCGGCCACCAATCAGTTCAGAGGGATGAACTGGGCCGTGCTGGGTGACAACTTCAGCACCGGCCCGCTCGTCGTCCAGGGGCTGAGCCAGTCCGACAGCAACGCGACCGTGCGGGCCAAGGCCAATGCCCTCTACGACGACATGGCGGCCGTGGGGGTCAACACGGTCCGGCTGCCGATCAACACCCACACCGTCGGCACGACGTGGTGGAACAACTACCGGGGGGCCATCGACGCCGCCACCGCCCGCGGATTCAAGGTCATCCTCGCGTACTGGGAGGACGGCGCCGCCTCCGGCGGCAGGATCACCAACCTCGCCGCGTGGAACACGATGTGGTCCCGCGTGACCAACACCTACGGCTCCAACACCAACGTCTACTTCGAGCCGATGAACGAGCCGCACGGCTACAGCTCGGCGGACTGGCGCAACGTCGCGGCGAACTGGCTCAGCTACCACTACTCGGCGGTGCCGAGCCGGGTGCTCATCGGCGGCACCGGCTACAGCCAGGACCTGCGGGACGTCTGCAACGACAGCCGCTTCAACGGGACGTTGCTCTCCTTCCACCACTACGCCTTCTTCTACGACGCGATGACGTACGACGCCTTCCGAAGCCACATCCAGACCCGCCTCGGGAACTGCGCCTCCCGCGCGATCGTGACCGAGTACGGCGCGCCCATGGACAACGGCCTCAACTACGGCAACGCGAACAGCACCGACAACTTCGTGCGGCACATTCGCGCCGTCACCCAGGTCATGCGGGACAACCAGATGGGCGGCACCTACTGGCCCGCCCTCGGCGGCAAGCCCACCGGAAGCTCCGGTTACGACTGGTACTCGATGTTCGCCCTCAGCGGCAGCGGCACCAACCTGAACCTCACTGTCCGCAATGCCTCCGGCCGCGATCGTATCCGGTACGGCTGGGGACTGTGAGTCTGCTCCACGCCACAGCCGGTTGACCGAGCCGACGATCACGGTGAAAGGTGCCCCGGCGCCGAGCATCATGCTCGGTGCCGGGGGATTCGTCGTACCGGCACTACTCGAAGGTGCGGCCGGGTAGGGTCTCCTGCCACGGGTCTGCGGCCCGCTACAGCGCGGTGCTCGGGTAGCCGATCGCGGCGACATCCTCTGCCAGGTCGGCGACGGTGTGCCGAGGGTTCAGTGCGCTTACCACGGTGTCGGTAAGCGGCCGGTGGGCGACGACGTACTCCACTGCTGCCCGGTCCACCTCCATTTCGTAGTAGTCGCCGGCGTACTCGACGAACCGGTCGACGATGTCGTCGAGCAGGATTTCGAGCATCCCGGACCCGTCCGGTCCGCCGTCATCGTCGAACCCGTCCGGTGGTGGAAAGGTGATGCCTTCGCCAGCGTGCCAGCGGTCGTCACCAACCGACCGCCACAGCACCGCGGTGGCGACGAACCGGCCGGTCTCATCGCAGAAGGCGGGCTCCTCCACCTGGGGACGCAACACCACGGGGAGGCCGTCGAGCAGGCCCGGCCACAACTCGTGGTCCGGATCGCCGTAGGGCGACATCGCCGACTCATGATCAAAGACCCGGATGAACGCGCCGTCGGCGGTGAACACCACGGTCCACTCGTCGCCGCTGCCGCTGCTCATCAGTGCCGCCTCGTCCGTGCCCCAGGTCGAGGTATAGGCGTGGTAGGGGTGCCCCTCGTCGATGATGCGGTCGAGCACGGCCAGTGCCTTGCAGCGCTGCCGCAGCCGGTCGATGGTGGGCAGCCGGGCGGCGATGTCGTACGCGGTCACCGGGCGACCCTACATCCGGCGGCACGGCCGAGTTCTACGAGTCGCAGCGCTGGCCCGGATGGCACGCCGAGGTCGAGCAACTGGCGGCGTCACACGGTCTGGCGGTGTACCCGTTCCTGTGGTCCAGCGAGGCACAGGCGGACCTCGCCGCCACGTCACGTCGGCCAGCTCCCATCCGGGAACTGTTCGCGATGCAGGACGAGACCGTCGCGTTCCTCGCCGCCAGTGCAGACGCGGGATCGGTGCGGATCGACGTGTGATGGGGCATCGCGCCGCCCGCCGGTCCCGGCCGTCCCAGCCGGCGAACCGGTTGACCGCCCGGACGACGATGGGAAACGGATCCGTCGCAGCGATCGTCCGGGAGGTGAGCGTCGGATGCGGAACTGCCCGCCCGAGATTGCGGAGATCGTCGCGGAAACCGGCCTCGGTGAGGTGGTCGAGCGCTATCGGCTGACGGTGGCGATGGAGCTGAGTTTCGCGGTCACCTGCGGCGTGCTCGGCGGGTTCGGGCTGCTTTTCGGCGACGATGTCGGGCGGGCGATCGGCGCCGGGGCCGCTGGGCTCGGGGTGCTGTTCGCCGTACCCGCCTGGCGCAAGTCCCGCCGTCACCTGTACCTCTGCACCCGTGGCCTGCTCACCACGACCGGGACGACCACCGTGACCCGCCTGCTCAGGTGGGACGAGGTCGCGCACGTCCGGGTCTGGGTGACCCGGATCTACCAGCTCGGCCCGGCTGAGGAGTTTCCGCGCTGCGTACTGGAGCTGACCGACGGCACGACGCTCAACCTGGCCAGACCCCCCTACGCAGGCGTCGGCCGGCTCGCCGAGGCCGTCGAGCGGGCGGTGGCCGAGGTGACCTACCCGCGCCGGACCAGGGAGATCACTGAGACCGGCAGCAGCGCATTCGGCCCGATCACGGTCAGCAAGCTGGGAGTGCGCGACGGACGGCGGTTCGTCGCCTGGTCGGACGTCGCACGGGTGGAGCGGGGGCGGGTGCGGCTGCGCATCTGGAACCGCGCCGGCGAGCAGGTCGTCTCGCGGCAGGTCAGGACGATTCCGGATCTCGCCTGCCTGCTCAGGATCGCGGCCACCACACGCGGCGGGCCCGCGAACCCGGTGAAGGCGTTGCCCTGAGGCTGACGGGCGTCAGGAGCGGGTCCGGGCGCCGAGACCGGGACCAGCACGGGGCCCCGCACGTCGAGGAACTGCGGTGCCAGGGTCAGGTAGACGGCCCCGCGCTACTCGCGGTCTCGGCGACGGGTGTCGAGCCCGCTCGGGGCTGTGACGTCCGGCCAGGCCATCCGGAACTTGCGGGGAGCACCGTTGAGTCGGGAAGGGTCTCCGCCGGGCGGTGACACTGTCGCCGTCTCGACGCCGCGGGCTCCGCAGGCGCGGTAGAACCGCTGCGCCGCCGTGTTCTGCTCGAGGACCCACAGGTACATCCGTTCGGCCGTCGCGTGTTCCAGGACGGCTCGGGCTGCGTGGGCCAGCAGCGTGGTGCCGACGCCGGTCCGCTGGCGGCCGTGCACGACGTGCAGGTTGTCGATCAGGCTGCCCCAACTGGGGTCGTGGTCGAACACGACGTGGACGAAGCCGACCAGCCGGCTGTCGTCTTCGGCCACCACCGTCTGGCTGTTGGTCGGGGCGGCCAGCCGTGCCGACCAGACCGAGTGCCGGTCGGCGGCGACGTCGCCGTCGAGAAAGGAGTCGGCGTAGGCGCCACGGTAGTGCCGGCGCCAACTCTCGGCGTGCAGCCGGGCAATCTGCTCGGCGTCGTCGGCACCGGCGAGGCGCAGCCGCGGTCGCACCTGGCCGGTCGGCTTGAGGTGCTGTCCGGATGCTGTGTCCTGGTCGAAGGAAGGGATCGACGTCACCTGGACCTCCTGCTTCGCGGCTTGCTCGACGGCACTCGCGCCGAGCCTGGTCCTCACCCGGAGCACCCCGCCCGCGAACGGAGGGTTGCCGGCCAGCAAGCCGGGGCTTCGCGCTGGCGCTCATGACCTTCGCCGATGATCGTAACACCGCCTCCGTCGCGCCGGTCTGCGCCGGGTCATCCCCTCGGCGACCGTCGTTGCGGCAGAGGGGTCTACGGCCGGTCGGGAATGGCGACATATTGATCGTTTGCGATTGTTGAAGCCACGTCAGTTGCCGGATGTCGCCGCCGGCCGACCCGGAACGCTGAAGCGGAGGGCGATGGACGTCAACCGCAACGCCGTGGTCATCGAAAGGAGCGGCCATGTCCCCCGGGTCGACCCCGATCCTGTTGCTGCACGGCTCCTGGCACGGTGCCTGGTGCTGGACCGAGGTCATCGCCCACCTCCTGCCGTACGGCCGCCCGACCCTGGCGGTCGACATGGCCGGGCACGGGCTGCGCGCGCGTCGACCCGAGTGCCTGACCATGCGTCCGTTCGACCCGGATGAGCTGGCCACCGAGTTCTCGCCGGTGGCGGAGGTGGGCCTCGACCAGGCGGCCGAGCTGCTGGTTTCGCAGATCGAAACGCTGGGCCGTGGCGGCCCGGTCACGGTGGTGGCGCACAGCATGGGCGGCCCCGTCCTGACCCGGGCGGCGCAGCAGGTTCCCGAACTGGTGGCGCACGCCGTGTACCTCGCCGCCATCATGCCCGCCTCGGACAAGGCGGCCGACGGGTACTTCGCGCTGCCGGAGAACTCGGGCGCGGTGGTCCTGCCCGCCCTCCGGGGCGACCCCGCGGTGATCGGGGCGCTGCGGCTCGACCTCGCCTCGGACGACCCCGCCTACCGCCAGCTGCTTCGCGACGCGTTCTACGCGGACGTCGACCCGGTCGTCGCCGATGCCGCGCTGGGCCTGCTCACCCCGGACGCCCCGGTCAGCATGATGCGCGGCACCACCCGGCTGACCCGGGACGGTTGGGGCTCCCTCCCCCGCACCTACGTCGTCTGCGCCCGGGACATGGCGATCCGCCCTGCCCTCCAGCGGGTACTCGTCGCGGAGGCCGACGCCGCCTTCCCGGAGAATCCGACCTCCGTCGTGACGCTGGAGTCCGCACACGCGCCGTTCCTGTCCAGACCAGGCGAGGTGGCCGAGATCGTCGGCAGACGGGGCTGAGCCAGCTCTTCCGGTCGGAAACGAGCAACCGCGCGGCTCGGACATCGATACCATCCTCTGCGAACACGCGACCGGCTCCCGCCGGGGCGTCGATCCGACCGACGACCCCCTGAGTCGTGGATAACCGCTCGCCCGGCCACGGCTGCGATGCGAAGATCGCGCAATGTCGGCATCCCGCGCTGAGCTGCTGCGATGGCAGTTCGACCTGACCTGGTCGCTGTTCGAGTACCACCTGGAGCGGCTGGAGCCCGCCCACCTGCTCTGGGAGCCGGCCGCGCTCTCCTGGACGGTACGCCCGGACGACGCCGGCCGATGGCTGCCGGACTGGTCGGACACCGAGCCGGATCCGGTCCCGGTTCCCACCGTCGGCTGGCTCAGTTGGCACCTCGGCTGGTGGTGGAGCGCGGCCGTCGACCACGCCGGGGGACGCACCCCGCCGGACCGTACCGAGGTGCACTGGCCCGGCGACCTCGCGGCGACCATCGCCTGGCTGCGTACCCTCCGCACCGAGTGGCTGTCGGTGCTCGACGGGCTCACCGAGGCAGACCTCGACGAGACCGCCCCGTTCCCGTGGCAGGGCGACCCGGCGCACACCGTCGCGCACATGGTCGCCTGGGTCAACGCGGAGCTGATGAAGAACGTCGCCGAACTCGGCCAGCTCCGGCTGCTGCACGAGGCTCGTGCGACGCCCTGAGCCTCCGCGAGGAACACCGTCCACTGTGGCCGAGCGGATCGCCGCTGGCGACCGCCCGCCGGGGGGACCGTCTCAGCGCAGCGCCACCGGATAGCGGAGAATCGTCCTCAGCCTCGCCGCGGCCGTCCGGGCCGGGTTGGACAGGTAGATCTCGTGGTGGTGCCCCGAGATCCGGTACCCGGACTCGTCGAGGAAGGCCATCAGCCGGTCGCGGGTCGGGCGCTCCTCGCCGTACGGCCCGATGTGCAACAGTTGCGCGCTCCTCCCCTCCGTCAACCGGCGCAGCTCGACCCGGTCCACCGGTACCCCGGGCTTCTTCCGGGTCGTCTCCGCGACCAGATCCGCGACCAGATCCGGCTGCGCCGCCTGCGACGGCTGGAGGATCAGCATCGTCCAGTTCCAGGTCGACCGGTCCTGGCCGGTCGGGTCCCACTCCGCCGACCCCCACCACAGCCCCTCCAGTGGCGCGACGGAGTAGTCCAGCACGTCGGCCCGGCGCAGCCGGGAGCGCAGCCCGTACGCGACCGTGTACAGCGCCCGCACCGCCTGCTGGTACCCGGCCCCGTCCGGGTCTCCGACACCGTCGATCGCCAGGTACGGCAACTCCGGTACCTCCACCAGTGCCGGGGCGGTACCCGCCGCGTACAACTGGAAGTGGACCTTCTTCAGATCGGTCCTCGTCGGCGTGGTGGTCATCTCAGCTCGGCTCCTCGTCCTCGATCGGCACGACCACCCGGGTCACCAGTTGAGCCGGCTCGGTCGTCACCGGGTCGGCCAGGTACGCCTCCCGCACCTGGCCGCACGGGCGCAGCCCGCGCTCGTGGATCCAGGCGAAGACCGCCTGGTACGTCAACGTCAGGTGTTCGTACGGTCCGACGTGCACCGCCGCCGCCACCGGACCCGGCGGCAGCTCCTCGACGGCCGTCCCGGCCACGACGTCGGCGGGTACCTCGCTCTGCACCCCCACCGCGACCCGGAGCTGGCTGCCCAGGTCGACCGGGAACAGGCCCCAGACCGGCGGTCTCCAGTCGAGTCCCGACATCCCGGCCAGCAGTGGGCCGATCTCGCCGCCGAGGGTCGCGCCGATTTCCTCCGGTGCGCAGACCGCGCGGCGGACCAGCAGCCGGCGGGCGGGCTCGCGGGCCAGGGTCACCTCGTGCCGGAGCAGCCCGTCGGTGAGCAGGTCGCCGGTGAGCAGCCGGTCCAGGAGTTGCCAGCTGCGTTGCTGTGCGGCGATCCGCTCGGCCAGCCGGCTCCGTTCGGTACGCAACACGGCGGCCCGCGTGTCGTCGTCGCCGGTGAGCACCTGGGTGATCGCCGCGAGCGGGACGTCCAGACCCCGGAGCAGGGCGATCGCCATCGCGTCCCGCACCTGGCTCCGCCGGTAGTAGCGGTAGCCGGTGGCCGGGTCGACGCTCGCCGGCCGCAGCAGACCCACCTCGTCGTAGTGCCGCAACTGCTTGACGCTGAGTCGGCACAGCCGGGCGAACGCGCCGATCGGCAGGAGTTCCCTGGTCACCGCCCTATCCTGGACCCTCCCACCGAGGGAGGGTCCAGCCGGCACCGGCGCGGGCGGGTGACCGGGTACGCCCGGGTGGTCAGCGGTCGGTCAGGCGTTGGAAGAGGATGTGGTCCTGCCACTTCCCCGCGATCTCGACGTGTTCCCGGGCGACGCCGATCCGGTCGAACCCGTTGCGCCCGAGTACCCGCTGTGACCCGGTGTTGTGCAGCAGGGTGCCGGCCATCACCTGGTGCAGGTCCAGTTCCCCGAAGGCGACGTCGAGGATCAGGCCCACCGCCCGGGTCGCGACGCCGCGCCCGTTGACCGACTCGGCGACCCAGTAGCCGAGGTTCGCCGACTGCGCCGGCCCGCGCAGGATCGCCGACAGCGTGACGGTGCCGCAGATCTGCCCGTCGAGTTCGATCACGCAGCCGTAGCCGGTGCCGTTCTCCCGTTCCAGGGTCGCCTGCCGGAGCCGGGCACGCTGCCCGGCGGGGGTGAAGAAGCTCTCCGGGCGTACGGGTTCCCAGGGTGCCAGGAATTCCCGGTTGGCCACGTACGCCTCGGCGAGCGCGTCCGCGTCGTCCACACCCGCGGGTCGGATTCGGATCATGGGCCGATTCTTCCAGCCAGCCCTGTCCGACAGGTGTGCTGGACCGGTGGCAGGCAAGGTGGTACCCGCCGTCCACAACCTCACGGGCGGGCAGGTTCCGTCGTGTCGGTCACCACCGGGCGCACACCCGCCGGGGCCGCCTTGCCTGCCCTGGTTAACCTGGCGGGGTGTTGAAGGCCCGCAGGGTGAGCGCGTGGCGCAGCCGCTACGAGATCAGCGTCCGGGACCGGGTCGTGACGACCTGGGACGACGCCTTCTGGCGCAGCGGCGGCGACTTCGAGTTGGACGGACAGCGTTACCAGGTGCGCGGCAACGCCTGGGGAACCCGTTACACCCTGCTCGACGGGGCGGGCGGGGCCGTCGCCTCGGCGGACCGGGTCGGCCGCAAGCGGTGGACGGTGGAAGCCGACGGACAGACGTACCACTTCCAGCGCGCCTCGCTCTTCGGCACCGAGCAGGAACTGCACGCTGGCGGGCGCCGGGTCGGCTCGGTGAAGCGAACCAGCTTCTGGCGCGGCGACGTCGTCGCCGACCTGCCCGGCCTGCCGATGCCGGTACAGGTCTTCGTCGTCGGCGTGGTGATCACCATGTGGAACCAGCAGGCGGCCGCGGGGAGCTGAGCCGCCGAACCGCGCCGCCGCACATCCGCCCGCCGTACACCGCTCGCGTCCCGCCGCCGTACCCGACGCGCGGACGTGCCCTCAGGTCACCTCGGGCGGGCAGGTGCGGCGTGGGCCGTGCCCAGGACCCGGCTCGTGCCCGGTGGCGCAGCCGGCACGGAGCGGGGCTCCGAAAAGCTTTTCGGCGGATAGCGACCGGGTTGTGCGACTACCCGTCCTTCCCCGCGAAGGGGCAAATTACGGCGTAGTCGGCCTAGACTAGAATCTCGGTGCTCGGCCTTCTCGAAAGACGGTCCGAAAGGATTTCGGTGGTCAGACAACGCTCTCAATCAGTGACCCTGACCGACGTGGCGCGGCGGGCCGGGGTCTCGGTGGCCACCGCCTCCAAGGCGCTGAACGCGCGGGACGAGGTCGCGCCGGCCACCCGTCGCCGGGTCCTGGAGGCGGCCGAGGAACTCTCCTTCCACCCCAACGCCCTGGCCAAGGGACTGATCTCGGGGCGTACCCGGACGATCGGGCTGCTCACCGACGAACTCGGCGAACGCTTCGCCTTCCCGGTGCTGCTCGGCATCGAGAACGCACTTGGCAACGAGCAGATGTGCGTACTGCTCTGCGACGCCCGAGGGGACGTCATCCGGCGCCGGCACTACATCCGTACGCTGCTGGCCCGCCAGGTGGACGGCTTCATCATCCTGGGCGACTCGAACGACATCCGCCCCTCGCTGACCCGGGACATCCCGGTCCCGGTCGTCTACGTCTACGGCGAGTCCGACGACCCGAGCGACCTCTCGGTGCTCGCCGACGACGCCGGTGGCGCGCGGCTGGCCGTGGAGCACCTGGTCGCCCTCGGCCGGCGCCGGATCGGGCACATCACCGGCCCGGAGACCTACCGCGCCGCCCGCGACCGGGTGACCGGCCTGCACTCGGTACTGGGCGAGGCCGGGCTGCCGCTGGCCGGCGGCGACCCGCTGTACGGCGAATGGTCCCAGCGCTGGGGCCGGCACGCCGGCCGGATGCTGCTCACCGCCGACCCGGAGATCGACGCGGTCTTCTGCGGCAACGACCAGATCGCCACCGGGGTCGCCGAAACCCTGCTCGACCTCGGCCGGCGGATCCCGGACGACGTCGCCATCGTCGGTTACGACAACTGGGAGGTCTTCGCCGCCGACTGCCGGCCGCCACTGACCACCGTGGACCTGAACCTGCAACAGCTCGGCGCGACCGCCGTCAAGCAGCTCTTCGCCGCGCTCGACGGCGAACGGGCCTCCGGGGTGATCCGGCAGCCCTGCCGGCTCGTCGTCCGGGAGTCGACCGGCCCGGTCGCCTCGCTCGGCGCCGCCCGCGCGGGTGTCCGCGCCGAGTTGGTTACCCAGGCCGCCGAGATGGTTACCCAGGCCGAGCGGGGGTAATCCCGCCGGTCGCCGCCGGCCCGCTCCGACGGGCAAAAAGCGATAACCGGGAACCCTCCCGCAGCTCTCGGGGCATGCTCAGATGGTCGGCGGGGAAGGGAGTACGGCGTGAGGAACTACGACGACGACTGGACCGAGGACCAGCGCGCGCTGTACGACGAGTGCTTCAACCTCGGCGAGTCCTGGGCCGGCGATCCGGAGACCGACGCCGACCAGCTCCAGGACGTGATCAACCTGGCCGAGGCCGACGACGACGAACTCGCCGAGGTCGACCTCACCTATCCCCCGCTGGTCGACGCGGTCGCCGAGGCGACCGGGGAGCAGGTGACGAGCGTGACCGCCGACCGGGACGATCCGGCGTTCCGTGGCTTCGTCGACGGCGTCCGGGAGGGCGCCGAGGAGGACGTCTTCGGCCTCTGAACCCCGGTGAGCGGGCGGGACGGGACAGACAGGATCGGCGGGGACCGGTAGACATGCGGGCATGCGGTACGCGATATCCCTCCCGCCGGCCGGATCGCCCGCCGACCTGATCGACGCTGCGGTCGCGGCCGACCGCACGGGCTGGCACGGCTTCTTCCTCTGGGACCACCTCGGCGCCGACGGCATGCCGATGCACGACCCCTGGGTCCTGCTCGGTGCGATCGGCGCCGCCACCGGGCAGGTCCGGCTCGGCGCGATGGTCACCCCGCTGGCCCGCCGACGGCCCTGGAAGGTGGCCAAGGAGGTGATCACGCTCGACCAGCTCAGCGCCGGCCGGGCGGTGGTCGGGGTCGGTCTCGGCGTCCCGGAGACCGACTTCACCGGGTTCGGCGAATCGGCCGACCCACGGGCCAGGGCGGCCGCCCTGGACGAGGCGCTGGTGGTGCTGGACGGGCTGCTGCGCGGCGACGAGGTGACGCACGACGGTCCGCTCTTCCGGGTCCGGGCCCGGCTCGGGCCGGGTACGGTGCAGCGGCCCCGGCCGCCGATCTGGGTCGCCGCGACCTGGCCGCACCGGCGTCCGCTGGACCGGGCCGCCCGGTATGACGGGGTGTTCGCACTCGGCCGCGACGCGGTCGGCGGCCTGACCCCGGCACAGGTCGCCGAGGTACGCGCCGTACTCGGGCCGGACCGGGAGATCGTGGTGCCGCACGATCCGGCGGTGCCGGTCGACGAGTACGCCGACGCCGGGGTCACCTGGTTGGTGGTCGGCCCGGACGCTCCGGACGGTGACTGGCTGGCCCGGCTGCGCCGGCAGGTCGAGGCGGGTCCGCCGGCCTGATCCTGGAGGGTCACCCGGGCCGGTCCGGGGTGCGCCCGCTCCGGGCCCGGCGAGGAGTTCGACGAGGAGTTCGACGGAGGAGACGAAGCGGCCATGACCGTGACCAACAGGGCGGGGCAGCCGGGGAGCGACCCCGGGCAGGACGTGCCGAGCGGCACCTACACCATCGACCCGGCACGCTCGGTGATCCGGTTCGACACCCGGGCGGTCTTCGGACTGCTTCCGGTACGCGGCACCTTCCGGATCGGCAGCGGCACGATCACGGTGGCCACGCCGGTCGAGGAGTCGACGGCCGAGGCGGAGGTGCTCGCGGGCAGCTTCGACAGCGGGCTGGGCCCCCGGGACGCCCACGTCCGCTCGGCCGACTACCTGGACGCGGCCACTCACCCCTGTCTGCGCTTCCGGGGCGAGCGGTTCGTACCGTCCGGTGACGGTGGGACCCTGCACGGGCAGTTGACGGTACGCACCGTCACCCGGCCGGTGACGCTCGACGTCGAGCGGGTGGCCGGCGGTACGGCGGAACTGAGCGCCCGGGCCGGCACCACCGTCGACCGGTACGCCTTCGGGTTGACCAGGGCCCGGGGGATGACCGGCCGGCGGATCGGGCTGACGCTGGAGATCGTCGCGACCCGCCGTTGAGAGTGCGGGCAGGAGAACGCGGTCCCGGCTCAGGCCGGTCGGGGCTCAGGCCGGTTCGGGCATCGGACGGCCGCTGGCCAGCGCCGCCGGGAAGTCCGCCAGGCTGACCCGGACCGGCAGGCTGGAGAGCACCGCGACGGCGGCGGTGTAGTCCGGGCCGGCGTCGAGGTCGTGCAGTTGCACCGGGCCGTCGAGGGGGTTCCCGGCGGCCCAGTCGACCAGCCGGGCCGGCTCGTCCGGCGGCGTCAGCGTGATCCGGTTCATCGGTACGGCCAGCCCGTGTCCGGTCGCCTTCAACAGCGCCTCCTTGCGGGCCCAGTACCCGAAGAACGCCCGTCGGGCGGACTCGGCCGGCTGCCCGTCCCACCAGCGCAGTTCGGCCGGCGACAGCACGCTCCTGCTCAACGCGGCCACGTCGGTGCCGTCGGTCAGCTCCTGCACGTCCAGGCCGACCGGGTCGGTCGCCACCGCCACGGCCACCCACTCCCCCGAGTGGGTGAGCGAGAAGTCGAGCTTGGTGGCGGGCCGGTCGACCACCGGCTTGCCGTGCCCGGCGCCGCAGTGCCGGCAGTGCCGGGAGAAGCTGAGCTGCCCGGCCGGTACGCCGAGGTAGTGCCCGAGCAGCATCCGTACCCCGACGTGGGCGGCCTGGTAGCGCTCCTGGTCGGCGACCCGCCGGAACCGGGCGTGCCGCTGCCGCTCCTCGTCGTCGAGCACGTCGACTCCGGCCCAGTGTGCCGGACCCATCGGCAGCCGCCACACCTGGCACTCGCCCGGCACCGGCGGGACCGGTCCGCCCGCTCCGGCAGGCGTCGAGGGGACCGCCTCGGGCAGGTCGGCGGGCGGGCGGCGGGATCCGGTCAACAGGCACCACCAGGGTTCGCGGATGGACGGCGGGCACGGACCGCCCGCCCGGTGAACATTCTGGCGCGAGCATGCCAGCCCCGCGGCCGGCGCACCAGCCCGTGGACCGTCGCCGTCCACCCGCCCGGCCTGCCCGGTCGACCCGCCCGGCCCGCACCGTCCACCCGCCCGGCCTGCGGCGCGCCCCCTTGGCGGCCCGGATGTCAGCGCTGGCCGTAGACCCCCTGGTAGCGCTCGTAGAGGGCGTCGATGTGCCGGGGCTCGATCGGGACCAGCGGACCGCCGGCCCGGGCGATGTGTACGGTACGCGCGACGTCCTCGCACATCACCGCCGCCTTCACCGCCGCCTTGGCGCTGGCCCCGATGGTGAAGACACCGTGGTTGCGCATCAGCACCGCGGGTGAGCGGTGGCCCTCCAGGGTGGCGACGATCCCCTTGCCGATGTCGTCGCCGCCGATCAGCGCGAACGGGCCGACCGGGATCTCCCCGCCGAACTCGTCGGCCATCGCGGTCAGCACGCAGGGGATCGCCTCGTCCCGGGCGGCCCAGGCGGTGGCGTACGGGCTGTGCGTGTGCACCACGCCGTTGACCTGCGGCATGTGCCGGTAGACGTAGGCGTGCGCATCGGTGTCGCTGGACGGCGAGTAGTTGCCGTCCACGATCTCCCCGTCCAGGGTCGTCACCACCATCGACTCCGGGGTGAGGTCGTCGTACGACACCCCGCTGGGCTTGATCACCATCAGGTCGGCGCCGGGCACCCGGGCGCTGACGTTGCCGCTGGTCCAGGCGACCAGCTCCCACCGGGTGAGCTGCTCGTGCAGCCGGCACACCTCCGCACGGATCCGGGCGACCGTCTCGCTGATCGTGCCGGTGAGTTCGCCGCTGGTCATCCGCGTGCCTCCTCGCGTAGCGCATGCAGCCGGTGCAGCACGTCGTTGCCGCCCCGACCGAAGTAGTCGTGCAGTCGCTCGTACTCGGCGTAGAGCCGGTCGTACACGTCGGCGCTGGCCGGGTCGGGCTGGTAGACGCCCCGCCGGACCTTGCCCATCGCGGCGGCCGCGGCGGTGATGTCCGGGTACGCCCCGGCGGCCACCGCCGCGTGGATCGCCGAGCCGAGCGCGGGCCCCTGGTCGGAGTCGATCACCGACAGCGGCCGGCGCAGCACGTCGGCGTAGACCTGCATCAGGAAGGTGTTCTTGAGCAGGCCGCCGGCGGCGATGAACTCGGTCACCGGCACTCCGGCGTTCTCGAAGGCGGCGACGATGGTCCGGGTGCCGAAGGCGGTCGACTCGATCAGGGCCCGGTACTGGTCCTCCGGCCGGGTGGCCAGGGTCTGCCCGACGATCACGCCGGAGAGGTCGTGGTCGACCAGCACCGAGCGGTTGCCGTTGTGCCAGTCGAGGGCGACCAGCCCGTGCTGGCCGGGGCGCTGCGCGGCGGCCAGCTCGGTGAGGTACTCGTGCACCCCGGTCCCCCGCCGGGCCGCCTCCTCGGCGTAACCGGCCGGTACGCAGTGCTCGACGAACCAACCGAAGATGTCCCCGACGCCGCTCTGTCCGGCCTCGTAGCCGAGCCGGCCGGGGACGATGCCGTCCCGGACCACGCCGCACATCCCGGGCACCTCGGCCAGGGTGTCGGCGACCATCACGTGACAGGTCGAGGTGCCCATGATCGCCAGTAGCTGGCCGGGCTCGACGGCGTTCGCGGCGGCGGCGGTGACGTGCGCGTCGACGTTGCCGACCGCGACCGCGATCCCGGCCGGCAGCCCGGTGGCGGCCGCCGCCTCCGGGGTGAGCCGCCCGGCGAGCCCGCCGAGCGGGGCGAGCGGGTGGGCGAGCCGGGTGTCGACGAAATCGGCGAAGTCGGGGTGCAGCGCGGCCAGGTAGTCCCGGGACGGGTACTGCCCGTCCTGGTGGATGCCCTTGTAGCCGGCGGTGCAGACGTTGCGGGTCTCCTCGCCGCAGAGCTGCCAGATGATCCAGTCGGCCGCCTCGATCCACCGCTCGGTCCGGGCGTAGACCTCGGGGTCCTCGGTGAGCACCTGGAGCGCCTTGGCGAACTGCCACTCCGCGGAGATCCGGCCGCCGTACCGGGGCAGCCACGGCTCGCCGCGCTGCTCGGCCAGCTCGTTGATCCGGTCGGCGTGCCGCTGGGCGGCGTGGTGCTTCCACAACTTCGGGTATGCGTGCGGCCGGTCGGCGAGCCCGGGGACCTCGTTCAGCGGGGTGCCGTCGGCCAGCGTCGGCAGCACGGTGCAGGCGGTGAAGTCGGTGCCGATCCCGATCACCGCCTCGGGCGGCACCGAGGCGGCCGAGAGCGCCTTCGGCACCGCCTCGCGCAGCACCGACCGCCAGTCTTCCGGCATCTGCAACGCCCAGCCGCCGGGGAGTTCGGCCCCGGTCTCCGGTAGCCGGTCGTCGATCACCCCGTGCTGGTACTCGTGCACCGCCGAGCCGAGTTCGGCGCCGTCCGAGACCCGGACCACCACCGCCCGGCCGGAGAGCGTGCCGAAGTCGACGCCCACCACGTACCGGTCCGCACCGTTAGCGCTCACTCGTGTCCCTCCTGGACGTTCCCTGTACTCCCTCGCCGGCTCCACCACCCGTACCCGGCGGACCGGCTCGCGGCGGCACCCGTCGGCACCTCCGCCACCCGCCAGCCAACCACGGTGTTAGCGCTATCACCAAGCCCGGGGGTGTCCCACCGGCACCGCCGCCCGGCGCCGGAGCGGCGGGGTCACCGCCTATGCCTGCCGTCGGGTCACCACACGTTGCAGCACGATGAACACGAAGAGCAACACACCGATCACGATCCTGGTCCACCACGAACTGAGGTCGCCCTGGAAGGTGACGATGGTCTGGATGAGCCCGAGCACCAGCACCCCGAGCACGGTGCCGATCAGGTAGCCCGAGCCGCCGGTCAGCAGCGTGCCGCCGATCACCACGGCGGCGATCGCGTCGAGTTCCAGGCCGACTGCGTGCCCGTTGTTGCCGGAGAGCATGTAGAAGCTGAGCAGCAGCCCGCCGAGCGCCGAGCAGAATCCGCTGATCGTGTAGACCGCGATCCGGGTACGCCCCACCGGCAGCCCCATCAGCAGTGCCGACTGCGGGTTCCCGCCGATCGCGTACGTGTTGCGACCCAGCCGGGTGTAGCCGAGCACGTAGATCCCGATCGCGACCACCACCAGCGCGATGATCACGCTGGTCGAGATGAAGAAGCCGCCGAACCGGATCCGCTGCTGTGCGACCGAGGTCCAGAACGGGTCGTCGATGGTGATCGACGAGGTGCTGATCGTGTAGCAGAGACCCCGGGCCAGGAACATCCCGGCGAGCGTGACGATGAAGGGTTGGATCTCGAAGTAGTGGATGATGCAGCCCATCGCGAAGCCGAGCAGGGCCCCGATCAGCAGCACCAGCGGCAGCACGAGGTATGGCGACCAACCCCGTTCCTCCAGCAGCGAGGCGGAGAGCATGGTGGTCAGCGCGACCACCGAACCGACCGAGAGATCGATGCCACCGGTCAGGATCACGAACGTCATGCCGACCGCGACGACGAGCAGGAACGCGTTGTCGACGAAGACGTTCAGCACCACCTGGGTGTCGGAGAAGCCCTCGTAGCGCAGCACCCCGGCGCTGTACATCAGGACCAGCAGGGCGAGAGTGGCGAAGATCGGCAGGTACTTCTGCTGCGGCCGGAGCATCCGGGCCCGCCCGTTCGCCACCGTCCCCGGAACGGCGCTCATGCCCTCTCCTCGATTCGCTCACTTCGCTCGCTCATGCCGGCACCTCGACCTTCGGCTGTCGGTCAGGCTCCGGAGCGGGCGGCAACGGCGGTTTCCGGCGGCGGCCGAAGACCTTGGCCCGGAAGGCCGGCGACTGGAGCAGGCAGACGATCGTGACGACCAGCGCCTTGAACAGCAGCGTGGTCTCCGGCGGGATGCCTATGCTGTAGATGGTGGTGGTGAGGGTCTGGATGATCAGGGCGCCCAGCACCGTACCGCCGAGAGAGAACCGGCCGCCGGCCAGCGACGTACCGCCGATCACGACCGCCAGGATGGCATCCAGCTCGATCCAGAGGCCGGCGTTGTTGCCGTCCGCGCTGGAGACGTTGGAACTGATCATCAAACCGGCGACCCCGGCGCAGAACGCGGCGAAGACGTACCCGGTGAAGATGATCCGCCGGGCGTGGATCCCGGCCAGCCGGCTCGCCTCGGCGTTGCCGCCCACCGACTCGATCAGCAGGCCGAGCGCGGTACGCCGGGTGAGCAGCAGCGCGAGCCCGAAGACCAGCAGCGCGACCAGGATCGAGAACGGCACGGTCAGCCAGTAGCCGCCACCGATCAGCTTGTACGGCGAACTGTTGACCGTGATGATCTGCCCGTCGGTGATGAGCTGGGCCAGCCCTCGGCCGGCGACCATCAGGATCAGGGTGGCGATGATCGGCTGGATGCCGAACTGCGCGACCAGCAGGCCGTTCCAGGCGCCGAGCAGCAGGGCCAGTCCGAGGGCGAGCCCCACCGCCGCCAACACCCCGAGCACGCTGTTCTGGTCACCCAGCTCGCTGATCCGCAGGCAGGCCAGCGCGCCGCAGATGGCGACGACCGAACCGACCGAGAGGTCGATGCCGCCGGTGGCGATCACCAGGGTCATGCCGAGCGAGACGAGGATCAGCGGCGCCCCGAACCGCACGATGTCGATCAGGTTGCCGTACAGATGCCCCTGGCGGACGTCGACGACGAAGAAGTCGGGGGTGAAGAACAGGTTGCTGACCAGCAACACCACCAGGGTCAGCACGGGCCAGAAGAACCGGTGCCGTACGAGGCCGGCCATCACACCTCCTCCCGGACGACGACCGCGTCCGTGTCGTGCGGTTGGCCAGCCGCGTCGGGCGGCGCCGAACCGTGGCCACTGGCGATGATCGCCATGATCCGGTCGGCGGTCACCTCGTCGTCGTTGGCGAGTTCGTCGACCATCCGCCGGTCCCGGAGTACGGCGATCTTGTGGCTGAGCCGGAGTACCTCCTCCAGCTCGGCGCTGATGAAGAGCACCGCCATCCCGCCGTCGGAGAGCGTGACCACCAGGCGCTGGATCTCCGCCTTGGCGCCGACGTCGATGCCCCGGGTCGGCTCGTCCAGGATCAGCAGGCGAGGTTCGGTGATCAGCCAGCGGGCCAGCAGCACCTTCTGCTGGTTGCCGCCGCTGAGTTGGCCGACCAGCGCCTCCGGGTTGGCCGGCACGATGCGCAGCGCCTTGACGTACTTGTCGACCAGCTCGTCCTGCCGGCGCCGGGGCAGCGGACGGGACCAGCCCCGGGCGGCCTGTAGCGCCAGGATGATGTTCTCCCGGACGGTGAGTTCCGCGACCAGCCCCTCGGTGCGGCGGTTCTCGGAGCAGAAGGCGATGTCCCGGTCCATCGCGCTGCGCGGGCCGCGCATCGCCACCGGCGCGCCGTCCACCCTGAGCTCCCCGGCGTCGGCCCGGTCCGCGCCGAAGAGCAGCCGGGCGATCTCGGTACGCCCCGAGCCGAGCAACCCGGCCAGCCCGACCACCTCACCCCGGTGGATGGTGAGGCTGAACGGGGCGATCGCGCCGCCCCGGCCGAGCCCGGCCGCCTCGACCACCGGCTGCCCCCGCTCCAGGGTGGCCAGTGAGCGCCGGGGCTGCTCCTCCAGCTCCTCCAGTACCGCGAGTTCCTTGCCGATCATCGCGCTGACCAGGTCGAGCTGGCTCAGCTCCCGGGTCGCGTACTCGCCGACCCGACGCCCGTTGCGCAGCACGGTCATCCGGTCGGAGATCTCGTAGACCTGGTCGAGGAAGTGGCTGACGAAGAGGATCGCCATGCCCTCCCGCTTGAGCTGGCGCATCACCCGGAAGAGCTGCCCGACCTCGTCGGCGTCCAGGCTTGAGGTCGGCTCGTCCAGGATGAGCACCTTGGCGGAGATGTCGATGGCCCGGGCGATCGCGACCATCTGCTGCACCGCCAGGGAGAGACTGCCGAGCGGGGCCGAGACGTCGACGTCCAGGCCCAGCCCGTCGAGCAGTTGCCGGGACCGGCGCCGCAGCTCGCCCCAGTGAATGGCGCCGAAGCGGCGCGGTTCCCGTCCGATGTAGATGTTCTCCGCGACGGAGAGGTTGGCGCAGAGGTTGACCTCCTGGTAGACGGTGCTGACCCCGGCGTGCTGCGCCTGCAACGGGCCGGCGAAGCGGACCGGGGTGCCGTCGAGCACGATTTCGCCCTCGTCCACGTCGTACACCCCGGTCAGCACCTTGATCAGTGTTGACTTCCCGGCACCGTTCTCGCCCATCAGGGCGTGCACCTCGCCGGGGAAGAGCCGGAAGTCGACCTCGTCGAGTGCCCGTACCCCGGGGAACCGCTTGCCGATGCCGGTCATGGTCAGGATCGCCCGGGGCTGCACCGACGTCTCCATCCGCTCTCCTCCGTCCGTCGCGTCGTTCGGGTGCGGGATCCTCGCTAGTACTGCCGGCTCGGCAGCGCGGCCTTGGCCTGCTCCTGGTTGAAGGTGGTCTCCTCGGTGACGACCCGATCCGGCACGGTCTCACCGGCGACGACCTTCTTCACCAGGTCCATCAGCTGTGGGCCGAGCAGCGGGCTGCACTCCACGATGAAATTGATCTTTCCGTCGGCGAGCGCCTGCATGCCGTCCTTCACCGCGTCGACCGTGATGATCTTGATGTCGACACCCGGCTTCAGGCCGGCACCCTCGATCGCCTCGATCGCACCGAGACCCATGTCGTCGTTGTGCGCGTAGAGCACGTCGATGTCCTTGTGGGCCTTGAGGAAGGCGTCCATGACCTCCTTGCCCTTGGCCCGGGTGAACTCGCCGGTCTGCGAGGCGATCACCTTGAACTTCGGGTCCGCCTTGATCACGTCCGCGAAGCCGGCCTTGCGGTCGTTGGCCGGCGCCGACCCGGTGCTGCCCTGCAGCTCCACGATGTTCACCGGCTCGGTCTTGCCCTGGTATTCGGTGACCAGCCACTCACCGGCCTTCTTCCCCTCAAGCACGAAGTCGGACCCGATGAAGGTCTTGTACAGCGTCTTGTCGGGGGAGTCGATCGCCCGGTCGGTCAGGATCACCGGAATCTTGGCGTCCTTGGCCTCGCGGAGCACCGTGTCCCAACCGGACTCCACCACCGGGGAGAAGGCGATCACGTCGACCTTCTGGGTGATGTAGGTCCGGATCGCCTTGATCTGGTTCTCCTGCTTCTGCTGCGCATCGGAGAACTGGAGGTCGATGCCAGCCTCCTTCGCCGAGTCCTGGATGGACTTGGTGTTCGCGGTACGCCAGCCGCTCTCGGCACCCACCTGCGCGAAGCCCAGCGTGATCTTGCCATCGTCGTTTCCGGAGCCGCTGCCCGCGCCGCCGTCGCCTCCGCAGGCGGCCAACGCGGTCACCATCAGTCCGCCGAGTACAACGGCGGAGATCTTTTTCAGCACCGTTTCCTCCTCGCCTGGGAACATCGTTGTCTGTCGTAGTTACCGTTCACACGCAAGGCCGACCAGTGCCCCGCTTCGCCACTCGCGCGATGCCGGAGATTCCTGGATTCGGCCCAGTCTGCCACGGAGAACGCCGACCTTCAGGGCACGCCGGACGATCCACAGGGCTTCCTGTTTCGTGAGTGTTAACGTTCTCATGCCGGTCGTCAAGGGGTACTTCCGGCGACGGTATGGATCCGTGATGCTGGAAGTCTGGCGGACCCGCACGCCCGGCGGCCGGCCGAGACGAAGGAGCGGCCGTTGACAGCTGATCGTATCGACGCCGGTGACCAGCCCGGCGTCCCGGTACCCCGGACCCGGGGCTCCGTGATGCGCGACGTCGCCCGCCTGGCCGGGGTCTCGCACCAGACCGTCTCCCGGGTGCTCAACGACCACCCGAACGTCCGGCCGGAGACCCGCGACCGGGTGCTCGCGGCCATGCGGGCGCTGAACTACCGGCGCAACTCGGCGGCCCGCACCCTGGTCACCCGCCGGTCCCGCACCCTGGGACTGATCGCCTACGAGACCACGCTCTTCGGCCCGGCCTCCACTCTGTACGGCCTCGAACAGGCCGCCCGGGCCGCCGGCTACTTCGTCAGCGTGGCGAGCGTACGGGCGCTGGACCGGGAGTCGGTGCTGGACGCGGTCGACCGGCTCTGCGAGCAGTCGGTGGAGGGGATCGTGGCGATCGCCCCGCAGAGCAGTGTGGGCACCGCCCTGGCCCAGGCGCCGGCCGGACTGGCCGTGGTCGGGGTCGGCGGCGGTGGCGAGCACGTGCCGACGGTCTGCATCGACAACTCCACCGGGGCCGCGATGGCCACCCGGCACCTGCTCGGACTCGGGCACACCACCGTGCAGCACATCGCCGGCCCACCGGACTGGCCGGAGGCACGGGACCGGATCGAGGGCTGGCGGGAGGCGCTGCACGCGGCCGGCGCCCCGGTACCCGCGCCCCGGTCCGGCGACTGGAGCGCCCGGGCGGGTTACGAGCACGGCCGGCTGCTCGCCGCCGACCCGACCGTGACCGCCATCTTCTGCGGCAACGACCAGATCGCGCTCGGCGCGTTACGGGCCCTGCACGAGGCCGGGCGCCGGGTACCGGACGAGGTCAGCGTGGTGGGCTTCGACGACGTACCGGAGTCGGGTTACTTCCTGCCGCCGCTGACCACGGTCCGGCAGGACTTCGCCGAACTCGGCCGGCGCAGTCTGGACCTGCTGATCGAGCAACTCGAAAGCGGCGGCCGCACCAACCGGCGGGTCTCGTTGACTCCCCGGTTCGTCACCCGGACGAGTTCCGGCCCGGCGCCCGGCACAGCGGAGCACCGCGCGGGGCCACGCCCGAAATGCGTGGCGCCGGATTAATCGCCGATAGCACTCCACGGCCCACAATGACACCGGGGCATCCTGCCGTGGCGGCGCCGCGCCGGGATACCACGGAAGCCTTACTCCGGCGGGGATACCGCGCGTGTCGACGCCAGAAGTGAAGTCCCCGGCGGCCGCCGCCGACGCGCGAGAAATATCCAATGTCTTGCAGAATTGCCATGCCATCAGTCAAACTCGACTCCTAGCAATAAATGTTCACGAGGAGTAATCGACCATGGCGAAGCAGGTAATCACACTTCTGACCGACGACCTCGACGGCGGCGAGGCCGACCGCACTGTCGAGTTCGGGCTGGACGGCGTCAACTACACGATTGACCTGTCGGATAAGAACGCCGGCAAGCTCCGCAAGGCGCTCGATGTTTACATCCACGCGGGCAGCCGGGTCGGGCGCGGTCAGGTGGAAAGCCGTCGGTCGGTCCGGCGCGGCGGCACCACGAGCCCGACCCGAAGTGACCGCGACCTGAACCGCGCCATCCGGGAATGGGCCGTGCAGAACGGCTACGAGGTTTCCGAGCGGGGTCGCATTCCGTCGTCGGTGGTGCAGGCGTACAACAGCCGGTGAGCGGGCGGGGCACGGGCGAGGACCTGCCGATTTCCGGCCGGAGTGCCGGTCGGAATGGTCACCCACCCGCCGCCGGAACACCAGGTGCCACCGGTGAGACCATCGCCGGTGGCACCCGCGTACCGGGGCCCGGTCGCCGGGTCACCGGCCTCCGCTGCTCGACGACGGGGTCGGCGGCGCGGCCGGCTTGTCCGCCGGCCGCTTCTCGGCGGCCGGCGGTCCGCCGCTCGCCGGTCCGCCCGGAGCCGGTGCGGCCGGCCTGATGTCGGCGGGCACCGGCAGGGCACTGCCCTTGACGAACTCGTCCCAGCTCACGTTCCAGGCGGTCCAGCCGTTGCCCTGGTCGAGGGTGACCTCGGTGCCCCTGATCGTCACCAGGTCACCGATCCTGGTGTTCTCCATCAGCCACTGCGAGTTCGCGTCCGACACGTTCGTGCAGCCGTGTGAGACGTTCCGCTCCCCCTGGTCCCCGACGGACCACGGCGCCGCGTGGATGAACTCGCCACCCCAGGTCAGCCGCTGCGCGTTGTATACGGTGACCACGTAGGGGTCCGGGGAACCCGTGGTGTCGAAGACCGTCGAGTCGTGCTTTTCCATGATCACCATCTTGCCGCTCGACGTCGGGGTGCTGCTCTTGCCGAGGCTGACCGGGATCTTCTTGACCAGCACGTCGTCCTTGAACACCGACATCTGCTTGGTGGCGTTGTCGATCTCCAGGAAGAGCCGGTTGCCGATCTTCGCGGTGCCGGTGCGGTCGGTGTCGCCGAAGCTGCCCTCACCCATCGGTACGCCGTCCAGGGCGGCCCGGACACTGATCGTGGTACCCGGACGCCAGAAGTCGGGAGCACGGTAGGAGACCTGGCGGCCGTTCTCGTCCCACGACCAGACGCCCGGCTGCGGCGGGTCGGTGCTGACCAGCAGCCGTCGCTGGATCCCGGCACGGGCGTCCTTCGGGATGTCCGAGGCGAATGAAACCGTTATCGGCATCGCCACGCCGTAGGTCTGGTCACTCTGCAGATTAAGGTTGCTCACGGTCCGCTTAGCCGGTTTGTCCATGGTGCTGAAGGTCGTCTTCTGGGTGACCACCTTGCCGGCGTCATTCTTCGCCGTTACCTCGGCGGTATAGGTCTGCTTGTTCGCCAACGCCTTGCTCGGCATCCAGCTCGTACCGTCCGCACGCATCGCGCCATCGACCCGGACGCCCTTGGCATCCGTCACGACCACGTCGGCGACCTTCCCGTCCGTCACCGCCGTACCGATCTCGACACTGGTCGGCAGATCGCGGCTATCCGGTGCGGGGGTAATCGCCAACTTCGGTGGTGGCGGTGCCGGCCGACCGACCCGCTCAAGCGGATTGCCCGTGCAGCCCGCCAGAACCAGTGGTATGGCGGTCATCACGAGCATCACCAACAACACCGCTCGACGCCTCAGTACCATGCTCCCCCCACCCCATTCCTCCGCTCCCGGTCGCAAGGCTTCCGCCCTGGATGGTCACGCCGCGGCGCGGCGAGAACCGCCATTACCCCCGGAATCGCCGCTCAACCAAGGGGTAAACCCCGCCGCACCGGCGGTTTTCCCCGATCTCCGGGCCCGCCGGTACCCGGGAGGCGGTGGTTTCTGGCATCCTGCTCGGATGCAACAGATCGACCTCGGGCTGCCGGCACCGCTTTCCTGGGAGGTCGCGCCGGCCGACTGGGCACGCGACGACGTCACCGCGCTCACCGTCAGCGCACCGGCCCAGAGTGACCTCTTCGTGGACCCGTCCGGCGGCGAGCCCATGCTCTCCGCTCCCCGGCTGTTGACCCCGGCGCCCGAGGGCGACTTCCAGTTCTCGGCCAGGGTCCGGGTCGGCTTCGCCGGCACCTACGACGCCGGCAGCCTGATGCTCTACGCCGGCCCCCGGCACTGGGCCAAGCTCGCCTACGAGCACTCACCGCAGGGCGCCGCGATGGTGGTCTCGGTGATCACCCGGGACGTCTCCGACGACGCCAACGGGTTCGTGGTCGCCGACGCCGCCCCGCTCTGGCTGCGGATCTCCCGGCTCGGCCCGGCCTGGGCCTTCCACGCCAGCACCGACGGGACGTGGTGGGAGTTCGTCCGGCACTTCCGGCTCGACCCGACCACGACACCGGTCCAATTCGGCCTCTCGGCGCAGTCGCCGACCGGCGCCGGCTGCCCGGTCTGGTTCGACCGGATCAGCTTCTCCGCCACCCGCCTGGCCGACCTGCGGGACGGCCGGTAGCTAACGTAGCTGGCCGCCGCGCAGGTCCTCCTCGATCCGCTTCGCGGTGCCGAGCAGTGGCGGCAGCAGTTCCTTGCGGATCACCTCGGAGCTGCCCCGGCTGGCGTGCGCGGAGACGTTCAACGCGGCGATCACCGCGCCGTCGGCGTCCCGGATCGGCGCCGCCAGGGACCGCAGCCCCTCCTCCAGCTCCTGGTCGACGATCGCGTAGCCCTGGTTGCAGATCCGGTTCAGGATGGTCCGCAGGCGCACCGGATCGGTGACCGTACGCCGGGTGAGTGGACGCAGCTCGGCGGTGTCGAGATAGTTGTCGAGCCAGTCGGTCGGCTGGGCGGCCAGCAACACTCGCCCCATCGAGGTGGCGTACGCCGGGAACCGGGTGCCGACGCTGATCGCCACCGTCATGATCCGTTTGGTCGGCACCCGCGCGACGTAGACCACCTCGTCACCGTCGAGCACCGACATCGAGCAGGACTCGTGTACCTCGGCGACCAGGCTCTCCATGTGCGGCTGGGCGACCTCGGGCAGGCTCAGGCTGGACAGGTAGGCGTACCCGAGTTCGAGGATGCGGGCACGCAGCGAGAAGAGCCGCCCGTCGGTACGCATGTAGCCCAGCTCGACCAGGGTGAGCAGGAACCGCCGGGCCGCCGCCCGGGTCAGTCCGGTCGCCCGGGCCACCTCGCTGAGCGTCAACTGCGGATGGTCGGCGTCGAACGCCCGGATGACCGCGAGTCCCCGCTCCAACGACTGGACGAACTCACCGGTCCGGGGTGTCTCCTCGGTCACCTCGGTCACCCGTCCTCCTGCCGCAGTGTCTCCTGGGCGACCTTGAACGCCCGGTTCGCCGCTGGAACGCCAGCGTAGACGCCCACCTGCAACAGGACCTCCCGGACCTCCGCCGCGGTCAGCCCGTTGCGCAGGGCCGCCCGGACGTGCATCGCCAGCTCCTCGTCGTGGTGCAGGGTGGCGAGCACCGCCAGGGTGATGCAACTGCGGGTACGGCGGTCCAGCCCCGGCCGGGTCCAGATCTCGCCCCAGGCGTACCTGGTGATCAGGTCCTGGAAGTCCGCCGTGAACTCGTCGGTGCCGGCGACGGCGCGGTCCACGTGCGCGTCGCCGAGCACCTCGCGCCGGACCGCCATGCCGGCCGCGTGCCGCTCCCGGTCATCCACCCGCCGGCTCCTTCCACCCGCTCCGCTCCGGCCACCCGCCCCCGGTCGGGTCGTCGAGGTGTGCGAGGAGCAGCCCGGCGACCCGGTCCGGCTGTTCCACACTGGCCAGATGGGCGGCGTCGCCGACCACCCGCAGCCCGGCGCCGGGAATCCGGTCGACCAGCACCCGGGCATGTTCGATCGGGATCGCCGGGTCGTTGGCGGCCGCGATCACCAGAGTCGGCGCGGCAATCCGCGCCAGCTCGTCCCGCAGGTCCATTCCGGCGATCGCCTCGCAGCAGCCGGCGTACCCCTCGGGTGGGGTGGCGGTGAGCATCGACCGGTACTCGGCGACCACCTCCGGCCGGCTCGCGGCAAATCCCTCGGTGAACCACCGCCCCAGCACCGTGCCGGCGACCGCCTCGACCCCGCCGGCCCGGGTGGCGGCGGCCCGGTCCCACCAGCCCTGGGCCGGACCGAGCCAGGCCGAGGTGCAGAGCAGCACCAACCGGTCGACCCGGTCGGGGGCGTTCACGGCCAGCCACATCCCGACCATCCCACCGAGGGAGAGCCCGGCGTACGAGACCCGGGGCAGGTCGAGGTCGTCCAGCAGCCGGAGCACGGCGTGCCCGAGATCCGCGATCGTGTACGGGCCGGCCGGCACGTCGGAGTCGCCGTGCCCGAGGTGGTCGTACCGGACCACCCGGTAGCGCCGGGTCAGCGCCGGCAACTGCGGCTGCCACATCGCCCCGGAGGTGCCGAGCGAACTGCCGAGTACCAGCACCGGCGCGTCGGCCGGCCCGTCGAGACAGGCGTGCAGCCGGGGGGTCATGTCGGGTTCTCCATCTTCCGGTACGCCCCGGACGCCCGGTACTCCCGCAGCGCCCGGTCGACGAAGGTGCCGGCCGAGCCGAGCCAGTTGGCCGGATCGAGCACCCGGTCCAGCTCCGGCTCGCCGAGGTGTGCCCGTACCGCCGGGTCGGCCAGCAGCGCGGCCCGGAAGTCCGGTGCGGCGGCCGCCCGGGCCAGCACGTCGTGCGCGTCGGCCCGGCCGAGCGCCGGGGCGAGCCGGGCGGCGACCGCCTCGGCGAGTATCCGGCCGCCGAGCGCGTCGAGGTTGTGCCGCATCCGCTCCGGGCGCACGTCGAGCCGGGAGAGCAGCCGGGCGGTCCGGCTGGCCGCCCCGCCGCCCAGCCGGAGCAGGTCGAGCAGCGGCTCCCACTCGGCGTGCCAGCCGCCGGTGGCCCGTTCGTGCTCCTGGACGGCGGCGGCGAAGAGCGTGCCGACCAGGTGCGGCCCGCGCCGGGCGGCCGCGCCGAGCAGCACGGCGTCCACCGGGTTGCGCTTGTGCGGCATCGCCGAGGAGCCGCCCCGGCCCGGACCCCCGCCCTCGGCGGCCTCGGCGACCTCGGTCTGGGCGAGCAGCCCGACGTCCAGGCCGACCTTGCCGGTGGCGGCGAGCAGGCTGCCGAGCGCCGCGGTCAGGTCGAGCAGCGGCTGCCGCCGGGTGTGCCAGGGCAGCGCGGGTGCGGCGAGGCCGAGCCGGGCGGCGAGCCGGTCGGCCACCTCCGGCCCGGCCGGGCCGAGCGCGGCCAGCGTGCCGACCGCCCCGCCGAGTTGTGCCGGCAGCGCGGACCGGGCGGCGGCGAACCGGGTCCGGGCGTCCAGCAGGGCGAGCAGCCAGCCGGCGGCCTTCAACCCGAAGGTGGTGGGTGCGGCCGCCTGGCCGAGGGTACGGGCCAGCGTCACGGTGTCCCGGTGCCGCTCGGCGAGTCCGGCGGCGGCGGCGAGTGCGGTGTCGAGCTGGCGCAGCAGTGGCTCGCCGGCCCGGGTGGCGACCAGCACCAGCGCGGTGTCCAGCACGTCCTGGCTGGTGGCGCCGGGGTGCACCCAGGGCCGGGCGGCGGCCGGTACCGCCTCGGTGAGCTGGCGGACCAGCGGCACCACCGGGTTGCCGGCGGCGTCGGCCGCGCCGGCGAGCGCGGCGAGGTCGAACCCGTCCGGCCGGCACCGCTCGGCGATCGCCTCGGCGGCCGGCCGTGGCAGCACGCCGCAGTCGGCGCCCGCCTCGGCGAGCGCCCGCTCCACGTCGAGCAGCGCGGTCAGCAGCGCCCGGTCGGTGAGTTCGGCGTCCACCTCGGCGGCGCCGGAGAGCCCGGAGAGCAGTCCGGGGCCGGGCACCGCTGCCTGCTCAGACCGCGAAGAAGACGGTTTCATCCTGGCCCTGTAGGTGGATGTCGAAGCGGAAACCGTCCGGGGCCGGCCGGGCCACCAGGGTGGCGCGGCGGGCCGGGTCGATCGAGCCGAGCACCGGGTCGGTGGCGTTCGCCGCCTCCTCGTCCGGGAAGTAGAGCCGGGTCACCAGCCGGTGCAGCAGGCCGCGCGCGAAGATCGACAGGTTCAGGTGCGGTGCCTCGGTCTCCCCGTCCGGGCCGGGCAGGGCGCCGGGCTTGAGGGTACGGATCTCGTACCGGCCGTCGGGGTCGGTGGCGCTGCGGCCGAAGCCACGGAATCCGGGTACCGACGGCGGCCGGGCACCCCGGGGGTCGTCCGGATGGTCGAACCGGCCGTCCGGATCCGCCTGCCAGGTCTCCACCAGCGCGTCCGGCACCGCCTCTCCGGCGCCGTCGAAGATCTGGCCGCGGATCCAGATCGCCCCTGGGGTACCGTCCGGCACCACGTCCGGGCCGTCCGGCCAGAGCAGGCCGATGTGCAGGTACGGCCCGACCGTCTGCGCGGGTGTCGAGCCGAGCGGCGGAGTCGGGGCGAGCGCCGCCGTGGCGGCCGGCTCGGCGGAGGTGTCGACGGCCGGGCCGGTGCCGAAGGTCGGGCTCAGGTCGGTGTGCTGCTCAGTCATCGTCCTCGCCGTCCTCGAAGGGGGTGGCCTCCCGGCCGCGCAGCACCAGGTCGAACTCGAAGCCGAGCGCCCACTCCGGCTCGGTCACCGAGTGGTCGTAGCGGGAGATCAGCCGTTCCCGGGCCAGCGGGTCGCGGACCGAGTTGAAGACCGGGTCCTGGAAGAAGAGCGGATCGCCGGGGAAGTACATCTGGGTGACGAGCCGCTGGGTGAACGCCTGGCCGAAGAGGGAGAAGTGGATGTGTGCCGGCCGCCAGGCGTTGGGGTGGTTCCGCCAGGGGTAGGCGCCCGGTTGCACGGTGACGAACCGGTAGTGGCCGTCGGCGTCGGTCAGGGTCCGGCCCACCCCGGTGAAGTTCGGGTCGAGCGGTGCCGGCCAGTTGTCGACAGCGTGCCGGTACCGGCCGGCCGCGTTCGGCTGCCAGATCTCCACCAGGGTGTTCGGCACCGGTCGACCGTTGCCGTCCAGCACCCGGCCGTGCACGATGATCCGCTGGCCGAGCGGCTCACCGGCGTGCTGCCGGGTCAGGTCGTGGTCCAGGTCGCCGAGCCGGCCCTCCCCGAGCAGCGGCCCGGTGACCTCGGTCAGCCGCTGCGGGAGCAGGGCCAGCGGCTGTTTCGGGGCGCGCAGGTTGGTGGAGCCGTAGTCCGGGAAGAGCAGCGGCGGGTGGGTGTCCGGGTCGTCGTGCCGGTAACGGGGCAGCACCAGCCGGCCGGGCCGGGTCGGCCCGGCGGCCGGCAGGTCGGGGTCGGCGGAACGGATGTGGTCGGTGGTCATGGCCGTCCTCCGGTCAGGCTTCCAGTACGACGGCCAGGCCCTGGCCGACGCCGATGCAGATGGCTGCGAGGCCCAGCCCACCACCACGGCGGCGCAGTTGCCAGGCGAGCGAGCCGAGGATGCGTGATCCGGAGGAGCCGAGCGGGTGGCCGAGGGCGATCGCCCCGCCCTGTGGGTTCACGATCTCGGGGTCGAGTTCCTTCCACTGGGCCAGGCAGGCCAGCGACTGCGCCGCGAACGCCTCGTTCAGCTCGACCACGGCCAGGTCCGACCAGCCGATGCCGGCCCGGCGCAGCGCCTCCTCGGCGGCGCGTACCGGACCGATCCCGAACAGTTGCGGATCGATGCCGACCACGGCGCGGGAGACGATCCGGGCCAGCGGGGTCCGGCCGGCCGCCTCGGCACCGGCCCGGTCGGCGAGCAGCAGTGCACTCGCGCCGTCGTTGAGTGGGGAGGAGTTGCCGGCGGTGACGGTGCCGTCGGGCCGGAAGACCGGCTTGAGCCGGGCCAGCGCCTCGGTGCTGGTGCCCGGTCGGATGCTCTCGTCGGTCTCCAGTTCGGTGCCGGGTACCGCGCTCACCTCGTCGGCGTACGCCCCGACGGCCCACGCCTGCGCGGCGAGCCGCTGGCTGCGTACCGCGAAGGCGTCCTGCTCGTCGCGGGAGATCCCGTACCGCTCGGCGAGGATCTCGGTGCACTCGCCGAGCGAGGCGGTCCACTCGGCCGGCATCGCCGGGTTGACCATCCGCCAGCCGAGGGTGGTGGAGTGCAGGGTCTCGTGGCCGCGCGGGTAGCCGGTCTCGGGCTTGGGCAGTACCCACGGGGCCCGGGTCATCGACTCGACGCCACCGGCGACGCAGATCGAGGCGTCGCCGACCGCGATCGCCCGGGCCGCCCCGATCACCGCCTCCAGGCCGGAGCCGCAGAGCCGGTTCACTGTCGCGCCGGGCACCGTCGGCGGGAGCCCGGCGAGCAGGACCGCCATCCGGGCCACGTCCCGGTTCTCCTCGCCGGCACCGTTGGCGTTGCCGAGCAGTACGTCGTCGATCCGGGCCGGGTCGAGGTCGGGGCTGCGCCGGGTCACCTCGCGCAGTACGTGCGCGGCGAGGTCGTCGGGGCGTACTCCGGCGAGGCCGCCGCCGTACCGGCCGATCGGGGTCCGTACGGCGTCGAGGACGTACACGTCGTTGGTCACCATGTCTCCTTACTGCCGGGGTCGCCGGGTCGCTCCGACGCTACCGGCGGTCGTCGCCATGGGCCCCCTCGCCGCGTCCGGTCCACCGACCAAGGCACGTTCGACATGCGGACTCCCGTGCTTATGACGAACGTAATCCCCTACCCCGGATACGTCAACGAGGCCCTGGCACCGCTCGGCGCAGCGCCCGGCGCCGTTGCGGAGAAGTTGCGGGGCGCTGGTTGACGTGAACTCGCTCACTGTGCCAACGTTCCAAATGAGAACATTCGTTCGGCTAGCGACCACCACCACCCCTCAAGGCTCCTTCGGGAGCCTTTCAGCCCGGTCCCGACAGGACCGCCGGACGCCGGGAGACCCGATGCGCCGTCTCGCCGCCACCACCACCGCCGTTGCCGCCCTCCTCGCCGTCGCCGCCTGCGGTTCCTCGTCCGACGACCCCGGCGGGGACGGATCCGGCGGCGTGGACAGGGTGAAGGTCGGTGCGATCCCGATCGTGGACGTCGCCCCGCTGCACCTGGGCGTCGCGAAGGGCTTCTTCAAGGAGCAGAACATCGAGGTCGAGGTGGTCAACACCACCGGCGGCTCCATCGCGGTGACCGGCGTGGTCAGTGGCCAGTTCGACTTCGCCTTCGGCAACGTCGTCTCGCTGATCACCGCCCGCTCGCAGAAGATCCCGGTCAAGGCGATCACGGTGGGTAACTCCTCCACCGGCAAGCCCGGTGCGGACTTCGGCGGCGTCGTGGTGCCACCGGACAGCCCGATCACCGACGCCGCCGGACTGGCCGGCAAGAACATCGCGATCAACAACCTGAACAACATCACCGACACCACCACCCGGGCGTCGATCCGCAAGGCCGGCGGCGACCCGTCGAACATCAAGTGGACCGAGCTGCCCTTCCCGGAGATGCCGGCGGCGGTGCTGGGCAAGCGGGTCGACGCGGCCATGGTCGTCGAACCCTTCTTCACCATCGCGCAGAACCAGGGCGCCCGGGTCGTGGCCTACAACTTCGCCGAGGCCATCCCGAACATGACGGTGGCGGCCTACTTCTCCACCGAGCAGACCATCAACCGGAAGGCCGACCTGACCGGGCGGTTCAAGACCGCGATGGAGAAGTCCCTGAAGTACGCCCAGGAGCACCCGGACGAGGCCCGCCAGGTGCTCCAGACGTACACCAAGATCGAGCCGGCGGTGGCCGCGAAGATCACCCTGCCGGCCTGGCCCGCCGAGATCAACCGCGAGTCGGTGCAGACCCTGGCGGACCTGATGCTGACCGACGGGCTGATCAAGGAGAAAGTCGACGTCGCGGAACTGCTCCCGTGACCCGAGCCGCCACCGTGCCACGGCCCGCCGCGACCGCACCGGCCCCGGCCGGCCGGTCCGGCGGGACCGGTCGGCCGCGCGGCGACACCGCCCTGCTCGGGCTGCTCGGCTTCGCCGCGTTCCTGCTCGTGCTGGAACTGGTGCCGAGGCTGGGCCTGGTCTCGGCCGACTACCTGCCACCGACCAGCCGGATCGCGGTCGCCCTCGGCGAACTGCTCGGCGAGCCCCGGTTCTGGACGGCGCTCACCGACACGCTGCGCGGCTGGTTCCTCGGCCTGGCCATCGCGGTCGCCCTCGGCGTGGTGGTCGGCTTCGTCCTCGGCACCGTGCCGGTGCTGCGCGAGTTCACCGCCTCGACGGTCGAGTTCCTCCGGCCGATCCCCTCGGTCGCGCTGATCCCGCTCGCCGTGCTGCTCTTCGGCACCGACCTGCGCTCCGTGCTGCTCCTGGTGGTCTACGCCGCGTTCTGGCAGGTGCTCGTCCAGGTGCTCTACGGCGTCCGGGACGTCGACCCGGTGGCCCGGGACACCGCGTACACCTTCCGGCTCGGCCGGTGGGCCCGGATCCGGCACCTGCTCTGGCCGACCGCCCTGCCGTACCTGCTGACCGGGGTACGACTCGCCGCCGCCGTGGCGCTGATCCTGGCGATCACCGCCGAGCTGATCGTCGGCGCCCCGGGGCTGGGTAACGAGATCAACCGGGCCCAGTCCGGTGGCGCCGTCGACTCGATGTACGCCCTGATCATCGTCACCGGCCTGCTCGGGGTGGCGGTCAACGTGCTGGCCCGGCGACTCGAACGCGCGGTCCTCTCCTGGCATCCCTCGGTACGCGGCGAGGGCACCCGGTGAGCGGTGACGTGCTCCGCCGACAGGGGTCGGGTCCGGGGCGACGGATCGGGACGGCCGTCGGCCGGGCCCTGTGGTGGACCGCCGCCGTCTTCGGCCTGCCGTTCGGGCTGCTCGCCCTCTGGTGGGTGCTCTCCGCCGACAGCGAGACCTTCTACCTGCCGCCGTTGTCGGAGATCCTGGTCAGCTTCGACGACGTCTGGTTGCACAGCGACCGGCTCCGCGCCGACGTGCTGCCGAGCCTGCTGCGGCTCGCCGCCGGGTTCGGACTCGCGGTCGCCGTCGGCGTCGGGCTCGGCGTCCTGATCGGCTCCTTCCGGCGGGTCCGCGCGTTCTGCGAGCCGGTGCTGGAGTTTCTCCGGGCCATCCCGCCGCCGGTGCTGGTGCCGGTGCTGATGCTCTTCGCCGGCTTCGGCAACACCATGAAGGTACTGGTGGTGCTCTCCGGCTGCGTCTGGCCGATCCTGCTCAACACGGTGGAGGGGGTGCGGGCGGTCGACGAGGTGCTGGCCGAGACCTGCCGCTGCTACGGGATCCGTGGCCCGGCCCGGCTCTGGCACCTGGTGGTCCGGTCCGCCTCCCCGCAGATCGTCACCGGCCTGCGCCAGGCCCTCTCGGTCGGCATCATCCTGATGGTGATCAGCGAGATGTTCGCCGCCAACAACGGGCTCGGCTTCACCATCATCCAGTTCCAGCGGAACTTCGCGGTCACCGACATGTGGACCGGAATCCTGCTGCTGGGTCTACTCGGCTTCCTGCTCGCCATGCTGCTGCGGCTCTTCGAGCGGTCGGCCCTGCGCTGGTACCTCGGCCTGCGGCACTCACAACGAGACGATGGGCAGCGATGACCCCGACAGATCCTCCCCAGGACGGCACCGCGGCACTGCTCGACGTCCGCGCGCTGCGCAAGGTCTACAGCGGGCGCGGGCGGTCGGTCGAGGCGGTCCGCGATCTCACCTTCTCCGTCGGTGCCGGCGAACTCGTCTGCGTGGTCGGCCCCTCCGGCGCCGGCAAGACCACCCTGCTCAAGTGCATCGCCGGCCTGCTCCCACCGACCTCCGGCGAGCTGCTCCTGGAGGGCGCGCCCGTGCAGGGACCGTCGCCGGGCATGGCCGTGGTCTTCCAGGAGTACGGCCGCAGCCTCTTCCCGTGGATGACCGTGCAGCGCAACGTCGAGCTGCCGCTGAAGCAGAAGAAGTCCCTGAGCCGGTCCCGCCGCGAGGAACTCGTCCGGGACGCGCTCGCCGCCGTCGGCCTCGCCGACGTGCCGGGCGCCTATCCGTGGCAGCTCTCCGGCGGCATGCAGCAGCGGGTGGCGCTGGCCCGCGCGGTCGCGTACGAGCCGCACATCCTGCTGATGGACGAGCCGTTCGCGGCGGTCGACGCGCAGACCCGGGCCGACCTGGAGGACCTGGTCCGGTCGCTGTGGCGGCGGCTCGGCGTGACCATCCTCTTCGTCACCCACGACATCGACGAGGCGGTCTACCTCGGCCAGCGGGTGCTGGTGCTCTCCGGGTCGCCGACCGTCGTCCTCGACGACGTGACGATCGACCTGCCGGCCGAGCGGGACCAGCTCGGCACCCGGTCGTCGGCCCGCTTCGCCGAACTGCGGGCCCAGGTGTTCGGCCAGATCCAGCGGGCCAAGAGCGCCGGCCCCGGGCCGGCGGACGGGAACACGCCACCACGCCAGCCCAGCGACGCGGGAACCCGATGACCACGGTCCGGGACGCCACCCTGGCGGTGTTGCGCCGGTACGGCGTGGACCGGATCTTCGGCAACCCGGGCTCGACCGAGGTGGCCTTCCTCGCCGACCTGCCCGACGACCTGACCTTCGTGCTCGCCCTGCACGAGGGTTCCGTGGTCGGGATGGCCACCGGCTACGCGCTGGCCACCGGGCGGCCGGCGGTGGTGAACCTGCACACCACGGCCGGCCTCGGCAACGCGGTCGGGGCGCTCGCCACCGCCCGGGTCAACCGGGCCCCGCTGGTGGTCATCGTCGGGCAGCAGGACCGCCGGCACCTCGCCGCCGAGCCGTTCCTCGCCGGGCGGCTCGACCAGCTCGCCGGCCCGTACCCGGTCTGGGTGGAGCAGCCGGTGCTGGCCCAGGACGTGCCGGCGGCGGTACGCCGGGCCTGGCACGAGGCCACCCTGCGGCGCGGCCCGGCCCTGGTGGTGGTGCCGATGGACGACTGGACCGCCGAGGTCGACCCGTCGCTGGGCCGGGCCGCACCGGAGCAGGTCCGCGCGCCGGTGCTCGCACCCGGCCCGGCGCTCGACGAGCTGGCCCGGCTCGTCGACGCGGCCACCGCCCCGGTGCTGGTGGTCGGCGCCGGAGCGGACGACCGGGCGGCCTGGGACGCGCTGACGACCCTGGCGGACCGGATCGGCGCACCGGTCTGGCAGGAGGCGTTCGGCGCCCGGGCCGGATTCCCGCAGCACCATCCCCGGTTCGCCGGTCACCTGCCGGCCGCCCGGTCCCGGCTGCGCGCCACGCTGGGCGGGCACGACCTGGCCCTGGTGGTCGGCACCGCCGCCTTCCGGCAGTACGTCTACGAGCCCGGCCCGCTGCTGCCGGAGGGACTGACCGTCGCGGTGGTCTCGGCCGACCCGGCGGAGCTGCACCGCAGCGAGGCGGAGTTGGCGGTACTGGCCGACCCTGCCGCCTGCGTCGCCGCCCTCGCCGCCCGGGTCGCCCAGCGGCACCGTCCCGCCCCGGACCGCCCGGCCCCGGCGGCGGTGCCGCCACCCGGTCCCGGCGAGCCGCTCCGGGCGGCACACGTCTTCGCCGCGCTGGCGGCCCGGCTGCCGGACGACGTCGTACTCGTCGAGGAGACCCCCTCCACCCGGCCGGACCTGCACCGGATGCTGCCGGCCCGGCAACCGCGCGGCTTCGTCAGCGCGGCGATGGGCGGCCTCGGCTTCGGGCTGCCCGCCGCGGCCGGACTGCGGCTCGGCGACCCGACCCGGCCGGTGGTGGCGATCCTCGGTGACGGTTCGGCGCTCTACGCCGTCCAGGGACTGTGGAGCGCCGCCCGGTACGGCTGCGGCGTGCTCTACGTGATCCTCGCCAACGGCCGGTACGCGGTGCTGGACCGGCTCACCGAGCAGTACGGCGGCAAGCCGCCCTGGCCGGCGTTCGGCGAGGTGGACGTGCACGGCCTGGCCCGGTCGTTCGGCTGTCCCGCCCGGCGGGTCCGGACCCGTCCGGAACTCCTCGCCGTGCTCGACGAGGTGGTGCCGAGCCTCGCCGAACGGACCGAACCGCTGCTGCTCGACGTGGCCGTCAACCCGGAGCCGCACTTCGCGCCGTGACCCGCTCCGCGCCGCCGAGGCGGCGCACCGCCACCACCCCAAGGAGGTTCCCGTGACTCTTCTCGACTCGGCCGACTGGCACGGCAGGATATTCAGCGACGGATGGGTCCACGCCGACGGCGGTGACGCGGCCGTACGGGAACCGGCCACCGGCGACGAGATCGGCCGTACCGGCATCGCCAACGCCGCCGACGTGGCCCGGGCCGCCGCCCGCGCCGCCCAGGCCCAGCGCGACTGGGCCGCGACCCCCTACGACAAGCGGGCCGCCGTGCTGCGCCGCGCCGGGCGGTTGTGGGAGGAACACGCCGCCGAGGTCGGTGACTGGATCGTCCGGGAGACCGGTTCGGTGCCGCCGAAGGCGACCCTCGAGACGGACACCGCCGCGCAGGAGTGCTACGAGGCGGCGGCGCTCGCCTCGCACCCGCTCGGCGAGATCATCCAGAGCGCGCAGCCCCGGCTCAGCCTGGCCCGCCGGCTGCCGGTCGGTGTGGTCGGGGTGATCTCCCCGTTCAACGTGCCGGTGATCCTCGGGATCCGCTCGGTCGCCCCGGCGCTGGCGCTGGGCAACGCGGTGCTGCTCAAGCCCGATCCGCGGACCGCCGTCGCCGGCGGGGTCGCGATCGCCCGGATCTTCGAGGAGGCCGGCCTGCCGCCGGGGGTACTGCACGTGCTGCCGGGCGGGCCGGAGGCGGGCGAGGCGCTGGTCGCGGACCCGCACGTACGCCTGATCAGCTTCACCGGCTCGACGTCGGCCGGCCGCCAGGTCGGGCAGGTCGCCGCCCGGCACCTCAAGCGGGTACTGCTGGAACTCGGCGGCAACTCGGCGCTGGTGGTGCTCGACGACGCCGACCTTGACCTGGCGGTCTCCGCCGGTGCCTGGGGTTCGTTCCTCCACCAGGGGCAGATCTGCATGACCACCGGCCGGCACCTGGTGCACGAGTCGCTCGCCGACGACTACGTCGAGCGGCTCGCGGAGAAGGCCGCCCACCTGCCGGTCGGCAACCCGGCCCGGGAGCACGTGGCGCTCGGGCCGATCATCGACGAGCGGCAGCGCGACAAGATCCACTCTCTGGTCACCGGCAGCGTCGACGCCGGAGCGACCCTGGTCACCGGCGGGACGTACGAGAACCTCTTCTACCGGCCGACGGTGCTCACCGACGTCACCCCGGCCACCCCGGCGTACGCGCACGAGGTCTTCGGCCCGGTCGCCCCGGTACTGCGCTTCGGCGACCTGGACGAGGCCGCGAAGCTCGCCGCCGACAGCGAGTACGGCCTCTCCCTCGGCATCCTCAGCCGGGACGTGATGAAGGCGATGGCCTTCGCCGAGCGGGTGCCGAGCGGCATCGTGCACATCAACGACCAGACGGTCAGCGACGAGGCGGTCGCCCCGTTCGGCGGGGTGGCCGCCTCCGGCAACGGCCCCCGGCTGGGCGGTACGGCGGCCAACCTCGCCGCGTTCACCGAGACGCAGTGGGTGACCGTGCAGGGCGACATCACGAGGTACCCCTTCTGAACCGCGAATCCCCGGTCCCGGCCGCACCGGTCGCCGACCCGGGCGGCGGCCGGTTCGGGATGGCCCGGGGCGGCTGGCTGACGCTGCTCGGGCTGGTCCTGCTGGCGTTGAACCTCCGGGCGGCGATCGCGGCGGTTCCGCCGCTGCTTCCCGAGCTACAGGTCGATCTCGACCTGGGCAGGGGCGCGGCCGGGCTGCTCACCGCCCTGCCGGTGCTCTGCTTCGGGCTGCTCTCCCCGTTCGCCGCGCTGCTCGGCCGCCGGGTCGGCGTCGAGCTGGCGCTCTTCGCCGCGATGCTCGGCATCGTGCTGGGCAGCCTGACCCGGACGCTGCCGCACGCCGGCTGGATGCTGCTCGGCACCGCGATCATCGGCGCCGGGATCACCGTCGGCAACGTCCTGGTGCCCAGCGCGGTCAAGCAGCACTTTCCGGGCCGGCCGGGGCTGGCCACCGGGTTGAGTACCGCCTCGCTGACCACCGGGGCGACGCTGGCGGCGGCGGTGAGCGCGCCGCTGGCGTACACCGTGGGGTTGGGTTGGCGGGGTTCCTTGCTGGCGCTTGGCGGGCTGGCCGTGGTCGCGGCGCTCGGCTGGCTCCCCCAGGTACGCCGTCGGCACACCGCGCCGGCCCCGGAGCCGCCCCGGCCCGGGGGCAGCGTGCTGCGGTCGCCGGTCACCTGGCAGCTCGCCGTCTTCATGGGTACCCAGTCGATGCTCTACTACGCGCTGCTCACCTGGCTGCCGAGCATGCTGCGGGACCAGGGTGTCGAGCCGACCCGGGCGGGAGCGGCGCTGGCGGTGTTCAACCTGCTCGGGATCGGCACCGCGCTGCTGGTGCCGACGCTGGCGGTCCGCCGGCCGGACCAGCGGGGGCTGGCGCTGGTCGTCTGCGGCGGCTGGGCGGTCGGCCTGGTCGGACTGGTCGCCCTGCCGTCGTGGTATCCACTCTGGACGGTGTCGGCCGGGCTCGCCCAGGGCGCCGCGATCAGCCTCACCCTGACCCTGCTGGTGCTCCGGGCCAGCACCCCCGGGTCGGCCCGGGAACTCTCCGGCGCGGTGCAGTCGATCGGCTACCTGCTCAGCGCCACCGCCCCGGTGCTGGTCGGCTCGCTCCGGGACGTCTCCACGGGCTGGGGCCTGCCGCTCGCCGCCCTGCTCGTGGTGACCGCGGTGATGGCGGTGAGCGCACTCGGTGCGGGCCGGGACCGGCAGGTGTGACGTGCCGGCCCGGTGTTCGGGAAGTCGCGAGAGGTGAGGGAGTGAACGATGCGTACCCAGGTCGGGATCGTCGGGGCGGGACCGGCGGGTCTGCTGCTGTCGCACCTGCTGCACCGGGCCGGCATCGAGTCGGTGGTGCTGGAGCGCCGCAGCCGGGAGTACGTCGAGCACCGGGTCCGGGCCGGCGTGCTGGAGCAGGGCTCGGTCGACCTGCTCCGGCGGTGCGGGCTGGGTGATCGGCTGGACCGGGAGGGGCTCCGGCACGAGGGCATCGAGCTGCGCTTCGGCGGTGCCGCACACCGGATCGCGATGACCGAGCTGACCGGCCGGGCGATCACGGTCTACGGCCAGCAGGAGGTGGTGAAGGACCTGATCGCCGCCCGTACGGCCGCCGGAGGCGACCTCCGGTTCGAGGTCGAGGACGTACGCCTCGGCGGGCTCGACTCCGACTCGCCGGTGATCCGGTTCCGGCACCGGGGCCGCGACGAGGAACTGCACTGCGACTTCGTCGCCGGCTGCGACGGCTCACACGGGGTGAGCCGGGCGAGCGTGCCGGCCGGCGAGCTGACCGAGTACGACCGCAGCTATCCCTTCGCCTGGCTCGGGGTACTCGCCGCGGCCGCCCCGGCGACCGATGAGCTGATCTACGCCCACCACGACCGGGGATTCGCGCTGCACAGCATGCGCTCCCCGGAGATCTCCCGGCTCTATCTCCAGGTCGAGCCGGATACCGATCTGGCGGAGTGGCCCGACGAGCGGATCTGGGCCGAGCTGCGTACCCGGTTGGAGACGGTTCCGGGCTGGACGCTCAACACCGGTCCGATCCTGGAGAAGAGCGTCACCGGGATGCGGAGCCTGGTGGTGGAGCCGATGCGGTGGCGGCGGCTCTTCCTGGCCGGCGACGCGGTGCACATCGTCCCGCCGACCGGCGCCAAGGGGATGAACCTGGCGCTGGCCGACGTCACGCTGCTCGGCGAGGCGTTCGCCGCCTGGTACCGGGAGGGCCGGGACGACCTGCTGGACGGCTACTCCGACACCGCCCTGCGTCGGGTCTGGCGCGCCCAGCACTTCTCCTGGTGGATGACCTCGCTGCTGCACCGGCTGCGGACCGACGACCCGTACGAGGCGAGGTTGCAGCTCTCGACGCTGCACTACCTCGCCTCGTCCCGGGCGTATGCCACCAGCCTGGCGGAGAACTACGTCGGTCTCCCCGAGGTCTGATCCTGGTCAGGGGGTGGCGGCCACCGTCGCCGGCTCCTGGGCCACGCTGCGACCCCGACGACGGGCGAGCGCGGCGTCCAGCGACCACCGTCCGCCGCCGAGGGCGGCGACCAGCAGGAAGGACCAGCAGAACAGGGCGGCGGTCTCGCCGCCGTTGTTCAGCGGCAGCAGCGCGTCGGGCTGATGCACCACGAAGTACGCGTACGCCATCGAGCCGGAGCAGATGATCGCGGCGGGGCGGGTGGTCAGGCCCACGAGCACCAGCAGTCCACCGACGAACTGGATGAGGGCCGCGTACCATCCGGGCCAGGTGCCGATCGCGACCGCCTCGCCGCTGCCCCGGTTGCCGCCGAAGATCCCGAACAGGGAGGCGGCGCCGTGCAGGGCGAACAGCAGTCCGAGCACGATCCGGAACAGCGTGGTCACGAGGTCGGTGACTCGGGCATTGGACATGGGACACTCCTTGCGACTAGCAGGAATAGCTGTTGGGTCCCACGGCAGAGTCACGCTAACCATTCACATTGATAGCTGTCAATAGCATCCCAATGAGCCCTTACTCCGGCCCCTTGCGGCGCCTCCGGAGTCGCAGGTGAAAGGCGAGGCGAACGCGTCGCGCCGTTCAAATTGGAAAAGTTCCAATTCAGCGGCTCATCACTCCGACCGCACCGGGTCGGTCACCTGGATGGTCACCTCGAACCGCCGCGCCGGGCGCTCCCCCGTCGCCCAGCCGCGCAGCAGCACCAGTCGCAGCGCGGTCCGGCCGACCCCGGTCACGGTGAACCGCAACTGCCGGCTCCCGACGCCGCCCCACCCCTCCCGCTCCGGCCGGAACGAGTCCCCGGCCGGCGCGAGCACGTCGCTGTCCACCGCGTCGAGCTGCCACCGGTAGCCCGAACTGGGCGTCTCGGCGAGCTGCACGACCACCAGATCCCCCGGCGCCGCCGGGTACGTCCGGCCAGCGTCCACCTCGGTCAGCTCAAGGCGCGCCACGCCGTACCCCGATCTCGGCGCGGCGGGCGGTTCCCCGGCCGACTAGTGCGGCAACTCCACCGCACAGCACGCCTCTCCCTGATCCTGAAGCAATCCGTCGAAGTCCCCGCGCTTCATCTTGAACCGGCCGCCCCAACCCCAGGCCGTCCCCCACGAGTTCTGGAAGAGGTATGCGTCCTCGGACTCGATCCGGTCGAGCATCAGATAACAGTGCCCGCCCGCTCCGGCACCGGTCGGCTTGACGAACCCGTTCTCGTCAGGGTTGAACATGTCGGCGGTCCAGGCGGTGCCCACCACGATCGAGCCCTGGCTGTCGATCCACTCGTCGATCTCCGTCGTGGTGCGGGCGAAGGCGAACGCGGCGAGCCGGCCCCGCTCCCGGACGGCGAGCGCCCCGGACCGGACGGTCGAGCCGTTCTCCTTGCCGGGCTCGCCGTCGATCACCTTGGCCTCGTAGTAGAGGGCGTGGCCGTCGGCGTTCTGGTAGGTGCCGGCGACCGGCATCGCATCCACCCAGCCCGCCCAGCCGAAACCGACGCAGTGGCCGGTCTGCCCCTGGTCGAGCTGCACGGTCAACTCCCAGGCCGGCGCCCTGTCCCGAGCCGGAGCCGGTGCCGCCGTCGGCTGCCGCTGGGTCCGTAACCAGCGCCAGAAGACCAGGTACGCCCGCCAGTCCGAAAAGTACGGCGTCTCGGTGAGCACCTGTTCCACCGTCATCTGCCGGATCGACTCGGCCGGCTCGGCGATCTCCATAAGGCGCGGGATGTCCCAGTCCCGGGGATCCGGCCGGTAGAGCCGGCCGAGCAACTGTGGACCGGGAATGCTGCCCGCGCTCGTCTCCGGCGGATCCACCGCGAAACGCCTCTCCTGTTCCATCGACTCGCCTCCGGCCGGGCCCTGACGGGCGGTTGGACACCGACGACCCAGGCCCAACCGGACATCGCCGCAGAACCCGTCCCGTAGCCGCCGCGGCACCCATTGTGCTCCCTGGGCGCAATCCCGCGGGTGCGATCCGGCGAGTCCGCCGACCTGCCGGCGGGTCAGCCAATCTCGTCGTACGCCGGTTTGGCCCGCTCGCCGTCCCGGGCCGCCCGCCGTACCGCCCGGGCGGCCTGGCGGCTCGGACAACCGGTGGCCCGGATGACGTCGGCGGCGGAGACCCGCAACTGCGTGACGAGCGCGTCGCCGAAGTTGTGCAGTCCCTCCCGGCGGGCCCGTCCGCCGTGACGGGCGGCGACCAGTGCCCGGCGACGGGCGCCCCCGGTGTCCCGCCCGATCCGCGCCTGGTACTTCAACTCCCATACCGCGCTCGCCAGCATCTCGATCGCGTCGGGCAGGCAGTCGGGGATCGGCTCCCGGTAGTCGATGACGGTCACCGCACGCCGGGCCAGGTGGCGGGCGCCCTCGATCACCCGGGTCAGCTCCGTCACGCCCCGGGCGTGACGCTCGAACTCCTGCCGGCGGCGCCACCGCAGCGGCGCCACCCTGACCACCTCCTCCGCACCGCTCACCGCCTCCTGTAGCCGCCGCAGGTCCGCCTCGATCCCGCGCAGCCCGTCCAGCGCCCGGGTGGCCCGGTCCGGGTCCCGCTCCCGCAGCGCCACCCCGGTGTCCCGGAGCCGGCCGGCGAGGATGGCGAAGACCGGTGCGGCCGCCCGGTTGACGACCCGGATCGGGTTCAGCGGCAGCAGCAGCACCACCACGACGAGCCCCACCCCGCTGCCGACCGCCGCGTCGACGATGCGGGGAAGTTCGAGGTCGCGCTCGCTGGGCGAGAGGGTCGCGATCAGCACCGCCGTACCGCCGACCTGGCTCACCACCATCCCGCTCCGGCCCACCAGGCCGAGCGCGACCCCGATGGCCAGGGTGACGACGACCGCGGTCTGCCACGGTCCGGTGCCGATCAGGAAGATCAACGCATCGCCGATGACGATCCCGAGTCCCACTCCGGCGAGCAGTTCGACCGTGCGCCGGGTGCGCTGGCCGAGGGCGGCGACGATCGTGCCGACCGCCGCCGTGGGTGCGAAAACCGGGCTCGGGTTGCCCAGCAGGTTGTGCGCGATCCACCAGGAGAGTCCGGCCGCGAGCCCCGCCTGCACCGCGATCACCGCGATGATCTCCAGTTGCCGCATCCGCAGCCGGGTGGCGCGGCGCCCCTCGTAGCGGGCACGACCGGCGGTTCCGCGCACCCGGTGCACGACTGTGGCCAGCGGTGACCGGTAGTGGGGGCGGGGCGGCATGTCGGCTACTACCCGACCCGGCGCCGGACAACCCGGCCACGCCATGATCGCGACACGGACGGCGACTATCCGCCGGGCTCGGTGGCGAAGGTACGGCGGATCAGCGTACGGGCGTCGGAGCGATCGAGCCCGGTGGCCCGGAGCAGGTCGTAGGCCATGGTGCGCAGTTGGGCGACGGCGGCGGTACCGTGGAACCCGAGTCGGGCCTGGGTGGCCCGGCCGGCCTCGGCGACTGCCCGCAGCGTCTCGGCCCGGGTCCGGTCGGCTTCCCGGCCAGCACTCAGTTCCCGGTGCAGCACGCGCACCGCCGCGCCGAACCGCTCGACGGCACCGGGCAGCGCGTCCGGCACCGGCTCGTCGTCGCGGATCATGCTGGCGATCCGGCGGACCAGCCCCCGGCTGTCCCGGAAGGCCTGCTCCAGGTGCTCGGCGCCCTCCTCGTACTGGGCCAGGGTGCCACGTCGGCTCCACCGCAACGGCGAGTAGGTGACGACCTCCCGGGCCGCCTGTAGGGCCTCCCGGAGCTGCCGTAGCTCCCGGTCGCCGGCCAGCGTGTGCAACGCGTCCTGGGCCTGCTCCGCATCCCGGTTCCGCAAGGCCCGGGTGGTCGCGGCGAGCTGTCTGGTGAGCTGCTCGAACATCGGTGCCGCCCGCCGCCGTACCAGGCGCAGCGGGTTCAGCGGCAGCAACAGCAGTGCGACGGCCAGGCCGACGGCACCACCGATCCCGGCGTTGACGAACCGGGGTACCTCGAGGTCCTGCGTCATCGGGGTGAGCGAGGCGATCAGCACGGCGGTACCGCCGGCCTGGGTGATCAGCGAGGAGCTGCCGCGCAGCACGATCGCCACCATGATGGCCAGCGCGACGATGACCCCGATCTGCCACGGTCCGGTACCGGTCACCGCGATCAGCAGATCTCCGACGCCGATCCCGATGGTCACCCCCACCATGAGTTCGAGACTGCGGCGCAGCCGCCGGTCGATCGAGGTGGCGACGACCGCCACCGCGATGATCGGGGCGAAGACCGGTTCCGCCGCGCCGACGAGTTCGTGCGAGATCACCCAGGCCAGCGAGGCGGCCAACCCGGCCTGCACGGCGAGTACCAGATAGGTCCGCAACCGGCGCAGCCGGGCCACTCCGCTGCGCTGCCCGTGGTGGCGCAGCGCTGCCAGGGCGGCGCCGATCCGACGGCCGTCGGCATCGGTGGACGGCGCGGCACGCTCTCGGAGGGCCCGGAGGAGCGCCATGGGCGTTACTACCCCGCTCGGCCCGGTCGAACCCCCGCGTCCGCGCCGCGTCCGCCCAGAACCGGCACCGGCGTGCGGGAGGAGGTTAGCGGCAGCGCTGCGCGGGCAACCTGCCCGCAGTCCCAGAACGGAGGTACTCGTCGGTGCCGACCTCCGGCCTGCGCGCCGTGCCCGAGCGGATTCCGTCGGAGTTGGCATGACCGACCCATTTCCGCCGATCGACTCGTACGCCTTCCTCTCCGACACCCACACCTCGGCGCTGGTCGCCCCGGACGGCGCGGTCGAGTGGTTCTGCGTGCCACGGTTCGACGGCGACGCGGTCTTCGCCCGGCTGTTGGACCGCCGGGCCGGCGTCTTCTCGATGACCGTGGCCGGTGCGGAGGCCCCGGACCGCCGGTACCTGCCGGAGACGCTGGTGCTGGAGAGCCGCTACCGGACGGCGTCCGGCAGGGCCGTCGGACACGACTTCCTGGCCGTCCGGGCCGGTTCCGCCGAGCGGCCGATCCACGCCGACCACCTGCTCGTCCGCCGGCTCACCGCAGTGCGGGGAACGGTCCGGCTGGCCGTCCGGATCGCCGTCCGGCCGGAGTACGGCCGCGGTGTCCCGGGCTGGGAGCGGATCGGCGCGCGGTGGTCGGCTCCGGAGCCGTGCCTGCGCCTCCACACCGACCTGCCCTTCGAGCTGCGGGACACCGACCTGTACGGCGAGGTCGAACTCACCGAGGGGCAGAGCGTGGACGTCGTGCTCGGCTACGGCAGCCCTCCGGAGGGGAACGGGCCGACCGACCCGGGTGACGGGGCCGCCCTGCTCGCCGAGACCTGCCGGATCTGGCGGGACTGGTCGGCCCGCAGCGACTACGCCGGGGTCGGCGCGGCAGCCGTCCGGCACAGCGCCCTGGTGCTGCGCGGACTCTCCTTCGACGAGACCGGTGCGCTGGTCGCGGCGGCGACGACCGCGCTGCCGGAGGAGATCGGCGGGGTGCGCAACTGGGACTACCGCTACACCTGGCACCGCGACGCCGCGCTGCTGCTGCTCGCCCTGTTCCGGCTCGGGCACGCCGAGGAGGGCCGTCGTTATCTGGGGTTCCTGCTCGACGTCTGCACCGGATCGGCGGACCGGCTCGCACCGGTGGTCGGCATCGCCGGCGGCATGGCCGAGGAGCGGATCCTGCCGCACCTGACCGGCTATGCCGACTCGTCGCCGGTCCGGATCGGCAACGAGGCCGCCGACCAGGTGCAGTTCGACACGTACGGGCATGTGCTGGACGCGGCGCTGGCATACCAGGAGTTGACCGGCGAGCTGACCGGGCCGGAGTGGGCGGTGCTCCGGCGCCAGGTCGACACGATGTCCACCCGCTGGCGGGAACCGGACCACGGCGTCTGGGAGATCCGTGGACCGTGCCGGCACTACGTCAACTCGAAGGTGATGTCCTGGGTGTGCCTGGACCGGGGCGTAACGCTGGCCGGCATGCTCGGCGATGACACGGCCCCGGTGTCGACGTGGCGGCGGGCCCGGGACGACCTGCACGCCGAGATCCTCGACCGCGGCTACGACGCCGGGATCGGCAGCTTCGTGCTCGCGTACGGCTCGACCGAGCTGGACGCGTCGCTGCTCCGCATCCCGCTGGTCGGTTTCCTGCCCGGCAACGATCCACGGGTCGTCGGCACCATCGACCGGATCCGCGAACGGCTCGGTGTCGCCCCGGCGCTGCTGCGCCGCTACGCGGCCGACGACGGGCTGCCCGGGGAGGAGGGCGCCTTCCTGCTCTGCTCGTTCGAGCTGGTCTCGGCCCTGGTGCTGGCCGGGCGGGTGGAGCAGGCCCGGGACGCCTTCACCGAACTGTGCCGGCACGCCGGCCCGCTCGGCCTGTACGCCGAACAGCTCACCGCTGACGGCACCGCGCTCGGCAACTATCCGCAGGCCTTCACCCACCTGGCGCTGATCGAGGCGGCGCTGAACGTGGACGCCGCCGGTGACCGGGAGGCGCTGCACGCCTGGGCGGAACGGTCGGGCCGGAACTCCTGAACCGGTCCCCGACCGTCCGCGCCCGCCGCGAGGTGGATCAGGACGCCTGGAACTGCTCGAAGGGCGGCTCGACCAGGGAGTCGGGAAGCCGGAGCGCGCGGCAGCGGGGCGCGACCCCGGCCCCGGGGTCGTCGCCGACGCTTCGCCAGGTCCCGTCGGCGAAGGCACGCGCTCTCCTGGAACGGATCGATGACGAACTTCCCCGGGGGAGGGCGAACCGACGGCGACCAGTGCCTCCCCGATGGCCAGGGCGGAGCTGGCGTATCCGTGCCCGGTGTTCGTCCGTCCCCATCGCGCCAGTCTCGCCCACGTGCTGCCGATGCCCCCGCCCCGGGACAGAAGCGGGAACCGGTGGCGGGTGCGTCACCCCGGTGACACGGGACCTAGTCGACGGAGAGGTCGGCGCAGCCGGTCTCGTCCGGCAGCAACGGCCGCAGACCGACCTGCCAGCGGTCACCGCCGGAGGTCCACGGCGTACGGGCGTTCGCCTTGGCTGCCGTCGCCAGCAGGGCGGTCGCCTCGGCGCCGCGTACTTCCACACAGCCCTGGTCGACGCCGGGTGCCGGCGGTGACCCCGGCAGCGCCGGGCCGGGCCAGGCGATTTCCGGCGGGGCGGCCAGCCCGTTGTCGTCCGGGCGCCACGGGATCGCCACCGCCGCGACCGCCTGGGCCTGGTACGGCTGCGGCTGGTCGACCTTGTCCTGCCCCAGCGTCCCGGCCAGATCGGTGAGCGCGGCGAGCAGCTTCTGCAACTCGGCCCGGGCGGCCCGTTGCGCCTCGGTCAGCCCGGGCGCGTTCTGCCCGCCCTCGGAGAGCGCGTAGACCTCCAGCTCGTCGACTCCGGCGGCGGACGACACGGTGAACCGGGTCGATGGGACGTCGGTGACCGCCGGTCTGCCGAGATCGACGCCGGAGCCGACTCCGGCCGCTCGGGCCCGCTCGACCAGCCGGTCGACCTGCTCCGGGGCGAGGCGCTGCTGCTGGAGGTTCGGCAGCGCCGGCCCGGGATAGATGGCGAGCTGGGGCCCCTCGGTGATGACCCGCCCATCCGCGTAGATCGTCACCGTCGGCACCCGGGTCAGCCGGGAGACCGGGGCCACGAACCCGCCGACCTGCTCCACCCGGAGCACCACGCCGTTCGGGTCGGCGGGACCGGAGTCGCCGCCGGATCCGCCGCCCGGCCCGTCCCCGCCCGACCCCGCACCCTCCCGGGCACAGGCGGCCACCAGCAGAAGCAGTGCGCCGACACAGGTTATCCGGACACCTCGCCACGTTCTCATGCCAATCAGACGGGCCGGTGCCCCGGTCGGTTCCACCTCATCCGGCCGTCGCATGATCGAATCCAACCCGATTCGTGGCCCGGTCCTGCGGAGCTTCGTTCGCCGGTCCGGGACATTCGCCGCGCGGCGCACCCACCCCGATCCGTACCGGCCGGCGTGTGGTCGGTTGGAGGGAAGGTGGAGATGAACGCCGAGGAGGCATTCAACGCGTACCTGGCCGGCGGGCTGGCCAGGTGGTCACGCATCGCGTTCCTGCTGACCGGCGACCGGCACCTGGCCGAGGACCTGGTTCAGATCACCTTCGAGCGGGTCGCCCGGCACTGGGAGCGGGTCGTGGCCGGCGGCGACCCCGACCCGTACGTGCGGCGGATCATGCACTCGCAGCACGTGTCGCTCTGGCGGCGGCGCTGGCGCGGCGTGGAGCTGTGGTCCCGCCCACCCGAGACGCCGGTCGCCGATCCGGCCGCCGCGACCGACCGGGCGGTCGTCGTCCGTCAGGCGTTGGCCCGGCTCGCGCCCCGCCAGCGAGCCGTGCTGGTACTGCGGTACTTCGAGGACCTCACCGAGGCCGAGGCGGCGAAAGTGCTCGACTGCTCGGTGAACACGGTGAAGAGCCAGACCCGGGACGCTCTGGCCCGGCTGCGGTTACTCGCGCCGGAGCTGGGTGAGCTGGTCGGTGGAGCGGAGCTGAGATGACGGAGCAACTGCGCGATGTTCTCGCCGAGGTCGGCGACTCGATGCCACCGGCCCGGCTGACCCCGGACGTGTGGCGGCGTGGCCGGCGGGCCCGGCGGCGGTCCCGGCTGCTCCGCTCCGGTACGGCCGCACTGGTGGTGCTGCTGGTCGCGTTGGCGCTGCCCTGGGGGCTGGGTCGGCCGTACCCGCTGCCGTTGACCACCGGTGACGGCGGCCCGGCCGTGCCGGCACGACTGTCGCTGCCGTGGATGTGGCAGGCGACCGTGCAGATGGATCCGCCCGGACCGGCGTCAGTGCTCTTCGGCGGCGACTCGATCGGCCTGCGCGGCACCGACCTGGTGGACAGCGAAGGCAAACTGGCCGTGGTCGGCCGGGACGGTGACTACCGGATGTTGCTCTACGCCGGCTGGGACACCGTCACCGCCGGGGAGAGCGCGCTGCTGGCCCCGGACGGCACCCGGGTCGCCCAGTCCTTCCTACAGGGTTCCGGCTTCGACAATTTCGACGGCGTCACGGTCGTCGACCTGACGACCGGCCGGAGTACCCAGCACGGCGCCCGGCACGGCACAGGCTGCTGCGAGCCGCTGGCCTGGGCACCGGACGGCAACTCGTTGCTGGTCGCGGTCTCCGGTCTTTCGGAGGCCGTCGATCAGCAGACCGGGCTCGTCCGGCAGCCGGAGCGGCTGGCACTGCTCGACCTGGCCACCGACGCCCTGCTGCCACTGCGCGACTTCACCCCGGCGCAGGCGATCCGCACCGCGTCGCGGGCCGCTTTCGCCCCGGACGGGCAGACGCTGGCGGTGACCGAGGGCAGCACGGTGCATCTGGTCGACCGGAGCGGCAGGGTGCGCTGGTCGGCCGAGCTGGGCGACCGGACGTACCTGGCCGGGACGGGAGCGTTCACTTCGGACGGTACCCGGATCGCGACCGTCACCCTCGACGGCTGCTTCGACGAGTGCGACGAGGCGGCGTTGGCGGCCCGGCGGTGGAGCGTCGGCTTCCTGGACGCCGCGACCGGGCGCACGCTGCCCGGCGTCGGGTACCCCGTCGTCACCGGCCAGGCCGTGCGGGCGTTGGGCTGGGCGAACGGTCGTGAACTGGTGGTGCTGCGCTACGAGCCGGAGCGCGGCGCGCACAAGACCCGTGATCGGGACTGGAACGACACCGGCTGGTACGAGACCGGCCACGTCACCCTGCTCGCCCTGGACCCGGACGGCTCGACCCGTACCCTGATCGACCCGCCGGACGACGTGCTCACGATGGACGTCGCGCAGGACCTGCTGACCGACGGCCGGTTCGGCGGTCCGTCGTCGACGGCCGCCATTTTCCCGGCCCGCGGCATCATCTGGGTGGCGGCGGTCCCGCTGGGCTGTCTCGCCGTGGTGGTTGGGATCGTGGCGCTGGCAGCGATTCGCGCACTCCGCCGTCGGCGCCGTCTCCGGGCAGATCCCTAGCCGATTCTGGCCGATGGCTCGGGCGTCCCGGCCGGCGGTAACGAGGCGGGGCCAACGCGTTCTTCCCGTGGTCGGCGATGAGCATTCCAAGATATTGTCGGCCGGGTCTTCTTTCGAACTGCGTCATCATCGGCGGTGCGGCGGACACGGTGCGGCATCCGAGCGAGACTGCGCTCGTGACCTGGGCATATGCAGCCCGCTGTCGAACATGGAGGACCCGGCGGAATGACCATGTGACGGTTAGGTCAGAGAGCTGACACTAGCATCTGTTGACCATTTGCCGCAGTTATGGTCCTGGACATGGGGCGTGGCGCCTGACCAGAAAGAAAGGTCGTGCACGGCTCGCCCAACACATCACAGGCCCTGGCGGAGGGAATCAGCACCGACCGCCAGTCGGCGGTTCGCCGGGTGCGGCCGACTCGGCGACCTTATTCCGCACGCTCGCGGACAGAAGAAATCGCGATCCATCGGGTGGGAACATGGCAAGTGTATTTCACCAGATTCAGTACTGGACCTGGAATCTAGCTCCCGGACAGGGCCTCTGGCTGTCGTACGGACCAAGTGATCGATACAAGAACGGCACCGTCCAGGTGATGTGCTGTCCGAGTACTCAAGTGGGTACCAGCACGTCACACGCCGTCCAAACGCTGGTGGTGCCCGAGGTCTTCAACACCACGGTCCCCTCGGTACAGGGGGATCTGGTCTTCACCTACGCCTACGCGGGCTTCAATGTCTGGAACCGCGGCAACTACACCGTGCGGTACTTCTCCGTCGCGCTGACCGTGATCGGACCCTGAGGAGGTTCTGATGCACCTGACGGCCTACCACGACATCCACGGCACCATCGTGGGCCTGGCGGCCTGCCCCTCGGATGATCCGACCCCTGTGGAAGTGGTCTCCACCGGTCACCCCGCGCTGCGCGCGACGGTGATCGAGGCGCCTGCTGGCCTCGAACTCAACCCCGACCAACCGGAACGACTCTACGAAGAACTCGCCAAGGTCGCCGCCAACCATCGGATCGACCGGGGCAAGCTGACCCGGTCACGCTGACCGTACGTCTCCTGCCGCTGCTCGTCACGTCCCGGCGCCACGCCCCTGGCCGCGACGAGCAGCGGTCGGCCTGGACCGCCGGGCACTCGTGGTCGCCGGACTGCCGCGGCCCGGCGGAATCGGGCACCTGGTGATGTACGGGCTACGGGCTTCCGCCGGCCGGGCAGGGACCGCGCTAGCGCTGCCGGGCAACGAGGCTGACGAAGGCCCGCCACGCCTCCGGCCCGAAGGCCAGCACCGGCCCCGCCGGATGTAGGGCCGTTCGGTCATCCGCAGCAGGTGCGCGAACTGCTCGGCCATGATGGCGTCCTCGGGCGAACGGTCGCGCGGCCGGACCGACGCCCGCGCCGGAGTAGCGGGCCGGCGTGGTGCACGCGTGTGACCGGTGATCGGCCCGCAGGAACGCTGGCGTAGGCACACCCCGACGCACCCGTCGTACCGGTGCCGCAGGTGCACCGATCCCTGGCCCTGCCGACCCGCCCGGCTGGCGCTGGCCGCCGCCTACCGCGACGACCGGGTGGGCCTGATGGTGTACCTCGGCGCGCACCTCGCCCGCGCGTTGCGGGAGTTGCCCGACACACATCCCGCACTGCTCGCCGGGCAGATCCTCTACCGGGTGCCCCGCCGCCGCTGATCGGTGGGGTCGGTGCCGCGCGAACCCGGGTGCACGGGCGGGGCAGCTCGACAGTCTGCGAAACGGTGCCTCGGTCCAAAGCCACCGCTCTCGGCATTCCTGGAGGATCCAGCAGTCCTGGCGGATGGACGTGGTGGTCCGGGGGGGGGGCGGGGGGCGCCCGGGGGCCCCCCCCCCCGGCCCCCGGGGGGGGGTGGGGGGGCGGGGGGCGCCGGCGGCGGGGGGCCCCCCCCCCGGACCGGCCAGCCGGGGGCGGCGGATCCTGCGGCCTTCTGCTGGGGAGGAAGCGGCCGCGTCGGCCCCGACCCGCCGCCCGCTGGCGCGGGGAGATGGTCAGTTCAGGCCGCTCGGGCGGCGGCCCCGGGTGGAGACGAACTGGTAGGAGAGCGAGGCGAAGGCCGGGTCCTTGGCCAGTTCCCGGAACCCCTCCAACTGGTTCGGGGAGAGGCCGGTGGCGAGCAGCCGGGGTTCGAGCTGGCGGGAGTTCGTCTCGTGCAGCGACGCCCCGGTCGAGCCGCCCGGCCAGCTCTGCGAGTGCGTGATGGTGTCCACGTCGGTCAGCCCGGCCAGCACCATCTCGGTGTGTACGTCCTGCGCCCAGGCCAGGTCCGCGCCCCGGTCCTGGAGGATGCCGAGGGTCGCCTCCATCACCTGCTGGAAGAGCTTCGCCGCGTCGTCGGTCGGGGCGGCCAGCACCCGCAGTCCGGCGGTGCAGTCGAACTCCTCGACGACCAACCAGCCGCCCGGGGCCAGCGCACCGATCAGCTCGGCGAGTACCCGCCGCCGCTCGGGCAGGTGCAGCAGGACGAGCCGGGCGTGGATCACGTCGAACGGGCCGCCCTCCGGCGCGCCGGTCCGGACGTCGTGCTGGCGTACGACGAGGTTCCCCTCCGGCTCCAGCCGGGACGGTTCGATGTCGGTCGCGACGACCAGGCCGGTGGGGCCGACGACCCTGGCCATGTGCCGGGCGACGGAGCCGCCACCGGCGCCCAGTTCCCAGCATTTCGCGCCGGGGGTCAGCACCGGGGCGAGCCGCTCCGCCGTTATCGGGTCGAGGAACGCCTCCAGCGCACGCATCTGCGCCTCGGCCTCCGGAGAGCGGTTGTCGAACGCGTAGCTGCTCTTGACAGGGGTGGCAGTCACGATCGGTACCTCCTTCGTGATGATCTGTGACGACGACCCGCCCAGGCTTCATCGCGCGTCGGCACCGGAGGTGCATGGGGGGACCGGTGCGGACACGCCAGTCAGCGCTGTGACGAACGTCGGGATCCGACGGTTCTCAGGGTGCGGATGAGGAAGAGGATGTGGTCGGGGCGGACGAGGAGCCCGCCGGGGATTCGGAGTCAGGGACGAGCACGCCCGGGCCTCCCGTTGGCCCGGAGCGGACGGAGCCGGGCCCGGTCGGGGCCGTCGACTCCTGGCCGGACGGGACCGGTCCGGCCCCTGCCGGCATGGCCGCGCCCGCCACACTGAGTACCGCCTCCACCGGGGCGGGGTCGGCGCGCACGGCGGCCGTCGAGTCCGCGAAGACCAGCCGGCCGTAGTCCAGCACCGCGATCCGGTCGGCGACCTCGACCGCATGCTGGAGTTGTTGTTCGACGAGCAGAATGCAGAGCCCGGCTCCGGCGAGCCGGGTCACCAGCTCGCGTACCCGGGCCGCCAGATCCGGGGCGAGCCCCTCGCCCGGTTCGTCGAGGAGCAGCACCCGGGGCTGGATGAGCAGCGCCCGGGCGATGGCGAGCATCTGCTGCTCCCCACCGGAGAGCTGGTTGCCCCGGTGGTCCAACCGCTCGGCCAGTCGGGGCAGCAGTTCCAGCACCCCGGGAACCGTCCAGTTCGGACCGGACCGCGGGCCGCTGCGACGGCGCAGCGATGCGGCCAGCGTCAGGTGCTCCGCCACGGTCAGCCGGGGGAACACCCGCCGCCCCTGCGGCACCAGCCCGACACCGGCCCGGGCCACCCGGTGCGCCGGCCTGCCGGCAAGGTCCGCGCCGTCGACCGAGACGATTCCCCGGTACGGCCGGAGCAGGCCGGCGACCGCGTGCACCAGGGTGCTCTTGCCGGCGCCGTTGCGGCCGACCAGCGCCTGCACCGTACCGGCCGGCACCTCGATGTCGATGTCGTGCAGCACCGTACCGCCGTCGTAGCCGGCGTACAGCCCCTGCACCCGCAGCATCACCGCACCGCCTCGGCGTACGCCCGCCGCACGGCGGGAGCGGTGCGGATCTCGTCCGGCTCGCCGCTGGCGACCAGCCGTCCGTCGTGCAGCACGGTGACCGTGTCGGCCAGGGCGTACACCAGGTCCAACCGGTGCTCCACGAGCAGCACCGAGACGTCCCGGGGCAGCCCCGCCAACAGCTCGGCCAGCCGGTGGACCTCCACATTGGATAGCCCGGCGGCCGGCTCGTCGAGCAGCACCAGGCGGGGCCGCCCGGCCAGCGCCATCGCGATCTCCAACTGGCGCCGCTGGCCGTGCGACAGGTGCGCGGCCGTGCTCGACGCCGTGTCGGCGAGGCCGACCCGGTCGAGCAGGGCCATCGCCGGCTCGCGCAGCCGCCGCCGGAACCGGTCCCGGGTACGCACGCCCCGGAATCCGCCGGCCTGGTGCCAGCCGGCGACCACGACGTTCTCCACCGCGGTCAGCGACGGCCACACGGCCGGACGCTGGTGGATCCGGCCGATCCCGATCCTCGCCCGGCGTGCCGGGCCGAGCCGGGTGATGTCCCGACCGTCGAAGTGGATCCGTCCACCGTCGACCCGGGTCGCCCCGCCGATCAGGTCGAGCAGGGTCGTCTTGCCGGCACCGTTCGGCCCGATCAGGGCGTGCCGCTCCCCGTCGGCGACCCGGAGGTCCACCCGGTCCACCGCGACCAGCGAGCCGTACCGGCGGACCACCGCCTCGGCCGTCAGCAGTGCCGTCATCGTCTCTCCCCGTTCGACAGCCGGGCGGCGGTGACGGGTTCGCCCCGGGACGGGCGGCCCTGGATTCCCGTCCCGGGGCGATCCCCCGGCCCGGTCCGGTCCCGCGAGCGGGACCTGACCAGGTTGGCGAGTTCGGTCGAGAAACCGGCCACGCCACGGGGGAAGAGATAGGCGGTCAGCACGAAGAGACCGCCGAGCAGCAGCGGCGCGTAGCCGGGCAGCAGGCCGGAGAGCCAGTCCCGTACCGCGATCACCAGGGCGGTACCGACGATCGCGCCGCCGATCGACGCCGCGCCACCGATCACCACGCCGAGCAGCAGAAGTGCGGAGACGTCGAAGCCGAAGTCGGCCGGCGAGACGTACTGCTGTGCGGTGATCAGCAGCGAACCGGCCACTCCCGCCACCGCACCCGCCCCGACGAAGGTCACCGCCAGGTAACCGGTGACCCGGTGTCCGGAGGCGCGGGTCCGCGCCTCGTCGTCCCGGCTGGCCCGCAACAGCAGCCCTGCCGGCGTACGCAGCAGCATCACCATGGCCGCTATCACCACCCCGACCACGACCAGCGTGTACAGATAGCGTGCCCGGTCGCTGGCCAGCGGAGCCATGCCCCAGACGGGCTGGATCGCCGGGATTCCGGCGAGCCCGTCGGTCCCTCCGGTGACCGACGTCCACCGACCGGCGGCGGTCACCGTCAGTTCACCGATGGCCAGGGTAATCATCAGGACGACCACGCCTCGGGCGTACACCACCAGCGGGACGGTGAGCAGGGCGAAGAGTGCCCCGGTCGCCGCCCCGGCGAGCACCTGCACCACCCCGACCGGCGAGACGTGCATCGCGACCAGGGCACTGGCGTAGGCGCCGGCGGCGTACGGCCCCGTCTGGCCCAGCGTGGGCAGCCCGGCCAGACCGGTCAGCAGCGCCACGCTCACCCCGACCAGCCCCAACACCAGGGTGCGGGCGAAGAGCGAGGTGGTGTAGGCGTCCACGGACCAGGGCACCGCCACGGCGACGGCGAGCAGTCCGACTCCCCCGGCCCGGACCAGCCAGCGCCGGGCGGCCGGGGTCACGGCGTACTCCCGGCGCGCAGCCGCAGGAACCGACCGGGCAGCCCACGGGCCCGGACGGCCAGCACCAGGGCCATCGCCGCGAAGAGCAGGAACGGCGCGGCCGTCGGCGCCAGCGCGACGCCGAGGCTCTGGATCTCGCCGACCGCGAGGGCGGCCAGCAGGGTGCCCTGGACCGAGCCGAGGCCGCCGAGCACCACCACGACCAGCGAGAGCAGCAGCACGGTGTCGGCGGTCGTCGGGGCCGGACCGATGATCGGTGCCCCGAGCACCCCGGCGGCCCCGGCCAGCGCACCGGCCGCACCGAGCACGCCGAGCCGGATCCGGGCCGGGTTCACCCCGAGGCAGGCGACCATGTCGGCGTCGTCGACCGCCGCCCGGACCAGCATCCCGGCCCGGGTCTTGGCCACCGCCAGCCAGAGCAGCACCGCGATCAGCGCCGCCACCCCGATGAAGACCAGCCGGTACGCCGCGTACCGGTGCCCGGCCACCTCCACCGAACGGTCCAGCGCGGCGGGGATGTGCACCGGCAGGCTGTCCGGACCGAAGGCGGTGACCAGCAGGGCGCCCCCGGCGAGCGCGACCCCGAAGGTCAGCAGTGCCTGGGTCAGATGGTCCCGCCGGGCGACCGGCGCGAGCAGGCCCGCGAGCAGACCTCCCGCACCGGCCGCCGCCAGCGTCCCCAGGCCCAGGGCGAGCAGCAGGCTCCCCCAGCCGCCGTCCAGCACCGCCGCGGCGAGGTACGCGCCGATCGCGTACAGCAGGCCGTGCGCCAGGTTGAGGATGTTCGCCACGCCGAAGCAGAACACCAGCCCGGATGCCGCGACGAAGAGCAGCAGCCCGTAGGCGACGCCGTCCAGCGCCGGGATCAGGTACGGGTCGACCGGGCCGAGTACCGGTGCCGCTTGCAGCATCATCCGCCCACGGTCGCCAGGTCACCGACGACGGTGTTGGAGAGCGCCCGCCCGTCCTGCCGGACCTGCCGCAGATACCACTTCTGCACCGGCGAGTGCGTCTCCTTGGAGAACTGCCAGGTGCCGCGCGGGCTGTCGATCTGGCCGAGCCCGGCGATCGCCTTGTTGATCTCCTCCGGGGTGGGGTTGTCGCCGGCCGCGCCGATCGCCTTGTCCAGCACCGCCGCCGCGTCGTACGAGGCCATCGCGTAGGTGGTCGGCGAACCGTCGTGGTTCTCCTTCCAGGCGGCGACGAAGGAGCGGTTCTCGGCGTTGTCCAGGTCGGGCGAGTAGTTGAGTACGGAGTAGATGTTCCGGGCCGCCTCGCCCTGGGCGTTCAGCACGCCGCCCTCGGTGAGGAAGCCGGCGGCGTAGAGCGGCAGGTCCTTGATCTCCGACTGGGCGTACTGCTTGACGAAGTCGACGGCGGCGTTGCCGGCGTAGAAGGTGAAGACCGCCTCCGCACCGGACGCCTTGATCTTCGCGAAGTACGGCAGGAAGTTCGTCGTCTGCGGGAACGGCGTCCAGAGCGTCTTGCCGTCCGGGTTGGCGAGCTTGCCGCCGATCTCGGTGAAGGTCTCGGTGAAGCCGCGCAGCTCGTCCCAGCCGCCCTGGTAGTTCGGGCCGATCGCGAAGACCTCGCCCTTGACGTTGTCCCGGACGTACTCGGCGATCGCCGCGCCCGGCTCGTCGGAGAGGTAGGAGGTGAACCAGGACCGGGAGACGTCCTTCAGCCCGGGGTTGCCGTTGGAGCCGACGAACGGGATCTTCGCCTCGGCGAGCACCGGGGCGACCCCGGCCACCGAGCCGCCACCGACGATGCCGGTGAGCGCCTGCACCCGATCCTGTTTGATCAGCTTCGTCGCCGCCGGTACGGCGGTCTGCGCGCCGTTGCCCTCGTCGGCGACGATCAGGTCCACCTTGTGGCCGCCGAGCTTGCCGTCGTGCATCCGCAGGTAGAGCTCGAAACCGTCGCGGATCTCCGTGCCGACCGCCTCGTAGGTGCCGGACAGCGAGGCGAGGAGGCCGATCTTTATCGTGCCCGGCGTGCCGCCGGTGTCGCCGCCGCTGTTGCAGGCGCTGCCGGCCACGGTCAACCCGAGGGCGAGCAGCGCGCCGGTCAGGGCGCGACGCCGGCTCGTACCGGTGGGGAAAGGCATGACTTCTCCAGTCGAGGGGTGAGGGAAGGTTGTGGGGAAGGTGTGCTCGTGGTGGTGGTCGCCGGAACTGGCTCCGGACCCGGGTACCTCGCCGCGTCAGCGTCGTTGCGCCACCGCGGCGCGGGCCGCCGGCGTCAGTACGTCTCCAATCCGGTTCGCCAGTTCTGTCATCTCGTAGGAGACCTTGCCGACGTCGCAGCTGGGCGCGGCGAGCACCAGCAGCGAGGCACCGTCGTTGAACGCCATCGAGAACATGAAGCCGCCCTCGAGCTGGGTGACGTTGGAGATCACCGCGCCCGCCTCGAAGAAGCCCGCCGCGCCACGGAGCAGGCTGACCAGGCCGCTGCCGGTGGCCGCGAGCTGGTCGGCCCGGTCCGGCGGCAGGTTGCGGGTGGACGCCACCATCAGTCCGTCGCTGGAGATGGCGATCGCGTGGCTGACCTCCGGGGCCCGCTCGACGAAACTGTCCAGCATCCAGCCGAGATCTCGTTGGTTCACGTAGTACTCCCTGTCGCGTCGCTTGTCGCCGAGGCGTTCACCAGCTTGGGACGGCGGGCGGCCACGCCCCGGGCGTAGGCGGCCATCGCGTTGGCCACCTCGGCCGGGTCGCGGTGCTCCGAGACCGGTTGCTGTTCCGGTGGCAGGGCGACGCCACCCGGCACGAGGTGCCGCTGCGGCTGACGGATCGGGAGCCCGGACGGGGTGGTCGCGGAGATGTCCGGGTTGACCAGCTCGGTGGCCGCCCGCCATCCGTCGTCGGCTCGGGTCTGCCAGCCCGTCGCGGCGTAGCCACCGTTGGATCCGTCGGTCCCGTTGGAGGCACCGACCGGTGGGCCGGCCGGAACGGGACTGCTCGGCACCGGGCTGCCCGCGCCGTTGCCGGTGGCGACCCCGGCCGGCGGACTCGACCGGTCGGTACGGAACCAGTTGTTGACCTGCTCGAATATGACGAGTTCCTGGGTCGGGTCGTCACCCCGGTCCGTCCGCCGGGCCGCCGGCCGGAAGACGGATGTGGCCGGCAGGGCCCGTTCCGCGGCCGGTCGCCGGGCCGGGTCGTTCGGACCGACCGTCGACGCGGCGGCCGGCACCGCGGTACCGCGTACCCGGCCCTCCGGCATCGTGGCGAGCCGGCCGGGCGCCAGCAACTGGGTCTCCGGCGGTACCGGCCGGATCAGCGTCGCCGGCAGTGAGATCTCGGCGATGGTGCCGAGCTTGGGGCCGGGCCGCAGTTCGACCGCCACCCCGAGCCGGCCGGCGAGTTGGCCGACCACGACCAGACCCATCGCCCGGACCGCCGCCACGTCGGTGGCAGGTGGCCGGGCCAGCAGGTCGTTGAGCTGTGCCAGCCGTTGTAGCGAGAGCCCCACACCCTCGTCGCTGACCTGCACGATGACCCGGTCGCCGAGGCTGCGCGCGGTCACCCAGGCCTCGGTCTCCGGCGGCGAGTACGTGGTCGCGTTGTCCATCAGCTCGGCGAGCAGGTGCACCACCTCGTCGACCTTGTCGGCCGCGACCGCCACGTCCGGGTCGACGACGCCGATCCTGACCCGGGTGTAGTGCTCGATCTGCGACAGTGCCGCCTGGACGACCTTCTGCATCGGTACGTCCTCGTGGCGTACCCGCCCGACGCCCACACCGCCGAGCACGAGGAGGCTGGCGTTGATCCGTCCCATCCGGGTCGCCAGGCTGTCCAGGGTGTAGAGCTGCTGTAGCCGCTCCGGGTCGGTCTCGTCCTGCTCGACCTTGTCCACCTGGGCGAGTACCGCGTCCACCAGCCGCTGCTCGCGGCGGCTGAGGTGGACGAAGATGTCGGCGGTGTTGGCCCGCATGACGGCCTGCTCGGCGGCGGTCCGGACGGCCGCCTGGTGCACGGCGGTGAACGCCTGGCCCACCTCGCCGATCTCGTCCCCGCTGGACGCCTCCAGTGTGGAGGCGGATGCCCGGGCGAGGGCCTCCGGATGGATGCCGGCGCTGTCGAGGCTGCGCAGTTCGGCGACCATCGCCGGCAGCTCGGTGTACGCCACGGAGTGCGCCGCGTCCCGCAGCCGACGCAGCCGCCGGGTGATCTGCCGGGCGACCGCCCAGGTGACAAGTACGGTCAACAGCAGCGCGACCGCCATCGCGGCGCCCTCGGCGACGGCCCGCCAGCGTTGCTCGACCCGGGCCGCGTCCACCTCGGCCAGCACGGCGGCGTCGACCCGCTGCTGCACCTCGAAGAGCCGGGCGGCCCAGCCCTGGGTGGCGCCGATCCAGGCGTTGGTGCCGACCTCCAGCGGGGCGCCGATCTCGGCCCGGGAGACCTGGTCCTGGAGGCGTTGCAGGGTGAGCGCCTCCTTGCCGCTGCCGGCCTGTTCCCACCACACCTGCCACTGGCCGGGGGCGAGGCCGAGGAAGGCCAGGCTGGATTCGGTGAAGCCGGTCCGGGCGGCGGTGATGTCCTGCTGCATCGCCGGGGTGAGCTGGCCGGCGGCGATGGCCCGCAGCACGGCCACCTGTTGCTGGCCGAGCGACTCCGCGGTCTTCGACAGCGCGGCGGCGGCCCGGATCCCGTCCGCGACCTCGGCCGAGACGACCCCCTGGGCGATCGACTCCCGGTAGGCGAGCAGGTCGGCGATGATGATCCGGTAGCTGAACGTGGTGGCCGAGACGGCCGCGTGCGCGGCGGTACGCACCTGGGTACGCAGCGGCGGCAGGTCGGCCAGCGCGTTGTCGATCCGGGCCAGCACGATGCCCGGTCCGCTGGCCGGCTCGGGGGCGAGCGCGCGTTGGCGCTGGTAGCGCGCCACGATCTCGTCGGTGTCGGCGGCCTGCCGGGCGTAGGTGTCCTGCTGGCGGGGCGTGGCGGCGGTCAACAGGTCGGCGGCGGCCGCCCGTTCCCGCTGGAGCTGGTAGGCCAGCCGACCGGCCTCGGCGCCCAGTTGGGCCAGTACGCCGAGGTTGCTGGCCTGCCCGGCCTGCCGGACGCTGTCGGCCAGCGCGAGTCCGGCGAACCCGACGACCGCCACCAACGGCGCGGCCACGATGATGCGCATCCGGGAGGCGATCTTCCAGCCGCGCCGGGAGACGGGCTGGGGTCGGGCCGCGTGGGATCGGGTGGTCGAGGCCAAGACTGACTCCCACGGCTCGTCATCGAGGGGATCTGCATCTTGCAGTTAGCAAGTCCCATTGCGCCGGACCGGCGGGGCGGGCAACAGGGTTAACCGTGGTACAAACAGCTCGTACCACTATCTGTACCCGCCGATGAACAGGCAGTTACCTTCGCAGGCAGCAGTACCCGCCGGGCTCCGCCGGCACCCTCGCCGACCGCTGCCGCCGCTGTTCCGCGACTCAGTGAACCCGGGCCGGACGGGTTCAGTGCCGGCGGCGCAGCGCGCCGACCCGACCGCGCCGGTGTGACTCGAAGGACCGGCGGGGCTCGCCGGCCGCCGGCCGCCGCGACTCGGCCACCGGCTGCCGGGGCGCCTCCGCCGACGACGGGTCCTCCGAGGGATCGGGGTCGTCGCCGTGCAGCCGGTGCACCTGCGCCGCGAGGCGGTGCGCCTCCTCGGTCAGCCGGTGCGCCTCCGCCGGCGGCCGGTCCGACCCCGCCGGGAAGTGGACCCGCAACATCTGGTCGATCAGGTCCCGCAACCCGTCGATCGCCTCCACCACGGACTGTCGCTCCCCGACGGCGGTCGCGGGGTCGGTTCCGGTCCCGTCGGGGCCACCGGCCGCGGCTCCGCGCGGCCCACGCCGCCCGTCCGCGGCGATCTGTTCCACCGCCACCCGGGGCCAGAGCGCGGTGAGCAGACCCCCGGTCCCGAGTACGTCGTCACAGCGCACGGCCAGCTCCTGGCTGCCGTACCGGCGACCCGCCTCGACCGCCGCCACCGTCTCCCGGCTGAACCGCACGCGGTCGGCGAGGGCGCGCTGGGTCAACCCCTTGCGGGTACGCCAGCGACGCAGTTCGCGCTGGAACTGTCGGGTGGCCATCGATTCTGCGGTACCTGACGACGCAGCGTCCATTTGCTCACCTTCGTTGGTCAGCGATCCGATCAGTCGCACCAGGTCACGAGACGCCGGGACAGATCATGACCTGGCATTTGCCGGGGCCAATTCTTACCCTCGGAGCGACGGGTGTGAAGGCTTACGCGCCACCTATCGTTGACGGTAAGTGAAAAACCTCGTACGCCGATCTACTTGACGGTACGGAAATGATCTCGGAAGGAAGCCCGGTCCGCCGGTTGCCCGGATTCACCCCTTCCGCCGCGACCGGCGAATGGCGACACCCGACAATGATCCGTCGGCGATCGGAGACGTCGACCACCGGTCGACATGACGACGTCGATCGATCTCTCGGCGTTCATTGACGGACCGTGATCCGGGCGGGCGGGCCTCGACCCGGCCGGTCGGAGGCACCGGTCGGTGCCGGGCCGGACCCGTCGTCGGGCGACGGCCGGGATCGACCCGGCCGGTCGGTGGCGGAATCAGCCGGTCGGCACGGGATCGGCCTAGGCGGCGTAGCCGGTGAGCGCGTCCGGCGGATCCTCGGACCGTTCCCCCGGCGCACCGGCGATATCGACGACCGCGGGCAGCATCCGGTGTGCACGGAACGCGACATTGGGCTTGTAGCTACTCACGTAACCCGGCACCAGACGCAGCCCGGGAATTGCCTCCGCGAGCCGCACGAGTGCGATCCGGGCCTCGAGGCGGGCGAGTGCGGCCCCGATGCAGAAATGCGGACCGTAACCGAAGGAGAGATGATCCTTGAAGTCGTCCCGGTCCGGATCGAACCGATCCGGACCGGTGAACGTCGCCGGGTCGCGGTTCGCGGCGCCGACGAGGAGCAGGCACCGTTGCCCGGCGGGGATGGTGACGCCGCCGATGTCGACCGGTCGCAGGGTGACCCGCAGCCAGCCGTCGATGGCCGGACCGAACCGGAGCGCCTCCTCCAGGAAGGCCGGTACCCAGGCCGGGTCATCGGCGATGCGCTGCCAGCGGGCGGGTGTCGACAGTGCCAGTTCCAGACCGTGGGCGAGGAGTCCGGCGGTGGTCTCGTGCCCGGCGACCAGAAGGTTGAACGCCATGCTGGCGACCTCGGCGACGGTGAGAATCTCGTCGTCGCCGTCGCGGTAGCGCAGCGCCCGGGAGACGAAGTCGTCGCCGTCGAGATCGCCCCGCGCCCGCTGGTCGACCAGGTCCTGGCAGTAGTGCCAGAAGTCGAGCAACCCCTGGGCCAGGCGCACCTGCTCGGCGGGGTCCGGCTGGCCCCAGACGAGGGCGATCTGCCCGTCGGCCCACTGCCGGATCCGGGCGGTGTCCCGATCGGGTACGCCGAGGATGTCCAGCACGACGAGCAGGGGCAGCAGGGCGGTGAACTCTCCGATCAGGTCGACCACCTCGCCCCGGCGGGCGGCGACGCCGTCGACGAGTTCGTCGACCCGGCGCCGCACGATCGGCCCGTACTGGGCGGCGACCCGGGGACCGGTGTTGGCGAAGGTGGCCCGCAACGCCCTACGGGTGCGGGTGTGCACCGGGGAGTCGGCCGCGGCCGTCGTCGGCGGCGCGTCGAGCCGCATCACGATCGCCAGCGCCTCGGGACACATCTCGTAGACCGGGGCCAGGGTGAGGGCGTTGCCGAAACTGTCCGCGTCCCCGAACGCCTGCCGGACGTGCTCGTGCCGGCTGAGCAACCACATGCCGAGATCCTCGGCGTAGTGCACGCTCTCGGGGCGGTCCAGCAGATCCCGCCACACCGTGGCCGGGTCGGTCAGATAGCTACCAGCGAACGGGCTGAGTTCCATGGCCGCCTCCTGGCCCACGCTCGGCACGCTGTCGTAGGGATCCGATGGCAATAGTTCACCCACCGGGAATCAGTTGCCCCGAAACTCCCGACGACATCTGGGAATCTCACGATGCGCTGCGGCAGACGGTAAGTCAAGGTATTCGTTTGTGCCATTGTATTGGCGTCGGGCCGGTGCACCGGGTGCGCCGGGACGAAGATCGCGCCGACCCGGGGGTGCAAGTTGCCGCCTGCACCTTGCCGCCTGGTCACACCGGCTGGTCGGACGTCACCCCGAGTCACCGGATCCCGGGCGAGCCGGGTCGCGAGACCCTCTCGGGACGGCCGGGCCCCGGCCGGCGCACCGTCCTGAAAGGATCGGGTAATTGCGGCGTAAACAGTGCAGGCTGAGCGATGGTTTGGGTAGATCGACGCCAATATCAATCCGCTCGGCAGGTGCACGTACGACGTTCTGCGGAAACGCGTACGTTCCAATCTGGCCACCGGACGGCCGGCGGGCGGCACGGGACCACCGGGGCGGCCGGGCCTTGACATCAGTCGATCAAGGGACTGGTCTGTAACCACTCACCTCGACAACCCGTCAGGAGGTCCACGTTGGCCAGACAATGGTGGACGGCCACCGCCGCCACGCTGGTCCTGACCGCAGCGGCGCTCGGCAACCCGGGAGCGAGCATGGCCGCGCCCGACTCCGCGCCACCCGCCGCGGGCAGCCCGATCACCCTCGCCGCCGACGAGACCGCCCTGGTCCGGGTCCAGCTCCGCGACGAGGCGCAGTTCCGGCAACTCCTCGCCGAGGGTGCCGACATCGCCAACCGGCCACGACAACGCGACGGCCACCTCCTCGCCGACCTGGTGCTGACCGGCCGGCAACTCGCGGCGCTCACCGCGACCGGCGCCGTCGCCCGGCAGGTGGTGCAGCGCGACGGCGACGCCGCCCGGCACTACACCGAGAGCGTCCAGGCCGCACAGGCGCGCAGCGCCGCCGGACGCGGCGCCCCGGCGGACCGCCGGGGAGTCGCCGTCGCGGCCGCCGACACCCTGCACTTCCTCCAGGCGTACTGGTGGACCAGCGGGGGACGGACCTTCGTGCAGACCCAGGTGGCGACCACCGCCGCCGAGGACCCGGACGTGGAGATCACCGTCACCTGGCGTACCGCCGACGGCACCACCGGCAGCTTCCCGCTCGTCCGCTTCGCCGACGCGGGCGAATACCAGTACCACTACGCGCAGCCGCAACGGATTCCGGCCCGGCCGACCCAGGTCACCGCGACCTCCAGTCTCGGCGGGACCGCCCGGCCGACCACGCCGGCCACGTGGCCGAACGCGACCCCGCCGGCCCTGCCCGAGGGCTACCAGTCCGACTTCATCGACGCGTACGTCACGCCGGTGGACGTACAGGCCCGGATCAAGCGGCTGGCCCGGCAGTACCGGAACCTGGTCGACGTCATCGACCTGCCGAACAGGACCCAGGGCTACCGGCGCACCGCCGCCGGCTACCTCGGCGACCCGGCCACCGCCGCGGTCGTGGTCGAGTCGGTGAAGTTCGGCGACCAGAAGATGAACGGGGTACAGGTCCGCACCGTCGAGCCCGGCCGGGCGAACCGCCCACTGTCGGCTACCTACCGTGACCGGGTGCTGACCATCTCGCTGGCCACCGACGCCGCCGGTAAGACCATCAGCACCACCGACCAGGTGGCGGCGTTCGTCTCCGCCCGCTACCCGCAGCACTTCTCGGCCTTCGTGGAGACCGGCTCCGCCGGGCTGCCGATGCCGGTCGCCGGCCCGGTACGCCTGGACGACGGCCTGGCCGGCGCCGAGGTGCCGAAGAAGCCGTGGACGGTACAGGCGCTGCGGATCGGGGTACACCGGGACGGCTCCCGGATCGGGGTGTTGGCGTACTCGCAGGAGCACGCCCGGGAGTGGGCCACCCCGCTGGTCACCCTGGAGTTCGCCGAGCGGCTGCTGGCCAACGCCGGCACCGACCCGGCGACCCGGGAACTGCTGGAGGCGGTCGACGTCTTCGTGATGCCGACGGTCAACCCGGACGGGGCGAACTACTCGTTCCACGACGCCAACTTCCAGCGCAAGAACCTGGTCAACCACTGCACCGGCGCGGCACGGGACCCAGCCAACCGGGACTCCTGGGGCGTCGACGTCAACCGGAACTACACGGTCGGCTCGCTCTTCGACGGCTACGCCGGGGCCAGCACCAACTGCCTCTCCGGCACGTACGCCGGCACCGGCGAACTCTCCGAGCCGGAGAGCCGCAACGTGGTCGACCTGGCCAAGGCGCACCCGAACATCAAGTTCGCGATGAACGTGCACAGCTACGGCGGGTACTTCATGTGGCCGCCGGGGGCGTACCAGGCCGAGGGGCGGATCCCGCTGCCCCGCCCGTCGATCGACGAGTCGAAGATGTTCCTGGACAGCGCCCGGCGGATCGTCTCGGCGATCGCCAGCGTGCGGGACACCGTCACCTGGCCGTCCCAGACCGGTCCGGTCGCCGACGTGCTCTATTCGGCGGCCGGCAACTCCGCCGACCAGCTCTACTACGAGCTGGGCATCTTCGCCTGGGACTTCGAGGTCGGCAACGACATCTGGAACGAGGCGACCGGCGAGTGGGAGGCGGTCGGCTTCCAGCCGCCGTTCGCCGAGGCGCATGCCGAGTCGCAGGAGTACGCCACCGGCCTCGTCGAGCTGCTCCGAATAGCCCGCGACTACGCCGCCTGACGTGCAAGGAAGGGCCCCCTCTTATCGTTTTCTGTTGTAGTGGGGGCCCTTCCTAACGCTCCGGGCGTGCGCGTGTGAGGATGATCCGCTATGCGGGCGGTGGTGTTCGAGGAGTTCGGCGGTCGACCGGAGCTGCGTACCGTGCCGGACCCGGTGCCGAGCCCGGCCGGCGTGGTGGTCGAGGTCGGCGCGACCGGGCTGTGCCGGAGCGACTGGCACGGCTGGCAGGGGCACGATCCGGACATCCGGCTGCCGCACGTGCCGGGGCACGAGTTCGCCGGTGTGGTGGCGGCGGTCGGTCCGGCGGTACGCGGTTGGCGGCCCGGTGACCGGGTCACCGCCCCGTTCGTCTGCGCCTGCGGTACCTGCCCGGCCTGCCTCGCCGGGGACCAGCAGGTCTGCGAGCGGCAGACCCAGCCCGGCTTCACCCACTGGGGCTCGTACGCCGAACTCGTCGCGGTCGAGCACGCCGACGTCAACCTGGTCCGGCTCCCCGACGAGCTGAGTTTCGCCGGTGCCGCCGCGCTCGGCTGCCGGTTCGGCACCGCGTTCCGGGCGGTGGTCGCGCAGGGTCGGGTGACCGCCGGGGAGTGGGTGGCGGTGCACGGCTGTGGCGGGGTGGGACTCTCCGCGGTGATGATCGCGGTGGCCTGCGGCGCCCGGGTGGTGGCGGTCGACGTCAGCCCGGCCGCGCTGGAGCTGGCCCGGCGCTTCGGCGCCGCAGCCTGCCTGGACGCCGGCACGTTCTCCGGCCCGCAGGCGGTGGCCGGGGCGATCCGCGAACTGACCGGCGGGGGCGCCCACCTCTCGCTGGACGCGCTGGGCAGTGCGCCGACCTGTGTCGGGTCGATCGAGAGCCTGCGGCGGCGGGGCCGGCACGTGCAGGTCGGGCTGCTGCCGGCCGCGACCGGGCACCCGGCGGTGCCGATGGACCGGGTCATCGGGTACGAGTTGGAGCTGCGCGGCAGCCACGGGATGGCCGCGCACGCGTACCCGGAACTGCTGGCCCTGGTCGGCGCCGGGGTGCTCCGACCGGCGGAGCTGGTGACCGAGACGATCGGGCTGGTCGAGACCCCGGCGGCGCTGGCGACCCTGGACCGGCCGCCGGTCGGCGGCATCCGGCTGGTCGAGCCCGGTCGGGCCTGACCGCCCGACGCTACCGGCGGGTCGGTATCGGCGTTCGTCAAGGCCCGTTCCGGATGCTTTCATTGGTGCCATGGCAAACCCGGTGATCTTGACGGTCGACGACGATCCGGCGGTGTCGCGCGCGGTGGCCCGGGACGTGCGGCGGCGCTACGGCGACCGGTACCGGGTGGTCCGCGCCTCCTCCGGCGCGGAGGCGCTGACCGCGCTGCGGGAGATCAAACTCCGGGGTGACCAGGTGGCGGTGCTGCTCGCCGACTACCGGATGCCGCAGATGAACGGCATCGAGTTCCTCGAAGCCGCGATGGACCTCTTCCCGACGGCCCGCCGGGTGCTGCTGACCGCCTACGCGGACACCAACGCGGCGATCGACGCGATCAACGTCGTCGACCTGGACCACTATCTGCTCAAGCCCTGGCACCCGCCGGAGGAGAAGCTCTATCCGGTACTGGACAGCCTGCTGGAGGCCTGGGCGGCGACCCCGGAGGCCGCCCCCGACGAGGTACGCGTGGTCGGTCACCGCTGGTCCGCGCCGTCGTTCGAGATCCGCGACTTCCTGGCCCGCAACCTGGTGCCGTACCGCTGGCTGCTCGCCGACGAGCCGGAGGGCGGCCGGCTGCTCTCCGCCGCCGGAGCGGATCCGGCCGACGTGCCGGTGGTGGTCACCCCGGACGGCACCGCACTGGTCAAGCCGACCGAGGCCGAACTCGCGACCCGGGTCGGGCTCTCCACCACCCCGGCCGCCGACTTCTACGACCTGGTGGTGGTCGGGGCCGGCCCGGCCGGCCTCGGCGCCGCCGTCTACGGCGCCTCCGAGGGGCTGCGCACGGTACTGGTCGAACGCCAGGCGACCGGCGGCCAGGCCGGACAGAGCAGCCGGATCGAGAACTACCTCGGCTTCCCCGACGGGGTCTCCGGATCGCAGCTCGCCGACCGAGCCCGCCGGCAGGCGCTGAAGTTCGGCGCCGAGTTGCTGACCGCCCGGGACGTCGTCGGGTTGGAGGCGGCCGGCACCACCCGGCTGCTCCGGTTCAGCGACGGCTCCTCCATCGCCGCGCACACCGTGGTACTGGCCACCGGGGTCGCCTACCGGCAGCTCACCGCGCCCGGACTCGCCGACCTGACCGGCCGGGGCGTCTTCTACGGCTCGGCGTCGACGGAGGCGCCGAACTGCGCCGGCCAGGACGTCTACATCGTCGGCGGGGCGAACTCGGCCGGGCAGGCGGCGGTCTACTTCGCCCGGCACGCCCGCCGGGTGCACCTGCTGGTGCGCGGCCCCGACCTGCACCGCTCGATGTCGCACTACCTGATCGAGCAGATCGAGCGGATCGACAACATCGAGGTGCACCCGCACTCCGAGGTGGTCGGCGGCGAGGGCACCGACCACCTGGAGCAGCTCGTCATCTGCGACAACCGGGCCGGGCAGCAGAGGACCGTGAAGGCGTCCTGGCTCTTCGTCTTCATCGGCGCCGAGCCGCGCACCGACTGGCTGGCCGACGTGGTGGCCCGGGACGCCCGGGGCTACGTACTGACCGGGCTGGACCTGAGCAGCGACGGCCGGCGGCCGGCCGGCTGGTCGCTGCCCCGCGACCCGTACCCGCTGGAGTCGAGCCTGCCCGGGGTCTTCGCGGCCGGGGACGTCCGGGCCGACTCGATCAAGCGGGTCGCCTCGGCCGTCGGCGAAGGTGCCATGGTGGTGTCCCTGGCCCACCAGTACCTGGCTGCGCAGTGAAGCTCTTTCGGGTGGGAGACGGTCGGCCCACGGACACGAATCGGGTGACGAGATGACCGAATCGGACGAACGGCTGGCGATCGAGGAACTGCGTACGCTGTTCCTCTTCGAGTCGCTGGACGAGGAGAAGCTCGGCTACATCCACCAGCACGGCCGGGTGCAGCGACTGCCGGCCGGGTCCGACATCTTCGTCGAGGGCGCCGAGGCGCACTGCTTCTTCGTACTGCTGGACGGCACCGTCTCGCTGATCCGGCTGGTGCAGGGCGACCGGGTCGAGATCACCCGCAGCGACCAGCGCGGCGCGTACGGCGGGGCGACCCAGTCCTACCTGAACGAGCAGCGGGTGCAGACGTACCAGAACGGGATGCGGGCGATCACCGACGTGACGCTCTTCGTGCTGCCGGCCGAGGTGATCAGCACCGCGATGCGCCGCTGGTTCCCGATGGCGATGCACCTGCTGGACGGGCTCTTCCTCGGCATGCGGACCACCCAGACGGTGGTCGGCGAACGGGAGCGGCTACTGGCCCTCGGCTCGCTCTCGGCCGGGCTGACCCACGAGCTGAACAATCCGGCCGCCGCGGCCGTCCGGGCCACCTCGGTGCTCCGGGACCGGGTCGCCGGGATGCGGCACAAGCTGGCGATGATCGCCGACGGCCGGCTGGACGGGGAGCGGCTGCAACGCCTGGTCGAACTCCAGGAGGCCGCCGTGAAGCAGGCCGCCACGGCACCGACGCTCTCCCCGCTGGAGACCAGCGACGCCGAGGAGGCCCTGGCCGACTGGCTGGACGAGCACGAGGTCACCGGAGGCTGGGACCTCGCCCCGACGCTGACCGCCGGCGGCATCGACGTGGCCTGGCTGGAGCAGGTCGGCACGGCGGTACGCCCCGACGACCTGGAGCCGGCGATCCGGTGGCTGACCTACACCGTCGAGACCGAACTGCTGCTCGGCGAGATCGACGACGCGTTGAGCCGGATCACCGGGCTGGTCGGTGCGGCGAAGCAGTATTCGCAGCTCGACCGGGCACCGCACCGGACGGTGGACGTGCACGACCTGCTCGACGCCACCCTGGCGATGTTCAACGCCAAGCTCAAGCCGGGTGTCCGGGTCGTCCGCGAGTACGACCGCAGCCTGCCGCCGATCCCGGTCTACGCCGCCGAACTGAACCAGGTCTGGACCAACCTGGTCGACAACGCGCTCTACGCGATCGGCGAGGAGGGCGTGCTGACCGTGCGCACCGGGCGGGACGAGGAGTCGATCGTGGTGGAGATCGTCGACACCGGGCCGGGCATCCCGGCCGACGTCCGGTCCCGGATCTTCGAGCCGTTCTTCACCACGAAGCCGATCGGGGACGGCACCGGGCTGGGGCTGGACATCTCGTACCGGATCGTGGTCAACAAGCACCACGGGGACATCCGGGTCGACTCCGAGCCGGGGCGTACCACCTTCCGGGTCTGCCTGCCGATCTCCGGACCGGAGCCCGGCGCGGTCGAGGCCGCCCTCTCCTGATCCGGGGGGCCGGTGTCGCCCGGCGGACCGGTCAGCTCGTCGAGCGGAGCCGGCGACCGGGGCCCTCCGTCCGCATCGCCGCGACCAGGTCCTCGCGGGCCCGGGCGACCCGGGACCGGATGGTGCCGATCGGGCAGTCACAGACCTCGGCCGCCTCGGCGTAGCTCAGCCCGGCCACCTGGGTGGCGACGAACGCCTCCCGGCGATCCGGTGGCAGGTCCGCGAGGAGCCGGTCGAGTTCCACCGCGCCCTCGAAGCCGGTGCTGCTCCCCCGGGCGAGTTCGGCGTCGGCGGCGAGCTGCCAGTCCGGCAGTGCCGCGACGCGGGGCCGCCGCATGGCCGTCCGGACGTGGTCGACGCAGGCCCGCCGGGCGATCGAGAGCAGCCATGTCTTCGCGGAGGACCTGGCCGCGAAGCGGGGCAGTGCGCGCATCGCCCGCAGGTAGGTCTCCTGGGCGAGATCCTCCGCCTCACCGGCACCGACCAGGTGGGAGACGAACCGCTGCACGTCGTGCTGGGTCGCCCGGATGAAGGCCGCTGCCGCCGAGCGGTCGCCGGCCTTGGCGGCCAGCGCCAGCCTGGTGATCTCGTCGCTGTCGACGCCGGGGGGAGGCATGCCCCAAAGCTACCCGTACCGGTGCTCGGTTCGAATACCCCCGGTGGGCATCTGATCGCTACCCGGGTCGATCATGAGGGTGCCGGGACGGTCTGATCCGCCGGTCGCGGCCGGGTCGGCGGCGGAATACTTACCCCCGAGGGAACCGACGGCGGGTCAGGCCCGACTATGAGTGTGTGCGGTGCGAAGAGTATCGAGAAGCCCTGTCGGCCCGGCTGGACGGCGAGGAGCACCCGGCCGAGCGGGCCGGGGTGGACCGTCATCTCGCCGCCTGCCCGGAGTGCCGGAGCTGGCTGGAGAGCGCGACGGCACTGAACCGGCTGGCCAGGACCAGTCTGGTGCCGCCGCCGATGGAGATCGACGAGAGCCTCCTCGCCGCCGTTCCCGGTCCGAGCCGGCTCGCCCGGCTGGCCGGTACGCTCCGGATCGCGCTCGGGGTGGTGGGCGTCGCCCAGTTCCTGCTCGGCGCGGCCCAGATCGCCGGGATCGGCTCGACGGCGCATCCGCACGGCCTCCAGGTCGTGTTCGGCGGCGGCCCCGACCACCTGTGGCACGAGTCGGCCGCCTGGAACGTCGCGCTCGGGGCCGGATTCGCCTGGATCGCACTGCGCCGTACCCGGCCGGTGGGCCTGGTGCCCACGCTGACCGCGTTCGTCGCCGTGCTGACCCTGCTCTCGGTGAACGACGCGATCGCCGGCCGGGTCGACCCCAGCCGGATCCTCAGCCACGGGCTGATCCTCGCCGGCTATCTGATCATTCTCGGTCTGTCCCGCCCGACGATCGAGTCGGGCGAGCCGCCGAGCCGGCACGGGCGGCGCCCCGGGCCGGGCTGGCGGGCGAGGTTCGAGGAGGAGCCGGCACCCGCGCCGCCGCGCCTGCGGCTGGTCCGGACCCAACCCGGTACGGCTCAGGCGCGGACCCACCACCGGGCGGCCTGAGCCCTCCCGACCACCCCGCCCCGGCAACCGGCCGGCTACCGACGGCGGCGGTCCAGCCGCGCGAGCCGTGTGCCGGGTCGGCGATCGTTCAGCCGCGCGAGCCGCGCCCGCCGTGTGCCGGGTTCGGCGTGTGCGGGAGCTTGCCGAGCTGCCGCCAGTCGGACTCGGCGACCTGGATGTCGTAGTGCTTCGCCGCCGCGAGGATGTTCGCGAACGCCTGGTCCCGCTCGGCGTCGGTGACGTCGTGCGTCTGGTCGAACCGGGCGATGGCGTTGCGGACGTGCGACGCGTCGGTGAGTGGTTCCTTGCGCTTGCCGGGGAAGGCGAACGCGCTGTCCGGCAGTTCCCGGGACTGCTTGCTGCTGATCACCCCGTGCTGGTCGACGGGCTTCCAGGTGGTCTTCATGGTTTCCTCCCGACGAGGGTCGTCCCGCCCGGTTCTCGTACCCCTGACGCGGGCCGGTAACCGGCTGGGGTGGGCGCGGCGGGCACCTCGACAATCAACTGACAAAGTTTGCACTCTGTCAGTCGTCATTCCATACTTGGTGAAGCGGCGACACCTGCCCCGGCCAGCGGCCAGCCTGGAATCGCCGCGCCCGGACGTCGCCGGCAGCCGCCGGAGCAGCGGCGGCACCTACGAACAGGAGTAGAACATGGAGAACCGGACACTCGGCAGCAACGGACCCACGGTCTCCGCCCTCGGCCTCGGCACGATGGGGATGTCCGACCTATACGGACCCGCCGACGACGCGGAGAGCGTCGCGACGATCCACGCCGCCCTGGACGCCGGGGTCACCCTGCTGGACACCGGCGACTTCTACGGAGCCGGGCACAACGAGATGCTCCTCGGCCGCGCGCTGCGCGAGCGCAACCGCGACCAGGTCGCGATCAGCGTCAAGTTCGGCGCGCTGCGCGACCCGGAGGGCGGCTGGGACGGCACCGACGGCCGCCCAGAGGCGGTACGGAACTTCCTCGCGTACACCCTTCGCCGGCTCGACACCGACTACGTCGACGTGTACCGGCTCTCCCGGCTCGATCCGGCGGTGCCGATCGAGGAGACCGTGGGCGCGATCGCCGAGCAGGTGACCGCCGGCCGGGTACGCCACGTCGGCCTCTCCGAGGTCGGCGCGGCGACGATCCGCCGGGCCCAGGCCGTACACCCGATCGCCGACCTTCAGATCGAGTACTCGCTGCTGTCCCGGACCGTCGAGGCGGAGATCCTGCCCACCTGTCGCGAGCTGGGCATCGGCGTCACGGCGTACGGGGTGCTGTCCCGGGGACTGCTCAGTGGGCACTGGACCGCCGACCGGCAGCTCTCCCCCGGCGACTTCCGCTCGTTCAGCCCCCGGTTCACCGGGGACAACCTCCAGGCGAACCTGCTGCTGGTGGATGCGCTGCGCGAGGTCGCCCAGGCCCGTGGGGCCACCGTTTCCCAGGTCGCCATCGCCTGGGTGCTCAGCCGGGGCACCGACATCGTGCCGCTGGTCGGGGCCAGGCGCCGGGACCGGCTGGCCGAGTCGCTCGGGGCGCTCGACCTGAAGCTCCACGCCGACGACCTGGCCGCCATCGAGCGGGCCGTACCGGTCGGGTCCGCCGCTGGCGCCCGCTACGCCGCCCCCCTGATGGCGCACCTGGACAGCGAACGGTGAAATGGTGCCCATGGCCGACTCGACGCTGACCCCGGAACGGATCCTCGAAGCGGCGGAGGAGGTCCTCCGCCGCTTCGGCCCGGCAAAGGCGACCGTGGTGGACGTCGCCCGGGCGCTGGGAGTGAGCCACGGCAGCGTCTACCGGCACTTCGCCAGCAAGACGGCGTTGCGCGAGGCGGTCGCCGACCGCTGGCTGGACCGGGTGCACGCCGACCTGCCGGCGGTGACCGCCAGCACCGCACCGGCGCCGGAGCGGCTGCGGTCCTGGCTGCACACGCTGCACGGCACGAAGCGGGCGACGGCGCTGGAGGACCCCGAACTCTTCGCCACCTACATCGTGCTGGTCGGTGAGGCCAGTGCGGTGATCGCCGCGTCGCTGGACGGGCTGGTCGGGCAACTCTCCCGGATCATCGCCGACGGGGTGGCCGAGGGCGACTTCGCCGTCGCCGACGTGCCCCGGGCCGCCCGGGCGGTCCTGCACGCCACCGCGCGGTTCCACGATCCGACGCACTCGGCCCAGTGGGCCGACCCGGAGATCGAGCGGCAGCTCGACGCGGTCTGCGACCTGCTGCTCGACGGCCTCCGCCCGCGCTGAACCGCCACCCGGCCCGGCCGTCGTTTCGACGGTGGGCGATGCATTGACATTATTAGTTAACTTTCCTAATGTTTCAGCAACTCAGCGACATCGATCCCGATCCGCTTCGCCCGGTGCCGGCGCCGAACCTCGCAGCCGCCGCACCGGTGCCGTGGCGACCCCCACCCCCACCAGGTCGGATCGAGCGGCTGAGGCCTGCGACAGAAGGGAACGTCGATGTCACCCACCATGAGCGCCGGCCGGGTACGCCAGCCGGGACGCCGCCCCGGCTGGCGGTCCAGGTTCTGCACCGGAGCGCTCGCGCTCGCCACCGTCGCGACCGGGACCGCCTTCGCGCTCGCGCCGCTCTCCCCGGCCGAGGCCGTCGTGCTGCCCAACAACTTCAAGAGCGTCGGCTACCTGCCGAGCTGGGCCGGCGACGTCAACGCCGTCCAGTACAACAAGCTGACCCACATCAACTACGCCTTCGTACTGCCGAACGCGAACGGCACACTGCGGGCCGTGGAGAACCCGAGCAAACTCTCCGCGCTGGTGTCGCGGGCGCACGGCAGCAATGTCAAGGTGTCGATCGCGATCGGCGGCTGGAACGACGGCGACGACTCGGCCTTCGAGGCCCTGGCCGCCAACGCCGCCAGCCGGACCACCTTCGTGAACAGCGTGATCAGCTTCGTGACGCAGTACAACCTGGACGGTGTCGACATGGACTGGGAGTACCCGGACCCCGGCACCTCGGCGAACAACTTCACCGCCCTGATGCAGCAGCTCAGCGGCCAGCTCCGCAGCCGGGGCAAGCTGCTCACCGCCGCCGTCGTCTCCGAGGGCGGCAGCGTCAACGGGGTGCAGCCCGCCGTCTTCGGCTACGTCGACTGGCTGAACATCATGGCGTACGACGGCGGCAGCCCGCACGCCAACTACGACTGGTCGATCAACGCCGTGAACGGCTGGAAGGCGCGCGGCCTGCCGGCCAGCAAGGCGGTGCTCGGCGTACCCTTCTACAGCCGCCCCGGCTACTACACCTACTCCGCGCTGGTCGCGATGGATCCGGCGAACGCCAACCGGGACTGCACCACGGCCGGCGGTGCGCAACAGTGCTACAACGGCATCCCGACGGTGAAGCGCAAGACCCAGTGGGCGATGGCCAACGCCGGCGGGATGATGAACTGGGAGCTTTCCCAGGACACCAACAACGCGACCTCGCTGGTCAGCGCCATCTACGACACGGTGATGGGTGGCGGCACCCCGCCGCCGAGCGGCCGGACCGGCCAGATCACCGGCATCGGTGGCAAGTGTGTCGACGTCGCGGCGGCCTCCAGCGCGAACGGCGCGGCGATCCAGCTCTACGCCTGCAACGGCAGCAACGCCCAGCGGTGGACGGTCGGCACCGACGGCACCCTGCGGGCGCTCGGCAAGTGCGCCGACATCACCGCCGCCGCGACCGGCAACGGCGCCAAGGTGCAGCTCTACGACTGCAACGGCACCGGCGCGCAGGTCTGGCAGGCGCAGAGCAACGGCACCCTGCGCAACCCGGCCTCGAACAGGTGCCTGGACGCCACCGACAACAGTTCGGCCGACGGCACCCGGCTACAGATCTGGGACTGCTTCGGCGGCGCCAACCAGATCTGGCGACTCCCGGCCTGATCCCGGGCACCACATCCGGCCCGGTCGCCACAAGCGGCCGGGCCGGATGCCGTCTCGCCGGGTCGTCCCGTGCCGCCGGTCGGCCACGTTGGCCACCTCCCTCGCGTCGCCGGTCGGCCCCGTCGGCCACCTCCCCCGCGTCGCCGGTCGGCCTCCCGTTGGTCACCCCGCGCCGCCGGCCGGCCTCCCGTCGACCGCCGGACCCTCGCCGACACCCGGGCCCGGCGCGCTCGGTGTGACGGCCGCGTCCGAGGCCGGCGCGGCGGCACCGGCGGGCGACCGCCAGACGTTCACCGCCAGCCGGCCGGTGGTGCCGAGGTCGATCCCGCCACGCGGCGCCACGAGCTGCGTCGGTGCGCCGGGCGACGGAGCGATCTCCAGGTAGCGGGCATCCGTCGCCGGTTCGGCCGACCCGGTGACGGTGTTCCGCCAGAGCACCCGGGCCCTCGCCGTCCCGCCCGGTTGCAGCAGCACCGGCCGGGGTGGCAGGTCGTAGCTGTCCGGGCTGCTCACCGGCGCCGACCCGTTGCCGACCGTGACGTCGAGCGGCCGCCGCTCCTGGTCCAGTACCCGCACCACCGGATAGCCGTCGAGCCGGTACGGAGCCGTGCCGCAGTTGCGCAGCTCGATCCCGAGCGCCCGCAGGCCGAGCGCGGGCTCCACCTCACCGGCGGTGATCAGGAAGCCGTCGGGACACTCGACAGCGGTCGGCGCCGGCTCGGCGGTCAGGGTCGGCTCGGGTATCGGCGGCCTGCTCGGCGTACCGCAGGCGGCGAGCAGCGCGACCGCACCGAGCAGCCACCCGAGCCGGCGCATCCGCCCGGACCGGTACGGCGGGATGCCGATCGTCATCTGGAGCCTCTCCGACCCTGCCGGGTCTCGTCGATCGCCTCAGCCGAAGGTGTAGCCGGTCAGGTACTCCGGGACGACGATCCGGCTCCTCGGCGACGCCCTCCGGATCGCCGTGATCATCGCCTCGAAGCGCGGCCGGTCCGCCGGTGCGATCGGCGGCGGATTCCGCAGCGCGGTCTCGAAGTTGTCCCAGTGCACCGGTACCACTGTCTCCGGATAGTCCAGCGCGGCCAGCAGCCGGGGCAGGTATTCGTGGGTGGCGTCACTGGCGGCCATCGCGACCATCGCGATGTCGGGCCGCAGCCCGGCCACGTTCCGTTCCACGAAGTCGCTGGCGCCCATGAAGAAGACCGCCGGCCCGTTCCGGACCGTCACCTGGTAGGCCAGGGTGTCACCCTCGGGCAGGTCGGCCACGGTGGCCGGCTCCGCCGGGCGACTCAGCCGCAGCCCGGGGAGGCCGATCGAGTACGCGGCGTTCCGGCTGTGCAGCGAGGCGACCACCTCGACGGTGTAGTCACCGAAGTCGAGGACCTCGCCACCCTTGACCAGACCGAGCTGCCCGGACGGGATGCCGGAGGCCAACCCGAGCTGGTACGTCGTCATCGTGCCGAGCACCCGCGCCCCGGTCGTCGTCGCGATGTGCGGTACGTCGTTGAAGTGGTCCCAGTGCGAGTGGGTGACGAGTACCGTCTCGGGCCGGCCGACGTGTTCGTCGACGATGCCGGTGGCGACGGTCAGCGGGGTGGCCGGGTTCATCCCGCCCTCGAAGAGTCCGGTCCGGTACCGGCTCAGGTACGGGTCGACCAGTACCGTCCGGGAGCCGATGTCGATCCGCCAGCCGGCCGTACCGAACCAGCGGAACGTCGCGGCGGCGCCGCGAGCCCGCGGCCGGGTGGCAGCGGTCGGCCCCGGCCGTGCCGCCGCGACGGCCGGTGCCGCCGGCCCCGCTGCGGCGGCGGCGAGCCCGGTCGCGGCGGCGGTCCGGAGCAGGCCCCGGCGGTCGAGTCGAGCTTCGGGCATGGGTCTCCCCCTCCGTTCGGGCCCGGCCGGGCGTGCGGCGCCGGAGCAGCGCCGGCACGCCCGGTCGAGCGGTCGAGTGCCGAAACCCAACCACCGGCCGGTCCTCGCCGTCCAAGACCATCCGGCGGATCCGCCGATACGCGTTCCGATATCAGCCCTGGTCGCGGCGGGCGGGAGGGCGGTCACCGGCCCGGAAGAATCGTGCCGGCGCGGCGGACCGCCGACCGGGCGAGCGGCTCAGTACACTCCCCAGCGGTCCAGCTCGAAGCCACGTTCCGACTCGGCGGAGCCGACGGCGGTGTCGGCGACCGGGCCGGTGCCGATCACGTTGCCGGCGGTGTCGAGCGCCTCCAGGACGAGCTTCTCGGTCGACGGCACGACCAGCAGCGCCGCGTCGTCGGCGACCGCCGTCCGGGCCAGCTCCCGGCCGTCCCGGCTCGCGCGGATCTCCGCCGCTCCGACCGGACCGACCACGAGCAGGGTCCCGCCCTTGCGTCCGAGCGGTATGCCGAGCAGCGCCCGGGGGTCGGTCGGGTCCGTGTCGGTGGAGAAGTAGGCGAGCGGGCTGCCGAGCGAACCGTTCGGCCTGGGTCGGTCGTACCGGACGTTCACCATCCCGCTCCACCCGCCGCCGAGCAGCGGACCGGCGACCACCGCCGCGTCACCGTCGTACTCCCTGCCGGGTGTGCCGGCGGTCCGGCCACCCCAGACGAGGGACGGCAGGGCGAGGGCGTGGGTACGCAACGAGGAGTCCGCCTCGCGCAGGGCCGAGCGGGCGTGCGCGACGTCGGGGGTGCCCCGGGCCGCCGAGATCGTCTGATCGAGTAGCGCCTCGGTGAGTTCGCCTCGCAGCGCCGACCGCGGGGCGGGGAGTCGCTGCCGGACCACGCCGTCGCAGGTGATCTGCCACCACTCGTTCCGCAGCGTGTCGGGGGGGCGAAGCAGGTAGGAGCCGGTCGGCTCCGGGGTCCACGGCGGTGTCGGTGAGGTCAGCGTCGCCCGCGCGGCGGCGGCGAACCGGCACCCGTCCGGCACGATCGAGACGTGGTAGAGACCGCCCGCCCCGACCTCACTGCGGAGCGTGAGCTGCTCGTGGGGCATCAACCGGACGGAGACGGCCTCGACGCGGGAGGGGTCTCCCAGCACCTGTGGGGTGGCGCCCGCCCGGCCACCAGCCATCGCCCGACATGGGTCGATCGCTCCGGCGACTCCGGCTCCGCCCGGACGAAGGCGACGAAGGCGACCCGGTGCGGTCCGACGTCGTCGACGTAGAGCATCCTGATGTCCCGCATCGCCCCGGTGAGCTCGGCGAACCGGCCGGCGGCCTGCTCCTGCCGGACCTTCTGCGACAGCGCCGCGACATAGTCCCGGTCGGCGCCGAGCGCACCACGAGGCGGGGACTGCAGCAGCCGCTCGATCCAGGCCAGACGGGTCTCCTCCGGCGTGGCGGGCTTGGCGGTGGCGGTGCCACCGTCGGGAGTGCCGCGCCGGCCGAGACCGGTGCTGACGACGACGCCGGTGGCGGTGAGCACGGCGACCACCGCGAGACCGGCGGCGACCGCCCGCCGCCGCACGATCCGCCGGTGCCGGGCCAGCACCCGGGCGTACGGATCGGGTACCGGCCTTAGTTCCTCGGTCATCTCGGCCAACGTCCGCCGGACCTCCTCGTCGAGGCTCATCGCTCCGCTCCCATCACGTCCACGGCCTGCGGCGCCTGGCCCAGCGCCTCCCGGAGCCGGGCCAGTCCCCTGGACGCCCGGCTCTTCACCGAACCGACCGAACAGCCGAGCGTCCTGGCCACCTCCGCCTCCGGCAGGTCCGCCACGTACCGCAGCACGATCATGGCCCGGGTACGCCGGGGCAGCTCGTCCATTGCCTCGCGCAGCTCCTGGTGCTCCACCACCCGGTCCGCCACGTCCCGCCCCGGCCGGTCGGGCAGGATCGCGGTCAGCACCTCGACGGCCCGGTGGCGGCGCCACGCCGTGATGTGCTGGTTGGCGATCGCCCGACGCAGGTACGCCATGGGTTCGTCGATCCGCCGCCACCGTCGCATCGCCTTGACCAGGACGGTCTGCACGAGATCCTCCGCCTCCGGCGCCGACCCGGTCAGGTGGTACGCCACCCGCAACAGGTCCATGTAGCGCGTCTCGACGAACTCCCGGAAGCCGTCGTCGTCCACGGTCATCTGCTCTCCGCTTCTGTCAGCTATCCGAATGACCCGGAGCGGAGCGGAAAGGTTGAAGCACGGCGGTGGAAAACCGGCGGAGGACTCAGCCCTGGTTCACCTCGACCCGGAGGATACGGTCGTCGCCCGGCCGTGGGTCGGTGCCACCCCAGGTGGCGCGGTCGGTGTTCGACGTGACGATCCACAGTGCTCCGTCGGGGGCCACCTCCACGGTGCGGATCCGGCCGTGGTCGCCGACGAGGTGGGCGACGGGGTCGGCCGTCGCGGCCCCACCCTGGACGGGGAGCTGCCAGAGCCGCTGGCCGCCGAGCGCACCGATCCAGAGTGACCCCTCGGCGTACGCGACGCCGGACGGGCTCGCCTCGTCGGGGTGGAGCGTGGCGATCGGGGCTTCCCCGGTGGAGCCGGCGATCCCCTCGGTCTCCGGCCACCCGTAGTCGGCGCCCGCGCGGAGGACGTTCACCTCGTCCCAGGTGCGATGCCCGAGTTCCGATGCGTACGGCGTGCCGTCGGGTCCGAACGCGATGCCCTGGACGTTGCGGTGGCCGCTGGAGTAGATCGGAGACGGTCCCGGGTTGTCGCGGGGGACGGAGCCGTCGACCGCGATGCGGAGGATCTTGCCGTTGAGTGAGTCGTCGGCCGCGGCGTTCTCCGGTTCGAAAGCGTCGCCCGTGCCGATCCAGAGGTGGCCGTCCGGCCCGATGGCGATGCGGCCACCGTGGTGCCGGTCGGCGGTCTGGATGCCGTCGAGCAGTACCCGGTCGACGGTGAGCGCGCCGTAGTCGGCGGCGATGGTGAGCGCCACGATCCGGTTCTGGTCCGCTCCGGAGACCGATGCGAAGACCGTGCGATCGGTCGCGAACCCGGCGGAGGCGACGATGCCGAGAAGTCCCCCTTCCGAGCTGGCCCGCACCCCGGGTACGGTCCCGACCGGCTGCGGATCGCCGCCCCTGGCCGGGACGCGCAGGATCTCCCCGGTGATGCGCTCGGAGATCAGCGCCGACCCGTCGGGCAGGAAGGTGAGTCCCCACGGCGCGTCCAGGCCGGTCACCAGCTCGACCGGCTCGCCCAGGGTCGCGGTTCCGGCCGCCGGTGCGGTGCTCGGCTGCACCGCCCGAAGAGGTGTCCCCCTCGACTCGCCGGACGAGTCCGTGCATCCGCTCAGCGCTCCCGCGATCGACGCGGCGACGACCGCCCCGCGCCATCGCGAGCGCCGGTGCACGGCGGGTTTCCCCAGTTGGACGGCCATGGCCTCGGCTCCGACGTGCCGGTTTCGTCGAGACCTCGGACGAAGGCGTCGCGGGTCAGACCACTGCATGAGCTGCCTCCCCAGATATATGTACTATCTGTACACTACGGCCACGCACAGAAATGTACAACCAGTCCACAAACGGGGAGTTGGGATGTCCGAGACCGCTGCGACCCGACGGGGACGCGGCCGCCGACCGGCTGCCGAGGTGCGCGCCGCCGTACTCGCCGCGGCGGGGCGCCTGCTGTTGCGGGACGGCATGCGAGCGGTCACGTTCGACCGCGTCGCCACCGAGGCGGGCGCGAGCAAGATGACCCTCTACAAGTGGTGGCCGTCCCCGGGTGCGCTCGCGGCCGAGGCGTACTTCACGCAGAGCCGGAGCACGCTCGACTTCCCCGACACAGGTGATCTTCGCGCCGACCTGATCGCACAGCTCAGCGCCTTCGTTCGGCTACTGAAGGACGAAGGCGCGGAGAAGCCCGTCGCGGAACTCGTCGGCGCGGCCCAACTGGACCCCGCGCTCGCCCAGGCCTGGTCCGAAAGCTATGCGCTGCCCCGTCGCGAACTCGCCCGCACCCGCCTGCGGACCGCCCAGCGGCAGGGCCAGCTGCGCGAGGACGCCGATCTCGACATCATCGTCGACCAGCTCTGGGGTGCCTGCTACCACCGGCTGCTCGTGCTCAAGGTGGCGTTCGACGAGTCGATCGTCGCGCGGCTGGTCGACCACGCGCTCTACGGGGCGGCACCGCGGGCTTCCTGACGTTGCAAGGCGAGCAGGCCACCGCCGGTGCCCCGGACCGGTGCACCAGCGTGCCCGGACGACCCACCTGCCCGGACGACCCACCTGCCCGGACGACCCACCTGCCCCGGGTGCTGCTGCCCGGGACAGGTGGGTCGGGTCGAGGCGCCGGCGGGTCGCGATCGACCACGGTTCGGCTCGGACGAGGTCCGGCTGAGCGGTCCGGAACCGGTGCGCGGCGCCTCGCGCGGCGGTCAGCGGGCGGTGCAGCTCGGCGTGAGGCCGGCCCCGCTGCCGGTGCCCTGGAAGCCGAACTCCGTCGACTGCCCGGCGGCGATCCGTCCGTTGTGGCTCACGTTGCCGAACTGGACGGCGCCGCTGCTGCCGCTGCGCTGGGTGTTCCAGGCGTTGGTGATCGTGGTGCCGGACGGCAGGGTGGCGTCGACCGTCCAGCCGGTGGTGCCGGCGGATCCGGCGGTGACGCGTACGGTCGCGACGAAGCCGCCGGTCCAGGAGTTGAGCGAGACCGCGGCGGTGCAGCCGGTCGGCGGGTTCGTCGGCGGGTTGGTCGGCGGGTTCGTGGGACCACCGGTCGGCGGCGTGCCGGGCGTGCCGGTGGGGGTCGGGGTGGTGCCGCCGTCGGTGAGGCTGCCGGGCACCGCCAGGAGGGCGTTGTACCAGGTCGTGGCCATCTTGCTGTAGCCGGTCGCGTTCGGGTGTACGCCGTCGGCCAGGTCGGCGGCGGTGAGCGCGGCGTACATGTTGACCAGGTACACCTGTCGACCGGCGTTCGCCCGGGTCTGCACGATCTGCGGTATGGCGGCGTTGAAGCTACGCACCTGTGCGTCGGTACTCGCCGACCCGGCCGGGACGATGGTGGCGACGAAGAGCTTCGCCTCCGGTGCGGTGGTGGTGATCCGGTCGATCAGTGCGGCCAGCCGGTTCGGTGCGTTGGGCAGGTCCCGGTTCTGGAAGATGTCGTTGGTGCCGATGTGCAGCAGGATGGTGCGCGGCTGGTAGGTGTTGAGCCAGTTCACGATGTTGGCGTCGATCTGGTCGATCCGCCAGCCGGAGTGGCCCTCGTGGTCGCGGTCGCCGAGGCTGGCCGGGCCGTTCGCCTGGGAACCGACGAAGTCGACGGTGTAGCCGCCGGCCACCACCTTCTGCCACAGGTCGATCCGGTACCCGCCCGGCACGTTGAAGCCGTCGGTGATCGAGTCCCCGAGTGGCAGTACCCGGACCCCGGCCGCCGCCTCCACCCGCTGGCCGGAGTGCAGCAGGATCGCGACGGTCACCAGTACGACCGCCAGCAGTGCGCCGGCACACCGACGTGTGGTCGTCGACATGGGACCCACCTTCCAATGCATCCACAATCTTCGATTGAATCTATTGAAGGGTCAGGCCCGGAACCGGGACGGCCGGACGCAGATCTGAGCGGCGAACGCGCCCCCAGGTGCGCCGAACGGGCGAGCGGACCCTCCGCGCCGGGCGGCGTACGGTGACCCGGCACCGGCCCCGATCCTCCCCGGCGGCCGGCCGTCGCCGCCCCGGAGCCGTCCGGATCCGTCCGGATCCGTCCGGATCCGTCCGGAGCCAGGCGGAGCCGCCCGGCGTCGCCGGGTCGCCCCGGTGCCTGCCGGGCCGGGTATCAGCCGAGCCGGAAGTCGACCACCCGGATCGGCGAGGGTGTCGTGCCGCTGGAGGCGCGTTGGTAGAGGACGGAGAGCACGCCGTCGCCCTCCACCCGGGTCCGGTCCACGATCACCTCGCCGAAGGCGTTCAGCCCGGCGCCGTCGAAGCGTACGGTCCAGTCGGTGTAGCCGCTGGCGCGGCTGGCGGTGACGATCCGGCCGTACGGCAGCACCACGTAGGCGTTGTCGGCCGCGTCGAGCACGATCTGGGACCGGCCGGTCGCGTTCAACGGCACCGGGATCTCGGTCTTGCGCCAGACTCCGGAGGAGTTGCGGAAGAGGTGGAATGCCCGGCCGTTCGCCCGGCGCGCCGAGGCGTACGACGTGACGCAGGAGGTGAACCGGCCGGGTACGTAGCTGATGATCACGTGCGGGTTGCCGGTCGAGTCGACGTCCTGGCTCTCCTGGTTGATGAGCCCGTAGTTCGGCGGCAACGGGTCGACCACCAGTCCCGGGCTGGAGATCGACACCAGGTTGCCCGAGTTGGTGGTCCCGACCACCGCACCGGCGTTGTTGCGCCAGGTCCGGCCCTGGTCGTCGCTGTAGAGGTAGCCGGTGTCGTGATTGGTCAGGCCGCCGCTGTCGCAGGTGACCGCGGAGTTGCCCTCCCGCCAGGTGAAGGCGGCGTGCAACCGGCCGCCGGGACCGTAGGTCAGGCCGTGCAGGTACATGTTCCGGGTGGTGCTGGTGGCGCCGTTCGCGCTGTACGAGCCGGTCGCCGACTGCCAGCGGCCGAGCCTGCGCCAGGTGGAGCCGTCGTACTCGGCGAGTTCGTTGGTGCCGTTGCCGGAGCGTCCGGTCCGGTAGCTGAACTGGAGCCGGTTGCCGGGCGCGACCCGGAACTGCGGGTACGTCATCGCGCCCAGTCCGACCCCGTCCAGGCTGCGCTGCACGGCGCCGAACCGGCCGGCCTCCCAGCTCCGCGAGCCCGGCGCGGAGACCAGCCCGGCCTCGGACCTCAGGTAGTAGATCTCGCTGTCGTGGGTGTCCATCGCGACGTGCAGCCGGCCGTCGCCGGGTGAGATGCCGAGCGCGATGGAGTTGTGCGAGTCGTTGGTGCTCAACCGGTGCGACAGCTGGAGGGTCTGCCACGCCCCGGACGGCAACTGCCGGCGGGCGAGCACCGCGTTCCGGGTCGAGGTGTACCAGGCCGCGTACTGGTAGCCGGCGTGGCTGACGATGCCGTCGCCGTACGAGTTGTTGTTGACCAGGCCGTCGTAGGAGACGAAGTAGAGCGCGGTGGGATCGAGCTGGGTGTCGCCGAGCCGGGTCACCCCCGGGGCCGCCGCGACGGCCGGGGCCGGCGGAACCAGCGCGGCGACGACCCCGACGACGAGTGATGCCGCCAACGCGGCCCGGCGGGAGGACGGGGCGGGCATGGCTTCTCCCTCGCGCCGGGCGCCACCGGCGCTCCCAGATGAATGGATTCAACTTACATCCAACTCCATCGATCTGGAAGCCGTCCGGCGCGCCGGCCCGCTCGAGCGGGTCCGGCGTCAGGAGCGGCGGGCCGAGGTCTCCTCCCGAACCACGAACCGGATCGACCTGGCCTCGGTGATGCAGGCGCGCAGCGGCGCCGCCAGCTCACGGTGCCCCGGGCTGCGCTCCCACGCCTCGAAGTCGGCCAGCGACGCCCACTCGCTGGTGATCAGCCACTGCTCGGAATCGCTCGACGCCTCGCAGACCTGGTCCACCAGATGCCCCGGCACCCCCTCGGCGACCTGGTAGCGGATCTGCTCGTACGCCTTCAGGAAGTCCTCGGTGCGCTCACGCGGCACCCGGATCAGGAACAGCACCCTTGCCTTCGACATCGCCCCGTCCTCCTCTCCGCTCTCCACCGGCCTACGCCGGGCCGCGCCGGACCACCACGGCGCTGTTGAAACCGTCGAACCCGCGCGCCCCGACCAGGGCCACGTCCACCCGCCGGGATCCGGACTCCCGGACGAAGTCCAGCTCGCAGCCGGGCGCCGGCCGGTCCAGCCCGGCCGTCGGCGGCAGCACCCCGTGCCGGAGGCTGAGCAGCGCGGTCGCCACGTCCAGCGCCGCCCCGCCCTGGTGTGCCCGACCGATCAGCGGCTTCTGGGTGGTCACCGGCGGCGGCCGCGTCCCGAAGACCGCCCGGAGCGCCTCGGCCTCGCTGCGGTCGTACCGGGAGACGCCGAGCGCGTCCGGGAAGACCACGTCGACCTCGGTCGGCCGCACACCGGCCCGGTCGAGGGCGAGCCGCATCGCCCGGGCGTACTGCGCCGGGTCACCGGCGGCACGCCGGTCGGTGTGCCGGGCGTCGTGGCTGGCGCCCCAGCCGGCGACCTCGGCATAGCCGCGCACCCCCCGGGCACGGGCGTGGGCCAGATCCTCCACCACGAAGACCGCCCCGCCCTCCCCCGGCACGTAACCGCTGGCCGCCACGTCGAACGGCCGGTACGCCAACGCCGGCTCCGGACAGGTGCTCAGCAGTCCGCCCCGGAGCTGGCAGGTCAGCGCGTACGGGCTCAACGGGCACTCGGTGCCGCCGGCCAGCACCACCGGAGTACCGCGCCGGACCATCCGTGCGGCGTGGGCGAGGCTGTCCAGCCCACCGGCGGACTCGGCGGCCAGCACCCCGCACGGGCCCTTGAACTGGTGCCGGATCGAGAGCTGGCCGACGCTCGCCGCGTAGAACCAGGCGATCGACTGGTACGCCCCGACGGTCCGCGCCGGGCCGCGCCAGAGCCGTTGCAGTTCCCGCTGCCCGAACAGGTTGCCGCCGGAGGAACTGGCCAGGGTCACCGCGTACCCGTAGGGGTCGTCGGCCGTCTCCGGCAGCCCGGCGTCGGCGAGCGCGAGCCGGGCCGCCGCGAACCCGAGGTGCGTCCACCGGTCGGTCTGCACCAACTGCCGGCTGTCGGCGTAGTGCAGCGCGTCGAAGTCGGCCACCTCGCCGGCGAGTCGGCTGGGATAGCGCTCCGGGTCGAAGAGGGTGATCGGGCCGATCCGGTTCTGCCCGGCCAGTACGCACTTCCAGTGCGCCTCCGCGCCGATCCCGCTCGGCGCCACCACACCGATACCGGTGATCACGGCCCGGCGCCGCGATCCGTCCCCACCCGCCCGCCCGGTCACCGGTCCGGCCCGTCGAACCGGGTGAAGACCATCGCCGACTGGAAGCCGCCGAAGCCGCTGCCGACGGAGAGGGCGACCCGCACCGGCAGTTCCCGGGCGGTGTTCGGGATGTAGTCGAGGTCGCACTCGTCGTCCCGGTTGGCCCAGTTGGCCGTCGGCGGCACCACCCCGTGCGCGATGGCCAACGCGCAGGCCGCCATCTCGATCGCGCCGATCGCACCGAGCGAGTGCCCGACCATCGACTTGATCGAGCTGATCGGCACCCCGTACGCCGCCGGACCGAGCGCCCGTTTGAAGGCCGCCGTCTCGTGCCGGTCGTTCTGCCGGGTACCCGAGCCGTGCGCGCTGACGTACGACACGTCGGCCGGGTCGCACCGGGCCTGCGCCATCGCGTCGTCGATGGCCAGCGCCATCTCGACACCGTCGGGACGCAGCCCGGTCATGTGGTAGCCGTTGCTCCGGTTGGCGTAACCGGCCGCCTCGCAGTAGATCCGCGCCCCGCGCCGCCGGGCGTGCTCCGCCTCCTCCAGGACCAGCACCGCGGCCCCCTCGGCGAGGACGAACCCGTGCCGGTCCCGGTCGAACGGCCGCGAGGCGTGCGCCGGATCGTCGTTGTCCGGAGTGGTCGCCTTGATCGCGTCGAACGAGGCGACCGTGACCGGCGAGATCGGACTGTCCGAGGCGCCGGCCAGCACCACGTCCGCCTCGTCGTCCTCGATCAGTTGCTGACCGTAGCCGATCGCGTCGATCCCGGAGGTGCAGCCGGTGGAGACCACCTGGGCCGGACCGTGCACGCCGTGCCGGCAGGCGACGTCGGCGGCGAGGCTGCTCGGCATCAGCGCCTGGTAGAGGAACGGGCCGGCCCGGTTCGGATCCACCAACCAGTCCGCACCGGAGTCGCTGACCTGCACGTACTCCCGTTCCAGCAGCATGGTGCCGCCCACCGCCGAGCCGAGCACCACTCCGGTGCGCTCCCGCGTGGCGTCGGTCAGCTCCAGTCCGCCGTCCGCCAGCGCCTCGATCGACGCGGCGAGCGCGAACTGGACGTACCGGTCGGCGCGCTGCCGCTCGACGACGCCCAGTCCGGCGCGGACCGGGTCGAAGTCGCACTCGGCGGCCACCTGCGAACGGAACGGCGACGGGTCGAAGAAGCTGATCCGTCGGGTCGCCGTGCGGCCGGCGGTGATGGTCGCCCAGAACTCGTCCCGGGTCGCCCCGCCGGGCGCGACCACTCCGATCCCGGTCACCACGGCACGGCGCCGGGTCACGGGCCGGCCTCCGGCCCGCCGGCCACCGCGCCCGCCGCCGCCCGGTCCGCGCCATCCTGCCGCGTCACCGGTACGCCGGTCCCGGATCGACCGGCTCCCGAGGCGGCGGCGGACGGCTCGGTGGTGGACGGCTCGGTGTCGACGTGCCCGAGTTCCGGGCGTGGGGCCAACGGTCCGAGCTGGAAAACCACCTCGGCGGGCTCGTCGGCCACGTTGCGCAGCCGATGCCGGACGTTCACCGCCACGTACAGCGCCTCCCCGGTGCCGACCGGCACCGGCTCGTCGTCCAGGTCCACCACGATCGCACCCCGGGCGACGTAGAGAAACTCCTCGCTGTACGGGTGGTAGTGCTCGGCGATCCGCTCACCGGGGGCGAGGTTCGCCACCCCCAGGAAACCCGATCCGCTGCCCACCGTGCGGGGGCCGAGCAGTACCCGGATCTCGCCACCCCGGCGGCGGTCCGGGGCGATGTCGCGGGCAGCCACCAACCGGCGGCCCGGCTCACTCATCGCCGACCCCGGCCGGTGCCGGCGCGGCCCCCTCCATCTCGGCGGCGATCCGCTCGATCTTGTCCCGGATGATGTCCAGCTGGATCCGGCTGTTCGCGTTGATCCGGTCGGTCATCTGGGCGGTGCTCACCGGTGCCGTCGGACGCATCTCGAAGTCCTGGGTCCAGGTCATCCGGGTACCGCCCGGCGCCTCCGCGTAGCGCCAGTGGATCCGCATGTACTCGAAGGGCCCGGTCTCCACCCGGTGCGCGTGCACCTCCCGGCGGACCGGATCGGCGGTACGCTCGCTGACCCAGCTCCAGGTGACCCCGTTCTCGTCCGGATACATGGTCAACCGGAACCGTACGGTGTCGCCGCTCCGCTCGATGATCTCCACCGACTGGTACTCGGTGAAGAGCCCGGTCCAGCCCGCGACGTCGTTGGTCAGGTCCCACACCAGCGGCAACGGGGCGGCGATCAGCACACTGTTCTCGGTGTGACCCGGCCGACCGGCCCCGCCGGGGACATCCCTCGGCTCGCTCTGCCGAGCCACCAGTTCGGCCACCTCCGCGACGCTGAGCCGCCCGGCCTCCTCCGGAAGCTGGACCCGGTAGCGGTCCGCGACCACCGCCTGAAGTTCGAGCAGCGCGAGCGAGTCCATCCCGAGTTCCTCCAGGGAGGCGCCGGGGGCGGCGGCCGTCGCGTCGGCGTCCAGCCCGCAGTGCCGGACCAGGATCGCGGTGATCTCCGCCGCCGTCACCGGCGACGGCACCGGCTCCCGCTGGGTCGGCCCGGTCAACGCCGGTTCCTCGTGCCTGACACTCATCTGGTCCTCCTCGGAAGGTTGGCGGTGCTGGACGGGGCGGCGCAACGGGCCTGGTCCCGGTCGGCCGGCGAGTCGGCGCTGCCGAGCAGCCGGTCGACCAGCCCGGTCGAGTACCGGCCCTTGCGGAAACCCGGGTCGTCGAGCACCCGGCGCAGGAACGGGATGGTGGTGCGTACGCCGGGCCCGTCGACGTCGAACTCGTACAGCGCCCGCTCCATCCGGCCGAGCGCCAGATCCCGGTCGGGTGCCCAGACCACCACCTTGGCGAGCAGCGAGTCGTAGTACGGCCCGACCAGATAGCCGGGATAGCCGTGCGTGTCGACCCGGGTGAACGGCCCGCTCGGCGGGACGAACCTGTTCAGCCGGCCGGGGGTGGGCGCGAACCCCCGGTCGGGGTCCTCCACGTTGACCCGGCACTCCACCGCGACGCCGGAGATCCGCACGTCGGACTGGCGCAGCCGCAGTGGCACCCCGGCGGCGATGTGCAGTTGCTCGTGCACCAGGTCGATCCCGGTGATCATCTCGGTGACCGGATGTTCGACCTGGATCCGGCAGTTCACCTCGATGAACGAGAAACGTTCGGCCTCGTCGACCAGGAACTCGAAGGTTCCGGCCCCGGTGTAGCCGGCCCGCAGCGCGCCGCGCAGCGCGGACTCGGCGAGCGCGTCGAGGGTACCGGCCGACAGGGCCGGCGCCGGGCCCTCCTCGACCAGCTTCTGGTGCCGGCGCTGCACCGAGCAGTCCCGGGTGCCGAGGTGTACGCCGTTGCCGTACCCGTCACAGAGCACCTGCACCTCGACATGGCGGGCGTGTGTGAGGTACCGCTCGACGTAGACCCGGTCGTCGCCGAAGACCGTCTGCGCGGCGATCCTGGTCTTCTCGTACGCCGTGCCGAACTCGTCGGCGGACCGGACCACGGTCATCCCGCGTCCGCCACCTCCGGCGGCGCACTTGATGATCACCGGGTAGCCGATCTCGTCGGCGATCTCCCGCGCCCGCGCCGCCGTGCCGACCGTGGCCAGGCTGCCCGCCGGCAGCGGCAGACCGGCGTCCCGCATCAGCGCCCGGGCCCGTGCCTTGTCGCCGAGGGCGAGCATCACCTCCGGCGGGGGTCCGATGAAGACGAGCCCGTTGTCGGCGCAGATCTCGGCGAAGTCGGCGTCCTCGGAGAGGAACCCGTAACCCGGGTGCACGGCCTGCGCCCCGGTCCGGCGGGCCGCCTCGACGATGGCGGCGGCGTTGCGGTAGCTCTGCCGGCCCTCCGGCGGCCCGATGCAGACCGCCTCGTCGGCCAGCCGGACGACGGCCGAGTCCCGGTCCGCGACCGAGTACACCGCCACGGTACGTACGCCCAGCTCCCGGCAGGCCCGGGCGACCCGGAGCGCGATCTCGCCACGATTGGCGATCAGGATCTTCTCGAACACCGCCGCACCGTCCTGGAAGTCACGCGGGTAGCAGGGCGATCAGTGGCTGCCCGAACTCGACCGGCTCGCCGTCCCGGACGAGTACCTCGGCGACCCGGCCGGGCTGGTCGGCGACCACTTCGTTCATCAGCTTCATCGCCTCGACGATGCAGACCACCTGACCGGGCTCCACCTTGTCGCCGACCTCGACGAACGGGGCAGCACCGGGCTCGGCGGCCTGGTAATAGGTGCCGACCATCGGCGCGGACACGGTCCGTCGGCCGGCACCGTCGTCCTCGGCGGGTCGGCTGGCACGGTTGGCGGCGTCGGCCGGAGCGGCGGCGGCGAGGCCGGCCGGGGTGTGCCCGGCCGGTCCGCCCGGTTCCGCCGAACCGGGCGGGCCGTGCCACTCGATCTCCAGCACGGTGTCACCGCTGCGCAGGTGGAGCCGGCGTACCGGCCCGGCCGTCTCGGACAGCAGCCGGCCCGCCTGCCGGCACAGCTCGGCGAGTTCGCCGTCGGCCCGCTCTTCCGTCTCCGGTCCTACCGGTCCGGTCGGGCCCGGCTGTCCGGGAAGAGTCGCGGCGGTCACTCGGGACCCGCTTCCGAGCGCAGCACGCTGGCCGCACCGCCGTACCCGCGGAACCGCCGCCGGCGACGCCGGACCAGCTCCCCGGCGGGTACGTCGAGCAGCGGCCCGAGGTTCTCCAGCAGCGCCCGACGCAGCGACCGGGCCGCCCCGACGGGATCCCGGTGCGCGCCACCGGGCGGCTCGGCGACGATCTCGTCGGCGACCCCGAGCCGCAGCAGGTCGGGTGCGGTGAGCCGGAGCGCGTCGGCGGCCCGGGGCACGGCGGCCCGGTCGTGCCAGAGGATCGCGGCGCAGCCCTCCGGGCTGATCACCGAGTAGACCGCGTTGCGCAGCATGAGCACCCGGTCCGCCACCGCCAGCGCGAGTGCCCCGCCGCTGCCTCCCTCGCCGATGATGACCGCGACGACCGGGGTCGGCAGCCCGGTCATCACGAGGATGCTGTCGGCGATCGCGGCGGCCTGGCCCTGCTGCTCCGCCTCGACCCCCGGGTAGGCGCCCGGGGTGTCGATCAGGGTCACCACCGGCAGGCCCAGGTTGGCGGCGAGCCGCATCACCCGGATCGCCTTGCGGTAGCCGGCCGGGCTGGCCATGCCGAAGTTGCGGGCCCGCAGTTCCCGGGGCTGGTGTCCCTTCTGGTGCCCGACCACCGCGACGTACCGGTCGCCGAGCCGGGCCAGCCCGGCGACGACCGCCGCGCAGTCGACGCCGAGCCGGTCACCGTGCAGCTCGACGAAGCCGTCGAAGGCGGTGGCCAGGTAGTCCAGCGTGGTGGGTCGGCCGGCGTGTCGGGCGGACCGGACGATCCGCCAGGCATCGGTCCGGTCGTCCGGGCCGGGCGGCGGCAGTGCTCCGGTCGGGCGTTCCGGATCCGGTGTGGCCGCCGTGCCGGACGGACGGTCCGGGGGCGGCGCGACGGCGGCGAGCAGCCAGCGCAGCCTGGCCCGCAACGCCCGTCGCTGCACCACCATGTCGACCTGGCCGTGCCGGAGCAGGAAGTCGGTGGTCTGGAAGTCGGGCGGCAGCGTCTGCCGGATGGTCTCCCGGATCACCCGGGGGCCGGCGAAGCCCAGCCGGGAACCGGTCTCGGCCAGCACGATGTCCGTGCAGGTCGCGAAGGACGCGGCCACTCCGCCGTAGGTGGGGTCGGTGACCAGGCTGACGGTCAGCAGTCCCGCCTCGCGCAGCGCGGCGATCGCCTGGCTGATCGTCGCCATCTGCATCAGCGCCAGCACGCCCTCCTGCATCCGGGCGCCACCGGAGGCGGTGACCAGGAGCAGTGGCAGGCGGTTGGCCAGGGCGTGCTCGGCGGCCTGGGTGATCAGCTCACCGGTGACCGAGCCCAGGCTGCCGCCGAGGAACCGGAAGTCCATCACGGCGAGCACCAGGCCGTACCCGCCGAGCGTCGCCGTACCGCAGAGGACCGCCTCGGCCAGGCCGGTCTCCGCGCGGGCGGCGGCGAGCCGCTGCGGGTACGGCACCGAGTCGACGAACCCGATCGGGTCGACCTGGGTGACCGGGCCGGGCAACGGCCGGAACGTGTCCCGGTCGACGAGCTGGGCGATCCGCTCGGGAGCGTCCAGCCGGCGGTGGTCCCCACACTCCGGGCAGACGTCGAGGTTGCGCCGCAGCCGCTTGCGGTAGAGCAGCGCCGGGCAGGAACGGCAGCGGATCCAGGGCTGCTGGTCGAGTTCGGCGTACCCGCCGCGGCGCACGATCGTGCCGGCCGGCATCCCCCCGGTCATCGCCGTACTCCGGCGCGGTCGGTCGGGGCGTCCCAGCGGTAGAAGCAGCGGGCCATCGCGTCCGCCGGCACCCGCCAGGTCGCCAGGTACGGCGTGACGTGCGGGGCGAGCCGCTCGCTGACCCGGACGAACTCGGGGTGCCGGCGGGCGTTCTCCACCGCGGCGGAGCCCGGGCTCTCGGTCTCGATCAGGTGCACGTACAGGTCGTCCAGTCGGTAGAGCGAGCGGTGCCGTACGCCCACCAGCCGGGGCAGGTCGGTCCGGTCCGACTCGGCGAAGATCTGCGCGACCTGCCCCTCGGCGGCCGGTACGACCCTGGCGACGATCAGTGAGCGATCCATGGCGCAGCCTCCCTGGCGGTTCCCGCGCTCCGGTTGGGTGACACCGGCACCCGGTCGCGACAAAGAGCCTCTCCCCCGGCTTCTCCCCCGACTGCGACCTCGTCCGAACGGCTGGTGACCACCCTGCCGATCGGGTGTCAACGGAATGTCACCTGATCGCGTACGACCGCCCCCCGGCGTGGTGACGCTCCGGTGACGGCGTACCGGCACAATGCCCGGTCGCGGGTCGGTGGAAGAGCCCGGCAGCGGCGCCAAGGCGATCGATCGGGTCGGCTTATGCGCAGGTCAGAGCGGTTGTTTAGCGGCCGAACGGCCAGGTCGGATTGTCGACCGGCGGATTGACCGAGCGTAACGGCGATTGATAACCTTCGTCACGCTTTGCGTTGTCGGTCCCCCAGTCGGGGCCCGACGTGCGCAGCGGCGTCGGCATATCGGGGGGCTGGGACGGGGCGGTCCGGGCAGAGCGGACTTCGGGACACGGGTTCCGGGTGCAGGAGGGTGGGCCGTGACTCCTCAGGAGAGCGCGCCACACGACGGGGCGCACCAGGCACCGGCCCATCCGTCCGAGCGCCAGCCCGACCGGGCGGTCCACCTGTTCCTGCTGGACGGGTTCAGCCTGCTGCACGACGGGACGCCGGTGGTCGTACCGCGTGGACTGCAACGGATCATCGCGCTGGTCGGGTTGCGGCCGGGGGCGACCCGGGCGCACCTGGCCGGTCTGCTCTGGCCGGACACTCCGGAGGAGCGGGCGATGTCCTCCCTGCGTACGGCGCTGTGGCGGCTGCGCCAGGAGGGCAGTTGCCCGGTGCTCACCTCCGGCGACACGGTGCGGCTCGACCCGGCGGTACGGCTGGACATCGACGACCTCGTCCGAGCCGCCGAGCGGGTACGCGACGGCGGCGACCCTCGCTGGGCGGCGAGGATCCGTGGCGCCGGACGGCACGACCTGCTCCCCGGCTGGTACGACGAGTGGGTTCTGCTGGAGCGGGAGCGGCTGCGCCAGCTCCGGCTGCACATGCTGGAGGACATCGCCCGGGGTCACCTGCACGCGGGACAGCACGGCGAGGCGTTGCAGGCCGCTCTGGAGGCGGTCCGCGCCGAGCCGCTGCGGGAGACGCCGCACCGCCTGATCGTCGAGATCCACCTCGACGAGGGGAACGCCTACGAGGCGCTCCAGGCCTTCTACGTCTACCGCGACCTGTTGCTGCGCGAGCTGCAACTGGAACCGTCCGAGACGATGTGCGGCCTGCTCAGTGACCTGCTCGCGCCGATCTCCCGGCCGCCGGGGGCGCGCTCCCGGCCGCTGGCGGGGCGCACGGAGTACCCCGGCCGGCCGGCGCTGCCGGCGATGCCGGTGCGGCGCTGATCCGGTCCCCCGCCACTGTCCGGCCGAAGTCGTCGGCAGGATCCGTTCGTGGTCCGACCGCTCCGCGCGTGGTCCATCCGCTCCGTGCGTGGCGCTGCGGTCGGCAGGCTGCCCGAGGCCACCACGGGGGCGTCACCGCGCCGTCACCGGAGGAGCACCGCGACGGCGCCGGCCGGTGACGGTCGGGTGACGTCACCGTCGGCATGGTGATCGGGCCCGACCGGACGGCCGGCAGGTCGTCCGGGCCGCACCGGGTCCGGGCGCCCGCCGGACCCGGTCCGGACGGATCCGGGACGGGCAGCCAGCCGAGCCGTAGCCAGCCAGTGGGGAGACGAGATGAATCGCGTGCTGATCGTGGGCAGGATCGTTCCGGGGACCGAGGAGGAGATCGCCAAGATCTTCGCGGAGTCCGACGACACGGACCTGCACACCGTCACCGGTGTGCGGCACCGCTCGCTCTACCACCTCGACGACCTCTGCCTGCACCTGATGGAGACGGACGACTCCGGGCCGTCCCGGTTGGAGCAGGCGAACCGGCATCCGCTCTTCGTCAGCGTGACGCAGCGGCTCGGGCAGTACATCTCGCCGTACTCGCCGAACTGGCGGTCGCCGCGCGACGCGATGGCCCGGTGCTTCTACCGCTGGGACGGCCCGGGTGCGACGGTCGCGATGCCGCCGGCCAGCCCGGCCGGCCGCCCCAACTAGGGGGTTCGATGCCCGCCAGACCGCTACATGTGATCGTCATCGGTGCCGGTACCGGCGGCATGTGCCTGGCGCACGGCCTTCGGCGGGCCGGCATCAGCGTCGCGGTCTACGAGCGGTACCGCGACCGTGGCGACGGCCTGCTCGGCTACCGGGTCGGGATCAACCCGACCGGGTCCCGGGCGTTGCGCGAGTGCCTGCCGCCGGAACTGTTCACCACGTTCCTCGCCACCTGCGCCCGGCCGCCCGGGTACTTCAACGTGCTCACCGAGCGACTGCACCGGACGGCCTCCTTCGCGCTGCGCCCCGAGGCCGACCCGACCAGCATCGACCAGTCGGTCTCCCGGATGACGCTGCGCCAGGTACTGCTCACCGGCATGGACGACGTGGTGCACTTCGGCAAGACGTTCACGCACTACGCGCAGCACGACGACGGCCGGGTCACCGCGTACTTCGCCGACGGCACCTCGGCCACCGGGGACCTGCTGGTCGCCGCCGACGGCACGCACTCCGCGGTACGCCGGCAGTACCTGCCGCACGCCGAGGTCAGGGACGCCGGCAGCATCAACATCGCCAGCAAGATCCCGCTGACCGAGCAGACCCGCGCCCTGCTCACCGAGGAGATGCACCGGGGCATCTCGCTGATCTTCGGTGCCGGCGGCGTGATGGGCGTACTGCACGTGATGGAGTTCAAGTGGGACCAGCGCGGCTCGGTCAAGCCCGGGGTCGGGGTCACCGACGCCCGGCTGATCGGGCAGTGGCCGGGACTGCTCTTCGACAACACCCGGGACTGCATCAACCTGATCATCTGGAGCGCGGCCAGTCGCTTCCCGTCGGACGTGATGGAGTTGCGCGGCGAGCGCCTCGCCGAGGTCGCCCGGGACCTGACCCGGAACTGGCATCCGAACCTGCGCGAACTGCTGCGGCACAGCGACACCGGCAGCGTCATCCCGATCAAGGTCGCCACCTCGGTACCGGTCGAGCCGTGGCCGGCCAGCAACGTGACCCTGCTCGGCGACGCGATCCACACGATGACGCCGGGCCGGGGGGTGGGCGCCAACACCGCGTTGCGGGACGCCGCGCTGCTGCACCGGCAACTGGTCGCGGCGGCGGCCGGCGCCAAGCCGCTGCTCGGCAGCATCGCGGACTACGAGACGGAGATGATCCGCTACGGCTTCGCCCGGGTCGCCGACTCGCTGCGTACCAACGGCACCAACGGCGACGACCCGATCTACAAGCCGGTGATCGGCCGGCTCGCCATGCTGGCCGCGCGCGGATACTTCAGCGTGACCAGCCGGCTGCCGCCGCTGCGCCGCCGGTTCGTCGACGAGCTCTACAACTATCGCGGCGCGGAGACCTGAGTACCGGCCGGGCCGGAGCTGACCGGCCGTCCGTGCGTTGGCCAGACCTGCCGTGCGACCCGGTCTAAAACCCTTGACAATGGCAAAGGATTTGTTGAAATAGGCAGATGACTTCCCCGCTGGCAGCGCAGGCGGACGCGGTACGCGACTTCAACCGCTTCTACACCAGGATCATCGGCGTGCTCGACGAAGGGGTGGTCCGCACGCCCTTCTCGCTCACCGACGGCAGGGTGATCTACGAGCTGGCCCAGCGCCCGGCCACCGAGGTGCCGGCGCTCCGCCGCGAACTGGGACTGGACCCCGGCTACCTGAGCCGCATCCTGTCCCGGTTCGTCACCGACGGCCTCGTCGAGCGCAGCCAGTCGCCGGTGGACGGGCGCCGGCAGGTGGTCGCGCTGACCGACGCCGGGCGCGCCGCGTACCAGCTGCTCAACGAGCGGACCCAGAACGAGATCGAGAGCCTGCTGACCCGGCTCTCCGGCACGGATCGGGAACGGCTGGTCGAGGCGATGTGCACGATCCGTCGCCTGCTCGGCGGGACGCCGCCGCCCCGGGCGTACCTGCTGCGGCCGGTCGGCCCCGGCGACCTCGGCTGGGTGGTGCACCGGCACGGCGTCCGCTACGCCGAGGAGTACGGCTGGGACATCACCTGCGAGGCCCTGATCGCCCGGATCGTCGCCGATTACGTCGACGGCCGCGACCCCCGCCGCGAGGAGGCCTGGATCGCCGAGCTGGACGGCGCGCCGGTGGGCTCCGTCTTCTGCGTCCGCCGGGACGACGAGGTGGCCCAGTTGCGCCTGCTGCTCGTCGAGCCGGAGGCCCGGGGGCTGGGCATCGGCAGCCGGCTGGTCGACGAGTGCCTGCGCTTCGCCCGCCGGGCCGGCTACCGGGAGATCATGCTCTGGACCAACGACGTACTCGCCGACGCCCGGCGGATCTACGAGAAGGCCGGCTTCGAGCTGCGCGACCAGGCCCCGCACCACAGCTTCGGTCAGGACCTGGTGGAGCAGACCTGGTGGCGGCGACTCTGACCGGGCCTCCCGGTCCCGACCAATCCGCGCCGCCGGTCGGAACGGTCAGGGCAGCGCGGGCGTGCTGTCCCGGATGACCACCTCGGCCCGGATCCGGCGCAGCCGGGGCCGCTCGGCCCGGGGCTGCATCGCGAGTTCCAGGGCGGCGGCGCCGACCTCCTCCAGCGGCAGCCGTACCGTGGTGAGCGACGGTGTGACATCCCGGAGCGTGACGATGTCGTCGAAGCCGGCCACCGCCATTCCGCCGGGCAGCGGCACCCCGTGGTCGCGCAGCGCCGAGATGGCGCCGACCGCCATCACGTCGTTGACCGCGAAGACGCAACTGGCCCGCAGGTCGTGGGCGAGCAGGTCCCGCATGGTGAGGTAACCGCCGTCCCGGGTGAAGTCGCCGTACGCCACCTGCGCCCTGGGCAGCGCGATGCCGGCGTCGGCGAGCCCGGCCTGGAACCCGGCGAGCCGGTCCCGGGCGGTGAGCAGATGCCGCGGCCCGGCGAGTACGGCGAACCGCCGGTGCCCCAGCTCGACCAGCCGCCGGGCGAGCAGCCGGGCCCCGTCCCGGTTCTCCAGCAGCACCGTGTCGATCGGCAGGACGTGCTGGCTGATCAGGGCGACCCGGGCGCCCGCCTCCTCAAGGCTGCGCAACCGTGCCCCGAGCCGCTCCCGCAGCGCCCGGTCGGCGGTCCGGCTGCCGGCCAGGATGACCGCCTGGGGCCGCTGGCCGCGCAGGGTCGCCAGGTAGTCGAGTTCCCGCTCGGCCCGGCCGGTCGTGCTGTACATCGTCACGATGCTGCCGTGCCGCTCGGCGGCGTGCATCACGCCGGCCGCGATGGACGAGAAGAACGGGTCGGCGATGTCGTGCACCAGCAGCCCGACCAGGTTCGTCCGCCCCCGGGCCATCGCCTGGGCCGGCGCGTTCGCCGAGTAGTTCAGCGCGGTGGCGGCGGCGAGCACCCGGTCCATCAGGTCCGCCCGCACCTGGCGGCTGCCGTTGCCGTTGAGCACCCGGGACGCGGTCGCCACCGAGACCCCGGCCTCCTGTGCCACGTCCATCAGCGTGACGGTTCCGGACGATCGTTTGGTCATGGTGGCGGCCCCGAGAAGGTGTCGGTGTGGCGTCCGGGCCGGTGACCCGCCCGGCATCCGCACCCTACCGTCGCCCCGGCCCGACCCGGTCCACAGTGGTGACGGCGCGACCGAACAGCCCCTCCCCCGGTGCGGGGGACCGGTTCCCCGTCACACCACCCGTCCGACGGCGCCGGTCGCAGTGGCCCGCACGGCGACACGACGGCCGAAAGTCTTTCAGATCGTGTTGGATCTTGACGTTGCAGGTGGAAGGCGGTTAGCTCGGGAAAGCGGTTACCGCCACGCCACGAAAGGCACCGTCGCTTCCATGACCTCCGCGGGGAACACCACCGGCCGGATCACCGTCACCCACGAACACGGCCACCAGATCGTCGTCAACGCGGACGGCGTGGACATCGCGACCTACGTGTACGACGCCCCGGTGCCGGCCTTCGAGGCACCCAAGCCCTACCTGCACCCGCTGCGCACGCTCGACGGCGCCCTCGTCTCGGCGTACCGGCCGAACGACCACCGGTGGCACAAGGGCCTCCAGATGACGATCTCGCACCTGTCCGGGCAGAACTTCTGGGGCGGCAACTCGTACGTGCACGGCCAGGGCTACCTCGTACGCGACAACGTAGGCCGGATGCGGCACGACAGCTTCGACCTGGTCGACGTCACCCCGACCGAGCTGACCCTGCGGGAGTCGCTGACCTGGATCACCTCGACCGACGAACACTGGGTCGCCGAGCGACGGCAACTGCGGATCCACGGGGTGAACCCCGCGCGCGGCACCTGGATGCTCGACTTCCGCACCGAACTGCGCAACATCCGGGGCGCGGAGCTGCGGGTCGGCAGTCCGACCACGCACGGCCGGCCGAACGCCGGCTACACGGGATTCTTCTGGCGGGGACCGCGCGGCTGGACCGATGGCGAGATCATCACCGCTGACGGTGGTGGCGGGCCGGAGAGCATGGGCCGGCGATCCCCCTGGCTGGCGTACACCGGGCAGCACGACGAGGTCGACGGCGGCGGCACCGTACTCGTCTTCGCCGGTACCTCCAGCGCGGCCGTACCGATCAAGTGGTTCGTCCGCAACACCCCGTTCCCGGCCGTCAACCCCTCCCCCGCCTTCGACGAGGAGGTGGTGCTCGCGCCCGACGACAGCCTCCGGCTCGCCCACCGGGTGGTCTTCGCCGACCGTGCCTGGCAGCGGACCGAGATCGAGGCGTTCGCCGCGGAACACGCGCCGTGACCGGCGAGGACAGCACGCCACCGCCCTTTCCCGGCGCCGTCGGCATCACCAACCTGCGGGTCTATCCCTGGCAGACCGACGACGGCCTGCACGGCGGCACCCCGCACGTGCACCTCTGCTGCACCGAGTGCTACGTGGTGGTCGGCGGCCGGGGCCGGTTGCAGACCCTGACCCGGCGGGGCTTCGAGGAATCACCGCTGGCCCCCGGCGACGTGCTCTGGTTCACCCCGGGCACCATCCACCGGGCGGTCAACGACGACGGCGCCCTCCAGGTCGTCGTGATCATGCAGAACAGTGGACTGCCGGAGGCCGGCGACGCCGTACTCACGCTGCCGCCGGAACAGCTCGCCGATCCGGCGACGTACCGGCGGGCGGTCTCGCTGACCGGGCCGGACGGCTCCGACCCGCCCACCGCAGCACGGGCCCGGGCCCGCCGCGACCTCGCCATCGAGGGGTTCGCCGAACTCCGCCGCCGGTGCGCGGCCGGGGACACCGCCGCGCTCGACGACTTCTACGCGGCCGCCGCCGCCCTGGTACGCCCACAGCTCGACGCCTGGCAGGAGCGCTGGGAGCAGGGGCCGGCGGCGGCGAGCCGGCAGACCGGGGAACAACTCGACGCGCTGCGGCGCGGCGACCACAGCCACCTCGCCGACGCCACCGTCACCCGGATCGTCCAACCCGAGCAGACGACCCTGGGGATGTGCGGCTTCCTCTCCCCGTACGACCCGCTCCGCGCCCGGCGCGACTGAGTACCCCTGGCACCACCTCGCTAAGGAGCACCTGTGGAACCCATCCGCGCCGCCGTGGTCGGGACCGGGAACATCGCCCGACTGCACGCCGAGGCGCTGCGGCAGCTCGGCGACGAGGTACGCCTCGTCGGCGCCGTCGACACCGACGGCGGCCGGCTGTCGGCGTTCTGCGACCGGTACGACGTACCGGCCCGGCATCCCGACCTGGCCAGCCTGCTGGAGAAGGAGCGGCCCGAGCTGGTGCACGTCTGCACCCCGCCCGGCGCGCACCACGAGCTGGCCCTCGCCTGCCTGCGGGCCGGCGCCAACGTGCTGGTCGAGAAGCCGCCGACGCTGAACCTCGGCGAGCTGGACGAGCTGGTCGAGGCGGAGCGGCGACACGGAGCGGCGCTGGCCACCGTCTTCCAGCACCGGTTCGGCACCGGCGCGCTGCGGCTGCGCGCCCTGCTCGACGCCGGAGTCCTGGGCCGGCCGCTGATGGCGGTCTGCCACACCACCTGGTTCCGCCCGCAGTCCTACTTCGACGTGCAGTGGCGGGGGCGTTGGGACACCGAGGGCGGCGGTCCGACGATGGGGCACGGCATCCACCAGATGGATCTGCTCTGCGCGATCCTCGGCGACTGGACCGAGGTCTCCGCCCTGGCCCGACAGCAGGCCCGGCGGTCCGAGACCGAGGATCTGAGCATGGCCCACGTCAGCTTCGCCAACGGGGCGGTGGCCAGCGTCGTGAACAGCCTGCTGTCGATCCGCGAGGAGAGCTACCTGCGGTTCGACTTCGAGCGGGCCACGGTCGAGCTGACCCACCTGTACGGCTACGGCGACGACGACTGGCGGATCACCCCGGCACCGGAGTACGCCGACGAGGTCCTTGCGGCCTGGCGGACCGGTGCTGCCGGGGTGCGCAGCAGCCACGGGGCGCAGTTCGCCGAGGTGCTCCGGAGCCTGCGGGCCGGCAGTCCGCCACCGGTCACCTCGACGGAGACCCGGCGGACCATGCGACTGGTCGCCGGGGTCTACGCGTCGGCGTTCACCCGCCGGCCGGTCCGCCCGGACGAGCTGGGCGAGGACTCGCCGTTCTACCGGCGGATGCAGGGGGACGGTCCGCGATGGTGAACGGTGGTCCACTGGTGCCGGCCGCGGCAACGCCACCGCCGGCCGTACCCGTGCCGTCGGCCCGTCCGCCGCTGCCCGCCGGGGGCGTCCCGGAGCACGGCGTGGCGGCCGGTGCTGCGGGAAACGGGCTGGCCGTCAGCCACGACGTCGCCCGGTCGGTACGGGTCGGCTGGCGCGGCGCGGAGCTGTTCCACTACGTCTACCGCCCGCAGGAGCCCCGGGAGGAGGCGCCGCGACCCTACTTCCACCCGCTGCGGACCCTCGCCGGCAACGTCGTCAGTCTCTACCGGCCGCACGACCACCTCTGGCACAAGGGACTCTGCTTCGGCATCTCCAACTTCGGGCCGGACAACTTCTGGGGCGGGTCGACCTATCTGCGCGGCCAGGGATACCGCAGGCTCGACAACATCGGGATGGTCGAACACCTCGACTTCCCGGTGCTGCGCTGCGACCCCGACGCCGTACGCCTGGTCGAACGGCTGCGCTGGGTGGCCCGCGACGGCCGGCGGGTCGTCTCGGAACGGCGGCGGCTGGCCGTGGCGGTCTGGGCCAACCAGAGCGCGTGGCGGCTGCGGTTCGAGACCGTACTCCGCAACGACGGCGACACGGTGATCACGATCGGCAGCCCGACCACCCAGGGGCGGGAGAACGCCGGCTACGGCGGACTGCTCTGGCAGGGGCCGCGTTCGTTCCGGGGCGGCCGGGTGGTGACCCCGGCCGGGACCGGCGCGGACGAGCTGATGGGCTGGCGGGGGCCGTGGCTCGGCTTCGTCGGCCGACACGACGGTCTCGGGCCGGCCGAGACCCTCGCGTCGACGCTGGTGTTCCGGGACGATCCGACGAATCCGGGCGCACCCACCCGGTGGTTCGTCCGCACCGAGCCGTACGCCTGCCTCGGCCCGGCCCCGTTCTTCGACCGGGAGTACCCGTTCGCACCCGGCACGGAATTGCACCTCCGCTACGACGTCGTGGTAGCCGACGGCGAACGCGACCCGGCCGGCTGTGCCCGGCTGGCGGACCGGGCCGGCGCGACGGAGCTGCTGACCGACCCGGCCGGGGACGGGTGGTCCTGACGGGGCGCAGGGGGTGCGGGCGGGTCAGCCTCGCGGCGTGAACCGCACGAAGGGAATCCGCCTGCCCACCTCGCGATAGTCCGAGACGCTCCCGTCCACCCCGAACCCCATGATCCGGCACAGCCTTCGCGCGGCTGCCGGGTGACGGGGCGCGTACCTGGCCATGATCTCCGCACCGTCGTCGGCGGGGATCGGCGTGGCGGTCACCTCGATCCTCCGGTTGCCGACCTGGACGGTGGCCGCCGGGGTCTTCATGACGTTCCGGTACCAGTCCGCGCGCGGGCCGAAACCGGAGGCGGCCACGTAGCCGTGCCCATCGTGTTCGACGACCTCGATGACCGCCTGCCGCCAGGTGCCGGAGACCCGGCCGACGTGGCTGAGCAGCATGACCCGATCACCCAGCAGCCGGCCGAGCCGCATCCGGTAGAGCCAGATCGGCAGCCGCCACAACCGGCGGCGCAGTCCGGTCGGCGGGTCCGGCCTCTGAATGATCTCCATGCTCCGGTCCGTTCTGGGGTCGCTGGTCGGATCCGGGACGGTCACGTGACGAACTCGGACAGCCTGCCACGTCGGGCGCTCCCGCACGGCGCCCGGCCCGACTCAGTCCGCCGTGAGCAGCCGGTACCGTGTACCGGTCGGCGAGCAGCTCGGCCGGGGCGGTGTAGCCGGCGGCGTCGTACACCCCGCCACAGATCAGCAGCAGCACCGGACCGCCGCCGCGCACCTCGTGGTACAGCGTCGCCCCCGGTACGTCCAGGGTGCCGGTCTTCGTCGTCTCGTCGTACTCCTTCCGGTGTCCGGATCCGAGGTCAGTTGGCGAGGCGGTAGCGCAGGTGGGCGACCGCCTCGGTGGCCCGGAGCCGGAGCCCTGCCGCGCCGGGGAGGCCGTCGAAGAGCCGGACGCCGCCGCCGAGCAGCACCGGCGCCAGGTCGATGTCGAACTCGTCGACCAGCCCGGCGGCCAGGTACTGCCGGATCAGGTCGGCACCTCCGGAGATCCGGACGTCCCGCTCCCCGGCCGCCGTCCGGGCCTGCGCCAGGGCGCTCTCGATGCCGTCGGTCACGAAGGTGAAGGTGGTGCCGCCCGGACGCACCCAGGGGTCGCGGGCCCGGTTGGTGACCACGAGGACCGGGCAGCGGAACGGCGCCTCCTCGGGCCAGGCGACCTCGCCCTCGTCGAACATCCGCCGGCCCATCACGTTGGCCCCGGTCCGGGCGAAGGTGTTCCGGACCAGGTCGTCGTCGCGGCCGGTCTCGCCGCCCCCGCCGCCGAACCGCAGCCGCTCCCGGAAGGTCGCGGTCCGGTAGACCCATTGGTGGATCCGGGCACCGCCGTCGCCGAGCGGGTTGCCCGGCCCGGCGTTCGGACCGGCAAAATAGCCGTCCAGGGACATGCCCACCGTGAAGAACACTTTGCTCATCGTCGTCTCCGTCCTGTGGAACGTTCTCGTGGACGGACGGAGCCGACGGCCGCCGCTCGACATCGCGATGCGGACGACCGACCGGACAGCCGGGACGGCGACGCCGGTCGTCAGGCGGTGACGGGCTCGATGGGGTACCCGTCGTGGTCCGCGCGGCGGGTCACCGGGCTGGCTGCCCGGTGCTCTCCATTCGGGCACTCCCGTCGGCGGCGATGATGGCCGGTGCCCGCAGGGTGTTGGCCGGGTCGGCCGCCATGGTCATCGCCCGCTCGGCCGCCGCCGCCGTGGTGGAGGGCGGTACGACGAGCAGGTCGATCTGGTCTCCGCCCTCGGTGGTGGCGATCAGCAGGGCGGCGTCCAGCGAGCTGAACCAGCCCGCTCGGACCACGTCGTCGCCGGCCACGAACCGGCGGAACCGCCCGTCCCAGGCGCCACTGTTGAGTACCACGTTGCGGATCCGTCCGTAGCGGGCGGAGAGAGTCACCACAAGTCCGGGGAGTTCGGCCAGCGGATCCCAGGACCGGGGCCACCAGGCACCGTCCAGAACCGCCCCGTTGGCGCGGGCCGGGGGAAGTGACAGGCGGGGCTGCGAGGGCGGCGCCGACGGGATCCTCGTGGCGCGTTGGTCTGCGGTGAGCATGATCAGTGATCCTTCCTGGACCGGGGGGTGGGCGGAGGGGCGTTCGGCCGGTACCCGGACGGTCGTCCCGGCACCGGCCCGGAGTGGCCGGGCGTCTTGCGCGCCCGGCAGACGTGGTGCCGTCGTCCCGCCGCCGGGATGCCGGCGTCGCCGCGCGGTCGCTGCCCCGGCGCGGGTGCGGTTCGACGAAGGTGGCGGGATCCTGGGCCTCGAACCGGGGCCCAGGATCCCGTACCGTCCGGCCCGGGCGGCTGGCGTGCTGCATCCGGGCCGGTGCTGTGGGCCGCCGGTGGTCGGCAGTCGCGATGGCGGGAACTGCCGAGACGGAACGGCCGGCGAGACGGGCTTCCGCCGACGGCTGGCAACGCGCTCAGCGAGTCGACGGACGGTATACGACTCAGGGAGCGGAATCGGTGCCGTTCGGGCGTCCGGTCGGCCACACCGGGCTGGCAGACCCTGTCATCGCTGGACCCTCATCTCGGCGGTGGTACGCGGAGTCCGTAAACCCGTAGCGCCGGGGTCCAAGAACAGTTTCAGTCTAGCCCTGAATCAATTTCCCCTACGCGCACGATGTCGGAATTCCCCGCCCGCCGGAGAACGAGCCGGTGAATTCGGGATTCGCGTCGATCGGGGGTACGCGCCCGGGCGCGGTGTGGTGTGCTCGCCGGAACCGGTGCCCCACCGTCGGCGGATCCGTGCCGCCCGTGGACGCTCCGGCACCGCGTACTGTTTGGGGTTGGCCCGTCGACCGACGCGCGCCCCGACGCGACGGAACGTCGGAGTCGCCACCCAGGCGATCAGGCTGCACGGCAGGCCATCGGCGGGGCCGGCGAGGATCCGGCCAATGACCTACGGCAGCCGACCGGAATCGCGTGCGAGGAGAGGGACCGATGGAAATCGACAAAGTGAAAATCGTCGAATGGCTGCGCAGTCGCGGCCAGGACGTCAGGGCCGACTGGATCGACCGGGAGTTGCCGGGCCGGGTCGACAGCGTCCGGCACGCGGGTCTGCTCGCGACCCTCGGTCTCGATCCCGCCGAGCTGGCCGACCGGCCGGCACCCTGAAATCGCGCGGCGCCGGTTGTTCCGCCCGGCCGGCCGACCCTGTTGACTGGGACCGGACGATAGGGAGAGGGAGGCGGCGAGTTGCGGGTCATCGGGGTGGGCTTCGGGCGTACCGGCACCAGGTCGACGAAGGAGGCGCTGGAACTGCTCGGCTTCGGCCCGTGCCACCACATGGCGGAGTTGTTCGAACATCCGGAGACGATCGGTGACTGGCTACGGGCCGCCCAGGGCGGGCCGGTGGACTGGTCACGGCTGCTCGACGGCTACCACTCCACCGTGGACTGGCCGAGCGTGTACTTCTGGCGAGAGCTGATCGACGTCTACCCCGAGGCGAAGGTGCTGCTGACCGTACGCGACCCGGAACGCTGGTACGACAGCGTCCGCAGCACCATCTACCAGTCCCGGACCCTCGACGTGGAGTCGGCGCCGCCGGGGCTGCGGCAGGCGTTCGAGACCCGTCCGGAGTTGCTGGACCAGCCGAGGCTGACGGAGACGCTGATCTGGCAGGGCACCTTCGGCGGCCGGTTCGAGGACCGGGAGCACGCCCTCAAGGTCTACGCGGAGCACCTCGCGGAGGTGCGGGCCACCGTACCGGCCGACCGGCTCGGCGAGTTCGACGTGGCGCAGGGCTGGGAGCCGCTCTGCGAGTTCCTCGGCGTCGACGTGCCGGCGGAACCCTTCCCGCTGCTGAACACGACGGCCTCGTTCCGGGAGCGGCTCGCGGACCCGGCCGGGCTGCGCGCCGAGCCCTGACCGGTCAGCCGACCGGGTGCCGGGGTCCGGCGAGTATCTCGTCGACCTCGGCGCTGGTCGGCATCGCGGCGGAGCAGGCGAGCCGGGACGCCACGAGCGCGCCGGCCGCGTTGGCGAACCGGACGGTCCGGTCCAGCGGCCACCCGGCGAGCAGCCCGTGGCAGAGCGCCCCGCCGAAGGCGTCCCCGGCGCCGAGTCCGTTCACCACCTCGATCGGCACCGGCGGTACCTCCACCACCTCGTCGGCGGTCCGGGCGAGCACACCGGCCGGTCCCCGCTTCACCACCGCCAGCCGTACGCCCCGGGCCAGCAGCGCCTCGGCCGCGGCGTGCGGCTCCCGCTCCCCCACGGCGGTGCGGCACTCGTCGAGGTTGCCGACCGCGACGGTGGCGTACCGCAGCGCCGACTCGTACGCCGCCCGGGCCTCCTCCCGGGAGGACCAGAAACCCGGCCGGTAGTCCAGGTCGAAGACGGTGTTCGCGGCCCGCCCCCGGGCGCCGAGGGCGGCGAAGTGCGCGTCCCGGCTCGGCAGCTCGCAGAGGCCGGTGCCGGTGAACCAGAAGACCCCGGCCGCCCGGATCGCGGGCAGGTCCAGTTCCTCCGGGCGGATCTCCAGGTCCGGCGCCTTCGGGTAGCGGTAGAAGTAGATCGGGAAATCGTCGGGCGGGAAGATCTCGCAGAAGGTGACCGGGGTCGGCAGCCCGGCGACCGGGCTCACCCAGCGGTCGTCCACCCCGAAGTCGCGCAGCGCGCGGTGCACGTATTCGCCGAAGGGGTCGGCACCGGTCCGGGTGACCAGGGCCACCCGCCGGCCGTGCCGGGCCGCCGCCACCGCGACGTTGGTGGCGCTGCCGCCGAGAAACTTTCCGAACGTCTCGACGTCGGGCAGCCGGGCGTTGGTCTGGAGTGGATAGATGTCCACCCCCACCCGCCCCATGCTGACCACCTCGAACGAGGTCACCGAATCATGTAACCCCGGTACGTACCGGACGGTCAATATCTGTCGTACCCGCAACGGTGCCCGGGCGTGGCGCCCGACCGACGGGCCGTGCCCCGCCGAGCGGAGCACGGCCCGCCCGGACTCAGCGGTCGACCAGCACGAAGACGCCCCAGCCGAGGTACTCCCGCAGGTAGCTGACGTGCTGGACGGGCGCCGTGTCGAGTTCCGCGCGCAGTTCGGCGTGCAGTTCGTCGTCCGGGTTCTCGTCGAGCCAGCGCCGGAGGTTGAGCCACTGCGCCGCGACGTAGCGATCCCAGCCGTCCTGGTCGGCGAGGACCATCTCCACCACGTCGGCACCGAGCGCGGCGAACCGTTCGACCGTCTCGGGCAGCGACAGGAAGTCGTCCCGACTGGTCGCGTGGCAGGCCTCGACGCAGGCCTGGTCGACCGGCTCGCGCCGCCAGTACGGCTCGCCGATCAGCATCATCCCGCCGGGGCGGAGACTGCGCCGCAGGAGTGCGACCGTGCCGGCTACCCCACCGCCGATCCAGGTCGCGCCGACGCAGGCGGCGACGTCGACCGGGGTGTCGGCGACGTACCCGGACGCGTCGCCGTGCACGAACCCGACCCGGTCGGCGACGCCGAGTTCGGCGGCCCGGGTCTCGGCCCGGCCGAGAAACACCGTGCTGATGTCCACCCCGGTGCCGACGACGCCGTGGTCGCGGGCCCAGGTGCAGAGCATCTCGCCCGAGCCGCAGGCGAGGTCGAGCAGCCGGGCGCCGGGCGGGAGTCGCAGTGCCGCACCCAGGGTGGCGAGCTTGCGGCTGTCGAACGGGTTGTGGATGCGGTGGCTGCTCTCCCGGATGGTGAAGCTACGTGGTAGGTCCACTTCTGAGTTTCCTAACGTGTGAAGAGGTCATGGGGGTTGGTGCGGTCGTCCCGGAGTTGGTGGTCGGGGCGGGCTGGACCCTCATGAAATGCACCTCTTCACACGTAGGCATCGCACGGACGCGGCAGACGCTAGGCCGGTGGCGGCACGCCGTCCAGCGGTTTACGCCTCACTTGGCGAAGATCTGGGACTCGTCCCGGAACGCCTTGAACTCCAGGGCGTTGCCGGCCGGATCGCGGAAGAACATCGTCCACTGCTCGCCCGGCTCGCCCGCGAACCGCAGGTACGGCTCGATCACGAACTCGGCACCGGCGGCCCGGATCCGGTCCGCGAGGGCGTGGAAGTCGTCGATCGGGAGGATGAGCCCGAAGTGCGGCACCGGTACGTCGTGCCCGTCCACCGGGTTGCGTCCCGCGTCGGCCTGCCGGGCCGCCGGTACGACGTGCGTCACCACCTGGTGGCCGTAGAAGTCCCAGTCGACCCACGCCTGCGCGGACCGTCCCTCGGCGAGGCCGAGCACCCCGCCGTAGAAGGCGCGGGCCCGCGCCAGGTCGTCGACCGGGATCGCCAGGTGGAAGCCGGGACGGGTGGCCACGGTCATCGTCTGCTCCTCTCCGCCGGGGCGCGCCCGGCCTCTCCCACCATCCAAGCATGATCGTTTCTGCGGGGCCGAGGTAAGGGGTGGCGCCCTCCTACGGCTGTTCCGACGGGCGGCGGCCGGGCTCGACGACCCGGAACCGTACCGGCTTGCCGGGGGCGGCCTGGGCGACCTGCGGGAGGTCGTCCGGGTGCAGTACCCCGATCACCGGGTAGCCGCCCATGGTCGGATGGTCGGCCAGGAAGATCACCGGCGAGCCGGCCGAGGGTACCTGCACCGCGCCGAGCACCACCCCCTCGCTGCGCAGCTCCCCGCCGATCCGACGGGGTAGCGCCGGCCCTTCGAGGCGTACGCCTATCCGGTTGCTCAGCGTGGAGACCCGGTAACGCTCGCTGCCGAGGATGCGTACCGCGTCGTCGGTGAACCAGTCCGCTCGGGGGCCGAGCAGGACCCGCAGGGTCAACTCCTCGGCGAGGGTCCCGGTCGGGGCGACATCGACCGGGGCGGGCGGCCCGGGCGGCTCGCCGAGCGGCAGCCGGTCCCCGGCGGCCAGCGGCGCGGGGCCGAGCCCGGAGAGCAGGTCGGTCGAGCGGCTGCCGAGGACCGGCGGTACCGCGATCCCACCGGCGAAGGCGAGATAGCAGCGCAGGCCGCGCCGGGCGGCGCGAACCTCGACGCGGGCCCCGGCCGGCACCGAGACCGGCGCCGACCAGCTCGCCGGCCGGCCGTCCACGGTGACCGGCGCCCAGGCTCCGGTCACCGCGACGGTGCCGGCCCGGCCGAGTCGCACGGAGACGCCGGTGACGGTGGTCTCGATCGTCGCCGCCTCGGGCGGGTTGCCGACCAGCCGGTTCGCCAGCAGGTGCGCCGGCAGGTCGAGGGCGCCGGAGCGGGGTACCCCGAGATGCGCGTGCCCGGGTCGGCCGAGGTCCTGCACGGTGCTGAGCACGCCGGACCTGACCACCTCGACGAAGCGGCCCTCGGTCATGCCGGCGCCTCGCCGCGCCCGGCGCCGTGCCGCGCCCGCACACCGCCCCGGCCGGTCCGCCCGCCCCGCCCGCCGGCGGCGTCGGTGTCGACGGCGTCGACGTCCCGGAACCGGACCCGGGCGCCCGGGGTGAGCAGCGCGACCGGGTCCCGGTCCGGGTCGAAGAGGACCAGGTCGGTGCTGCCGAGCAGTTGCCAGCCGCCGGGCGAGTCCCGGGGATAGATCCCGGCGTAGCCACCGGCCAGTGCGACCGAGCCGGCCGGCACCCGGGTCCGCGGCACCGCACGCCGGGGCAGGTGGTAGCGCTCCGGCAGGCCGGTCAGGTAACCGAAGCCGGGGGCGAAGCCGCAGAACGCGACCCGGTATTCCGGTGCGCTGTGGATCCGCCCCACCTCCTCCTCGGCGACTCCCCAGTGCCGGGCCACCTCGGCCAGGTCGGCGCCGTCGTACCGGACCGGTATCTCGACCAGCGGCCCGTCCGGCGGGCGGGCCCTGCCCGGTCGCCAGCCGGCGAGCCGCCGGGTCAGCTCCGCCGGATCGTCCAGCCCGTCGACGAGCACGGTGAGTTCTCCGGGTACGACGTCCTGCACGCCGGCCAGTTCACCCCGGTCCCGCCACCGGTGCAGCTGTGCCACCAGCGCGGCGGTCTGCGCCGGCTCGGTCACCTCGACCAGGAGTGCGCGCAGCCCCACCGGAATGATCCGCACCGTCGCGTCCGCCCCGTCGTACCGGCTCACAGCCCGAGGTACGAGCGGCGTACCTCGTCGGAGGCGGCCAGCTCGTCGGCCGGGCCGGCCATCACCACCTCGCCGGTCTGCAACACGTACGCCCGGTCGGCCAGTTCCAGCGCGGCCCGCAGGTTCTGCTCGACCAGCAGCATGGTGGTGCCGTCGCGGCGGATCTCGGCCAGCACCTCGAAGATCATCTTGGTGAACTTCGGTGAGATGCCGAGCGAGGGCTCGTCCAGCATCAGCAGCTTCGGCCGGCTCATCAACGCCCGGCCGAGCGCCACCATCTGCTGCTCGCCGCCGGAGAGCGTGCCGGCGCGCTGGCCGGACCGCTCGGCGAGGACCGGGAAGAGTTCGTAGACCCGGGTCAGGTCCGCCTCCCGCTCTGTCGCGCTGCGGTGGTAGCCGCCGAGCAGCAGGTTCTGCAACACCGTCTGGTGGCCGAAGAGCCGCCGCCCCTCCGGCACCAGCACCGCGCCCCGGCGCGCGATCCGGTACGCCGGCAGCCCGCTCACGTCCTCGTCCAGGAAGGTCACGCTGCCGCGTACCGGTCGGTGCAGCCCGGAGACCGCCGCCAGCAGGGTGCTCTTGCCGGCCCCGTTCGCGCCGACCAGCGCCACCAGTTCGCCCGCCTCGACCCGCAGGTCGACGCCGCGCAGCGCGACGACCCCGGCGTAGTCCACGTGCAGATCCCGTACGGTCAGCATCTACAGCGCCTTCCCCAGGTACGCCTCGACCACCGTCGGGTCGTGCGCGACCTGCTCCGGGGTACCCTCGCTGATCTTCTGCCCGTAGTGCAGCACCACCACCCGGTGGCAGAGCGGCATGATGACCTCCATTACGTGTTCCACCATCAGGATGGTGACGCCGCCCCGGTTGATGCTCCGGACGATCTCGACCGCCTCGCGCGCCTCGGTCGGGGTCAGCCCGGAGAGCACCTCGTCGAGGAGGAGCAGCTTCGGCTCGGTGGCCAGCGCCCGCCCCATCTCCAGCCGCTTCTTCCACGCGGCGGTGAGCGACCCGGCCGGCGAGTCGAGCACCGGGCCGAGCCCGGTCAGCTCGGCGACCTCGCCGGCCCGGCGCCGGGCGTCCCGCAGTCGGGGATGCCGGGCGAACGCTGCCGTGGTGAGGTTGTCCAGCACGCTCATCGAGCCGAACACCCGCATCAACTGGAAGGTCCGTCCCACCCCGGCCCGGGCCGCGCGGTGCGGTGCCCAGCCGGTGACGTCCCGGCCGTCGAACTCCAACCGGCCGGAGGTGGGCCGCTGGGCGCCGGCCACCATCGAGAAGAGCGTGCTCTTGCCGGCGCCGTTCGGCCCGATCAGCCCGACGATCGCCCCCTGCGCCACGTCGAAGCTGACGTCGCGGTTGGCCCAGAGGCCGCCGAACCGGCAGGAGAGGTTGTCGATCCTCAGCAGCGTCCCGGTCCTGGCCTCCTCGCGCGCGGTCATGCCTTCACCTCAGCAGATCCGGCCGGTTCCGAACCGGCTTTTCCGGCAGGCTTGCGGGACAGCCGCCGGGCGACCGGCGCCCAGAGCCGCTGCCCGATGGCGAGCAGGCCGCCCGGCTCGGTGATCGAGACGAGCACGATCAGCGCGCCGTAGAGCAGCAGGTCGATCGAGCGGCCGCTGCCGGAGAACTCCTGCCGGGTGACGTCCTGGACGAAGACCAGCACCCAGGCGCCGAGCAGCGGCCCCCAGAACCGGCCGACCCCGCCGAGCACCGCCATCAGGGTGAACGACACCGACAGGTCCAGGCCGAGCCCGGAGGGCGGGTCGACGAAGAGCACGTACATCACGTAGTAGCCGCCGGCCAGCGCGGTGATCGCGCCGGAGAGCGCGGCGGCGGCGAGCTTGTAGCGGTGTACGTCGATTCCGACCGCCGCCGCGGCCTCCTGGTCGTCCCGGATCGCCCGTACGTAGTTGCCGGCCCGGCCGCGCAGGAAGAGCCAGACCGCCAGCGCGGCGAGGCAGAAGAAGCCGAGCGCCACGTAGTAGTACGGTCGCTTGTCCAGCAGCGAGAACTGGAGGTTGGCCAGCGAGGGCTCGACCACCGGCAGCTCCCAGCCGTTCGCCTGGCCGAGCCCGGGCAGGTTGGTGACCAGGATGAAGACGATCTCGGCGACCGCGATCGTGGCGATGGAGTAGTAGTGGTGCCGCAGCCGGAAGCAGGGCCAGCCGACGGCGGCGGCGAGCAGCGCGGCCAGCGGCAGCGACAGCGCGATCGCCAGCCACGGCGACCAGCCCTGCCGGACCAGCAGCGCGGTGGTGTAGGCGCCGGTGCCGAAGTAGAGCGCGTGCCCGAAGGAGATCTGCCCGGTGTAGCCGCCGAGCAGGTTCCAGCCGGTCGCCGCGATCCCGAAGGTCAGCGCCAGGATGCCGATGTTGTGTGCCGCCGAGTCCGCGAAGACCAGCGGGTACCCGGCCAGCACCGCCAGGATCAGCCCGGCGGTCCCCCAGGCCGGCAGCCGCCGGGCCGGTGGGGTGCCGAGCCGGGCGGGTGCCGGCTGGCGCAGTACGGTCGGGGCGCTCATCGTCCCCCCTCGATCGGGTTGGTCATCTCGTCCCCAGCAGTCCCTGCGGCCGTACCAGCACGACCACCAGGTAGAGGGCCAGCGCGGCGGCCAGGGTGTAGCTCGGGGCGTACAGCCCGACGACACCCTGGGCGACGCCGACGAGCAGGCCGGCCAGGGCCGCCCCGGTGATGCTGCCGAAGCCGCCGAAGGCGACCACCACGAAGGCCATCAGCACGAAGCTCACCCCGGCGGTCGGCGAGGCGGAGTAGGAGTTCATCAGCAGCGCTCCGGCGACGCCGGTGGCCAGGCCGGCGATCACCCAGCAGAGCGCGTACATCTTGCGGGGGTCGATGCCCATCAGCGACGCCGCCGCAGGGTCCTCCCCGGCGGCCCGTACGGCGCCGCCGAGCCGGGTCCGGTTCATGAAGTACGCGACCGCGCCGGTGGCGAGCAGCGCGCCGACGGCCATGATGACCTGCGGTCCGCCGATCACCACCGGGCCGATCTCCCAGCGCAGCCCGGCGGCCCAGGGCCGGGGTACGGTCCGGGTGTTCGGGGTCCAGAGGAACTGGGCCAGCCCGCGCAGGAAGACCTGTAGTCCGAAGGTGACGATCACCTGGGCCAGCGGGGACTTGCCGAGCACCCGGCCGACCGCGCCGAAGTACATCAGCGCGCCGGTGAGCGCGATCGACACCCCGGCGAGCGGGATGGAGAGCAGCGGGTCGAGGCCGAGCAGCGACCAGGCGAAGAACGAGGCGTACATGCCGAGCATGACCATCTCGCCGTGCGCGAAGTTGATCACGTCCATCACGCCGTAGATGAGGGTCAGGCCGACCGCGACCAGTGCGAAGACCGCGCCGATGAGCAGCCCGTTGACCACGGACTGGAGCAGGTCGGTCATGGCGCGGCCCCCCTCGGGTGCCCGCCGGTCCGCCGGCTCATCGCCGGGCCTGGTTCATCGGCCAGATCGGCTGGACCGAGGAGAGGTCGGCCGGGAAGACGACCCGGTACTTCCCCTCGATCATCTGCTCGACCACTCCGGCGGCACCGGTGTTCTGTCCCTTGTCGTCGAACTTGATCCCGGTCCAGGGCATGATCGTCTTCTCGCCGGGGACGTCCAGTCCGCGCAGCGCGTCGCGGATCTTCGCCGGCTCGACCGACTTGGCGGTGTCGATCGCCTGCGCCAGCGTCAGTACGGCGGTGAAGGCCCGCGCCGAGTTCTCGGTCATCGGGGCGCCGTACCGCTGCTGGAACAGGTCCGCCACGGTCTTGGCGGCCGGCCGCTTCTCGGCGATCTCACCGGACCAGGCCGCCCGGGTGGAGGCGCCGTCGGCCAGCGCGCCGAGCCCGGTGGCGAAGGCCGGGTCGGCGAACCCGGTGCCGTAGGCGAGCAGCGCCGGCGGGTAGTAGTCCAACTGGTCCAGCGTCTTCATCAGCTTGATCGCCGCGTCGGTGTAGGCGAGCACGAAGAGCACGTCCGGACCCTTGCTCCGCACCTGCGCCACCTGCGAGCCGAGGTCGGCCGCGGTCGGGTCGAACCCGACGTTGACGGTGACCGGCAGGCCGGCCTCGGCGGCGACCTTCTCGGTCACCCCGGCGCCGTCGTTGCCGAACTGGTCGTTGCTGTGGAAGACGCCGACCGAACGGATCTGGGCGCCGGCCGCCTGCCGGGCCTTGAGGTAGTCGAACATCGACCGGGCGAAGGTCTCGTCGGTCGGCCCGGTCCGGAAGAACCACTTCAGGCCCCGCTCGGTGAGCGCCACCGACGAGGAGGCCTCGTTGACGAACGGTACGCCGAGCCGCTCGGCCCGCTGGCTCGCGGTCAGCGTCACGCCGGACTGGTACGAGCCGATCACGGCGGCGACCTTCTCGCCGGTGACCAGCCGGTCGACCTCTCCGGCGCCGACCTCGGGCTTGCCCTGGGTGTCACCGGTGATCAGCTTCACCGGGGCACCGCCCAGCCCGGGCAGTCCCTTGCCGGGTCCGAGCGGCAGGTCCAGGCCGGGATGGTCGTTGTTGACGACGTCCACGGCCAGTTCGGCGCCGTGCAGCACGTCGGTGCCCTGGGTGGCGTTGGGACCGCTGAGCGGCCAGAGACCGGCGAGCTTGACCTCGTCGGTGCTACCGGCGCCGTCGGATCCGCCACAGCCGGCGAGCGCGGCGGCGAGGACGAGAGCGGCCGCGCCGCTGGTGATCCTGCGCATGGTCAGGCCTTTCTACGCGAAGACGATGGCGAAGGCCCGGCGCCGTCCTTCTCGGGGCGCGCAACGGGGTCTTCGGGATGCGGGTGTGTCGGCCGGGCCCGGGGGTTGCCGGCCCCCCGGGCCCGGTCGCCGACTCCGGAGACGGCCGCGCCCGCGGCCTTGACCAGGGCGACGGTCTGTTCGATGGTCTGCGCGCGGTCGGAGGCGAACGGCGGGTCGATGATGTCCAGCGGGTTCTGCGGGTAGACGAGCGAGGAGATGTGCAGGTGTCCGCCGGGGACGTCGGTGGCGCCGAGGGCGAGCCGGAGCCGGTTCGACCGGTACATGCTCTCGTTGGAGAGGTAGTTCCCGCCGCCGCCGGCCTGGGCCTGCGCGTCCGGGGAGGGGCCGTTGTCGTGGCAGGAGACCCTGGTCGGGTCCGGCCGGGTGTTGCCGGTCCACTCGCAGATCCGCGGGTTGAGCGCCGTCGGCCAGGGCGTCGTGCCGGCGTCGATCATCTGCTGGTACGGCAGGGTCGTCTCGATGAACTCCGGGTTGGTGGCCGGCTGCGGCCAGTTCGTCACCTGCGGGACGAGTTCGGGGGTGCCCTCGTTGTTGTTGTCCGGGCTGCCGCCGCGCCAGGCGCCGGCCCACTGTTCGATGGCCATCCGGGCCCGGCCGCCCTGGCTGATCGTCATGATCAGGTCGGCGCGTTCCCGGCTGTTCCGGGTCAGGTGTGGTCCGAAGGCGTCCTCGACGTAGCCGAGGTCGAAGCCGCTCCAGGTCACCGGCAGCGAGACCGCCTGGATCTGCACCGTCCGGTCGCCGACCCGGTATTCCTGCCCGTCCAGTTGCAGCGCGGAGGCGCCGGACGGGTTGGAGCGGCGGATCTCCCCGTTGAGCTGGTACGGGTCGAAGCCGCTGACCAGCACCCGGGTCACCGAACGGCTGGTCGAGAAGTCGGTCGAGGAGATGCCCCGGGAGGCGTACTCGAAGGTCTTCAGCAGGGCCGCCCGGGCGGTGTCGGTGAGCCGGAACCGGGGCGTCCACTGTCGGAGGTCGCGGATGGCGGTCAGCCGCGACCAGTAGAGCGGGCGGTCGTCGTACCGTTCGATGCTGCCCATCCAGCGCTTGCCCTGGGCCCGTTCGACGGCGGTACGCCACAGTTCGGCGCCACGGGACCGGAGCAGCTTGTCGGCCTGGCCGACCGACCGTGCCCCGCACAGCTCGGCGGTGAGCCGGGTGACGAACGGGGTGAAGCCGCCGACCTCGATCAGCGTGTTCGGCACCTGTACGCCGCCCGGCTGGGCCGGGGTGTCGATCCGGGTCTCCTCGTACGTCGTCGGGAGGGTGCGGTCGTAGCACTCCCCCGCCGGTCCGGCGGGCCCGGCCGGCTGGGCCACGGCGGTGCCCGGCATCAGCAGCAGGGCGGCACCGATGCCGGTGGCGGTGAGCAGCTTCAGCCGGCCACGTACACTCTCAGTCAACTTCTGCACATCCAAGGTGATCTTCGGCCTTTCCTCGATAGCGCGCCGCTTCCGTGCTTGGAGGCCATCCGGAGGGCGGAGTCGGCGCATCACTGGGGGGTGGAGAGCGGCCGCCCGTGGCATCGGGCGGCAGCCGTTGAGGTGCGCAGAGCCGGTGACCGTCGGCCGGGTGGCAGCCCGGCCGCGGTCGCCGGTCCAGCGGTGGTGCCGGTGTTTCCCGGAGGATCAGACGAACGAGGCGAGGCTGACGCCCGCCTCCTGTAGGGCGGTGCGCACCTGGCGGGCCAACTGCACGGCGCCCGGGGTGTCGCCGTGCACGCAGATCGACCGGGCGCGTACCGAGACCGGGGCGCCGTCGACCGCGGCCACCTGTCCGGTGGTGGCCATCTTCACGCAGCGCCGGGCGACGGCGTCCGGATCGGTGACCAGCGCACCGGGGCTGCCGCGTTTCGCCAGGCTGCCGTCGGACCGGTAACCGCGGTCGGCGAACGCCTCCCGGACGGCCTTCAGTCCCACCTCGGCGGCCTGGCGCAGCAGTTGTGACCCGGGCAGGCCGAGGATCGGCAGACTCGGGTCGTACGCGGAGACGGCGGTGACCACGGCTGCTGCCTGCGCCTGGTCGGTGACGGTGCGGTTGTAGAGCGCGCCGTGCGGCTTGACGTACCGGACCCGGCCGCCCTCGCTGCGCGCGATGCCGTCGAGCGCGGCGAGTTGGTAGAGCACGTCGTCGGAGAGCCGGTCGGGTTCCATGTCGATGGCGCGGCGGCCGAAGCCGGCCAGGTCGCGGTAGCCGACGTGGGCGCCGATGGAGACGTCCCGGCTGATCGCCTCGGCGCAGACCCGGCGCATGATCGTCGGATCGCCACCGTGGAAGCCGCAGGCGACGTTCGCGCTGGTCACAACGGAGAGCAGTGCCATGTCGTCGCCCAACTCCCAGACGCCGAAGCCTTCGCCGAGGTCACTGTTGAGATCGAGGATGACCGACATCGCACCTCCTGCGGGACGTGGTGTAGCCGTGGGTTCAGGTTGGCAGACTGTTGAACAATCCGTCAATGGTCATGTTGACTTGTAACCTCGTCGTAGCATGGACCTTCTCTCGATTGTGGGCCCGACGGTATGAAGGACAATGACCGCGTGACGTGGCTGGCGAAGCTCCAGGACGACCGCTCGTTGATCACCCGGGCGAGCACCGCGCAGCGGGTGGCGGAGATACTGCGGGCGCGGATCACCGAGGGAGCCCTGCTACCGGGCACCCGGCTCTCCGAGGAGATGATCGGGGCGGCGCTCGGGGTCTCCCGCAACACCCTGCGGGAGTCGTTCCGGCTACTGATGCACGAGCGGCTCGTCGTGCACGAACTCAACCGGGGAGTCTTCGTCCGGGTGCTCGACGTGCAGGACGTGGTGGACATCTACCGGGTCCGCCGCGTGCTGGAGTGCGCGGCCGTCAGCAACGCCCCCAACAGCCCGGCCGAGGCGATGGACGCGATCGAGGCCGCGCTGGTCGAGGGCGAGGAGGCGGCGGCGCAGCAGCGGTGGTTCGACGTCGGCACCGCCAACATGCAGTTCCACCAGGCGATCGCCGGCCTGGCCGGCAGCCCCCGGATCGAGGAGATCATGCGGCAGGCGCTGGCCGAGATCCGGCTGGCGTTCCACGTGATGGCCGCGCCGCAGACCTTCCACCAGCCCTATCTGGAGCGGCACCGGGAGCTGCTGGAGCTGATCCGCGACGGCGAGGTGGAACGGGCGCACGCGGTACTCGACGACTACCTGCGGACCGCCGAGCGGCAACTCGTCGACGCGTACGTCGACGGGGTGCCGGAGAGCGTAGCCGCGCGCCGCTGACGGGGTGCCGGAACCCGTCGACCGGCCGTCAGACGACGGTGTGCAGCGCGTACACCCCGGCGTCGGTGCCGACCCCGGCCGAGCCGCCCAGGGCGGACCAGGCGCTGCCGTTCCAGGCGGCGACGTGGTTCACCGCCACCCCGCCGGCCCGGGCGAAGAACCCACCGGCGACGAGTCGGCCACCCTGCACGGCCAGCGCGAGCACGATGTCCTCGGTGCCGCCACCCAACGCGGCCCACCGGGAACCGTCCCACCGGGCGACGTAGTTCGCCGCCGCCCCGCCCGCCTGGGTGAAGGTGCCGCCGACGACCAGCTCCGCGCCGAAGACGGCCAGTGCCCGCCCCTCGGCGTTGAGCCCGGCGCCGAGCGCGACCCAGGCGCTGCCGGTCCATTCGGCCACGTAGTTCGCGGCGGTGCCGCCGGCCTGGGTGAACCCGCCGGTGGCCACCAGCGCGCCGTCGTGCACGGCCAGCGCCAGCACGTCGCCGTTGAAGCCGGTGCCGAGGGTCGACCACGCACCGCCGCTCCACCGGGCGATCCCGTTCGCCGCCGTGCCGCCGGCCTGGCTGAACCCGCCGCCGACGATCAGCGCGCCGTCGTGCACGGCCAGGTCCCAGACCGAGGGTACGTCCACACCGGTGCCGCCGGGTCCGGCCAGCGCCCGCCACTCGGCGCCGTCCCACCGGGCGATGTGGTTGACGGTGACCCCGCCGGCCCGGAGGAACTGCCCGCCGACGATCAGGTCCCCGTCGAAGACGGCCAGCGCGTCGACGAAGTCCAGCGAGTTGGTCATCACGCCGGTGCCGGACGAGCCGGTCAACGGGGCCCAGGCGGTGCCGTCCCAACGGGCGATGCCGTTCACCCGTACCCCACCGGCGTTCAGGAAGCTGCCGCCGGCGATCAGGTCGCCGTCGTAGACGACCAGTGCGGTGACCGAACCGTCCGGTCCGGCGCCCGATCCGCCGCCCGGCCGGGACCAGGCGGAGCCGTTCCAGGTGGCGAGGTGGTCGACGGCGGCGCCGCCGGCCCGGGTGAAGGTGCCGCCGGCGTACAGGCCGGGAGCGGCGGCCGCCCGGGCGTCACCGGTCGACCAGCCGAAGCCGGAGGTCCGGCGGAGCGCGTCGAGGTCCCGGGTGGAGGTGTGCAGCAGCTTCCCGGCGGCGTCCCGGACCCGCAGCCGGAGGGCGCCGGCCGCCTCGGCGGGCAGCGGCAGCGGGACCAGGTTCGCCCCGGTGTCGAGCGGCCGGCCGGCCATCAGCGGGGTGTCCCGTCCGGCGGCGTGCTGGGAGACGCTCAGCGCCGCACCGGGGCGGCCCTGCCAGCGTACGGCGAGCTGCGGGGTGTCGGCCTCCCCGACGGCGGGCAGCAGGGTCGCATACAGCGTGTCACCGGAGTCGGCGGAGCTGGTGGGCGCCGACTCTTCGGCGGCGGAGACCGGCTGCTGCGGTGCGAGGCTCCAGGCGCAGACCACCGCCAGTGCGAACACGGAGAGTCCCCGCCGTAGGGTGGATGTACCGAATGCGGACATGACCGCTCCCTCCGCCGGGCCCGCCCAAACCGGTCGGATCCTGCCAGGGAAAATACACCAGCGTCAATGTCTGGGCAATTCGGCGGCCCCCGGACGGACACCCACCTCAGGCGCGGCGGGTGGGACGGTCCAGCAGGCAGAACTCGTTCCCCTCCGGATCGGCGAGTACGACGAACGGTTCCGTCCCACGCTGCCCCACGTCAACCCGACGCGCACCGAGAGTAATCAACCGCTCCACCTCCTCGGCCGGATCGCCCCGATCCATCCCGAGGTCGACGTGCAACCGGTTCTTGCCGACCTTCTCCGGCGCGCTGGGCTGCAACCAGATGCTCGGTGCCGTGACCGGCGCCTCGTCCGGCGGCCAGAGCTTCGCGCTGCCGTCCTCACGGGGCTCGATCCGATAGCCCAGCGCCTCGGACCAGAACCGGGCCATCAGGTCGACGTCGCGCACGTCGAGGGTCCACTGGGTGATGCGACTGGGCACGAGGGCACCTCCGGAACGATCGAGATCGGTCAGCGCGACTCCTACCCCGGGGAGCCACCCCTCATGCCGGGCCCTCGGCGGCTCAGCCGCGGCGCAGCGTCAGCAGGGTGATCTCGCTCGGCGCGAAGATCCGCAGTGGCGGACCCCAGAACCCGGTGCCGCGGCTGGTGTAGAGCCGGGTCCGCTCACCGTGCCGGGTCAGCCCCTGCACGGTCGGCTGGTCCAGCCGGACCAGGAGGTTGAACGGCCAGATCTGCCCGCCGTGGGTGTGTCCGGACAGTTGCAGGTCGACGCCGTGCGCCACCGCCGCGCCGACCTGCTTCGGCTGGTGGGCGAGGAGCACCACCGGCAGGTCCGGATCGGCGCCGGCCAGTGCGGCGGCGTGGTCGGGGCGGTGTCCGGGACGTCCCGACGATCCGGCGGTGGCGTCGTCGACCCCGGCCACCACCAGCCGGGAGCCGTTCCGCTCGACGACCACGTGCCGGTTGTGCAGCGGCTCCCACCCGAGGTCCCGCATGTGGTCGAGCCAGCCCTGCGCCTCGCCGAAGTACTCGTGGTTGCCGGTCACGTACGTCCGGGCGAGCCGGGCGCGCACCTCGCCGAGCGGCGCGGCCTGGGCCCGGCGTTGCGCGACGGTGCCGTCGGCGATGTCACCGGTGTGGCAGACCAGGTCCGGGTCGAGTTCGTTGACGGCCGCCACGACCCGGGCCGACCAGCCGGCCCGGTCGATCGGCCCGTAGTGGGTGTCGGTCAGCAGGACGACCCGCAGACCGTCCAGCCCGGCGCCGAGTCGACCGATCGGCACGTCGACGCGGCGGATCCGGGGCAGTCGCATGGCCTCGACATACCCCCAGGCCAGCAGCACCACCGAGACGGCCGCGACCGCTCCGGCGGTGATCCGGGAGCGGGCGGGATCGGCGACGCCGCCGGCCGCCAGCCCGGCCCGCAGCAGGTTGCCGAGCACCGCCCAGACGAAGAGCACCCAGACCACGCCGAGCAGCGTGTCGCCGGTCCGGGCCGCCCAGTCCCGCCCCCGGCCGTGCCCGAGGTACATCAGCACCGGGAACGCGGCCAGGGCCACCGCGAAGAGCACCGTGCCGGCGGCGAAGACTCCGGTGGGCCAGTGCGCCCCGGCGGCGACCAGCGTCCACCAGGGCACGCCGAACAGCAGCGCCAGGACGGCGGTCAGGGTCAGGCCGAACACCAGGGGTCGCAGCAACCGCCGGGCGGGCACGACCGGTACCGCGGGTGCCGCTTCGCTGGCTGCCACAGCGGGAACTCCTCAGCTCGCCTCGGCCGGTGCTCCGGCCCCGCCGACGACGTCCGCGCCGCCGGTGGGTGCAGCATGACACGGGCGGAGCCGCCTCGACCACGTTGCTGAGCGCCGCCACAGCGAGGGGCGCCGCGCGACGTCGGCCTAGAATCGGTACCGGAGACATCCGCGCAGGCCGGCGGGGCGGACGAGGAGGACGATCGATGCCGAGCAGGTACGAGTCTCGGATCGAACGCCAGATCCGCGAGGCACAGGAGCGCGGCGAGTTCGACAACCTCCCCGGGGCCGGCAAGCCGCTACCGGGACACGGCGACACCTATGACGAGAACTGGTGGATCCGGGACTGGGTACGCCGGGAGAACCTGACCGACATCGGGCCGGTCTCGCTGAAGATCCGCAAGGAGGCCGAGGAGTTGCCGCAGCGGCTGGCCCGGGAGTCCTCGGAGTCGGCGGTCCGGGCCGTCGTGACCGCGCTCAACGAACGGATCGTGCTGGCCCGGCGCGGCCTGGTCGACGGGCCGCCGGTGGTGCTGCCGACCTTCGACGTCGAGCGGGTCGTCGACGCCTGGCGCGAGCGGCGGGGCCGGTAGCGGCTCGGCAGCCGACCACCCGCCGGGTGCGCCCGGCCGTCGCCGCGCCCGCCGAACCGGCCCGCCGAACCGTCCCGGTGCCGGCTGACGCAAGCGTCCACATCGCGGCCCGCCGGACGATTCGACGAATCATTCGGCATCACTTCCGGGACGGGTACGCCGACACCGACACTGCACATTAGCCAGCCGAACGGGCGTCTTGTCGTCGTCGCCGTTACCGGCAAAGACATAGCGTCGGCCGTCGCTGAGTACGGGTATCCGCGGCGGCACTCTCCGGGCCGTCGGGCGAGCCGGCGGACCGGCCGGTCCTAAACCGGTTCACGGGCGACGCTGCGGCACCGCGCAGACCGGCGTCCCCGGCATTCCGCTCCTGGTCACCGGGTGCACACCCGACGTTCCGCCTGAACCGGTTTACCCGCTTAACGGTTCAGCTCCGGCAAGGGGTTGTGACGTCGTTGACACCGCTGTAACCCGCGTGTACGTTCCCTGCAAGTCGCGACGCCTATCCCACCCTCCCCGAGGCGCGCCACTACGCATCGCGCAATGTCAATGTGGACACCGAAAGGTGGGACGCGCATATGAGAAAACACGGATTGGCCGGCGCCGCCCTCGTGCTCGCGCTGGCCCTGGCGACGGGCTGCGGCGGGGGCGACGACGGGAGCGGCACCGACGGCGCCGTCACCGGTGAGATCACGGTGCTGACCCAGCGCACCGACATCGTCGACACGGTCTTCCAGGACTACAAGAAGAAGTTCGAGGCGAAGTACCCCGGCACCACGGTGAAGTTCGAGGCGATCACGGACTACGAGGGCGAGGTCCGGATCCGGATGAACACCAAGGAGTACGGCGACGTGCTCCTCATCCCGAACTCGGTCACCACCGACCTGCTGCCGACCTTCTTCGAGCCGCTCGGCACCGTGGCCGACCTGGAGAAGAAATACCGCTTCGTCCGCACCGAGCAGCGCCTCGACGACAAGGTCTACGGCCTCACCATCACCGGCAACGCGCAGGGCTTCGTCTACAACAAGAAGGTCTGGCAGCAGGCGGGGATCACCGCGCCGCCGAAGACGCCGGAGGAGTTCCTCGGCGCGCTGGCCGCGATCAAGGAGAAGACCGACGCGATCCCGCTCTACACCAACTACAAGGACAAGTGGCCGCTCGGCCAGTGGGAGGGCAACCGCGGCGGGATCAGCGGCGACCCGGACGCGGCGATCAAGCTGGCCAAGGACGACGCGCCGTGGGCACCCGGCAAGGAACACCACATCATGGACTCGCTGCTCTTCGACGCCGTGCAGCGCGGGCTGACCGAGCCGGACCCGACCACCACCAACTGGGAGCAGTCCAAGGGCATGCTCGGCACCGGCAAGGTCGCCACGATGATGCTCGGCTCCTGGTCGATCGTGCAGATGCAGGGTGCGGCGACCGACAAGGCGGACATCGGCTACCTGCCGTTCCCGACCCAGGTCGACGGCAGGTTCCACACCGTCATCAGCGGCGACTACGACAACGGCATCAACATCAACTCGAAGAACAAGGCGACCGCGCGGGCCTGGGTCGACTGGTTCGCCGAGGAGTCCAACTACGCGGTCGACCAGGGCGGCATCTCGCCGGTGATCAGCCAGGCGATGCCGGGCACCCTGGCCGACCTGACCGCCGCGGGCACCGAGTTCATCGAGTACAACCCGGCGCCGAAGGGCGAGGAGGGGCTGGCCGACAAGATCGGCAATGCCGCCGAGATCGCGCTCTGGGACGGCACGTACCGGCAGCGGATCGTCGACGCGGCCCGTGGCGCGAAGAAGGAGACCAAGGAGCAGATCTTCGCCGACCTGAACAAGAAGTGGGCGGAGACGAGGTCGAAGGTCCGGTAGCGCTGCCCTCTGTTCCGCGTACCACCCGGGGCGGGCGGGTGACGGTGTCACCCGGTCGCCCCGGGCCACCGGCACGACGACGTACGGTCCGGCTCCACCCGGAAGGTTTGCGTTCCCATGGCAACTCCGACGAACACCGCGAGCCGGTTCTCCGGGTCGGCCGGCACGCCGCTCCGGCAGCGGCTCGGACCCATCGGCCCGCGCCGGCCGGTGCCGCGCCGACGGAAGACCCTCACCCCCTACCTCTTCCTGCTCGTGCCGGTGGCGCTGCTCGCGGTCTTCACCTACGTGCCGGTCGTCAACATGTTCGGCTACAGCGTCACCTCCTGGAACGGCCTGAGCCCGACCAGGGAGTTCGTGGGTGCCGGCAACTACGTCGAGATCGCGACCCGTCCCGAACTATTCGAGGTACTCCGGGTCAGCCTCTACTACATCGGCGCGTCGGTGCTGCAGATCGCGCTGGCGCTCTACTTCGCCACCGTGCTGAGCTTCAACGTCAGGTTCCGCAACCTCTTCAAGGGAATCATCTTCTTCCCGTACCTGATCAACGGCGTCGCCATCGCGATGGTCTTCCTCTACTTCTTCCAGCCCGGCGGCACCCTCGACTCGGCACTGCGGGTCTTCGGCCTCGGCGACCTGTCGCAGCAGTGGCTCGGCGACCCCGACGTGATCAACTATTCGCTCGCCGGTACGTCGGTCTGGCGCTACCTCGGGCTGAACTTCGTACTCTTCCTCGGCGCGATCCAGTCGATCCCGGCCCAGCTCTACGAGGCGGCGGAGATCGACGGGGCGAACCGGTGGCACCAGTTCCGCTACCTGATCCTGCCCGGCATCCGACCGATCGTCGGACTCTCGTCCATCCTGGCGATCTCCGGGTCGCTCTCGGTCTTCGAGATCCCGTACATCATGACCGGCGGCGCGAACGGCAGCGAGACGTTCGTGATCCAGACCGTCGACATGGCGTTCAAGTACTACAAGGTCGGGCTGGCCTCGGCGATGGCCGTGGTACTCCTCGTGATCATCCTGCTGCTCACCTGGATCCAGCGCCGGATCGTGCCCGACGAGAAGGTGAACCTGACGTGAGCCTGACCGCCCTCCGCTCCCCCGGCACGCCACCCCGGCGACGGGCCGGGGCCGGCAGTACGCTCGGCGCCCGGGTCGCGCTGACCCTCAAGTACGTCTCCCTGGTCGTCGCCTCCCTGGTGGTAGTGGCGCCGCTGCTGGTCCTGCTGATGGCCTCGCTGAAGACCAACGACGAGTTCATCAACGGGGCGCCGTTCGACCCGCCCGGCAACTGGTTCAACCTCGACAACTACGTCACGGCGTTCACCCAGGGCGGGATGGCGCGGGCCTTCGTCAACACCTCGGTCATCCTGGCCGTGTCGCTGGCCGGTACCGTGCTGATCGGCTCGATGGCGGCGTACGCCCTGGACCGGTTCGAGTTCCGGTTCCGCAAGACCATCATCATGCTGTTCCTGCTGGCCACCCTGGTGCCCGGGGTGACCACCCAGGTGGCGACCTTCCAGGTGGTGAACGGTCTCGGCCTGTTCAACACCAGGTGGTCGGCGATCCTGCTCTTCCTCGGCACCGACATCATCTCGATCTACATCTTCCAGCAGTTCCTCCGGGGGATACCCCGGGAGCTGGACGAGTCCGCCGCCCTCGAAGGCGCCAACCACTTCACGATCTATCTCCGGATCATCCTTCCCCTGCTGAAGCCGGCGATCGCGACTGTCGTGATCATCAAGGGGATCACCATGTACAACGAGTTCTACATCCCGTTCCTCTACATGCCCGACCGCGACCTCGGGGTCATCTCCACCTCGCTGTTCCGCTTCAAGGGGCCGTTCGGGGCGCAGTGGGAGGTCATCTCGGCCGGGGTCATCCTGGTGATCGTCCCGACGCTGATCGTCTTCCTGCTGCTGCAACGCTTCATCTACAACGGCTTCACCAGCGGGGCGACGAAGTAGCCGGGCCGGCGGCCCGGCCGGCCAGCGGCGGCACCGGATCCGGTCGGCGGTATCGTCGTGCGGTGCGTACGGACAGTGTCGGCGGCTCCACCCGGGTGCCCCGGACGTTGCGGGTCACCACCCGCAACGCCAGCTTCCAGCAGTGGTCGGCCCTGCTGACCAACCGGACGAAGCGGCAGCGGGCCGGCGAGTTCCTCGTGCAGGGTGTCCGGCCGATCACCGTGGCGGTGCGGCGGGGCTGGCCGGTGCACGCGCTGCTGCACCCGGAGGGCGTGCCGCTGTCCCGGTGGGCCCGGGACCTGCTCGACCAGACCACCGGCAGCCGGGTCGCGGTCGCGCCCGACCTGCTGCGGGAACTCGGCGGCAAGGACGAGGAGCAGCCGGAACTGGTCGCCGTGGTGGGTCTGCCGGCCGATCGGCTCGACCGGATCCCGGTCGGGCCCGACGCACTGGTGGTGGTCTTCGACCGGCCGACCGCACCGGGCAACATCGGCACCCTGGTCCGCTCCGCCGACGCGTTCGGCGCCGCCGGGCTGGTGGTGGTCGGGCACGCCGCCGACCCGTACGACCCGAGAGCGGTCCGGGCCAGCACCGGCTCGCTCTTCGCGCTGCCGGTGGTCCGCACCGGTTCGCACCGGGACGTACTCGACTGGGTGGCCGCGCTGCGCGAGCGCGGGCTGCCGGTGCAGATCGTCGGCACCGACGAGGCCGGCGAGGTCGAGATCGCCGAGCACGACCTCACCGGCCCCACCGTGCTGCTGGTCGGCAACGAGACCTCCGGGCTCAGCGCCGCATGGCGGCAGTCCTGCGACCGGATGCTCCGGATCCCGATCACCGGATCGGCGAGTTCGCTCAACGCCGCGACCGCGGGCACCGTCGCCCTCTACGAGGCGTCCCGGCAGCGCCGCACGGGCTGAGTTCCGAAGGCCGGGCACCTGACCCGTCGCCGGTGTGGGCGGGTCGCGGCGGTTGGCGTACGACGACCGAGCCGATAGGTTCCCCGTTGTGCGGTATCTGGAGGTGGGCTGCCGAGTACTCGTCGCCGCGGTGTTCGTGGTGGCCGTCGCCAACAAGGTCGTGACCAGGGCCGCCTGGCGGGACTTCGTCCGGTCGCTGCGCGCGTTGAGGCAACTGCCGGAGGGTGCGGTACGGCCGGCGGCGGTCGCGACGGTGACGGCGGAGGCGCTCGCCGCCGCGCTGCTTCTGGTGCCGCTGCGTGTGGTGGGCCTCCTCGGCTTCGCGCTCGCGATCGGTCTGCTCGGCACCTTCACCGTCGTGATCGGACTGGCCCTGGCCAGGGGCAACCGCGCCCCCTGCCGGTGTTTCGGTGCCTCCAGCACCCCGCTGGGCATCCCACACCTGGCGCGGAACCTGACCCTGATCTGCGTGGCGGCGCTGGGCGTGCTCGGACTGTCGACGGGGGCCGCCCTCGATCCGGCGTACGCGGTGATCGCCGGCATCACCGGCCTGGTCCTGGGCATGTTGACGACCGCGGCCGAGGACATCGTCGCCCTGGTCAAACCCGTCCGGTAACTCGCCCCGGGCGCCGGCCGGCGACGAACCCGGTCGGGTGGAGCACCGTCGGCGGGCCCGGTGGCAGCCACCGACGTGACGCGTTCGACCGGGCGGGGGCGTACGCCCGGCTCTTCAACCTCCGGGCCGCCGGCCGCCGGCAGGGGTGGCACGTCCCGGAAGGTGGTGGTCGTAGCACCACAGATCGGGATCGGGCGGGTCGACCAGAATGGCGGCATGGACCCCGCGACCAGCACCCGGCCACCACCGTGGCTCCGGCTCCGGCGCCGGCTCACCCAGGGCGGCGAGGCGCTGCTGCTGGCCGTACTCTCGGTCAGCGCCAACATCGTCCTGGTGGTGCTCTCGGTGCTCGCCCTCGTCTTCACGGTGCTGGGAGTGGGCCTCATCGCCTTTCCCGCGGTGACCGCCGTGGTACGCCAGGTCGCCGGGCTGAACCGCAGGATCGCGGGGCGGTGGACCGGCCGGGAGGTGCCGAGCCCGTACCGGCCGGCGCCGGGGCGGATGACCGTCTGGGCCCGGTACCGGTGGGTGGTGACCGACCCGGCCACCTGGCGGGACCTGCTCTGGCTGCTCGCTTCGATACCGGTCGGGCTGGTGCTCGGGCTGTTGCCGGTCTGCCTGGTGGTCTACGGCCTGGAGGGGCTGCTCGGAGTGCCGGTGCTGCTCTGGGCCCTCGACGCCTGGTACGGCTACGGCGCGGTCTGGCCGGCCGACACCCTCGGCAAGTCCCTGCTGGCGCTGCCGCAGGGCGCCCTGATCCTGCTCTTCGGCGGTGTCGCCGGTGAACAGGTGCACCGGCTGCACGCCACCTTCATCCGGGCGCTGCTGGCGCCGACCCGGTCGGCGGCGCTGCACCGGCGGGTCCGGCAGCTCACCGAGAGCCGGTCGCAGGCCGTCGACGCGCAGGCCGCCGAGCTGCGTCGGATCGAGCGGGACCTGCACGACGGGGCCCAGGCCCGGCTGGTGGCGTTGGGCATGAGCATCGGGCTGGCCGAGGAGCTGATCAGCCGCGATCCGGCGGCGGCCCGGCGGCTGATGGCCGAGGCCCGCCAGGCCAGCGGGCAGGCCCTGGGCGAGCTGCGGGACCTGGTCCGGGGCATCCATCCGCCGGTACTCGCCGAACGCGGGCTGGCCGGTGCGATCCGGGCGCTCGCGCTGAAACTGCCGCTGCCGGTCGAGGTCGACGTCGAACTCCCGGGCCGGCCGCTGGCCCCGGTCGAGTCGGCGGTCTACTTCACCGCCGCCGAGCTGCTGGCCAACGTCGTCAAGCACAGCGCCGCGGGCAATGCCTGGGTACGGCTGCGGCACGCTGACGGTCGGCTGGTCTTGGTGGTCGGTGACGACGGTGCCGGCGGGGCCGACCCGGCCGGCGGGACCGGCCTGCGGGGGATCGAGCGCCGGCTCGCCGCCTTTGATGGCACGATGTTCGTGGCCAGTCCGCCCGGCGGGCCCACGACCGTGACCATGGAGCTGCCGTGCGAGTTGTCATCGCCGAGGACCTCGCCCTGCTCAGGGACGGATTGACCCGGCTGCTCCAGGCGTTCGACTTCGAGGTCGTCGCCGCGGTCGACAACGGTCCGGCGCTGTTGCCGGCGCTGGTCGAGCACCGCCCGGACGTGGCGGTGGTCGACGTACGGCTGCCGCCGACCTTCACCGACGAGGGGCTCCAGGCGGCGATCGAGGCCCGTGCCCGGATTCCGGGCCTGCCCGTACTCGTGCTCTCGCAACATGTCGAGCAGCTCTACGCCCGGGAACTCCTGGCCGACCGCAGCGGTGCCATCGGCTATCTGCTCAAGGACCGGGTCTCCAACGTGGGCCAGTTCGTCGACGCGGTCCGGCGGGTGGCCACCGGTGGCACGGTGATGGACCCGGAGGTCATCGCCGAACTGCTGGCCAACCGCTCCGGCGTCGAGCCGCTGCACGCGCTCACCCCCCGGGAGCGGGAGGTGCTCGGCCTGATGGCGGAGGGCCGGTCCAACGCGGCGATCGCGGGCCGGCTCTTCGTCACCGAGAAGGCGGTCAGCAAGCACATCAACAGCATCTTCAGCAAGCTGGGCATGCCGCCGTCGGAGGACGACAACCGGCGGGTACTGGCGGTGTTGGCGTACCTCAACGCCTGACACCGTCCAATGTGACCAATGGAATTGATCAGCGTAATTCGCTACTATCCGCCATCAGTGCCTTACCCGGCGCCGATGACCCGATCGGATCACCACGGTCAAGCCGATCGTCGCGCCGACCGCGCCCGCTCGACGGAGGGATCCGAGATGACGGACAGCCGGCAGGTGACCGCCCGCCCCTACCCGTTCGCCGCCCCCGACCGGCTCAACCTCGACCCGCACTACGCCCGGCTGCGCCGCGACGAGCCGCTGATCCGGGTGCAACTGCCCTTCGGCGAGGAGACCTGGCTCGCCACCCGTTACTCCGACGTCCGGGTCGTGCTCGGCGACGCCCGGTTCAGCCGGGCCGCCGGGGTCGGACGCGACCAGCCCCGGACCATGCCCCGGCAACCGGATCTCGGCATGCTCGGCATGGACCCACCCGACCACACCCGGCTGCGCCGGCTGGTGGCGAAGGCGTTCACCGCCCGCCGGGTGGAACTGCTGCGCAGCCGCGCCCAGGAGATCGCCGACGGGCTGGTCGACCAGATGGTCGAGGCCGGTCCCCCGGCCGACCTGGTCGAGCACTTCGCCACCCCGCTGCCGATCCAGGTCATCTGCGAGCTGCTCGGTGTCCCGTTCGCCGACCGGGACAGCTTCCACACCTGGTCGGAGGCGATCGTCTCGACGACCTCGCTGAGCCCGGAGAAGATCCAGGAATATCTGGAGAGCCTCTGGGGCTACATCGGCGCCCTGGTCGCGGTCCGCCGTCGCGAGCCGATCGACGACCTGCTCGGCGCGATGGTGCGGGCCCGGGACGAGAACGAGGACCGGCTCACCGAACAGGAGCTGGTGCAGCTCGCCGCCGGCCTGCTCGCGGCCGGGCACGAGACGACGGTGACCCAGATCCCGAACTTCGTCTACGTGCTGTTGCAGAACCCCTCGGAACTGGCCCGACTCCGCTCCGATCCTGCGCTGATCCCGACCGCCGTCGAGGAGCTGATGCGCTACGTGCCGCTCGGCGCCGCCTCCGCCTTCCCCCGGTACGCAACGGAGGACATCGAGCTGGGCGGGGTGCTCGTCCGGGCCGGCGAGCCGGTACTGCCGGCGATCGGCTCGGCCAACCGGGACGGTACGGTCTTCGCCGACCCGGACCGGCTCGACCTGGGCCGGGAGGTCAATCCGCACGTCGGCTTCGGCCACGGTGTGCACCACTGCGTCGGCGCGCAGCTCGCCCGGATGGAGTTGCAGGTGGCGATCGGCACCCTGGTCGCTCGCCTGCCCGGGCTGCGGCTGGCGGTGCCCGAGCCGGAGGTGCCGTGGAAGAGCGGCCTGCTGGTACGCGGACCGCTCGCCCTTCCGGTGGCCTGGTGAGCGGCGCCTGGCGGGTCAGCGTCGACCCGCACCGCTGCATCGGCGCCGGGATCTGCGCCGGCATGGCGCCCGACCATTTCCGGCTCGTCGACGGGCTCTCCACCCCGCTGGCCGAGACCGTCGACCCGGCCGACCTGGTGGTCGACGCGGCCGAGTCCTGCCCGGTCGAGGCGATCCTGGTGCGGGACGCGGACGACCACCGACTCATCGCACCCGAGGCGTGACGCGGACCGTCCGGCGCTCGGGTGGCGCCGGACGGTCGACCCGGCCGGCCGACGGCCTGCCGCCGGTCGGGCCGGACCTGGTCAGAGGAGCGCGTCGACCGGGGTCCGGATAAAGTCCAGCAGCGCCTGGTTGATCTCGTCGGCGTGGGTCCACGGAATGCCGTGCGGGGCGCCCTTCAGGGTGACGAGCTGGCTGTTGGGCATCGCCGCGTGCATCCGCTGCCCGGTCACCGGGTACGGCAGGATCCGGTCCGCGTCGCCCTGGATGATCAGTGCCGGTACGTCGATCCGGGGCAGGTCCTGCCGGAAGTCGGTCAGCCAGGCGGGGATGGAGGCCAGGGTGCCGATCGGCGAGGCGCTCACCGCGACGTTCCAGTTCATTCGGACCACCTCGTCGCTGACCCGTTTGCCGAGGTTCTCGTCGAGGTTGTAGAAGTCGTGCAGGAACGACGTCTGGTATTTGGCCCGGTCGGTGATCACGCTCTGCATGAATCCGTCGAAGAGGCTCTGGTCGACGCCTTCCGGGTTGTCCTCGGTCTTGAGCAGGAATGGCGGGATCGGCGAGATGAAGACCGCCCGGTTCACCCGGGCGGAGCCGTAGTTGGAGATGTACCGGGTCACCTCGCCGGTACCCATCGAGTGGCCGACCAGGATGGTGTCGGTGAGGTCCAACTCGTTCATCAGGATGCTCAGGTCGGCGGCGAAGGTGTCGTAGTCGTAGCCCATCGCCGGCTGGCTCGACGTGCCGAATCCCCGCCGGTCGTAGGTGATGGTCCGGTAACCGGCGTTGAGCAGTGGGTTGATCTGCTTCTCCCAGGCCGCGGCGCTGAGCGGGAAGCCGTGGATGAGCACCACCGGCTGCCCGGCGCCGTGATCCTCGTAGTGCAGATCGATGGGCGCGGAGTTCTCCACGCCGACAGTCAGATAGGGCACCCGACTCTCCCCTTCCCCGTGGTTCGCCCGCCGGGCACGGCGGCCGCGTCGACCGGCGGCAGTAACGCCCTCCGGCGACAATTGCACGAATTGTCGAATTTGCCGGCCTCGGTCAGCCTATCCAGTCCGTCCCCGCCACGCCGGTGGGATGGCGTAATTCCCCGCGCCGGCAGCGGCCGCCAACCCGCGATATTCGATGGTGGGCCGTACGGGCCGGGCCTAGGGTGGCCGCGATGACGCTCGCACACGATGTCGCCGGAAACGGCCCCGCCGTCCTGCTGCTGCACTCCTCCGTCTGCGACCGGCGGATGTGGGACCCGCAGTGGGCCGCCCTGCTCGACGCCGGCTACCAGGTGATCCGCTGCGACTTCCGGGGCTTCGGCGAGACCCCGGTGCCGGACCGCCCCTACGCCGAGGCCCAGGACGTCCGCGACCTGCTGGACGCGCTGCGGGTCGACCGGGTCGCACTGGTCGGCGCCTCGTTCGGCGGCCGGGTCGGGTTGGAGCTGGCCGCCCGATGGCCGGACCGGGTGGCCAGGCTGGCACTGCTCTGCGCCGGCATGCCGGGCCACGTGCCCGGCCCCGAACTGCGCGAGTTCGGCCGACAGGAGGACGAACTGATCGAGGCCGGCGACGTCACCGGGGCCGTCGAACTCAACGTCCGGACCTGGCTGGGCCCCGAGGCCGACGAGGCGACCCGGAATCGGGTACGCGAGATGCAGCGGCACGCCTTCGACGTCCAACTCGCCGCCGCCGAGGACTTCCCGCGCCTCGATCTCGGCGAACCCGACCTCGCTAAGATCACCGCACCCTGTCTCGCCCTCTCCGGCCGGTACGACCTGCCGGACTTCCGGCAGATCGCCGCCCGGCTGCCCACGCTGCTGCCCGACGCCCGGCACCTCGAACTCGCCTGGGCCGGCCACCTGCCCAGCCTGGAACGCCCCGCCGAGACGACCGCGCTGATCCTGGACTTCCTCCGCGAGACCCGGCCGGCCTGATGGGCGGGACGGTGTTCCGGACGGCACGGCGACGTGACCGTCGGCGGCTGGGCTCCCCTGTCGACACTGCGAGGTGGACGCGCCGGCCCGGCGGGATCGGGCTGCCCCGATGATCTACCAGCGCCCCCTGGCGTACCTGCTCGGGTTGGAAGGTGTCGCCCTGCTTCGGGCGTTCGCCGGGGAGTACGACCGCGAGTTCACCGAGGCGCGCATCCGCGAGATCCGCCACCTGCTCGACAGCCCCGACCTCGCCGCCGAGGGCGTCGGCGCATCCCGGGTCGACACGGTCGACGGGTACCGAGTCTGGTCGGCGACCTACGACCGGCCGGGCAACGGGCTGTTCGAGGTCGAGGAACCGATCGTGCGGGAGATCCTCGACGCACTGCCGCCCGGCACCGCGTTGGACGCCGGCTGCGGCACCGGCCGGCACACCGGCTATCTGGCCGGCAAGGGGCACCGGGTGCTCGGGGTGGACAGCTCCGCCGAAATGCTCGCCCGGGCCCGCGAACGGGTCCCCGAGGCGGCGTTCCAGCTTGCCGACCTGCGCCGGCTGCCGCTGCCGGACGACCACGTCGACCTCGTCGTCTGTGCCCTGGCACTCACCCACCTGCCCGATCTGGGACCGGTGTTCGCGGAATTCGCCCGGGTCCTCCGCGCCGGCGGACACCTCGTGATCTCCGACGCCCACCAGGAACGGGTGGCGCTGGGCTCGGTCCCGCGGACGCGTTCCGGCACCGGGGAACCCGGCCTGCTGCCGGCGTACCGGCACCGGGCCAGTGACTACCTCGAGGCGGCGCTGCCGCTCGGCCTTCGGGTACGCCGCTGTGCGGAGCCGCGCATCCGGGTCGATGCCGGCGACCCCGGACCCGCCACCGAGGTCGTGACCGGGCCGTGGGACACCTGGCCCTGGTCGCTGCTGCCGATCGTGCCGGCAGCGGCGGCTGCCGCCGTCGACGACACACCCAGCGTGGTCGTCTGGCACTTTCAACTGGACGGGTGAGGACGGCACCGCCGCGACCGGGACGCGACTGCGGTGCGGGGGCGACGCCGGGAAGGTCGACGGCCCGCACCGGCAGGACCCGGCGGAGGGGGCGGTCAGGAGGATCGGAAGGCGCGGGCCAGGCGGCGGACGGCCTCGTCCATCAGCTCGGGCGGGGCGGCGGCGTAGCTGAGGCGCAGGTGCGCGGCCGGGGGTTCGGCGGCATACCAGGGGCGGCCGGGAAAGACGACGACCCCCTCGGCGGCCGCGGCGACGGCCAGCGCGACGTCGTCGGTGCCCTCGGGCAGCCGGGTCCACAGGTGCATGCCGCCACGCGGGACGGGCTGCTCGGCGAGTTCCGGCAGATGCCGACGGAGCGCGCTCAACAGCGCCTCCCGGCGGATCCGCAAGGCGGTACGCAGGGCGCGGCGGTGCCGTACCCAGACGGGGGCACTGACGAACTCCACTGTGGCCTGTTGCAGCGGGCCGGCGACGAAGAGGTCGTCACGCAACCGGGCCGTACGCAGCCGGGTGCCGGCCGGGCCACGGGCGCCGATGGCGGCGACACGCAGTCCGGGAGCCGTCGACTTGGTCAGTGAGCGCAGGTAGACCATGTGTCCGTCGGGATCGTCGGCGGCCAGTGGCGGTGGGCTCTCCCCGTCGATGGTGAGGTCGCGGGCGTAGTCGTCCTCGATCAGGAACGCTCCCGCGTCGCGTACCGCCTCGGCGACCCGGGTTCGGCGGTGCGCCGCCAGTGTCGCCCCGTGCGGGTTGGCGTGCAGCGGCTGGCAGTAGAACAGCCGGGCACCGGTACGGGCGAAAGCCGCGGCGAGGTGGTCGGGACGTACGCCGTCGACGTCGGCGGGTACCGGCACCACCCGCAGGCCGGCCGCCCGGGCGGTGGCCAGCGCGCCCAGGTAGGTCGGCGACTCGACGAGCAGGGTGTCGCCGGGCGTGCCGAGTGCGCGCAGCGCCGTCGACAGCGCCGCCTGCCCCCCGGGGCAGATCACCATGTCGTCGGCGTGCAGCCCACCCCCGGCCTCCCGGGCGAACCAGGCGCGCAGGTCCGCACGCCCCTGCGCCGGTCCGCGCTGCCAGGAGGCGGGCTGCCGGGCGGCGCGGGTGAGCGCGGCGCCGAGCGCGGCGGTGGGCTGAAGGTCCGCGTCGAGGTAGCCGCCGGAGAGCGGGATCGCGCCTGCCGGCGGTAACGCCAGTAGCGCCTGCATCTCCGCCTCACCCGGCCGGCGGGGGCCGAGCGCGACGGTCTGCCAGGAGAGGTCGGGGGCGGCCCGCCGCTGCGGCGGTTCGGCGACGAAGGTCCCCCGGCCGGATCGCGCCTCGACCAGCCCCTCCGCCACCAGCTGCCGGATCGCCTGGGCGACGGTGACCGGCGAGGCCTGGTGCCGGGCGGTCAGCTCGCGTACCGAGGGCAGCCGGCTGCCGGGGGCCGCGACAGTCACGAGCTGGCGCAGATCTTGGATAACCCGCTCGGCAGCGTTACCGTAATTCATGAGAGGACAGAGTAGCGTTACTACCACCGGCACGATAACGGCGGAGCGGCTGGTCGGCCTCGCCCTCGGTGCCCTGGGGGTGCTCGCCTTCAGCATGTCGCTGCCGGCCACCAGGGTCGCGGTGGGTCAGCTCGACCCGTGGTTCGTCGCCTTCGGCCGGGCGGTCGGCGCGGCGCTGCTGGCCTGGGCGTACCTGCGAATCATCGCCGCGCCGCGCCCCACCCCCGACCAGTGGCGGCGGCTGTCGGTCGTCGCCCTCGGCGTCGTCGTCGGCTTCCCGCTCTGCACGTCGCTGGCGCTGGTCACCCAGACCTCCGCGCACGGCGCGGTCGTCATCACGGTGCTGCCCGCCATGACCGCCGTCTTCGCGGTACTGCGGGCCGGCGAGCGTCCCCCGCCGCTCTTCTGGCTCGCCAGCACCGCCGGGCTGCTGGCGGTGCTGGCGTTCCTCGCCGCCAGCGGTGCGGTGCACGGCGCCCTCTCCCTGGCCGACCTTCTCCTGCTCGCCGCGGTCGTGCTCTGCGGCCTCGGTTACGCCGAGGGCGGCGCGCTCGCCCGCGAGCTGGGCGGCGCCCGCACGATCTGCTGGGCCCTGCTGCTCTCGCTGCCCGTCACCGGCCCCGTCACGGTCGTCGCCGCCGTGGCCGATCCCCCGAACGCCGACGCCGTGAACTGGTCGGCCTTCGGCTACCTCACGCTGGTCTCCATGTTCCTCGGCTTCTTCGCCTGGTACGCGGGCCTGGCCCGGGGCGGCATCGCGCAGGTCGGCCAGCTCCAGCTAGCCCAGCCGGTGCTCACCCTCGCCTGGTCGGCACTGCTGCTCGGCGAGACCGTCACCCCGGCCTCCATCGGGGCCGCACTGCTGGTACTGGCCTGCGTCGTACTGATCCAGCGCACCCGGTCCCGGGCACCGGCAGTGGTCCGTCGTTGACGGTGGACCGACCGTCCTGGGAGGCGCACCGCGACTGCCGCGTGTTACACGCGGCGCCGGTAGAGACCCGCGGCCAGGCTGACGCCGACGGCGGCGAGACCGACCTGGAGGACGAGTTCGATCCAGTCGATGCCGGGGGTTTCGGCGACGCCGAAGGCGGCGGCGAAGACCGTGCCGAGCAGGGCGGCGAGGATGCCGATGACCAGGGTGAGCCAGATCGGAATGTTCTGCCTGCCGGGTAGGACGAGTCGGCCGAGGGCGCCGATGAGCAGACCGATGATGAGCGCGCTGAGGATGCCGCCGATCTCCATACTGAATCTCCTTCGCGTGACGTTGACCGGCAAGCAGTGCCCGCTGGCCACCTAGCAGAAACCTTCCGCCGGCCGGTGCCCCCCGCTTCCGGGCGGTTCAGTGCGCCGCCGGCCCCGCCGCCCTGTCCGGTCATCGCCGGGCACCCGCTCACGGTGCCGCGGTCCTATGCTGAGCGGATGCGAATCGCCTTCGGCGCCGACGACGAGAACGAGGTGACCAGAGCGGTGCTGGACTACCTTTCCGGGCTCGGAGAGGTGGTTCGGGTCGGTGGCGACGCCCCGTGGCCCACGATCGGCGCCGAGGTGGGCCGGGCGGTGACCGAGGGACGGGCGGACTTCGGCGTCGTGATGTGCTGGACGGGCACCGGCACCGCGATCGCGGCGAACAAGATTCCCGGGATCAGGGCGGCACTCGCCTGGGAGCCCTGGATCGCGACCGGCGCGCGGCTCTGGAACGACGCGAACGTGCTCGCGCTGAGCCTGAAGCGACTCGCCCCGGACGTCGCCGTCGAGGTCGCCCAGGCGTTCTTTGCCGCACCCCGACCCGACCCCGACGAGGTCGGGAACGTCGCCCGGATCTCTGAGCTGGAGCCGGGGCAGCGCCCGTCCCGGTGAGCCGGTCCATCGGCCGGCGCCCCGCTCCGGCCGCCCACCATCTCGCGGAAGGTGACACCCAGTGCCGGCACGGGGGTACGACGTCATCGTCGTCGGCAGCCGGGTGGCCGGTGCGGCGACCGCCATGTTGCTGGGCCGCCGGGGCCTGCGGGTGCTGGCGGTCGACCGGGCGCGGTTCCCCAGCGACACCCTCTCGACGCACCAGGTCCAGGTGCCAGGGGTCGCCCGGTTGCACCGGTGGGGCCTGCTGGAACGGCTGGCGGCGGCCGGCACTCCGGCCTCCCGGGAGATCCGGCTCGACACCGGTGACGTCGTACTCGCCGGCCGCTATCCCGGCTACCAGGGCGTCGACGCGCTCTACAGCCCGCGCCGCACCCTGCTGGACGCGCTGCTGGTCGACGCGGCCCGCGAGGCAGGTGTCGAGGTGCGCGAGGGGTTCGACGTCGACGAACTCGTCCGGGACCGGGACCGGGTGGTGGGGGTACGCGGACGGCAGCGTGGCGGTACCCCGGTGACCGAGACCGCGGCACTGGTGATCGGTGCCGACGGCAAGCGTTCCATGGTCGCCGCCAGGGTGCGGGCAGCCGCCTACCGGGAGCGACCGGCGAGTACGTTCGCCTGTTACACGTACTGGTCGGGGGTCGCCCTGGCCGGCGGAGAGTTCTACCAGCGCCCCGGCCGTACCGTGGCGGTCTTTCCCACAAACGACGGCCTGACGATCGCCTACGTCGCCGGCCGGGCCACCGACTTCCCGGCGTTCCGGGCCGACGTCGAGAGCCACTACCTTGCCACCCTGGACGACTGCGGCGATCTCGGCGCCCGGGTCCGGGCCGGCGAGCGGGCCGAACGCTTCCGGCTGACGCCGGACGTGCCGAACGCGTTCCGGGTGCCGCACGGTCCGGGCTGGGCACTGGTCGGCGACGCGGGCCTGGTGATGGACCCGATCACCGGTCAGGGCATCGGCAACGCCTTCCGGGACGTCGAACTGCTGGTCGAGGCGGTCGCCGCCGGCCTGGACAGCGGCGACCGCCTCGACGCCGAACTCGCCGGGTACCGGGCCCGTCGGGACGCCGCCGCCCTCCCGATGTACGACCTCACCCTCGACCTGGCCTCCTTCCGGCCGCCCCGCGCGGTGGACCGGGAACTCTTCGTCGCGCTCAGCGAACGCCCGGCCGCCGTTGACCAGTTCCTCGGGGTACTCTCCGGGGCCGTTCCGATGTCCCGGTTCCGTTCTCCGCGCAACCTGCTGACCCTGCTCGGCCCACGGGCCCTGGTCCGGATCGCCGCCGCCGACCTGTTGCGCCGGTGATCCCCCGGCTCCTAGCGGTAGGAGCGTTCCTGGATGGTGTACAACTCGGCGTAGAGGCCACCGGCCGCCATCAGCGCGTCGTGGTCGCCCGCCTCGACCAGCCGACCGGCCGACAGCACCAGGATGAGGTCGGCCATCCGCACCGTGGAGAACCGGTGCGAGACCAGCACCGTGACGGCTCCGGTCTTCGCGGCGGCCCGGCCGGCGCTGGCGGCGTAGCGGGCGAAGAGCCGGTGTTCGGCCTCGGCGTCCAGCGCCGCGGTCGGTTCGTCGAGAACCAGCAGCAGTGGTGTCGGCCGCATCATCGCCCGGCCCAGCGCGATCTTCTGCCACTGTCCTCCGGACAGCTCCCGCCCGTCGCGGTGCGAACCGCCGAGCGGGGTGTCCAGTCCCCGGTCCAGTTCGTCCACCAGATCCGCACCCTCGGCCCGGTCCAGTGCCGCGAGCACGGCCTCGTCGGAGTCGATTCGGGGCAGGTCCCCGACGCCGACCGCCTGCCGGGCCGCGAGTTCGAACCGGACGAAGTCCTGGAAGCCCACCGCGATCCGGGCCCGCCAGTCGTCGAGCGGGAACCGGGAGATGTCGACGCCGTCCGCCTCGATCCGGCCACGGTCCGGCTCGTACATCCGGCTGAGCAGCTTGACCAGGGTCGTCTTGCCGGCGCCGTTCTCACCGACCAGGGCCACCGTCGAGCCGGCCGGCAGCAGCACGTCCACGCCGTCGGCGACGGTACGCCCGGTGCCCGGATAGTCGAACCCGACCTCGCGCAGCCGGATCCCGTGCCGCAGCCGCTCCGGTACGGCGGCGTCCGGCACCGGCCGGGGCGCCCGGGCGGTCAGCTCCCGCAGCCAGCGGAAGCCGGCCAGGGCCAGCGCCACCCGTTGCAGGTCCCGCAGCAGGCCCACCATCGCGCTCACCTGCTGGTTGACCAGCGCCGCCAGCGCGATGACGAGGACCACGTCCCCGACGCTGCGCCGCCCGGCCGCCGCGTCGCGCAGCACCAGCAGCGCGGCACCGGCGTACCCGAGGGCGAAGCAGGACTGGCCGGCCGTGCGCAGCAGTGCCGCCCTGATCTCGGCCGGCCACAGCTCGCGGATGGTGGCCCGCCACAGCGTGCGGTGCCGGCGCCGGATCTCGGCGGTCATCCCGGAGACCCGCAGTTCCTTGGCGGAGCGCGGGTCCGTGGCGAGGTCGAAGAGGTGCCGCGCGCGGCGGGAGGTCTCGGCCGTGGCGTCCCGGGCCCGGGACAGCAGGATCTCCGCCCGCTGCCCGAGCAGCATCGGCGGTACGGCGGCCAGCGGCAGCAGGAGCAGCGCCGGATGGAGCCGGGCGAGCAGTACGGCGGTGATGGCCACCGCGACTGCGGTGCCGAGCCCCGACAGCAGCGATTCCATGCTGCGCCAGCCGACCCGCTGCAACTCCTGGGTGAGCGTCTGCATCCGGTCCGCGTAGTCGGGGCGCTCGTGGTGCTCGATCGACGGGGAGCCGGTGACCACGTCGATGAGCTGGCGGTCCTTGGTGAGCAGGTTGACCTCGCCGAGTTCGAAGTAGGCGATGTGCGCGAAGTGGCCCAGGGTGAGCGCCGCGACCGTCCCGGCCGCCGCGGCGCAGCCGGCGAGTACGGCGGTCGGCCGGTCGCCGCGCAGCGCCGCGTCGGTCAGCGTCCCGAGCGCGGCGGCGACCAGCGGCAACGCGGCGGCCTCGGCCAGTTTGAGGAGTACCGCCAGGATCAGCTTGGCCGGCCGCTGCCGCCAGGAGAGCCGGACGAGTTCGAGGCAGCCGCGCACCGTCTCGGTCATCACCGGTCACCGCCGTCCGGTGCCGTCGCGCTGGGCTCGGCGGCGAAGCGTTCGGCCTGAAGGTGGAACAGCTCGGCGTACCGGCCACCGGCGGCGACCAGCGTCTCGTGGTCGCCCTCCTCCACCACCCGGCCGTCGGCCAGGACCACGATGTGGTCGGCGTGCCGCACGCTGGAGAAGCGGTGCGAGATGAGCAGCGAGGTCACCCCTCGGGTCAGCGCCACGAACCGGGAGAAGAACGCCGCCTCGGCCCGCACGTCGAGCGCGGCGGTCGGCTCGTCGAGGACGAGCAGCCGGGCCCCGCACTCCACGCCGTAAAGGGCGCGGGCGATCGCTACGCGCTGCCACTGTCCGCCGGACAGGTCGACGCCGTCCGGGTAGGTGCGGGACAGCGGCGTCTCCAGGCCGGTGGGGAGCCCGTCGAGCAGCTCGGCGAGATCGGCCCGGTGCAGGGCCCGCCGGATCCGGTCCGGGTCGCGCGGTGCGTGTACGGCACCGAAGGCGACGTTGTCGGCGATCGACAGCTCGTACCGGACGAAGTCCTGGAAGACGACGCTGAGCTGCCGGCGCCAGCCCGCGACGTCGAAGTCGCGGATGTCGACGCCGCCGAACCGGACGGTCCCGGCGGTCGGTTCGTGCAGTCGGGCGAGCAGCTTCACCAGGGTGGTCTTGCCGGCTCCGTTGAGGCCCACCAGGGCGGTGCAGCGGCCCGCCGGCAACGTCAGGTCCAGGTCGGCGAGGATGTCGTGACCGCCACCCGGGTAGCGGAAGGTGACGTGGTCGAACCGGACCGTCGGCTCCGGCAGGTCGGCCGGATCGATCCGGTCGGCGCGATCCGGCCGGTCGGCGCGATCCGGCCCGTCGGTGCGAGGGCGGTCGGCGCGGGCGCGGGCGGGCGCGGTCGGGGCGGCGACGGGCGGGAGGGCGGTCGGCCGCATCGCGTGTTCGAACCGCGCCACGGCACTGGCGACGAGCATGCCGAACTGGCTCGGCGAGTCCGCCTCGGGGTAGTACTCGCCGAGCAGCAGCGCCGCGACCGTCGCCTGGAGGGCGAGGGCCAGCTCGGTGAGGGTGATCCCGGCGGTGGCGGCGTCCGCGATGGCCGTGAAGACCCCGACGCCGATCACCAGACCGACCGCCGTGTACCCGAGATAGGGCCACAGGTAGACCCGGCGGCGGGCCCGCCACACCGGTGCCAGCCAGTCCCGGTAGGTGCGCTCGTAGCGTTCGGCCAGCCAGGTGCCGAGCCCGAACACCCGCAGCTCCTTGGCGGCACCCGGCCCGAGGACGAGCCCGCGCAGGTAACGCCCCCGGCGGATCAGCGGGGTCACCGCCACCCACACCTGTGAGTACTTCCGCAGGCCGCCGCGCTGTCCGTACCGGAACAGCAGCGTGGTGAGCGCCAGCAGCACCGCCGGGAGCCAGCCGACCACGGCGCCGACGAGCAGGGCGAATCCGGCCAGCCGGACGTACCGGGCCAGCAGGGCGAGCAGCCCGGCGCAGCCCATGCCCGGGGTCTCCCAGTTGCTCTCCAGCCGGCGGGCCGCGTCCGCGAGCGCGTCCAACGCCGCCGGATCCTCCATCCGGGCGATCCCGGCGCCGCCGAGCGCCGTACCGATGACCCGGTCGTGCACGGCACCGTCCACCCGCAGCCGGACGAGTTCGCCGAGCGCGACCTGCACCGGCGTGAGGGCCTGCTGGGCCAGGAACAGGACCGCCGCCACCGCGAACGCCGAGAGCAGGCGGGCCGCGGCCGGTGAACCCGAGCCGGCGTCGATCGCCGCCGGAAGCCGACCCACCATGACGCTGCTGGCGACGACGAACGCCACCGGCAGCACCCCGAGGGCCAGGTTGACGCCGATCAGGGCGCCGACCAGACCCGGGCCGGCCGACCGCAGCTCGCCGAGGAGCAGCAGACGCGGCCGGACCGCCTCCGCCCGCCAGCTCACCGGGTCACCCCGTCCAGCGCCGGCAACGCCGAGCGCAACCGGTAGGCGTACGGCAGCGCCCGGAGGAACAGCCGCACCTCGTCGCGTACCCGCGTGTGCACGGCGTCGGCGAACCGGGTAACCGCAGCGGCCCGGCTCCGCTCGTCGGGTGGTCGGTCGGCGGGCACCGGTGCCAACCCGAGTTCGCTGTCGATCTCGCTGATCAGCCGACGGGTCCGGGCCGCCTTCGCGGTGACCCGGGCGGCGAGTTCGGCCGCCGTCACCGGAGCGTCCGCGAGGAGCGGAGCGGCCCAGCCGCCGCCGGACCAGCCGGCCTCCCGCTCGAGTACGGCGATCGCGGCGGCCCGCTCCTCGGCGGTCAGCGTACGCAGTCGTCGCCGGGTCGACCTGACGTCCATGAACGCGATGATTCCCTCCGGGACGAGTACCTGCACGCAGGCGCTGAGCACCGGTGCCGGCAGCGGGCGGCGCTCCCGCAGGAGCCGGGCGGCGGCGCGCAGCAGCGCGGCGGCCGGGGTGGCCTGGTCGGCGTACCAGCGGGACCGGAGCCTGGCCAGCGCCCGCCCGGCCGCCGGCCCGCCGATCCGGGACTCGACGGTGGAGAGGAACCGCAGGTGCGCCACGGCCCGCCCCCGGTACGCCAACCCGTCCCGGAACAGCTCGGCGGCGAGCCGCGCGGTCGCGTCGGGCAGGTTCTCGTCGAGCCGGGCCAGGCCGTAGCGGCGGAAGGCATCCGGGTCGAAGCGGTCCGGTGCGGTCTCGGCGTACCCGCGCCGCAGGTCGCCGAGCAACCCGTTGACCAGGTCGCCCTCCCGCTCCTCCCGGTGCGCCAGGAACGGGCCGGAGTGCCGTGGTCCCCGTTCGTGCAGCAGGAAGGCCGCACCGGACTCGCGCGGCCGCAGCCGTCCCCCGGTGCTGACGACCAGGCTGAGCGCGAGGGCGAAGTCCTCGTTGCGCCCGTGCCGGACCGCGAACTCGACCCCCTGGTCGGTGCCGCTGGTCACGAACGCGCCACCCCGGAACTTCCGGGGCCCACCGGCGAGCGCCGCCTGCCGGACGTGCCGCACCGGCGGATCGCTGTCGCAGACGTCGATGCTGCGCTCCGAGGCCACGAAGAACCGTTCCAGCAGCAGGGCGCTGCGCCGGTCCGGATGCCCGGTGTACGCGGCCGACACCAGGGTCGGTTCGGTCTCCTCCAGGATGCCCAGCAGGTCGGTGGGGTACGGCCGCAGCGCCGCCCGGGTCGACCGGCCGGTCAGGTGCCCGGCGAGCAGTCGCCCGGCCGGCAGTCGGGCATCCCGCTCGCCGGTCGTGGCCGTCCCGGCGTCCGGCCGGGCGGTTGGCTCGACGTCCCGCACCACGGTCTCGGCGGCGACGCGCTGGGCGGGGAGCGGAACGTCGAGCGCCGCCGGCCGTACGTCGTCGTCGCAGACCAGTACCCGCCGGCCAGCGGCGGAGAGGATCGCCCAGTTCCGCTGCTCGGCGGCGGAGCCCGCCCAGCTCCCGTCGGCCCGCCAGGCGCCGAGCAGCCGGTCCAGGACGGGCCGGTCGACATCCCCGTCGGCAAGGCTCCGCTCGAACGCCGCCCGCACGGCGTGCTTCTCCGCCGGCCCCACGTAGCGGATCCGCAGGCCCGCCGAGCCGGCCTCCCGCACCACCGACCGGACCCGGGGCCGGTGCGCCGGACCGGAGTCGTCGTAGACCACCACGTCGACGTGCTGCCGGCCGAAGCGGCGCAGGTTGTCGTGCAGGGCGGCCAGGCAGCCGGCGAGGGTGTCGGGGCGGTCGTGGGTGATCACGGCGATCCGGTCGATCCGCCCCGGCCAGGGCTGGTAGGGAACCACCCGCCCCGGCACGACCTGGTCCGCGAGATCGTGCACGAGCGACCGGGGCAGCGCCGGGGCCACCGTCGAGGCGTCGCTGAGCCGGTATTCCCAGTCGCCCCGGGGCGTCACGAAAAGCTGCCGGCCGCCGTACAGGGCAAGCTGGTCGAGCAGCACGAACAGGTCGGCGGCGACGCGCGCGTCGGGTACCCGGACGACCGCCTCGCCGCGCGCACCCGCCAGCAGCTCCGCGACCTCGCCGTGGTCGCGCAGCCGGGCCGCCAGCTCGGGTGTGAGCAGGCCGGCCAGGCAGGTCCAGCCCCGGATCCGCCGCAGCACCGCGTTCACCGGCGCGGCGTGCGGGGGTACCGGCGATCCGCTCACCGTCATCGCCGCGCCGTGCCCCGACCTGCCGGCGCCGCCGCCGCACCGCCCCAGGCGACCGGGTCCTCCGGGGAGAGGCAGGCCGGATGGCTCAACAGGGCGCGGTAACTCTCCATACTGGACGAGACCGCGTCCCGGGCGACCGGCGGCAGCGACCGGGGATCGCACGGCACCGGGCGGGACGCGTAGAGGCGGGTCGCCGTCCAGGCGCGGCCGACCCACCGGCGTCCCTCGTCGCGGTCCAGGCCCTCCTCGAACCAGCGGCCCGGCGGCTGCCACGGTCCGGTCACCATCCGCTCGTCGAAGCGGACCGCCAGCCGGTCGCACACCTCGGCGATCCGTCGCGGCCGGTTCTGCAGGTCGCCGAAGTCGACCACGGCCAGCCGGCGGACGCCCGCCGCCGTCAACGCGGAGACGAGGTCGACCGCGCGCAGCCAGCAGAGCACGCCGACCCGGAAGATGGCCCGGTTGAACCACTCGGTGTCCGAGGCGCAGCCCTGCCGGTGCGGCTGCACGTCGTAGAGATCGTCGATCAGCCGGTGCACCGGGCGGAAGTCGCGGGTACGCCGCAGGTAGGCCAGTACGTCCTGCCAGCAGCCGCGCACCCCGGACCGGACGATCGGAAAGTCGGCGCAGGCGGCGACCGCGTACCGGTCGAGCAACCGGGCCGTCTCCCGCCGTCCGACCGGGACGCCGGTACGTTCGACCAGCTTGTCGCGGAGCAGTTCCCGGTTGCCGAGCACGGCGAGCAGCTCCGAGGCGACCTGTTGCACCGGGTCCCGGACCACGACCAGGAACCGGTCGTACGGGGCGAAGAGCTCGTCCGGATGCTCGGGCAGGAAGGCGGCCTGTTCCTTGACGTACGGCAACCGGCCCGGCGCCTCCCGCTCGACCTCGCGCAGGGCCCGGAACAACCCGTCCCGCCCGTCCTCCAGCAGCCGCGACCGGAGTACCGCAGCAACGTCCGGGCTCTGGCCCATCATCCGGGCGACCGCGTTGGAGCCGCCGCGCGGCACCGAGATCTGTAGGACCTTCGGGCTCATCGGCCCACCGCCGGTGGGCACAGCCATGGTGCGTCGCACACCCGTCTCACGCTCCCCCGTGACACCCGCGCGACTGCCTGACCGGCGTCGGCGGCAACACCGAGACGATCTATGCGAGTCTATGTACCCCGTTCGACGTCCGTCCATGCGTTAAGCTCCGGTCACATGGCCGTCGATGATCGGAAGTCCCCCGGGCCCACCGCCGAGGCGCTCGCCCTGTCGGTCGCCGAGGAGCCCGTCCTGTCGGCCGCCGTGATGACACACCCGAGGCGGCTACCGCAGGCCCGCGCGGTCGCGGCCGGTCTCGCCCCGCTGGATGCCGCGCTCGCCGTCGACCCGGACCCGGACGGGCCGCCGAGCACGGTCCGCAGTGCCCGGCTGGCCTACGCCGCGGTATCGCCGGAGGCCACCCACCATCTCGTGGTGCAGGACGACGTCCGGCTGCCGGCCGGCTTCGTGGCCGCCGCACGGCAGAGCCTGGCCCGACAGCCCCGGGCGGCGGTCAGCTACTTCGTCGAGTGGGGCTCGCGGACCGCCTCGCTGGTCCGGTTCGCGGCGCTGACCGGTGCCTCCTGGGTTCCGATGGTGAATCCGTACGTGCCGACCCAGGCACTGGCGCTACCGGCCGACACGGCGCGCGAGTTCGCGGCCTTCCTCTCGACCCAGCCCGAGACCGGCAGCGCCGACGACGAACTGGCGCTGGAGTTCCTCCGCCGGGCCGGGGTGCCGTGCCTGGTGACCGTGCCCAACCTTGTCGAGCACGACGACCGGTCCAGCCTGATCGGCAACCACGGCCACGGCGTGCGGCTCTCCGCCTGCCTCCTTCCGGACGGTCCCGGGCCGGCCGACGAGACCGCGCCACTGCGCGGACCGGTACTGGACGTGCCGGCGATGCTGCCCTTCCTGGCCTGGACCGACGGCACCGCCACCACGATCGACACCACGGACGGCTCCTACTCGACCCGGCTGCCCACCGGCCGGGTACTCGCCGCCGAGGGCTGGGACGAGGCCGGGCTGACCGGCGCCTACCAGGCCGCCGTCGACGAGATCCCGGCCGGCGACACGGTGCGCGCCGAGATCGGCGACCGGCACCTCTACGCGCTCTGGCAGACGGCGGTGGCGATGGGAACGGTACTCCGCGGCACCTGGCCGGCCACCGCCGCGCGGCTGGCAGCACGCCTGGAGACTCCGCTGGTCGCGCGTGCCCTCCGCACCATGGGTCCGGGGGCGCTGCGGACCTTCCACGACTTCGACCTGTTGACCGGCCGCGAGGACGAGCTGGCCGCACTGGTGGGCACCGGCCTCCGGCACGGCGCCGGGCGGCCGCCGGGCTGACCGGTGAGGCGGTCGTACGCTACCTGCTGCGCCGGGCGACCCGCACGCCGTAGGCGATCGTGCCGACGACGAGCAGCACGCCGATGAGCTGGAGGCCGGGCGAGTCGTCGGCTCCTCCGTACAGCACGGCGGCGACGCCGAGGGCGACGACGAGCAGGGCGACGACGACGAGGACGTACTTCATGGGTTCTCCGTTCCAGGGTCGGACCCTCCGCCGATCCCGGCGGCGAGCGGGTCGACGTGGTCGGTGCGTGGCGCGTGGGGCGCGGCAGGACGGCTCATTCCTCGACCCACTCGAGCAGGTCACCGGGCTGGCAGCCGAGCACCCGGCACATGGCCTCCAGGGTGCTGAACCGGACAGCCTTGGCGCGGCCGTTCTTCAGCACGGCCACGTTCGCCGGGGTGAGGCCGACCCGCTCGGCGAACTCACCCACGCTCATCTTGCGCTTGGCCAGTTCGACGTCGATGCGCACGACGATGGGCATCAGATCACCGCTTCCATGTCGGTCCGCAGCGTGGTGGCCTGCCGCAGCAGGGCACGCATCACGACCATCAGCAGCCCGAGCACGGCCACACCGATCGACATCAGGAAGAGCAGCAGAGGTAGCCCGGGGTCGTCCGACTTGAAACCGACGTAGAGGAGCACCCCGACGAGGACGATCCAGGCGGCGGCGATGGCCCAGAGGATCGCATCCACCCAGGCCAGGGACGCCTCGCTGAAGATGCGGTCGTTCTTGACCATGGTGAGCAACTTCCAGGTGGCCACGATCACCACCTGGACGCAGAGCACCCAGAAGATCGAGATGGCGGTCATCGGCCACCTCAGGTACGCGAGTTCCGGGGACTCCTCGGCCATGTACGCGAACTGTCCGGGCAGCGAGAAGGTCTGGAACATGACCAGCACTCCGAACAGCAACACCAGGAGGACTCGGAGTGGGGCGACCGCTCGATGTTCGGCAAGCATGCATCGACTATCACTCGCTACCTATCGAATGTCAATAGGCCAACCCCGCAGCGACCCAGCCGGCGGCGACGTTCGCGCCGCCGGCCGGGGCAGTCGATCAGGCCAGCGGTGGTGCCGGTACCGCGGTGAGGTGTTTGGTGATGCGCAGCAGCACCCGATCGGGTGGGCCGGGGACGAAGACGGCGGTGTCGGCGAGCGCGGTGATCAGGGGCAGTCCACGGCCGCCGACCGTGAGCGGGTCGGGTAGACCGGCGTGCAGCCCCGCGTGGTCCGGGGTGGTGCCACGGTTGCCGACCTCGATCAGGCAGGCGTGGTCGTCGATGACGATGGTGACGTCGACCGTGCTCTCCGGCTCGGCGTGCATCACCGCGTTGGCGCACGCCTCGCTGATCAGCACGGCGAGGTGCCCGCAGGCCTCCTCGGCCGCGTCGGTCAGGCTCAGCAGGGTGGTGAGGACATGACGGGCGCGGGTCACCGAGGACGGATGCCGCGGGAGCGACAGCGTCATGGTCACGCGCATTCCGCAGCTCCTTCTCGGCCCAGCCGTGACCCCGCTGGACCTGGTCACGGGTAGACCGGGATGTACAGGTCGTGATTGTGATCAAAGCTACCCGAGGTTGCCGAGCTGAAACGGTCCGGGTGCCGACTCACGGTACGGCTCGCCGACGGCACGTTCGCCCAGCGATCGGCGCATCGAGTCGACCAGCGCCCGGCCCGAGTCGGACCAGCGCGGCACCGTGAAGCCGGCGGCGGCCGGGGGCAGCGTACCGCGCAGCGCGGCGTCGACCAGTCCCGTCAGCCGGGCGGAGTCGGTCAACGGGTAGAAGTGCGCATGCCCGTCGACCGTCTCGCGCAGCGGTGGGATGTCGGTGCAGATCACCTCGCAACCGCAGGCCAGCGCCTCCAGCGGGCCGAGGTGGTTGCCCTCGTTACGGGAGGCGACCAGCAGGGCGGCAGCGCCGGAGTAGAGCGCGGCCAGGGTGTCGTCGTGGACCCTGCCGGTGAAGACCACCGAGCCCGCCGCAGGCGTGTCGCGGAGCAGGGCCGCCACCTCCGCGCGCGCCTCGGCGTACCCGCCGACCACGACGAGCCGGGCACCGGTCGGGAACCGGGGCACGGCGTCCAGCCATCGGGCGAGCAGCCAGTCGAACCGTTTGATCGGTCCGGCGAGCCCGACGTAGAGGCAGTACGGGCCGGAGAGGGCGTACTCGGCGCGTACGGCGGCCACCTCGGCGACGGGGCGCCGGTGGAACGTCTCCGCGCGTACCGCGCACGGCACCAGGTCGATCATGTCGGCCGGGACACCGAGCAACTGCACCAGGTCGTGACCGGTCGCCCGGGACACCGCCGCGATCCGGGTGGCACCCGCCGCGAGGACCCGGTTCAGCGCCCGGAAGTAGCGCTGGAACGGGCCGCCGCGCCCGTCGTCCCAGTCGGTCAGCGCGGCGAGTTCGGCCCGCAGCGCCGTCCACTGCGCGGCGCCGAAGTGCCGGACGAACTGTTCCCGGCCGTAGTCGTGCTCGGGGAAGCGCAGCCGGGTCAGGTCGTGCACGGTGAAGCTGTACGGAATCGGACAGTGCCGATCCACCGTGTAGTGAGTGGTGTGGTAGAGGTCGAACCCGCCCGTCTCCAGCAGCCCGCGCAGTTCGGCGCTGCGGCGTACGAAGCCGTCCGACTCGGTGGCCACGACCAGCCGTACCGGTGCCGTCCCGATCGCCTCCTGCGCCGCCGTGACCTGCACCGGGTCGACGAAGGCGGTCAGCCGTGGCGTACCGCCGGTGCCGGCCGACACGGCCAGCTCGCGCAGCAGGTTGGTGCCGTAGCGGGCGATGCCGGTCTGCTGGTTGGCGCGAACATCGACAAGGACTCGCGTCATGCCACCTCCCCCGCGCCCGCGTCTCCACCGGATCAGTTGATGTCGACCGATGTAGTCAGATGATTACATGACGAAGTGGACCTAGACGACTACTTCGTTTTCGGTGCCGCCGGACCCTACCGTCGCAACGAGGTGTTCACCGACCGGGAGGACTACACCCGGATGCTGTTGAACCGGGCCCGGGACCTGGCCGCCGAGCCGCTCGCCACGGCGGACCTGCTCGATTTCGGCCGCCCCGCGCAGAACGTGATCGTGGTTCACGGCCAGGGTGGCATCGGCAAGACCACACTGGTCAACCAGTTCTGCGCCGAGCTGACCGGCTCGTCCGCGCCGGAGCTGCCGAAGCGGCGGGTGGTGGCCAGCTTCGACTTCGCCGACGGCAGCAACCTCGGCTTCGAGACCGTCGTCCTGCGGGTCCGCGCGGCGCTGGGCAGGCTCGGCCGGCCGTTCACCGCCTTCGACACCGGCCTGTCGGTCTACTGGGAACTCAAGCACCCCGGCGTCAGCCTGACCGATTTCGTGGAACGCAGCGGCTTCCTCGGCCAGGAGGACCGGGAGCAGACGGCGCAGCAGATCGCCGGCGTCGTCGACGAACTGCTCGGCTCGGTGGCCGTGGTGGAGGTCGGCTACCGGATGGCCTCCGGACTGGTACGCCGGTTACGCGAGGCCACCGAGGTACGCCGGCTCCAGCGCGAGTTCCCGCCCTTCGCCCTCATCCTCAAGGAGAACGACCCGGACCGGATGCTCGGCTACCTGCCGATCCTGCTCGCCTGGGACATCGAGCGGATCCGGGCCAGACGGCCGGCGCTGGCCGTCTGCCACCTGGACACCTTCGAGGCCGTCCAGGGGCTGCCCAGGGAGAAGGGGCTGCTGGAGGACCTGCTCGCCCGGATGGTCTACCTCATGCCCAACGTGCTCTTCGTGGTGACCAGCCGGCGCCCGCTGCGCTGGCACGACCCGGTCCGCGCGGTCACCCTGACCTACGGCGGCACCCAGCGCTGGCCGCGCCTCGCCGGGGCGGACGGGCGCAGCGACCAGCACGCCCTCGCCGGGCTCACCCCCGACTACGCCGACACCTTCCTGCGGGAGCGGCTGACGGTCGCCGACGGGGAACCGGCGATCGACGAGGCGGTACGCCGCCGCATCGTCGACGCCTCGGCGGGCTCCCCGCTCTACCTGGAACTGTCGGTCAGCCAGTACCGCAGCGCGGCGCTGCGCGGTGAGCGCCCGGACCCGGCCCAGTTCGGCGGCCCGCTGCCCGAACTGGTCCTGCGGATCATGCGCGACCTCTCCCCCGCCGAACGCAACCTGCTGCGCGCCTCGGCACTGCTGGCGGCGTTCGACGCCGACATCCTCCGCGCGGTACTGCCGGACGTGGCGATGGCGACGATCCACCGGTTCCTCACCAACAGCTTCGTCCGGCACGCGGCGGGCACCTGGCCGGAGTACCGGATCCACCAGACCCTCCGGCAGAGCATCAACGCCTGCGACGAGTACACCGACGACGGCTGGGTCGGCGCCGAGCGCGCCGAGCGGGCGGCCCGGGCGACGGCCCGGGTCACCGAACTGGGCCTGGAGGTCTGGCGCCCCGACGACGGCGACACCGTCGTCTCCGCCCACCGCAGCCAGTGCGCGGTGGCGGCGATGCTGCTGGTCCTACAGGCGGCGGTCGAGCACGAGCTGCTCCCCGACCGACTGGGTGACCTCACCTACACCCTCAGCCAGCTCGGACACTGGCAGGTGCTGGCCGCGCTGCCGCCGGCCGACGGTGCCGCGCCGGCACTGCGCCGGCTGGTCGAGGCGGCCCGGCTGGCGTCCACCGCCCAGGTCGACGCCCGCCCCAGATACCAGCGCCTCAAGACGCTGGCGCAGGAGCCGTGGCAGCACCCCTACGACGCGTACGTCGCCTACGAACTCGGTTCGCTGACCCAGTCGACCGGCCACCACGCGGAGGGCGACGCGTTCTTCGCCTCCCTCGAGCAGGCCGGTCCGCTGCTGCGCAGCGCCGGTGCGTGGGGTCGGGCCGGGGTGGCGCTGCGCCGCAGCCGGCTGGCCGAGGTGCTCGGCTACGCGCCCCCGTCGGCCGGCCAGCCGCTGGAGGATGCCCGGACCTGGGACCTGCTCGGCCACGTCTACCAGCACGGCGGGGACTTCACCCGCTCGGCCGGCTTCTTCCGGCAGGCCCTCGACCAGGCCCGGGCCACCGGCGCGCCGCTGTGGGGGGCGCGGGCCGCCCGGCACCTGGCCCTGGCCACCATGTGGACCGACCCGGAACTCGCGGCGTCGATGCTGCCGGAGGCCCGGGAACTCAACCAGTCGCTGGGTGACCTGATCGGGCTCGCCCAGTGCGACCTCGCGGCGGCGGTCGCGGCCGCCGCCCGGGGCGACTGCGCGGAGGTGGACGAGCTGCTCGCCCGCGCCCACCGGCTGACCGAGGAGTCCGGGGTGGTCGGCCAACTGCTGCCGGTCGACGCGATCACGGTACTCGCGGCGCTCGCGACCGACCGCCCGGAGCTGGCCCGGACCGCGGCGGCCGCGCTCGCCGCCGACGCCCGGGCCGACCAGCTCGCCCCACCGGTGTGGGCGGCGGTCGCGGGCCTGTGGCTCGGGGACGACGAGCTGCACGACTTCGCGGCGGTCGGATGGTACGACTCGGCCAAGCTGGCCCGGGAACGCTGGCGCGGACCGCTGCGCATGCTCCGGGCCCGGCGTGCAGCGGCCGAACAAGGTGGATGAGCAGCGGGTGGACGAGCGGCAGGTGGACGAGCGGCAGGTGGACGAGCGGCAGGCTGGCGACCCGCACGTGGACGAGCCGCGGGCGGGCGCGGGCGAGCGGAGGACGGGCACGGCGCGCTGCGGACCGCTCGACCTGAGCGACGCCGCGACGCCGTCGGCCGGCGAACTGCCCGGCGAGGTGGTCGACGCGCTGGTCCGGGCGGCGGCACGAAGCCAGGCCTACGACGGTCCGGAACCGGAAGCTGCCGGCGCGGCGGTGGTGCCGGGGCGCCGTACCGTGATCAAGGTGCAGCACCGTCGGCACGAGACGCTGGCGGTCTGCCTCGGCTACGAGCGGGTACGCGTCGCCGCCGGCATTCCGGCACCCGCCCTGCTCGACCACGGCGAGATCCTGGCCGGCGGCGAACGCCGGTGGTGGACGGTGCTGGAGCGGGTACCGGGGTCGCACGGCGGCGGCGGTCCGCTGCTGCCCCGACGCCAGCGCCTGGTCTGCGCGGCGATGCGCCGCTGGCACGACCGTGCACCGGCCGTGGGGCGTCGGCTGGACGCCCCGGGCACCGCCGCGATGTTCTTCGGCGAGATCCGGCTGCGCGACCCCGCGTGCGCACTGCGCCTGGTGGCGGCACTCGACCGGGCCTGCCGAGGAGCGCCGATGACGGCGATCCACGGCGACATGGCGGTCGGACACAACGTGCTGTTCACCGGTGGCCGGCTGCGAGCCGTGCTCGACCCGGGCGCCATCCAGGTCGGCCCGCCGATGCTCGACCTGGCCTGGTGCATCGCGGTCGACCTCGGTCTCGGCGGCACCGTCGAGTCGGCGGTCGCCGGTTACGGTGCGGGGGTCGACCACGAGCAGCTCGACCGGCTGCTGCCGCTGATGCTGGCCCGACGCCGGTTCGACCTGCTCAACCAGCGCCGGTCGGTGGCCGCGCAACGGCTGGCGGCGCAGTTGCGGACCCGTCGGCCGGAGCTGCTGAGCTGGCTGCCGCCGCCGGATCCGATGCCGTCCGGTACGCACCGCTGACAGCGCCGTGCCGAGGCTCGACCGCTGGCAGCCGTACCGTACGCGCCAGGCCCTCGCGGAGCGGAACCGGTCGCCACGCCGGCAGCAGCGCGCGGAGCCGGCGGATGTCGGCGACCACGGCCGGGCTGTCCGAGACCCGGGTACGGGCCGGATCGAGCGCGACCGTGCCGGCCAGACCGAGCACCTCCAGAATCCCCGCCACCACCTCCCGGCCGGCGGTGCCCCGCCCGGTGCCGACGTTCACCCGACCGGTGGCGCCCCGGGCGAGCAGCGCCACGACCGCGTCGGCGGCGTCCTCGACGAAGACGTAGTCGCGTACGGTCCGCAGGTCCCCCAGGTGCAGCACGCCACCGGCCCGGGCCTGGGCGATCGTCGTCGGGACCAGATGGTCGGCGGTCGGGCCCGGCCCGTAGAGGTTGAACAGCCGCACCGAGAGCGCGGCCACTCCGCGCCGGGCCGCGTCCCGGTGCACCATCCGCTCCCCGGCGAGCTTGGTCTGCCCGTAGGCGGTGCACGGCGCACACCGGGATCGCTCGGAGAGCGGCCCGGTGGAGTCGGCGTAGACGGCCGCGGAGGAGGCGAAGACGAACCGCTGCGGGCGGTGGGTCCGCCAGGCGGCGAGCAGGCTGGCCGTACCGGCGACGTTCACCCGCGCGGTCTCCTCCGGATCGCGTTCGCAGTCCGGTATGAAATGCTTCGCCGCCAGGTGGACCACGGCCCACGGCCGCACCGCACGGTGCAGCTCGGCCACCGCGTCGGCGTCGCAGACGCTCGTCCGGTGGTGCACCACCTCGGCGTCGTCGGCGAACACGTGCAGCCGGCGCAGCGTGCCCGCGCTGCCGTCGTCGAGGATCGCGACCGACTGGCCGGCGGCACGCAGCCGGCGGACCACGGCGATGCCCAGAAAGCCGGCCCCGCCCGTGACGAGCACCGGAGAGCCGGCGGCGCTCACCGGGCGGGCGGTGCTGGCGCGATCCGGCCCCATGTCATGGAAGGATAGGCGGTCATAGATGTCGACACCATGTCCAGTGAGGTGGCAGCGGTGATCCGGGTGCTGGTGGACGGGCGGATCGACGCCCCCGACGGCATCGGGCGCTACACCCGCTGCACGGTCGCGGCGCTGCGGTCCGCGGATCGGATCCGGCTCGACGTCCTGGCGCCGACCGGAACACCCCGGTACGGCTCGGCGGAGGCGGACGAGCTGCTCGACGCCGCCCGCCGGGTCGACGCGGAAGTGATCCACCTGTTCGACTACCGGATCCCGTGGCCCGATCCCGGCATCCCGCTGGTGGTGACCGTGCACGACGTCGTCCGGCTGCTCGATCCCGGCCTCTGCTACTCGGATCCGGCGTTCGCCGCGCGGTTCGGTGCCGCCGACCTCGCGGCGCTGCGCCGGGCGGCGGCGGAACTGCGCACCCTGACCCCGCCGGCACCGGCCGCCCGGGCGCGACCCGCCTCCGCACACGAGGAGTACTACGGCCTGATGATGGCGCACCTCGCGGCGACGGCGGCCCGGATCGTGGTACCGACCGAGACGGTCGCCGGGCAGTTCCGCGCCAACGTACGGGCGGACGCACCACTGCGGGTCAGCTCGTGGGGCAGCGACCATCTGCTGGCCGCACCGGCACCGCCGGACGGGGCGGTACCGTCGCTGCCCGAGTTCGTCCTCTACGTCGGGCTGGCTCGGGCGCACAAGCGGATCGGCGCCGTGCTGGACGCGTACGCCCGGACGGCCAGCCGGCGTCGCGGCGTACCGCTGGTCCTGGTCGGCGGCGACTTCGCGCCCGGCGCTACCGGCGCCGAGCAGGTTGCCGAGCATGCCGTCGGCGCCGACGCGGTGCTGCTCGGCGCGGTCGACGACGGCGTGTTGCAGGCGCTCTACCGGCGGGCCGGCGCCGTGGTCAGCCTCTCGGCGAGCGAGGGCTTCGGGTTCCCGCCGCTGGAGGCGCTGGCTGCCGGGGCGCCGGTGGTCGCCGCCGACATTCCCACCTACCGCGAGCTGCTCGGCGCGGCGGCGCGGCTGGTCGACCCGGACGACGTGGCCGCGACCGCCCGGGCGATCGACGAGTCGGTTGCCGCCGGCCCACCCCCGGCGGCGGCCGGTGTCGCTCCCCGGTCCTGGGCGGCGCACGGGCGGGCGCTGTTGCGGCTCTACCGGGAGGCGGTGCAGGAGCGGGCACGGTGAAGGGAGCGGCCCGGCGCGCCCGGGGTGGTGGCGCACGGACGGGCGCCGATCCGCTCTGCCGGTGGCAGGATCTACCGGACGGAGCGGGTCCTGCCGCCCGACGCCGCCGGGCTGTTCGCCCGGGCTCGTCGGCTCGTCGGCTCGTCGGCTTCAGCGGTGCCGGGATGTCGGCCGAGAGCGGCGTACCGACCTTCCGGGCAGTTGATCCCTCGGACGGTGCGAAGCGGTGTCACATGACGTACGTGAAGCTGACCCAGAAGACGAGCGCGGAGGCGGCGAGCAGCCCGCCGAGGGTGGTACCTGTCATGATCAGTGCCGGAGCGATCCGGACCCGGTCCCGGAGCAACAGGTAGACGCCGATGGCGGCGATGAAGGCGATCACGGCGAGGTAGACCACGAAGAGGAAGCTCGCGGTGACGACGGCCGCCGAGCCTGCGGCGGCCACACCGGCCCGGCGGGGACCGAGGTCGCGCCGGAAGACCGGATAGCCGACGGCGGCGGTGAAGAGGGCGACGAATCCCACCACCGCCGGAAGCGCCAGGCTGGCGAGGTAGAGCATCAGCAGGAAGCTCGCGGTGACGCCGACCGCCACGCCCACGGCGGCCACGACGGCGCGGCGTGGCCCGAGGGCGCGCGGCTGGACCAGGTAGCCGACGGCGCCGGCACAGACGGCGGTGGCGCCGACGAGGAGCGCGAGAGACGAGTCCACGGCCTACCTTCCGATCGAGGACGAGGGGTCGCCGGACGCTGGGAATCGTACGAAAGCCGCGCACCTCCGCCAGGTCCCCGCTCGTGCGTGCCGGCCACCCGGCCCCGCGCTCCCGGACCGACCGGCTAGCGGACCGGTGCCGACCGGATCGCGAGTACGGCCTGCACGAGCGCGGCGTGGGTGAGGGTCTGCGGATAGTTGCCGAGGTGGGCACCGGTCACCGGGTCCATCTCCTCGGCGTAGAGACCCAACGGGCTCGCCCGGTCGAGGAGTGCTCGGAACAGCTCGACCGCCTCGGCCCGCCGCCCGGTGCCAGCGAGCGCCTGGACCAGCCAGAAGGAGCAGGGCAGGAAGGCCGCCTCGGAGCCGGGCAGGCCGTCCCGGCCGGGCGGGTAGCGGTAGAGCAGGGCGCCGCCGGCGCCCAGGTCGCTCCGGATCGCCGCGATGGTGCGCTCCACCCGGGGCGAGTCGGGATCCTCGATGCCGAGCAGCGGCAGTACCAGCAGCGCCGCGTCGACCTCCCGGGATCCGTAGCCGCGGACGTAGTTGCCCCGGTCGGGGTCGACGCCGTGCACCCGCACGTCGTCGACGATCGCCTGCCGGGCGTCGCGCCAGCGTCGCCGCTGCCGGTCCGGGAGCGGATGGGTCTGGGCGATCCGCAGCGCCCGGTCCAGCGCGAGCCAACCCATCAGCTTGGAGTGCACCTGCTGGGTGGGGTGGCGCAGCTCCCAGATGCCGGCGTCGGGTTCCGGCCACCGCCGGGCGACCACGTCGGCGAAGCCGCGTACCGTCCGCCAGGTCTCCCCGTCGAGGCGGTGTCCGGCCTGTGCGTACACCCAGGCTGCGTCGACGACCCAGCCGTAGCCGTCGAGTTGGTGCTGGTGGGCGGCACCGTTGCCGACGCGTACCGGGGTGCTGTCGGCGTAGCCGGGCCAGCCGCCGAGTCGCCGCTCGACCGGTACCCGCAGGCCGTCGAGTGTGAACAGTGCCGGCAGGCGCGGCCGCTGCAACCGGCTCGCCCGCAACAGCCAGGCGAGGAAACCACGGGCCTGGTCGGGCTTGCCGACCCCGAGAAAGGCGGCGATTCCGATGCTGGCGTCCCGGGGCCAGACGTAGCGGTAGTCCCAGTTCCGTGCCCCGCCGGGCTGCTCCGGCAGCGAGGTGGTCGGCGCCGCGACCGGAGCGTGCGACGGCGAATAGGTCAACAGGCGCAGGGTGAGCAGGCTGCGCACCACGACGTCCCGGAACGGCAGGTCGAGGTCGAGGTCGGCGACCCATGCCCGCCAGTACGCCTCGTCGGCGCGCAGCAGCTCCCAGGCCGCCTCCGGACCCACCTGGATCAGTGGTTCCCGGTGCGCCACCACCAGTACGAAGGTGACCGGCCGGCCCGGGTGGACGGTGATCGGGGTCGGTCGGCCGGGTTCGACGACCGGCCCGGGAGCGCCGTTCAGCGACACCGCGAGCGCATTCCACTCGCAGACGGAGACCGTCCCGTGCCGGCGTACCCGGGGCGGCCGGTGGCCGGCACCGAGCCGAGGATCGAACTCGACGACGGCGTCGGCGGGGCCTCCCTCGGCCTGGAGTCGCCGGACCAGCAGGGTCGTCGGCAGCAGTCGACCGGTGACCTCGGCGACCATCCCCTCGGTGAGGGTGAGGCGTCGCCCGCCGATCGCCCAGGTGGTCCGCAGGGTGGTCGTGTCCCGCCGGTACCGCCGCTCGACCGGTTCGGCCGCTCGGGCGGGGCCGATCCGGTACGTGCCCGCCGCCGGGCCGCCGACGAGCCGGCCGAACAGGGGCGGGCCGTCGAAGCGGGGTACGCACATCCAGTCGATCGCACCGGCGCTGGAGACCAGGGCCGCCGTGCGGGTGTCGCCGAGCAGCCCGTAGTCCGCGATCGGCGGTGGTGGCTCGGCGGCGCCGGCCGGGCTCATCGGGCCTGGAGGAGCAGCCCGAGGACGGCCCCGTAGAGGAGGTGCACGGCGACCGTGACCACCGGTGTCTGCATCCCGTAGTTCAGGGCGAGCAGGCCGGGCGGCTCCAGTACCGCCGTACTGGCCGGGCCGGCCCGGGGCGAGGCCATCCGGGGATGTACGCCGGGCAGCAGCGGCAGCAGCACCGTCAGCGCGATCCCGACGTGCACCATGCCGAGCAGCGCGCCGATCCACCAGGTGGCCCGGCCGAGCAGGGCGAACGTCCCGGCATAGCCGAGCGCGAAGCCCTGACCGGCCAGCAGGTGGATGAAGAAGCCGGCCACCCGGGCCCGGTCGGGGTCCTCGGTGACCAGGGTGCCGAGGATCAGCGGCAGGTCGACGCGGGTGAGCCCGGCGAGCTGCGCGGCGGTCATCGCCGCGGTGAGCGCGGCGGTGGCCACCACCCCGAAGAGTGCCCATCCCGCCCAGTCCATTTCAGCCGGCGCGGCCGACCGCCGGGACGCGCCGGTCCGGCCCGGTCGCCGGGGCGCATACCGGATCGACCATGGACCTGCCTCCTGACTCTGCGCCGGGTTCGGGGCCGCAGCGGGGCGCCCGGCGCCTCGACACGAACCTGACCCGAATTCGTCCGGATATCTACCGTATGCGCCAACGAGGTTCAGGTCCGTACGGCTCGCCGGGCCGGCACCGTCGCGGATGGCCGGTCGTGCTGGGCGAGTTACCGGGCGGCTCCGGCGCGCCGCTTGGTCCAGACGTCGAAGGCCACCGCCGCGAGCAGCACGGCGCCCTTGACCAGCATCACCCGCTCGCTCGGCGCGCCCATCAGCGACATGCCGTTGTTGATGACGCCCATGATCAGACCACCGGTGATCGCCCCGACCACCTTGCCGACGCCGCCCTGTACGGCCGCACCGCCGATGAACGCCGCCGCGATGGCGTCGAGTTCGAAGGCGTTGCCGGCGGTCGGCCCGGCCTGGTTGAGCCGGCCGGCGAAGATGATCCCGGCGAGCGCGGAGAGTACGCCCATGTTGACGAAGATCCAGAAGATCACCGACTTGACCTTGACACCGCTCAGGGTCGCGGCCTGGAGGTTGCCGCCGACGGCGTAGATCTGCCGGCCGAAGACGGCCCGGTTGGTCAGCAGCGAGTACGCCAGGATCAGGCCGGCGAGCAGGATCAGCACCCAGGGCAGGTTCTTGAACCGGGCCAGCTGCACGATCACCGTCATCACCACGACGCCGGCCAGGGCGAGCTTGAGGACGAAGATCGGCAGCGGCTCGACGGTCTGCTGGTAGCCGAGCCGGGCCATCCGGCCGCGCCACTGCACCAGTACGATGCCGGCCATCGCGGCGATCCCGACCAGCAGGCTGAACAGGTCGGCGCCGCCCAGCGGGCCGAGCCCGACGTTGCCCAGGTAGCCCTCGGTGAAGCCGTTCGCGAGGGTACGCACCGGGTCCGGGAACGGCCCGATGCCCTGGTTGCCGAGGACGGTCAGGGTGAGCGCCCGGAAGAGCAGCATGCCGGCCAGGGTCACGATGAAGGCCGGGATGCCGAAGTAGGCGATCCAGAATCCCTGCCAGGCACCGATCAGCCCGCCGACGACGAGGGTGATCAGCAGGGCCAGCGGCCATGGTACGTCGTGTTCGACCATCAGCACGGCCGCGACCGCCCCGGTGACCGCCACCACCGAGCCGGCGGAGAGGTCGATGTGCCCGGCGATGATGATCAGGATCATGCCGATCGCCAGGATCAGCACGTACGAGTTCTGCACGACGATGTTGGAGATGTTCTGCGGCTGGAGCAGGGCCCCGTCGGTCAGCACCGAGAAGAGCAGCACGATCAACGCGAAGGCGACGTAGATGCCGCTCTGCCGCAGGTTGATTGAGAGCCGGCGACCGGGACCGCCGGCCGGGGCGGACGGTTCACCGAGACCGGGTCCGCTCACCGCGACATCGGCGTTGGTGGGTGCGGTGGCGCTCATCGAGGTCTACTCCTGTCCGTTCGTCGGTCCGCTCGGACGGCCGGCGGCGTCCGCCGGGCCCGGGTCGTCCGAGGTGGTGCGGGCGTCGCCGTGGTCGGCCTGGCCCTTGGTCATGTACCGCATCAGGTGTTCCTGGGTCGCCTCCGCGCGGGGCACCTCGGCGGTGACCCGGCCGGCGGAGAGGGTGTAGATGCGGTCGCAGAGGCCGAGCAGTTCGGGCAGCTCCGACGAGATGACCAGGATGGCCTTACCCTCGTCGGCGAGCCGGTTGATGATCGAGTAGATCTCGTACTTGGCGCCGACGTCGATGCCCCGGGTCGGCTCGTCGAGGATCAGCACGTCGGGATTGGTGAAGATCCACTTCGACAGTACGACCTTCTGCTGGTTGCCGCCGCTGAGCTTGCCGGTCACACTCAGCACGCTCGGCGCCTTGATGTTCATGCTGGCCCGGAACCCGTCGGCGACCTGGAACTCCCGGTGGTCGTCGACCCAGCCGCGCCTGGCCAGCCGGCTCAGCCCGGCGGCCGAGACGTTCCGCTTGATGTCCTCGATCAGGTTGAGGCCGTACCGCTTGCGGTCCTCGGTCGCGTACGCGATGCCGTGCCGGATCGCGTCCCGCACCGACCGTACGGTGATCTCCCGACCGTCCTTGACCAGCCGGCCGGAGATGTCCGTCCCGTACGAGCGCCCGAAGACGCTCATCGCCAGCTCGGTACGGCCGGCGCCCATCAGCCCGGCCAGCCCGACGATCTCGCCGCGCCGCAGCGTGAGGTTGGCGTTCGAGACCACCACCCGGCCGTGCTGGTTGGGGCTGTGCACCGTCCAGTCCTCGATCCGCAGCACCTCGCTGCCGATCCGCGGCTCGCGCGGCGGGAAGCGGTGGTCGAGGTCCCGGCCGACCATCCCGGAGATGATCCGGTCCTCGGTCACCACGTCGGTGGCGGGGTCCAGGGTCTCGATCGTCCGGCCGTCCCGCAGGATGGTGATCCGGTCGGCGATCGCCGCGATCTCGTTCAGCTTGTGCGAGATGATCACGCAGGTGATGCCCTGGTCGCGCAGGCCGCGCAGCAGGTCGAGCAGGTGCGCCGAGTCCCGGTCGTTGAGCGCCGCGGTGGGCTCGTCGAGGATGAGCAGCCGGACCCGCTTGGCCAGCGCCTTGGCGATCTCGACGAGCTGCTGCTTGCCCACGCCGATGTCGCTGACCTGGGTCACCGGGTTCTCGTAGAGCCCCACCCGGGCCAGCAGCGCGGCGGCCTCGTGGTTGGTCCGGTTCCAGTCGATCAGTCCACGACTGGCCCGCTCGTTGCCGAGGAAGATGTTCTCGGCGATCGAGAGCTGCGGACAGAGCGCCAGCTCCTGGTGGATGATGACGATCCCGCGCCGCTCGCTGTCCCGGATGTCGGCGAACTCGCAGGGCTCGCCGTCGAAGGAGATCTCCCCGGAGTACGAGCCGTGCGGGTAGACCCCGGAGAGCACCTTCATCAGGGTGGACTTCCCGGCGCCGTTCTCGCCGCAGATCGCGTGGATCTCACCCCGGCGCACCGAGAGGCTGACCTCGTGCAGCGCGCGTACCCCGGGAAAGGTCTTGGTGATGTCCCGCATCCGCAGAATGTCGTCGGTCATGCCAACGGATCGCCTCCTGGGTCGGTGGGTGGACCGGGGTCGCCGGCGTCGGGCCGGCATGGTGCGGCGGCCGCCTCGCGGGGATCTACCCGGGGCGACCGCCGCGACCGTACTACTGGATCTGTTCCGGCTTGTAGTAGCCGGTGTCGATCAGCGTCGCCTTGTAGTTGGCCTTGTTGACGATCACCGGGTCGAGCAGGAAGGAGGGCACGACCTTGTTGCCGTTGTCGTAGTCCTTCTCGTTGTTGACCTCGGGCTTGCTCCCCTTGAGCACCGCGTCGGCCATCTTGACCGCCACCTCGGCGAGCTGCCGGGTGTCCTTGTAGATGGTCGAGTACTGCTCGCCGGCGATGATGGACTTCACCGAGGCGACCTCGGCGTCCTGCCCGGTCACGATCGGGTACGGCTGCCCGGCGGTGCCGTAGCCGTTGCTCTTCAGCGCCGACAGGATGCCGATCGACAGCCCGTCGTACGGCGAGAGCACCCCGTCGACCTTGACCCCGCCGCTGTACGTCTTGGTCAGCAGGTCCTCCATCCGACGCTGCGCGGTGCCAGCGTCCCAGCGCAGGATCGCGACGGTCTTGAAGTCCTTCTGCCCGCTCTTGACCACCAGGGTGCCCTTGTCGATGTACGGCTGGAGCACCGACATCGCGCCGTTGAAGAAGAAGGTGGCGTTGTTGTCGTCGGGCGAGCCGGCGAAGAGTTCGATGTTGAACGGACCCTTGGCGGTGCCGTCGCTGCCGTCCTCGTTCTTCAGCTTCAGCCCGACCAGCAGCGAGGTCGCCTGCTGCACCCCGACCTTGAAGTTGTCGAAGGTGGCGTAGTAGTCGACGTTCGGGCTGTTGCGGATCAGCCGGTCGTACGCGATGACCGGGATCTTGTTGTCCGCCGCGTTCTGCAACTGGGTGGTGATGGCGGTGCCGTCGATCGAGGCGATGATCAGCACCTTGGCGCCCTTGGTGATCTGGTTCTCGATCTGGGCCACCTGGGTGGGGATGTCGTCCTGGGCGTACTGGAGGTCGACCTTGAAGCCGAGCTTCTCCAGGCCCGCCTTGACGTTGTTGCCGTCGTGGATCCACCGCTCGGAGGACTTCGTCGGCATGGTGACCCCGACGAGCGCCCCGGCGTTGTCGCTGGAGCCGGCCTCCTGGTCCACGGTCTTGGTGCTCGATCCGCACGCGGTGAGCGCGACGGCGAGCGTGGCGGCGCCGGCCACCGCCGCGAGCCGAACGAATTTCATCTGGTCCTCCATTTCCTGCGGATGCAAGGAAGGGCCCCTTCTTATCGCATTCTGTATAGGAAGGGGCCCTTCCTTACACCTCAGAGCTACTGGGCGTGGGGGTGCGGGTCAGCCCCGGCCGGGCAGACCCTGGGCGAGTCGGTGGTATGCCTGGTTCCAGCGCAGCCGGTCCCGGAAGTCGGTGGTCGTGGTCCGCTCGTCGATCAGCACCAGCTCGGTGTGCAACATGTCCGCGAAGTCGCGCAGCGTGGCCGAACCCACCGCCTGGGTCAGCACCGTGTGGTGCGGTCCCCCGGCGGTGAGCCACGACTCGGCCGAGGTACTCAGCGACGGCGCGGGCTTCCACACCGCCCGGGCGACCGGGAGCCGGGGCATCGGCTCGTCCGGCGGCACCACCTCGATCTCGTTGGCGACGAGGCGGAACCGCTCGCCGAGGTCGGCCATCCCGATCACCACGCCGGGACCGGTGGTGGCGTCGAAGACGAGCCGGACCGGGTCCTCGCGGCCACCGATGCCGAGCGGGTGGATCTCGCAGGACGGGCGCGCGCCAGCGATGCTCGGGCAGACCTCGAGCATGTGCGCGCCGAGGATCTTCGGTTCACCCGGCCCGAAGTGGTAGGTGTAGTCCTCCATGAACGAGGTTCCCCGGGGCGATCCGACACCCATCGCCTTGACCGCGGCGAGCAGGGTCGAGGTCTTCCAGTCGCCCTCGCCGCCGAAACCGTAGCCGTCGGCCATCAGCCGCTGTACGGCGAGTCCGGGAAGTTGCCGTAGCCCGCCGAGATCCTGGAAGTTCGTGGTGAACGCCCCGAACCCGCCGTCGACGAGGAACTCCCGCAGGCCGGCCTCGATCCGGGCCGCGTACCGCAGCGACTCGTGCCGGTCGCCGTCCTTGGCCAGTTCCGGGGCGAGCCGGTAGGTGTCGGCGTACTCGCCGACCAGGCGCTCGACCTCCTGGTCGGCGACCCGGTCCACCACCTCGACAAGCTCGTTGACCCCGTAGGTGTTCACCGAGACGCCGAAGCGAAGCTCCGCCTCCACCTTGTCGCCCTCGGTGACGGCTACGTCACGCATGTTGTCGCCGAACCGGGCCAACCGGAGGTTACGCAGGTGCGCGAAGCCGAGCGCGGCGCGGGCCCACTCGTCGATCCGGGTCACCACGGTCGGGTCGGAGGCGTGCCCGGCGACGGTCTTGCGGGCCAGTCCGAGTCGCGTCTGGATGAAGCCGAACTCCCGGTCACCGTGCGCGGCCTGGTTGAGGTTCATGAAGTCCATGTCGATGGACTCCCAGGGCAGCGCCTCGTTGAGCTGGGTGTGCAGGTGCAGCAGGGGCTTGCGCAGCGCGTCCAGGCCGGTGATCCACATCTTGGCCGGCGAGAAGGTGTGCATCCAGGCGATCACGCCGAGGCAGCCGGGGTCGGCGTTCGCCTCCAGCAGGATCGCGCGGATCGCCGACGCCTCGGTGAGGACGGGTTTCCAGACGATGTCCGCGACGATCTGACCCGAGCCGGTGAGCGTACGCAGAATCTGCTGCGACTGGGACGCGACCTGGTCGAGGGTCTCCGGACCGTACAGGTGCTGGCTGCCGGTGAGGAACCAGATCTGCGGATGCGTGGCCGGCGGCATGTCCACCTCTCCTACTTGGGGCATGGCTCCTGCCAGCCCCGACGGTCTGGTCGCGATCACGTCGCGAGCCGAGTGTTACCGCTAACATTGGAGCAGTCAAACCGTACACCGTAACGCTTCAGTAACGGGAGACGCGGAATCCGCAGGTCGTGCGCCGAGGCGTCGAGCGGTCGGTCCGGTACGGCGAACGGTCGGTGTCAATGGCTTCGACGGCCCAGCCTCCGGGACCTCGGCGTTCAGCCTCCGGGACCGGCGCTCAGTCCCCGGGACCTCGGCGCTCAGCCCCCGGATGTCGCCGGGTCGGGCGGGAACGGCGCCGAGGCGTCGTACTCGTGGTGTGCCACGACCCGGAACCCGTTGCGCAGCAACAGGGCCGCCGTGACGCCCTGGCCCTCCACCCGGTTGCGCCGGAACGTCCCGTCACTGATCTGCCGGCAGCCGCAGGAGGGGCTGTAGTCCTGAAGCACCGCCCCTGCCGCTCCGGTGGCCCGGGCGATCCGCAGGGTCCGCCGGGCACCCGCCAGGTACTCCTCGGTCACGTCCTCGCCCCGGTGGGTCAACACCCGGGCACGGCCGTCCAGGACGTCGAAGCCGTCCCCGCCGACGATCTCCGCACGGTCGCGCGGGGTCGGCAGCCCGCCCATCACCTCCGGGCAGACCAGCCGGACCCGCGCGTCGGCGGCGGGCGCGACCTCCTCCTTCGCGGCGCCGCCGTCGTAGGCGCACCGGGTACCGGCCAGGCAGGCGCTCATCAGGAACGGTGCGCCGCCCTCCGGGGCGGGTCCGGGCGGTCTGTCGTCGTCAGCACCGCTTGCGACGTCCATATCCGGTCCTCCGCGGGGTCTGCTCGACAGCTCGGCACGGAACATCGCGGTCCGGTCCCGATTCTAGGCGGGGCGGCCGACGTGGTGACCGGGCAACCGAGCGAGGCCGCAGGCTCGGCCGGTCGCGGCCCGAATGAACCCGGGTGGCACCGGGTATCGGCGGGTGGACGGCCCACGAACGCGGAGCCGACCGCCGAGGCGAGGAGACGCGGAGATGACTGCCGCCACCCGGCCCATGCTGGCCACCTACCCCGGAGAGATCAACCTCGATCGCGACCTGCTGGCCCGGTCGATCGACGCGCTGCTCGCCTGCGCCCAGGCCTGCACCTCGTGCGCGGACGCCTGCCTGAGCGAGGCGGACGTCGCCCAGCTCGTCAAGTGCATCCGGACCGACCTCGACTGCGCCGACGTCTGCTCCGCCACCGCGCGGGTACTGTCCCGGCACACCGGTTACGACGCGAACCTCAGCCGCAGCCTGCTCGAGGCGTGCGCGACCGCCTGCCGCTCCTGTGCCGAGGAGTGCGAGCGGCACGCCAAGATGCACGAGCACTGCCGGATCTGCGCCGAGGCGTGCCGGGTCGCCGAACGGGCCTGCGGCGAGCTGCTGGCCGCGATGGGCCGCTGACGACCCGATCCGCTGACGACCCGATCCGCCCCGGGACCGGACCGGGCATACCGCTCGTCCCGGCACTGTCCACTTCGTCCCCGTCGCGCCGAACACGCTGAGTCAGTACTCATGTACTATCACCGGACGACTGCGGCGGGCACTACACGACCACCGACCCCCTGTGGAGGGGCCTCGGGCGCACTGGTCTCGCCTCGCTAGGATCCGCACAGGGCGAAGCGGAAGTGGGTTGGGATGCAGCCAGTGGGTCCGTACCAGTTCATCGAGGCGGTCAGCCTCTGCCAGGTCGGCAGCGTCTGGTCCGCCATCGACGGGCAGGGCAACTCGTACACGGTGGCTGTGCTGGACGCCGCCGTCGCGAGTGACCAGCGCTGGCGGGACGCCTTCGTCGGCACCGCGCACGCACTGGCGCAGCCCGGCTCGGGCGGCCCCCGTTACGTGCACGCCGAGTTCGCCGCCCCCGCGCCCTGGGTCGCCTACGCCGCCAGCGAGGCCGACGGCGCCGAGCGGCTGTTCGCGGCGCTGGGCATGGAGTGCCGACCCGCTCAGGAGCAGCTCGGGGACGGCGAGTCGCCGACCGTGAAGACCGCCGCCGTCGCGCCGAACGCCACCGGCTCGACGGCGGGCGCCGCGACGACCGACGACGAACTGGCCAGCCCCACCACCCGGCTCACCCCGGGCGTGCCGCCTCCCACCCCCTGGCAGGCCGGGCCACCACAGTCGACGCCACCGGTGAACGCCGCCCCGACGTCGGCGCCGCCGCACCAGACGTCGGCACCACCACACCAGACCTCCGCGCCGCCGCACCAGACGTCCGCGCCGCCACACCAGACCTCCGCGCCGCCGGACCAGACCTCCCATCCGCCGTACCAGAGTTCGGCGTCGCCGCAGCAGAGTTCCGCGCCGCCGTACCAGAGTTCGGCACCGCCGTACCAGAACTCCGCGCCGCCCTACCAGGTCTCGGTACCGCCGGACTCCGTCTCCGGGCCGCCGCAGCCGCTCCCCGAGATGCCGCAGGCGTATCCGGCCGACCTGTCGCCGAGCACGCCCGGACCCGACCCGCTCTATTCGCCGGTGCGGCACATCGTTCCCTCCGAACCGAAACCGCGCCGCAACCGGCTCTGGATCGGCATCGCGGCACTCGTCGTGCTGCTCCTGGCCGGCGGTGGGACGATCTTCGCCCTGGCCGCCAACGGCGACGATCCCGAGCCGCGCCCGACCGCTGCCCCGGAGTCGGTCAGCCCCACCCCGTCCGCCGTGGCGATCCCGACCGCCCCGCCGGTCGCTCCGGGCAAGGAGCCGCCGAAGGAGGTGAAGTGGCCGGCGGACTGGCCGAAGTTCAGTCCGAGTTTCCCCTTCCACACCCTCGAACTCGAAGGGCTCGGCTTCCCGCTCAAGACTCCGCAGGCCTGGCAGTGCACCCCGGCCGGACAGGCCGAGGGGTACGCGAAGTACAACTGCGGCGTACCGCCGGGCTCGGGGCCGGAGATCGGCGGCGAGTTGGTGGTCCGGTCCTGCTCGCCGTGCGACGGGGACTCCCGGTACCGGATGCGCCTGGCCGAGGAGGCCTGGGGGCTGCAATGGAACCGGGCCGGAGGGTCCGCCCTCTACGCCGAGTCGTTCCATCTTGAGGGGACGCCGGAGCGACGCTACGGCCTGGTGCTGATCGGGTACTACCGCACCGGTGCCGATGTCGACCGCCAGATCGTGCTCCGGATGACCTCGCCGGTGGACGGCGCCGGCCAGATCCGTCGGGTGGCGAACTACCTCCGTGATACGCTGATCTTCTGAATTGAAGATCGACGATCTTCGAATCGCACCCGTGCGCAGCCGAGAACGGATTCGGGCCGGCAGTGAGCAGAGACGTCCATCGCGGCGCAGAGCAGACCTCGTCTCACCGGGACACCGACGCCGGCCGGCGCGGCTGGTCGGGGCGGCGGCGAATCCCCCGGGTTAGCGTCCCCGGGTCGGCTCGGCCGAGCAGGGCGGCGATGGCATCGGCGGCGGCGGTCGCGCTCGTCACGGTCGCCATGGCCGGTCCACCCGCGAGCGCGGCGCCGGGGCTCACCCCGAACGAGCCGGCAACCGCGGTGGCCGGCCGGAGCACCGCCTATCTGGAGGCGACGTTCACCGGCTATCTGCGGTACACCGAACCGGACGGCACGAGCCGCCAGGAGCGGGTGACCGTACACCGCCGGTGCAGTGGCGTGATCGTTAACCCGGACGGGCACGTCGTCACCGCCAGCGGTTGCGTACGGCCCGACGAGCGGGAACTGCTGACCGACGCCCGGTACGCGCTGGCACAGACCCTCGTCGAATCCGCGCGACTGCCCGCCGACGGGGTGGATGGTTTCGTCCGGAGCATCGGCGAGACGGCCACCTTCACCGGTCTGCGCCCCGGCCAGGAACCCTCGTCGACCCTCTGGGGACAGCTCGGCGTCGCCCGGCCGGGCAGCACCGCCACGCCAGCGATCCGGACCACCCTGCTGGGCGTGGAGCGGAGCCTCGCTCTGGTGAAGATGTCCCGGACGGGCCTGTCGGCGATCGAGGTGCACGCCGGTGCCGACCCGAAACCGGGCAGCCAGGTCGTGATCCTGGGATACGGTCCGGACGAGCCCGACACCGGCTCCGACGAGTACCGGCAGCGGGCCCGACCGGTCGAGGTCGCCGCCGCTGCGCCGGATCGGCTGGCCGGCGAGGGCCTCGGGCCGAGTTTCCGGGGCAGCCCGGTGCTGGACGCCGAGGGTCGACTCCTCGCCATCGCCGACAGCGACCCGTCGGCCGCCGATGGCCGGACCCGGCGGTTCGTCCCCGCGACGGCTGTCGCCGAACTGCTCGCCGGTACCGGAGTCGCGAACCGGTTGAGTGAGGTCGACCGCGCCTACCGGGAGGCGCTGCACGCCTACTTCGCGGGACAGTTCTCGACGGCGATCCGCCGGTTCGACGACCTCCTCCGAGTGGCGCCCTCGCACAGCTCCGCGCAGACGTACCGGGAACGGGCACAGCACCGGCTCGATGTCGACGGGGACGCGGTCGAGAATTCCGCGCAGTGGCTTCGCTATCTGCTCTCGGCGGCGGTCGGAGTCCTGCTCGTCGTCGCCGCCGGCCGCGTCCGGCGGTTCGCCCGGGGCAGAGCCTCGACAGCAGGTTCGACCGTCCGCTCGACCGCCGGGTCGACCGCGCCGCCGGAAGGGGATGCTCCACCCGGCTCCCCGAGCCCCGCCGACGCCCCGCCGCCCGACGCCCCGCCGCCCGACGCCCCGCCGCCCGCCGAGCCGCCGCCCGCCGAGCCGCCGGCATCGCAGTCGGCGGCCTCCGACCCGCCTGCCGACGAACCGCCTGGCGACGAACCCACATCCGCCGGGTCGTCGACGACCGCGACCGTCGGAACTACGGGCTAGCGACCGCGAGAGTCGCCGGTACCGGACGGAGTGGAACCGGACCGGTACCGGTGAGGCCCGTGCCGCAGTGAGCGCCTGTACTACTATCTGGCGCGGCTCGCCGCACGGCCACGCCAGCGCCGCACCACGGCTACGGCCACGACGCCGGCGCGACCGGTGCCGGGATGTGCCCCGGACGGCTCGCCGACGGCTGCGCGGCCGTGCCCGGGGGTTCGAGGGGAGGAACGGAGATCGCGGCGTCATCTGCGGAGACATCAGGAGCCCGGACCACACCGTTGGCGGGACGCTCCGTCGCACTGGTACACGAGTGGTTCGGCGCGACGGGCGGCTCGGAGAACGTCTTCCTCTCGCTACACGGGATACTCCCGCACGCCACCGGTTTCGTCCTCTGGCGGGACCGGGACGCCCGGCGTGGGCTCGAGTTCCGGGAGTCCTGGCTCGCCCGTACGCCGCTGCGCCGGGCGAAGGCGCTGGCCCTGCCGGTGATGCCGCTCACCTGGCGTACCCTGACCCGGGAACGGTTCGACGTCGTCATCTCGTCCAGCCACGCGTTCGCGCACACCGTGAAGCTGCGGCAGGACCGGGACACCCGCTACCTGAGCTACGTGCATTCGCCGGCCCGCTACCTGTGGAGTCCCGACTTCGACGGGCGCGGCTCCGGCGGGCTCCTCGCGCTGCCCCGTACCGCATTGCGCCGTACCGACCGGCGACTCAGCCGCCACGTGCACAGTTACGCCGCGAACTCGGCCGAGGTGCGCTCGCGCATCCAGCGGTTCTGGCGGCGGGACGCCCGAGTGATCAACCCACCGGTCGACGTGGACTACTACCGGGACGCGCCCGAGCCGCAGCGCCGGCAGAACCGCGACTACCTGCTCGGGGTGGGGCGGTGGATTCCGTACAAGAACTTCGATCTGATGATCGAGATCGCCGACGCCGCCGGCCTGCCGCTGGTCATCGCCGGTTCCGGGCCGGCGGAGGAGTCGCTGCGGCGGGCCGCCGCCCGGGTACGGGTACCGGTCAGCTTCGCGCACCGCCCGTCCCAGGAACGGCTCCGCGAACTGTACTGGGGTGCCCGGGCACTCCTCTTCCCCGCGCACGAGGACTTCGGCATCATCCCGGTCGAGGCGATGGCCTGCGCCACGCCGGTACTCGGCGTCCGGCGCGGCGGTCTGCTGGAGACCGTCGTCGACGGGGAGACGGGCTTCCTGCTCGACTCCCCCGACCCGCGCCGGTACGCCGACGCGCTGCACCGTCTCGACGAGCTGGACCCGTCCCGGATCACCGCCCGCGCCACCGCCTTCTCGGCGGACGTGTTCGCGACCAACGTGACGTCGTGGGTCACCGATGAAGCGCGCTGACCGGGACACCGACTCCGGCGTGGCCCTCCGCGCCGCCCGCTGGCGTACCGCCCCGGTCGTCGCCTCGGCCGCCGGGGCCGCGCTGGTCGTGCTCCTCGGCGTCACCACCGTGCTCCCCCGGCCCACCGTGGCCGGGGCGCTCGGCCTGGTCGTGGTGGGGATCTGCCTGGCCGCGCTCTACCACGCCACCGTCGCCGAGTCCTTCGCACCCGTGGCGGTGACCTTCTGGGCGTTCGTCGGGGTGTGGGTCGGCTTCGCGCCGCTGTTGCAGATCCGGGACCGCCGGCTCCCCTGGCCCGACCTGCCGCTCTACCAGCACTACGTGACGGCTCAGGTGATCCTCATCCTGGCCGTCACCGCCTACTGGGCCGGTTACGCCCGCCGGCTGCCCGAGCCCCGGCAGATCTCGTCGGGCCGGCTCCGGGTCACCGTCGAGAAGGCGATCGTGCTGACCGGGCTGGCCCTGGTGATGGCGGTGGTCTGCCTGCCCCGCACCGGCGGGCTGGCGGTCCGGTTCACCAGCCGCGACGACCTGCAACGCGCCATCGAGCAGGCGGGTCTGCGCGGCGGCGGGGACCTCGCGCTCCTCGGGCTGTTCAGCACGCTGCCGGCCGCGACCAGCGTGGTCGCGCTGATCCTCTGCCTGCTCTGCTGGCGTAACCGCGGCTACGCCGACGCGAGAGCACGGCTGATCCTGGCCCTCGCCACGGCCGTCGCGGTCGCGTTGAACCTCGTCTACAACAATCCGCTGACCGCGAACCGGTTCTCGTCGTTCAGTGTGATGCTCGCCGCCGGCCTGGCGCTGGTCAGGCTCCGGCGGCAACGCTGGCGGACGTTGTTCTCGGTCGGGATGCTGCTCGGGCTCGCCGTCCTCTATCCCCTGGCCAACCTGTTCCGCAACGACCGGTCGCGCGGCAACCTGCGACTGGGCCTGGACGCCTACTACACCTGGGACTTCGACGGGTTCCAGCAGACCGTCAACGCCGCCTTCTATGTCGACAGCCAGGGCCACACCTGGGGCCACCACCTGATCTCGGCGCTCTTCTTCTGGGTGCCGAGGTCGCTGTGGGAGGGCAAGGCGATTCCCGCCGGGAACGTCGTCGCGGACAGCCGGGGTTACGAGTTCCAGAACCTGGCCCTGCCGTTCTGGGCCGAGGTCTTCGTCGAGTTCAGCCTGGTCGGCGTGGTGGTGCTGTTCTTCTGCTACGGCAAGCTCGCCCGGCGACTCGACCGGGCCCTGAACTCCTCGCCCGCGCACCTGCCGGTCGCGCTCGCCGTCATCTTCGCCGCCTGCCAGATCGGGCTGTTGCGCGGGCCGCTCGGCGCGCAGATCCCGTTCGTCGGCGCCGCGTTCGTGGTGCTGCTGGCCGGAGTACTCGGCTGGCGCGGCCGGATCTGGGGCCTCACCCGGCCGGACGAGGCCCCCGCCGCAGCGGGGTCACGCGAGCCGGCACCCGCGTCGAGAGAGCCGGCGGCAGCATCGACCGAGCCAGCGGAGCCGGCGGCAGCGTCGACCGGGCCGGTCGACCCGGTGCAGGTGCCGAGATGAACCGTCCCAGAGTCGCCGTCCTCGCCGACTGGTGGTGGCCGAACCTGGTCGGCGGGGCGGAGCGGTCGGCCCGGTCCGCCGCGCTGGAACTCGCCCGGACCGCCGAGGTCACGGTCTTCGTACCGGCGCCGACGGACGAGGTGTACCGCGACGGGCCACTCGTCGTGCACGCCGTGCGGCGGCCGTACGCCCGGCGGGTACACGCCGACTCGACGCTCCGGCGGGCACTGGAACTGCTGACGGCGTGGCTGCTGCCGGCGGTCGCGTCCGGGCAGATCCGCGCGCTGCGGGCGTACCGGCCCGACGTGGTGGTGGCGACGAATATCTCCCGTACCGGCCCGTGGCTGCTGCGCTGGGCCCGGTCGAGCGGGGTCCGGCTGGTGCGGTCGTACCACGACCTGAGCGACACCTGCTGGCGCCGCTCACGCCGTCGGGGCAGCGCGAACTGCGCCGACATCTGCGCCGACTGTCGGGTCAAGACGGCGGTGATGCGCCGGGCCACGCCACCCGGGACGGTCGCCGTCTGCGTCTCCGGCTTCGTCCGAGACGAGCTGCAACGGGCCGGACTGACCAGCCCGGGAAGCAGTCTGGTGGCCTATCCGCTGGTCGGTGCGGCGACGGTCGCGCCGGAGGCGTACCGGCCCGACCCGACGCGTCGGGTCCTCGGCTATCTCGGCCGGGTCGACCCGGTGAAGGGCGTCGAGGCGGCGATCCGCACCGCCGCCGCGTACCGGCGGAACACCGGCGCGGCGGTCACCATGCTCGTCGCCGGTGAGGGGCAGCCGGACTACCTGCGACGGTTGGCGGACCTCGCCACCGCGCAGCAGGTCGAGGTGGACTTCGCCGGTCAACTGGACGTCACGGCGTTCTGCGCCCGGATCGACGCGGCGCTGATCCCGTCCAGCTGGATGGAACCGTTCGGCCGGGTGGTGGTGGAGGTCGGCAGCCACGGCCGGCCCATGCTCGTCTCCCGGGTCGGCGGCCTGCCCGAGGCGGCCGCGGTCTCGGGTGGACGGTACGCCTTCGCCGACTTCGCGGACCCGGAGGCTGCCGCCCGTACCCTCGACGAGCTGCTCGCCGGGAAGACGGAACCGGCGAACCTGCCCGGTCAGGGCGCGGCGATCCGGTTGGAGCAGGGCGTGGTGACCGCCGTCGCACGGGCCCTGGAGGACTGGTCCGGGACCCGGGAGGAGGAACCCGCGTGACGGGCACGGCGACGACGACCGGCGGAACCGCCCGCTCCGGCGGACGGTCCTGGTCCACGCCGGCCCTCACCATGGGCCAGCTCGGGCTGATGGCCACCAGCCTGGTCTTCAGCCTCTCCCTCGGCTACGCGGGCGGACTGGCGGCGGTCGGCGCCGTCGCACCGGCGATGCTGGTCTTCCAGCTCACCTGCGGCGTCCTGCAACGTACCCTCGCCGAAGCGACGCTGCTGGCCACCGCGCACGAGGGCCGGCCGGCGGATCGGGCAACCTGCCGGTGGTCGGTGGCGGCCGCGCTGGCCGGCGGCCTGCTCGGCGCCGTCGTCGCGTTTCTGTCCAGTCTCGCCGTCCCCGACGTACCGGTGGAGCTGGCCCTCGGCTACGCGGCCGGCATCCCGTTCGTGATCGCGCTCGACATCGGCCGCTCGGCAGCGGTGGCCGCCGGTGCCGCCCGGCCGGCGTTCCTGGAGTCGGCGCTCTGGCTGGCCGTCCAGGTGGCGGCGTCGCTCTGCTTCGCGGTCCTGCGCTCGCCGCTCGGCATCTGCCTCTCCTGGGCGGTGGTGAACGCCGTCTTCCTCCTCGTCGCCGCCCGGCAGCCCGACCGCCGGCCGGCCCTGCGCGGCCTGCCGCGGTGGATCCGGTCCCGTCGGGCGGTCATGGGAGCCGCCTCGCTGGACGCCTTCGTGGTCGGCGTGACGCCGGTGCTGGCCATCCAGGTCACCGCGTTCGTCAGTACGGCTGCCACGCTCGGCGTGATCCGGGTCCTGCAACAGGTACTCGCTCCGCTGGCGTTCGTCGCGATCACCTTCCGGCGGGTGCTCATCTACCGGCGGCGCGACGACAGCGCCAGGACGCTCTGGCAGGATCTCCGCGACGGTCTGCTGTCGCTGGCCCTGATGGCCCTCGGTGCGGTGCTGCTCGGTCTGGCGGTGCTTCTCGGCCGGCGGATCGTGCCCGCCCTGGCCTTCATCCCGGTCGGCGCCGCGCTGGTGGCCGCGGGCGCGGAGAAGGCGGCGCTCGGCTTCTCCTACGGCTGCTCGCTGAGCAGGTTCGTCCGGGGCGAGTTCGACGTCCTGCTCCGCGCCCGGTACGTCATGCTCGGCCTCACCGTGGTCGCGGCGCCGCTGATGACGCATCGGTGGGGAGCGACCGGCTATCTCGTCGGGTCGACGCTGGGCATGGTCGGCTACTCCCTGGCGCTGTTGGGCCTGCCGAACGGTCGGCGGGCCGTCCCGGCCGGGTCGCGGCCCGGGTTTTCCTGACCGGAGTCCGTCCCCTATGTTTGCTACATGACCGACGTCGTCGCGCTCCTGCTGCGTCGGGCCGGTTTCGGTCCCACCGCCAGCGAGTTGTCCGCGGCGAAGCAGGCCGGTTACAAGGCGACGTTGGCCGCCCTGCTCTCCCCCGCCGGCCCGGACGTCGGCGCGACCAGTGCCCCGATACCCGTGCTGGCCCGGGATCCGTACGCGGGACAGCGTGACCCCACCCCGGAGCAGAAGGTCACCTTCGAGCGTCGCCGGGAGATCGAGACCGAGCAGATCACCCGGTGGTGGGTGGACCGGATGACGGTCGCCAGCCACCAGGCGGTGGAGAAACTGATTTTCTTCTGGCACGGCCACTGGGCCACCTCGATCAAGAAGGTCCGCAGCCCACAGCTGATGATGGTGCAGCACCGCACCTTCCGGCAGTCGACGGACTTCGTGACGATGGCCCGGCAGATGGTGGTCGACGCGGCGCTCTCGCTCTATCTGGACGGCAACCGCAACACCCGGCGGGCGCCGAACGAGAACCTCGCCCGCGAGCTGTTCGAGCTGTTCATGCTCGGGATCGGCCAGTACACCGAGAAGGACGTCAAGGAGGCGGGCCGGGCGCTGACCGGGTGGCGTTACAGCCTCGCCCAGGAACGCTCCATCTTCAACCCTGAAGAGCACGACGGTGGCAGCAAGACGATCCTCGGCTCGACACTGGACTTCACCGCGGCCACCCTGATCGACCTGCTGCTGGCTCAGGAGGCCTGCCCACGGTTCATCGCCGCCCGGCTCTGGTTCCGCTACGGGTCGTCGACACGTCCGCTGCCGGACGCGCTGCGGGACAAGATGGTCGCCGCGTTCCCGATCCCGATGGCGATGCTCAAGGTGATGTTCTCCGACGACGCGTTCCAGGCGACCAACGGCGAGATGGTCAAGCAGCCGATCGAGTGGTTCATCGGCGCCCTGCGGCAGCTCGGGCTGCGGCCGGCGGCGCTGCCGACGGAGACCCACGACGAGCTGCTCAAGATCCTGGAAGACCTGGGTCAGCTCCCGTTCGCACCGCCCAACGTCGGCGGCTGGCGGGCCGGTGGCGCCTGGCTGACCTCCGCCGCGGCCCAGGTCCGGCTCCGGCTCGCCGGCAAGATCGCCGAACGGGCCGCGGTCGACCGACTGACCCCGGAGAACCTGGCATACCTGCTCTGCGTCGACACCTGGTCCAACCGGACCTACGCGGTGCTGCGCGACGCGGCCGGCGATCCGCGCCGGCTGCTGACCCTCGGCCTCGTGAGCCCGGAATACCTGGTGGCCTGAGATGATGGACATACAGACGCGGCGGCGGTTCCTGCTCACCTCGGGAGTGGTCGGTGCCGGTGCGCTGGCCGCCGGTGCCGGCACGCTCGGCCTGGTCGAACTGCTCCGCACGGCGGACAGCGCCCGGGCCGCCACCGACGGCAAGCTCGTGGTGGTCACCCTCTACGGCGGAAACGACGGTCTCAACACGGTCGTGCCGTACGCGGATCCCGCGTACCACTCGGCCCGGCCCGAGCTGGCCTACGATCCGGCCGAGGTCCTGCACCTCGATGACCGGCTGGGGCTCAATCCGAGAATGCGAGGGCTGAAGAAGCTCTGGGACGAGAAGCGGCTCGCCATCGTCCTCGGTGTCGGATATCCCCGCCCGGACCGCAGCCACTTCCGGTCGATGGACATCTGGCAGACCGCCTCGCCGACCAGCCCGGTGCCGACCGGCTGGGTGGGACGCTGGCTGGACGGCACCTCGGCCCCGCCGGAGACGGCGGTGAGCTTCGAACCCGTACTGCCGCCCCTGCTGGCCGGGGAGAGCCGGGCCGGTGCCTGCGTCAGCCCGGCCGGCCTCAAGCTGCCGAACGGGATAACGCCGGAGATGATCGCCGCGTTGGGCCGGTCCGAGTCGGGCGAGTCGGCACTGCGCGGCCGGGCCGCGTCCGCCTACGCGGACCTGCTGCACGTGGAGCACCTGATCCGGGAGGCGGAGCAGGCGCCGAGAGATCCGGCCGGCCAGGAACTCGAACTCCTCACCACCGGCACCGGCCGGACGAGTTCACTCGGTACCCAGCTCGGGCTGGTGGCGCGGTGTGTCGAGGCCGGCGTACCGACCCGGGTCTATTCGGTGAGCCTGGACGGCTTCGACACCCACGCCGACGAGATCGGCGCCCACGAGAGCCTGCTGAAGCGGCTCGACGACGCGCTCTCGGGTTTCGTCGCCCGGATGTCCCGGACCGATGCGGGCCGGCAGGTGACGGTGGTCGTCTACAGCGAGTTCGGCCGGCGGGTCCGGGCGAACGCCTCGGACGGTACCGACCACGGCACCGCCGGCCCGGTCTTCGTGCTCGGTCACCGGGTGGCCGGCGGATTCTACGGCGAGCAGCCGAGCCTGGCCGATCTCGACGACGGCGACCTCAAGTCGGACCTGGACCTGCGTACCGTCGTCGGCACCCTGCTCGAGTCGGTGTTGGACGCCGAACCCGAGCGCTATCTCGACGGCTTCCAGGGCAGATGGTTGCCGCTGCTCCGGGCCGCGGCGTGACGGGCCGGCACTGACGGCTCAGCGACCACCGCCGCGGAACACCTCGGCGATCGTCCGTACCAGCACCTTGGTGTCGAGCCAGAGCGACCAGTTCTCGATGTAGTAGTTGTCGAACCGGGCCCGGTCGGAGATCGGGGTGTCACCACGCAAGCCGCTGACCTGGGCCAGACCGGTCAGACCGACCGGCACCCGGTGCCGCATCGCGTAGTCGGGGTGTTCGGCGGAGAACTTCTCCACGAAGTACGGACGCTCCGGGCGGGGCCCGACGACGGTCATGTCGCCGCGCAGGATGTTCCAGAGCTGGGGCAGCTCGTCCAGGGACGTGCGGCGCATGAACCGGCCGATCGGGCCGACCCGGCGGTCGTCCGCGATGGACCAGTTGGTCTGTGACTCGTGCTCGTCCCGGGGACGCATCGTGCGGAACTTGATGACCTTGAACGGTTTGCCGTACTGCCCGATCCGCTCCTGCCGGAAGAAGATGCCCCGGCCGCCTTCGAGGAACGTCAGCATCGCGCAGAACAGGATGACCGGGCTGAGCACGACGATCGCCACCGAGGCGAGCACGAGGTCGGAGGCACGCTTCACCGCCCAGCGCGGCCCGGAGAGGGTGGTGTACCGGATCTGCACGACCGGGATCGCTCCGATGTGGTCGGGCATCCCGCCGGGTGAACGCGACCCCCAGAGCCGCTGCACCGCCCAGAGGTCGCAACCGGCGCTCGCTGGGCGGCTCAACAGCTCCATCAACGCCGGTTCCGGACACTCCGGATCGGCGATGATCAGGACGTCACACTCCGTCAACGCGATCCGATCCTCAAGGTCCTCGAGGGTGCCGATCAGCGGCGCCGACCCCGGGAGGTGGCGGTGGGTGGAGTCGACGCACCCGGCGAACCGGAGACCGTACCGCGGGTTGCGCCGGAGCAGGCGGGCCAACTCCACTGAGATGGGGCCGCTGCCGATGATGATGGCGTTGTGCTCCACCCAGCGGCGCTGACGGGCGAGCACCACCGCGCGGCGGGTGATCGTGCGCCCCACGATGACCAGTCCGGCGGAGAGGGCGATGCCCCGCATGAAGCCCGCGACGTACTCCACCGAGCCGTGCCGCATCGCCGCGATGATCGCCACGGTGCCGGCCGAGGCGAGCAGCCGGCCGCAGAGGGTGGGCAGTTCGTCGAGGATGCTCATGTGGCGGCGGCCGCGATAGAGCCCACCGGCCGCGAAGATGGTCACCGTGAGACCGGCGGCGAACAACGTCCCCCGCCAGTAACGGTCCGTCAGCAGCAGCGGGACCAGCAGGGCGACCAGGTCGACCGGAGCGGTCACCATCCAGGCCCGGAGGCTGCGGGTCCGCTTCGAGGTGGCCGAGCCGGCGTAGGGAAGCACGGCGGTGGTGTCGAGTCCGGGCTGAAGCCTCTCCATGGGCTCGTCCGCCGCACGAGGGCGCGGGATCGTCCGGTGGTCAGCCTCGACCGGTCGGGACGGCTCCACCGGCTGCGGCGCCAGCCGACCGGCGTCGTGGCTGAGGGCACGTTTCATCGCCGTGCCGGGCTGCACTGCCGGCCATCTCGTCATCTCCATGACCTCCCCCGGTACACGGTCGCGGGATCCCGAGGCCGTGCGAAGTCGCCAGCAGGATACGGCCCGGCCGCGCGTGTTTCCAGGGCCGCCCGTGCGCCGACCGGCGCGACCGGGCCGGTGGCGACCCGGCGGTGCGCGCCGTCGAGGCCGTGTCCCGACGGCGCGTCGGCGCCACAGTGGTGACCGGGGCTGGCTCCCGGTCACCGGTCCGGTGTGGATTGCGAGACACGGCGGCTGGCGTACGGACTACTTCTTGGCGTTGTTCAGAATCTCCGGCACCGCGTCCCGGCGGACCGCTTCGTAGAACTTCTTGGCCTTGTCCCGGTCGGCGAAGACGACGCTCTCGCTGCCGACCTGCCCGGTGCCCTGGGTCGGACTCGTCACGAAGGTGAGGTTGCCGCTGCGCAGATGCCGCAACTCCATGCCCATGTCGAGCATCGAGAGGGTCTTGTCGACCGAGACCGCGTCGGCGGAGGCCCGGACGAAGGAGTTCAGCTTGGCCGGGTTGGCCAGCGTGCCGCCGGAGGCAGCCTTGTCCAGGATGGCCCGGATGACCTGCTGCTGGTGCCGGATCCGGGCGAAGTCACCGTCCTTGAACGCGTAACGTTCCCGAGCGTAGTCCAGCGCCTGCGCACCGTCCATCACCTGGGTACCCTTCTTGAACTCGCGGCGTCCGCTCGGCAGCAGCGAGTGCGTCGAGGTGAAGCTCTCCTCGACGGTGATCTGCACGCCGCCCAGCGCGTCGACGATCTCCTTGAAGCCGGCGAAGTCGACGAGGGCCACGTGGTCGACGCGGACCCCGGTGAACTTCTCGACCGTCTGCACCATCAGCGGGATGCCGCCCCAGGCGTAGGCCGCGTTGATTTTGGCATCCCGGCCGCCGTGCTTGCCGTCCTTGGACTTCGGCACGTTGACCCAGGTGTCCCGGGGGATCGAGACGAGCTGGGCGCTCGACCGGTCCGCCGGCAGGTGGGCGAGGATGATGGTGTCGCTGCGCGATCCGCCGGTGTTGGACGGGTCACGGGTGTCACTGCCGAGGATCAGGATGTTCTTGGCGTCCTTCGCCACCTTGACCGGCCGGGACTCCTCCGGGACCGCGTCGAACGCCTCGACCCGCTCGATGCCGGACTCCAGCGAATGGACGTAGAGACCGGCGGCGACCGCGCCGCCGCCGCCCAGCAATGCCAACACCAGCAGGGTGATGAGGACTATCCGCCTGGTGCGTCGCCGCCGCTTCGGAGCCGGTGCGCCCGGGGACCTCCCGTCGGGAGTCACCGCGATGACCTCGGTGGAGTCGGACTCCGCGAGTTGGGGTTGGTGTGGCATGGCTCGATGCTACTGACCGGTGCAACAGCGTAGTGGCCGGGATCCGGGGCGGGCACGGCCCGTCCGACCGGTACTACCGGGTCGCAGGTCAGCGCAGGCCCGGGTCGACGGACGGGCGCGCATCGGCCCGATGACCTCCCCGGAGGGGTCACCCGCCCGGGACGGCGGCACGGCAGCCGCGTCCCGCCTTCGTGCCGGGACCGTCCTCGTGGTCCGGGGCCGGCGGGAGCGACTGTCGTATAGCCGCCAGGTCGGGTTGCCGTACCGCGTTGTCGGCCGGTCCCGGCCAGCTCGGCGGGCCTCGTACTTTCCGGCCGAGTATCGCCATTTTGGTGCCGTGGGCCAGCCGGATCGGTGACAGTGCGAGGCGGAGGCGGCAGGACGAGGCGGAGCATGGCGGGGCGGCAGGAGCGGAACGGGGACGGCGGCACACCGCCCGAGCACCCGACGATCACCTTCAGCCCGTCGGCCGAGTTTCCGCCGCTGAACGAGACCGAACTGGCCGCCCTGCACCAGGTCGGCCAGCGGTGGCGGGCGGACCTGCGGGGCCGCCCACCCCGGGACGCCGTACTGCCGCTGGATCCGAGCCTGGAGCAGTACCGGCACCCGCCCGCGCCGAGTCGCTTCCACCGGCTGGGCCGGATCGAGATGTTCCGGACCGAGCGACGGGGGCAGTTGACCGCGACCGGCTCGGCGAGCACCACCGACACCCGGTTCGGTCGGGTCGGTGGCACCCTCCGGCGTGCCCTGCTCGGACCGCCGCTGGCCAGCGCGGCGGTGCTCCAGGAGCGGATGCGGAAGCTGATCGCGCTCCCGGTGCTCTCCTCCGACCTGCTCTCCTCGGTGGCGTACGGGCCGGAGGCGATGCTCGCCATCCTGGTGCTGGCCGGCAGCGGCGCGCTCGGGCTCTCCCTGCCGATCGCCGCCGCGCTGGTGATACTGATGATCACGGTCGGCACGTCGTACCGGCAGACGGTCTACGCCTACCCGCACGGCGCCGGCTCCTACCTGGTGGCCTCCGACAGCCTCGGTCCCCGGTTCGGGCTCACCGCCGCGGCCGGGCTGATCCTCGACTACGTGCTGACCGTCTCGGTCTCGGTGGCGGCCGGGGTGCAGGCGATCACCTCGGCGCTGCCCGGACTGACCCCGTTCACGGTCCCCTTCGGCCTGCTGGTGATCGCCGGACTGCTCGCCGGCAACCTGCGCGGGGTACGGGCGGCCGGGAAGATCTTCGCCGCGCCGACGTACCTCTTCATCGCCGCCATCGGCCTGCTCTTCGTCGTCGGCGTGGCCCGGGCGGCGGGCCGGGGCTTCGAACCGGTCCCACCGCCGCCGGTGGGCGCGGTGGAGGGGCTCGGCCTGCTGGTGGTGCTCCGGGCCTTCGCCTCCGGTGCGGCCTCGATGACCGGGATCGAGGCGGTCGCCGACGCGGTGCCGGCGTTCCGGCCGGTCGAGTGGCGCCAGGCGCGGACGACGCTGACCTGGATGGTCGCCATCCTGGTGGTGCTCTTCGCCGGACTGACCCTCCTGATCCACCTCAACGGGCTGGTCCCCCGGGCCGACGAGACGCTGCTCTCCCAACTCGCCCGGGAGACCTTCCGCACCGGACCGTGGTACGCGCTGATCCAGGCCGCCACCACCCTGGTCCTGCTGCTCGCCGCGAACACCGCGTTCAACGACTTTCCCCGGCTGCTCTTCTTCATGGCCCGGGACAGCTACGCGCCCCGGCGGTTCCTGCACATGGGAGACCGGCTCGCGTTCAGCAACGGGATCATCGCACTGGCCGTGGCGGCGGCCCTGATCTTCGTGGCGTTCGGCGGCTACACCCAGTCGCTGATCCCGCTCTACGCCGTCGGGGTCTTCCTGGCCTTCACCCTCTCGCAGAGCGGCATGGTGGTGCACTGGCGCCGAGGCCGTGAACCGGGCTGGCGCTGGCGGGCGGCGTTGAACGCGACCGGCGCGCTGCTCTGCACCCTGGTCCTGGTGACCGCCGCGATCACCAAGTTCGTCGAGGGCGCCTGGGTGGTGGTGGTCGCCGTACCGCTGCTGGTGCTGCTCTGCCTGCACATCCGGTGGCACTACGACGCGATGCGGCAGGCGCTGACCCTGCCGGCCACGACTCCCGGCACCGGCTCCGGAACGGCCCGACCGGACGGCGGGACCGAGGCCGAGCGGCTCGGCGGGGCGGAGCAGGTCCGCCGGCCGAACGAGGTGGCCGAGACAAGTGGACCGGGCGACCTGCGGGTCGACCTGACTCCGGGCGAGGTACGACACCTGGTGGTCGTACCGGTGGCCCGGCTGAACCTGGCGGCGCTGCGGGCGCTGGCGTACGCGACGTCGCTCGGGCAGCCGGCCTTCGCGGTGCACCTGAGCCCGGAGCAGGAGGAGGCCGACCGGTTCCGCCGACAGTGGGAGACCTGGGGCGACCACCTGCGACTGGAGACGATCATCTCGCCGTACCGGACCGTGATCGCACCACTGGCCCAGTACGTCGAGGCCCTGCACTCGGTCCGTCCGGAGGTCACCCTGACCGTGGTGGTACCGGAGATCGTGGTCCGGCACCTGTGGCACCAACTGCTGCACACCCGCACCGAGCTGCGGCTGCGTCGCGCGCTGCGGGACGTACCCGGGGTGGTGGTCACCAGCGTCCCGGTCCACCTACCCGAATAGCGCCCGGAGACGTCGTACCCGGACGTCGTCGACACGCCGCTCGGACGATCGCGTCCGCCCCGTCGCCCACCGCCCGGTTCCACCCTCGACCGTTCGGTCGAGTTGCTGCCCGATCGAGGACAATCACCGCCATGAACCGGCGTGTGGGCCGGGCGGGCACTCGCCGCACAGAGCAGACTGTCCCCGTGGAGGCGCAGCAGGTACTCGGCGGCCGCTACCGGCTCGAAGAGCAGCTCGGCCGGGGCGGCATGGCGGTGGTCTGGCGGGCCCGTGACGACGTGCTCGGACGCCCGGTCGCGGTCAAGCTACTGGCCGGCCCGCACGCCCGGGACCCGTTGTCCAGACGCCGGATCCGGCACGAGGCGCGGGCGGCAGCCGCACTGTCGCACCCCAACATCGCCCAGGTGTACGACTTCGGCGAATCGGTCACCGGCCTGACCTGCGTGCCGTACGTGGTGATGGAACTCGTCGAGGGCGGCACCCTCGAACAGCGTCTCGCGGCCGGGCCGCTGCCGCCGAAGGTCGTCTTCCGGATCTGTGCCGAGGTGGCGGCGGCACTGGCCGCCGCGCACGACCGTGGCCTGGTGCACCGCGACATCAAGCCCGGCAACGTGATGGTGACCCCGTCCGGGGCGAAGGTCGTCGACTTCGGCATCGCCGCCGCGGTGGGACCGGGCGACGCGGACGAGTGGGGTGACGAACTCCTCGGTACCCCCGGATATCTCGCCCCGGAACGGATCAGCGGCGACGCCGTCGTGCCCGCCTCGGACGTGTACGGCGTCGGGGTGCTGCTCTACCGCCTGCTGGCGGGACGCCCGCCGTGGAGCGTGGAGACCGCGACCCAGATGCTGCGGGCGCACGTGTACGTCGAACCGGCGCCGCTGCCGCCGCTGCCGGACGTACCGGCGAAGGTCGCCGAACTGTGTCGACGCTGCCTCGACAAGGACCCGGAACAACGTCCGGCGGCTCGCGAGGTCGCCGCCGTGCTCGCCCGGGCCGCCGGGGTGCGGATCGTCGACGACGAACTCGCCCACTCGCTGGCCCCGGCCGCGGTCGACGGCGAACCCTCGACCGTGCTGGTGCCCCGCGCCTCCGGCGGCCGGGGCGCCCAGTTCCGCGCCGGAGTGCTGGCCACCGGGGCGGCGGCGGTCGCCGTCACCGCGCTGCTGCTCTGGATCGCCGATCCGCTCGGCTCGGGGGTGGGCGGGCGCAGCGGCGCCGGAGAGCCCGGTCCGAGCGACCGGCCGACCGTGGACACCGGCGGGCCGGGGCGTACCGGTGGCGGGTCCGGCACTCCCCCGCCGGGACCGGGGCCGCTGACGCCACTCGCCGGCGGCCCGGGGACATCGCCCAGCGCCGTGCCCGGTCCGGTGACCGGGTTTCCTCCCGGCGGGCAGCCGGGTGGGGGGCCGGTCAGTGGTGGTCCGGTCGGCGAGACACCGACCGGACCGGGCGAGCCGGCGCCGTCGACCCCGGAGTCGCCGCCGTCGTCGACCTCGGCGCCGGACGGGAGGACGCTGACCTCGGACGGCGGATCGGTGCAGGCGACCTGCACCGACGGCGGCGCCTGGCTGCTGTCGTGGACACCGAACCGCCCCTACCGGACCGACGAGGTCGAGCCGGGGCCGGCGGCGGCCACGATGGTCAGGTTCCGGCACGGCAACCGTCAGGTGCAGATGACCATCACCTGTACCGACGGGGTGCCCTCGACCACCAACACCTCGGAATGACCGCTCCCGGGCCGGTGGCAGCCGGCCGTCGCCGGCCGGGGCGAGCCGCACCGGCCGCATCGCCACGAGCGTGCTGCCGTCGTCGTCCCGCCGTCAGAGCCGGGACCGCCGGCACCGCCGGCACGGTCGCCGCCCACAGCCGGCAAGGTACCCGGGCCGGCGGGCGGCCGGGTCGGCGGGTCAGTTCGGCGGCAGGGTGTCCATGAAGGAGCTGACCGAGAAGACCGCGTTGCCGGCCCCGGGCGGGCCGTAACCGGGCGGGCTGCTCAGGCCGTTCGCCTCCATCGTCGCCCGGTACGCCTCCAGCAGCCGGATGTGGTATTCCAGCGGCGCGCCCTGCGGGTTCGTCCGGCCGAGCGGGGTGGTCGGCTCCGGGCACCAGGTGGTGAACCGGGGGGTGATGCCCCGGGACATGAAGAACTGCAACCCCTCGGTGGTCGACTCGATCGCCTCGTCGACGGTGGTGAAGCCGAACGGCTCGGCCATCTCGATCCCGGCCACGAAGTTCGGGATGACGTTGCGCGGCCCGAAGATCTCGGCGGAGTCGAGGATCCGGCGGTGCCACTCCTCGCGACCGACGTACCGCTCCTTGCCGGGGCAGTAGAGCTCGAAGAGCCGCTTGTCCCAGACCTCGTAGTTCGGGTGGTAGATCCGGATCCCGTAGTCGTGGAACCGCTGCACGTCCGCCTTCGGCAGGGCCTGGGCGACGACCTTGCCGATCCAGCGGCCCGGGAACCGTTCCTCGATCGCCTTGGCGTACCGGCCGTAGAAGTCGGCCTCGGCCAGCCCGTCGACCTTGGAGGTGACGCTCCCCCCGGTCAGGGTGTACGCCTTCGAGGCGCCGAGGGTGTCGTGCCGGTCGATGATCTCCATCGCCTCCAGCACCTCGTCCACCGGCTTCACCCCGGTGTACGGCCGGCCGGCCGCCTTGTGCTGGCGCCAGTTGTGGTTGATGTCGCAGTACTGGCACTCCTCCTTGGCGCCGAAGTACTGGCAGACCCGGAAGACCGTCAGGTAGATCAGGTAGCCCCACTGGATGGTCGGGGCGACCTCCATCACCGACTTGCCGCCGGCGAGAGTGTGCCGGTAGTACTCCGGCATCGGTGGCAGCCCGACGTCGGCGATCGGCCGGTCGTCCAGGTAGAGCCGGAGCACCCCGTCGCCGCCGTCCTTGACCCGGTACGGCGAGTCGGGGTTGACCCGCACCGAGACCACGGTGCGGCGCAGCTCGTACGGGCCGCCGGTCAGGACGATCTCCTCCGGTGGCCGGCGCAGCGCCGCCGAACCCAGCTCGGGCAGGGTCCGGTGGTCGAAGGAGAAGATGAAGTACGACTTCGGCTTGACCTCGCCGTTCTCGTTGTCGGTCAGCGCCGAGTCGTCGAACGCCATGCCGCCGCGCAGCAGGTCCTCCTTGAGGATCGCCTCGCGCGGGATGTGCGGGAAGCGCCCCATCAGGTCCTCGACGAGATCAGTGCGGGTCTGCACGCGCGCTCCTCCGGTCCGCTACGACGCCGTCGGATCTCCCGACGAGCCTGTCGTCACCATGGCACCCCGCACCGGCTGGCCGGCGACCGCCTCCTCGGCGGTGTGCCCCCGACCACGCTACCCGCGCCCCGTCCGGGCCCGGCGAGTGGATCAAGATCCGCGCGGCGGCCGGCTGGCCCGGGCCCGCCGAGACCGGATCCGGGCGGATCGGCGGAGCCCGGCTACCGGTCCGGTCAGGCCAGCAACTGCCGCTTCTGCACCTTGCCCATCGCGTTGCGCGGCAGCGCGTCCACCAGGTGCACCCGGCGGGGCCGCTTGTGCCGGGACAGCCCGGTGGCGACGAAGTCGATCAGCGCCTCGGCGGTCACGCCGTCGCCGACCACGTACGCCACCACCTCCTGGCCCAGGTCCGGGTGCGGGGCGCCGACCACCGCCGCCTCCCGGACCCCGGGGTGGGTGAGCAGCATGTTCTCCACCTCGCCGGCACCGATCCGGTACCCGCCGCTCTTGATCAGGTCGATGCTGGCCCGGCCGACGATCCGGTGCTGGCCGTCCGGCGCCACCGTCGCCACGTCACCCGTGCGGAACCAGCCGCCCGGGGTGTACGAGGCCGCGGTCACCTCCGGCAGCCCGAGATAGCCGGCGAAGAGGGTCGGACCGCGCACCTGGAGTTCCCCGATGCTCTCCCCGTCGGCCGGCAGCACGGCACCGGCATCGTCGACCAGCCGGGTCTGCACGCCCGGCAGCGGCAACCCGACGTGTCCGGGCCGGCGGTCGCCGTCGGCCCTGGTGCTGACCGTGATCAAGGTCTCGGTCATGCCGTACCGCTCGATCGGCCGGTGCCCGGTCAATTCGGCCAGCCGGGCGAAGACCGGCTCGGGCAGCGGCGCGCTCCCGGAGACCAGCAGCCGCGCGCCGGACAGGGCCCGGGCCGACCCGGGATCGTCCGCGATCCGCGACCAGACCGTCGGTACGCCGAACAGCAGCGTCCCGCCGGCCGCCGCGTACCGGTCGGGGTGGGGTCGGCCGGTGTGCACCAGCCGGCAGCCGACCCGCAGCGCCCCCAGCACCCCGAGCACCAGCCCGTGTACGTGGTACAGCGGCAGCCCGTGCACCAGGACGTCGTCCGGGGTCCACGCCCACGCCTGGGCTAGGGCGTCCAGGTCGTGCGCGATCGCGTCCCGGGTCAGCAGGACGCCCTTGGGCGCCCCGGTGGTGCCACTGGTGTAGAGGATCAGCGCGGTGGCCGTGCCCGGTGGTTCGGGGAGGTCGTCGGGGAGTGCGTGTCCCGCCGTGCGGACCGGCTCGACCGGCACCGGCACCGGGTACGGCGGCGGGGTCTCGGCCAGCAGCAGCGCGGCTCCGGAGTCGGTGAGGAGGTGCGCCAGTTCCACCGGTCCGGCGTCGGCCGGCACCGGCACCACCGGTACGCCGGCCATCAGCCCGCCGAGCACCCCGACCACGCCGGAGAGCGAGGCGGTGGCGTACACGGCGACGGCCGGTGCCCCGACCAGCCGGCCGGCGACCCCGGCGGCGGCAGTGCGCAGTTCCTCCCACGAGGCCGTCTCGCCGTCGACCCGGACCGCGTCCGGACGGTCCGGCAGCACCCCACCCAGCGCCGGCAGCAGCATCGGTCCTCCCGTCCGTCGGCTGACGACGATCCTGCCAGGTGGAGCTGACCGCCGTGCCTACCGTCGACCGTGCGCGACCGCCGCCGGACACGGCGGCCGGCCGAGCGGTCAGCGGGACGCCCGGTCCTGTTCGGCCAGGATGCCGGTGCCCTGACCGACCTCGATCAGGTAGCCGTCCGGGTCCCGGAGATAGCAGCGGATCTCGACGCCGTGGTCCTTCGGCTCGGTGAGGAACTCGCCGCCCCGGGACGACCACTCGGCGTAGACCCGCCGGACGTCGGTCACCCGGATGTTCATCGCGCAGCCGAGCGTGTTCGAGTCGGCCGGAGCCTGCGCGTTGACCGTCGGCTTGTCGTCGGTCGGGCCACCCTCGGTGTTGAGCACCAGATAGCTGTTGTGGAATCGCAGGACGCAGGGCTCGCGCTCCCGCACGCAGGTGGCGCCGAGCACCCGCTGGTAGTACTCCCGGGACCGGTCGACGTCCCGGACGATCAGCAGGGTGGAGAGCACCGCCCCGCCCTCGGGACGGAAGTAGTCAGGTGCCTCGTCCGCCATGGTCGACTCCTTCTCCTGGACTTTCTGCTGGACTTTCTGCTGGACTTTCCCCGGGGCGCGCTCGTGGTCAGAGCGGAGGATTCGGCTCGATCGCGAACTGCCCCGGGTCGCGCAGCGCGTCGGCAACCACGACCCCGGCCATGACCGCGGTGGCGAGGAACGGCGCGGCGAGCAGGGGCAGTACGAGGGCGACCGGGGTCAGCAGGGCGAACGCCAGCAGGGAGTACCAGCGGGTCGCCGCGATCTTCCGGTGCGCCTCGCGCTCGTCCCACATCCGCCCGGCGAGGAAGAGCACCGGGCCCCCGAAGATGATCCCGATCCAGGCCATGTCGTGCTCGGCGTACGGTTCGTGGATGAGCAGGCCGTAGCCGACAGCGGTGGCGATGATCCCACAGACCATGACCAGGTGGGTGTATCCGGCGACCCGGGTGAACCGGAGCTGGTCACGGCTCCGGTAGATCGCCTCGGCGAGCGCGGGCCCGGGTTGGTAGAAGTAGATCCGCCAGAACAGCACGGTGGTGATGAAGGTCGCCACGAAGAGCGCGGTACGTTCGACGGCGAAGCCGACGGGGCTGAGCACGAAACCGCTGACCAGGATCGCCTCGCCGAGTGCGATGAGCAGCACCTGCTGGTAGCGCTCGGCCAGGTGCTCCGCGCTGACGACCCAGTTGCCGGCGTTGCTGGGGCCCACCCCGGGTGTCCGCCAGCGCAGCGCGGCACCGAGGAACTCCACGACCACCGCCGCCGTCCAGCAGATCCCCCGGCCGGTGCCGCCGCTGAGCGCCCCGGCGATCCAGCCCACCGAGGCGATCGTCGACCAGCAGAGGATCCGGATCGCCTCCGCGATGCGGGGATGCCCGCGCAGCGCCATCACCAGCAGGAGCGGGCGACTCATCTGGATCGCGACGTAGGTACTGGCGAAGATCACGCCGCGCTCGCCGAAGGCCTGCGGCAACGACACCGCCATGATCATGGCACCGAACATCGAGGCGATGACCACGAGCTGGATCTCGATCCGGCGAGGGTCGAACCGGCTCGTCGTCCAGGCGGTGAGCAGCCAGACCTGCCAGAGGGCGAGGAGGACGAGGAGGGTCTGTCCCAGTTCGGAGGCCAGGGTCCGGCGGCTGACCGTGAAGTCGTCGGTCAGTCGTTGGGAGAGCCGGGTGAGCGCGAAGACGTACACCAGATCGAGGAAGAGCTCCAGGAAGGTGGCCCGCCCCTGACTTCTGGAGTCGCCGAGGTGTCCGCGTCGGTCACCGGCCGCCACGGATCGTCCGCCTTGTCCCGATCTGCCCCGTCACTCGGCAGTCATACCACGACCGGCGGCCTATGCCCGGGCATAACGGCGGACCGGTGGGCGACGACCCCGCCCGGGGCAGCCACCCACCGGCGCCGTACGGCTCGCGGCGCTCCTCCGGTCAGGCCAGCCCGGCCCGGGCCGCTACGGCGGTGTCCGGGTGGTCGCTGAAGACCCCGTCCAGGCCGAGGCCGTAGCAGAGTTCGTACTCGGCGATGATGTCGCCGCGGGCGTTCGGGTCCGTGCCGATCCGGAAGTCGGCCGGCAGGAACTGGTTCTCGGCCCGGAACGTCCAGGCGTGCACCACCAGGCCGGCCCGGTGCGCGTCCCGGACCAGGCTGGTCGGGGCGAGCAGCCTGCCGGTCGCGTCCCGGGGCACCAGCAGGTTCTTGTGCACCCCGAGGCCGTCGGCGTAACTGTCGATCCAGCGCAGGTTGGCCGGCTCCACCAGGTCGAGATAGCTACGCGGGTCACCGGCCACCGTGAAGTCGTACGGCCGGCCGGCCGCGTCCAGCAACTGGACCAGCCGTACGTCGGTCAGCTTGTTCAGCTTGCGCAGGTTGGCCGTCTCGAAGGACTGGATGATCACCGGATCCTTCTTGTCGGTCATGCCGTTCTGCCCGAGTACCCGCACCAGCGGCTCCTCCAGCGGCAGCCCGATCGACTGGAAGTAGCTGGGGTGCTTGGTCTCCGGGTAGATGCCGATGCTCCGGCCCAACCGGCGGCTCTCGCTCCGGGCCAGGTCGATGACCTCCTGCAGGGTCGGCACCGGCAACTGACCGTCGAACGCGGTGTTGGTCACCCGCACCTGCGGCAGCCGCTCCTTGGCCCGCAGCGTCTTCAGTTCGGCCAGGGTGAAATCCTCGGTGAACCAGCCGGTCACCGCCGTACCGTCGATGGTCCTGGTGGTCTTCCGGGCGGCGAACTCCGGTCGGGCGGCGACGTCGGTGGTTCCGGAGATCTCGTTCTCGTGCCGGGCCACCAGTACCCCGTCCCGGGTGGAGACGAGGTCGGGCTCGATGAAGTCGGCGCCCATCCGGATCGCCAGCCGGTAGGCCTCCAGGGTGTGCTCCGGACGGTAGCCGCTGGCGCCGCGGTGTGCGATCACCAGCGGCCGGTCACCGGCCACCGGCCTCGACCGGTCGTCGTGCGCGGCGGCCTGGCTGGCCGGCAGCGCCACGGCGGTCGCCAGCAACGCGCCGGCCAGGCCGAGCGTGGAAAGGGTACGTGCCAATGTCGTCTCCCGTCGGTCGAGGCGGGGCCGTGCCGCCGGGCGCGGCTCCGCTCCTGGATCGACCTGGAATCCAACCCCGTCCGGGCGACCAGCAGTCGGGCCACGGCTGTCCGGATGGTGAATCTCCGGGGTGTCGACCTCCGGCACCCGTCCCCGTCATCCGGCCCCCTCTCCCCGCCTGCGCCGGGTCGACGGAATTATCGCCGACCCTCCACTCCGGCGGGCCGCGTCCGACCGGGTGGCGTCCTTGACCGTCGATGCCTAACCGTTAAGCTCTAGCCGCTAGGTATCGGAGGTCGGTGGATGAAACACCTTCTGCTCGGGCTGCTCGCCGCCGGCCCGGCCCACGGCTACGAGCTGCGTCGACGCTACGACGAACTCTTCGCCGACGCGGGCGGCGAGGTGAACATCGGTCAGATCTACGTGACCCTCGGCCGGCTGGAACGGGACGGGCTGGTCGCACACACCGCCGAGTCCGGCGGCGACCGACGGGACCGCAAGGTCTACCGACTCACCGAGCCCGGCACGGCGGTACTGCACGAGTGGCTCTCCGCCCGTTCCGATCCCCCACTGGTCAAGCCGGACGTGCTGCTCCGGCTGGTCGCCGCCCGGCTGGCCGCGCCCCTGCTGCCCGACGTGGATCCCCGGACGGTCATCACCAACCACCGGCAACGCTGCCTGGAGGCGCTCCGGGCACTCGACCAGCAGGCGTCCCGTACCGCCGCCGGCAGCGTCAGCGGCCTGCTGGTGCAGGCGTCCGCGCTGCACCTACAGGCCGAGCTTCGCTGGCTGGAAGCGTGCCAGCAGCAACTGGCGCAGATCGAGCTCAAGACCTCCTGGAAGGGGAACGGCGATGAGTGACCCGCTGCTGCACGCCCGCGGCCTGGTACGCACCTACCACGGCGGCGTACGGGACCTCGCCGCGCTGCGGGACGTCTCGATCGAGGTGGCGGCCGGCGACTGGGTCGCGGTGACCGGGCCCAGCGGCTGCGGCAAGTCCACCCTGCTGCACCTGCTCGGCGGGCTCGACCGTCCCGACCGGGGCGAGGTGTGGCTGGCCGGCCGGCGGATGGACACCGGTTCGGAGAGCGCGCGGGCCCTGCTGCGCCGCCGGCACGTCGGCTTCGTCTTCCAGTTCCTCAACCTGGTGCCGACGATGACGGTCGCCGGCAACGTGGAACTGCCGCTGGTGCTCCAGGGCACCGGGCGGCGCGACGCCCGACACCGGGCGCTGGAGGTGCTCGACGAGTTGGGCGTCGCCGAGGTGGCCGACGCCGCGCCGGCCGAACTCTCCGGCGGCCAGCAGCAGCGGGTGGCCCTGGCGCGGGCCGTGGTGCACCGCCCCGACGTGCTGTTGGCCGACGAGCCGACCGGAGCGTTGGACTCGGCCGCCGCCGAAACCGTGCTCGACCTGCTCCGCCGCCGTCACGAGGAGGGTCAGAGCATCGTGCTGGTCACCCACGACCACCGGGTCGCCGCGACCGCCGACCGGGTGGTCACGATGCTCGACGGGCAGATCGTCGACGAGCGGGACCTGACCGGCCCGGGCGGGCGGCCGGCCTTCGGCAACCTGATCAACCTGGAGGGCTGAGTGTCCGCCATCCTCCGGCTCGCCCGCTCGGGGCTGCGTGCCGGCACCCGGGCCACCGCGATCGCCACCGTGCTGGTCGCCGCGCTGGCCACCACGGGCGTGGTCGCCGGGCTGTCGGTGCAGGGACAGGGCGGTGCGGAGGTGGACCGGATCTACCGCGACGCCGGCCGCCCGGACCTGGTCGTCTACGGCACGCCAGAGGCGCTGGAGGCGGTACGCCGGGACTCGGCGTTCGCGGCCACCTCCCCGGTGAGCCCGTACCTCGACGCGGCGGTCGCGCTCGGCCGGGACCCGGTCGACGCCCGGATCACCGCCCTCGCCGGCGACACCTCCCCGACGGGCCGGCCGCTGCTGCGTACCGGCGGGTGGCCCGCGACCGGGGTCGTCGGGGAGGTGGTCCTCGACCAGGCGGCCGCGACCGAGGCCGGCATCGGCCCCGGTGACCGGATCCGGCTGACCGTCGGCGGTCGGCCGGCGACGCTGACCGTGGTCGGCACGGCGGTCGACCTGACCGACTGCTTCTATCCGGACTGCGACCCGATCCGGCTCTTCGTCGATCCGGCCACCCTGACCAGCCTGGCTGCCCCGGCCACGCCCGTACCGACACCGGCCGCCACCCCGACACCGCCGGCCGCCGAATCGACACCGCCGGCCGCCGGTGCGCCGGCCGGGGCGCCCGGGGCCGGTCGGTCCGGGGCGGTCGGGTCAGGCGCGCTGCTGGTCGCCCGGCTGGTCGACCCCGACCAGGCCGACGCGGTGGCCGCCAGGATCGGTGCCCGGGCCGGGGTCCGGGCAGTGCAGCCCTGGCCGGACACCAGGGACGACATCCTGGTCCGGGACCGGATCTTCGGCGCCTCGCTGGCCGGCTTCGGCATCTTCGTCCTGCTCGCCGCCGCCTTCGTGGTGGCCGGCACCGCCACCGCCCGGCTACTGGCCCGGCGGCGGGAGATAGCGCTGCTCCAGGCGGTCGGGTACACCACCGGACAGGTGATCAGCGGACTGGTCACCGAGGCACTGCTGCTCGGCGCGGTGGGCGTACTCGCCGGCTGGGTGGCCGGCACCCTGCTCGCCCCGTTCCTCCAGATCGGTCTCGACGGCGCACTCGGCCGGCCGGGCCTGCGGATCACCCCGCTGTCGCTGGCCGGCTCCGCCCTGCTGGTCGGCACGGTGCTCGCCGCCGCCACCGTACTGCCGGCCTGGCGGGCGGTCCGGCAACCCGTCTCCGGCGTGCTGCGCGACGCCCCACCGCGCGGCTCTGCCCCGGCCCGGACCACCCGGATGCTCGACCGGCTCCGGCTCGGCCCCGCCCACCGGTACGGCCTCGGCGCCGTACTCAGCCGTCCCGGGCGCTCGGCGTTGACCGCCGCCGCCCTGGCGGTCGCGGTGGCGGCGGTGGTCGTCGGGGTCGGCTTCACCGCCACCGTGGACCGGATGATCGCCGAGCCGGCCCGGAGCGGTGACCCGTACGACGCCGTCGTGGTGGCGGACGGCACCGATCCGGCCACCGTGGCCGCCGCGCTGGCCGGTACGCCGGGCGTGGCCGGCTGGTACAGCCAGGTCGACCGGCGCAGCATCCTCGGCGACCAGACATTCCTGTCCCGGGCGATCGGTGGGAATCCCGCCGACGCCCGCTTCCTGGTCCGGGAGGGCCGGCCGTTGCGGGCGCCCGGCGAGGCGATCGCCGGATACGGCCTGCTGCGCCGGTTCGGGCTCCAACTCGGCGACACGATCGAGATCAGAGCCGGCGACACGGCACTGCGGTTGACCGTCGTCGGCTGGTACAGCGAGACCGAGGACACCGGAGAACTGCTGATGTACCGGGCCGAGATGCTGCCGGGGGTGGCCCCGGACGCGTACCTGGTCTCCGCCGCTCCGACCGGTACCCCGGAGGCGCTGGCCGCCGCGCTGCGAGACCGGCTCGGCCCCGCCGTCACGGTGCACGCCCGATCCACCGATCCCGGTGACCTCGGTACGTTCACCGTGGCGATGCGGCTGCTGGCCCTCCTCGTCCTGCTGGTCAGCCTGGCCAACCTGGCCGCCGCGCTGCTGACCGGCGCCCGGGAGCGGGCCCGGACCCTCGGCGTGCTCCGCGCGGTCGGGTTCACCGTCCGGCAGACCCTCGCCCAGTCCGCGACCGGTGGTGCCGCGCTCGGCCTCGCCGCGGCGCTCGTCGGCCTCCCGTTCGGCCTGCTGGTGTTCCGGCTGCTCACCGACCGGGTGATGGTCGGCATCGGCGCCGGCCCCGGTCTCGCCGAACTTCCCTCCGCCGGGCTGCTCGCGGCGATCGTGCCGGCGACCACCCTGGCCGGCGCGCTCGCCGGTCTGTTGGCCGCCGGCCGGCTGGCCCGGGCCGAGGCCGCCGACCTGGTCCGCTACGAGTGACCCGCGCACGGCACCCGGGCGGCAGGCCGCGCGCGTACCGGTGGGTCAGAAGTCGTCGTCGAACCGGACGGTGCCGGTCACCCCGACCTGGTACGCCGAGACCCGCCGCTCGAAGAAGTTGGACAGCTCCTGCACGTCCTGCAACTCCATGAAGGGAAACGGGTTCGTCGACCCGTACAGCGGGGCGATGTCGAGCTGGGCCAGCCGGCGGTCCGCGACGTACCGGAGGTATTCCCGCATGTCCGGGAGGGAGAGTCCGGAGACGCCGTGTTCGAGCAGGTCCTCGGCGAACTGCACCTCGCACTCGACCGCCTCGGCGAGCATCTCCCGGACCTGGCCGCGCAGCTCGTCGTCGAAGAGCTCCGGCTCCTCCCGGCGTACGGTGTCGACGACGTCGAAGGCGAACGCCATGTGCATCGACTCGTCCCGGAACACCCAGTTGGTGCCGGAGGCGAGCCCGTGCAGCAGCCCACGGGACCGGAGGAAGTAGACGTACGCGAACGCCCCGTAGAAGAAGAGCCCCTCGATGCAGGCGGCGAAGCAGATCAGGTTGAGCAGGAACGCCCGCCGGTCGGCCCGGCTCCTCAGCTCACGCAACTCGAAGACGGAGTCGATCCACCGGAAGCAGAACTCGGCCTTGCGGCGGATCGACGGGATGTTCTCGATCGCGGCGAAGGCGGCGAAGCGCTCCTCGTCGTCCGGCACGTACGTGTCGAGCAGGTTGAGGTAGAACTGCACGTGCACCGCCTCCTCGTAGAGCTGGCGGGAGAGGTAGAGCCGGCCCTCCGGCGAGTTGACGTGCTGGTAGAGGTTGAGCACCAGGTTGTTGGCCACGATCGTGTCGCCGGTGGCGAAGAATGCCACCAGCCGGCTGACCAGGTGCCGTTCGGCCGGGGAGAGCCGGTCCAGGTCGGCCAGGTCGGCATGCAGGTCGACCTCCTCGACCGTCCAGGTGTTCCGGATCGCGTCGCGGAACCGGTCGAAGAAGTGCGGGTAGCGCATCGGGCGCAGGGTCAGGTCCATTCCGGGGTCGAGCAGCATGGGTACCTCGGGGTCTCTGGTGGGTCGGTCGGCGGCGCGGCGGCGGCTGACGGCGGGCTCGGTCGAAGGTGCGGCGGCGGTGGTCACTGGCAGGCGTCGCAGGACTCGGGGTTCTCCAGTGAGCAGGCCAGCGCCGGGTCCGGCGAGTCCGCGCCGGGCAGGGTCACGGCGGGCAGCGCGGGCCGGGCGCTCGGCTGCGCCGTCACCGTCGCCTGCTGGATCCGGGTGGCCGGGCGGGACCGGAGGTAGTAGGTCGTCTTCAGCCCGGACTTCCAGGCGTACAGGTACATCGAGCTGAGCCGGCCGATCTCCGGGGCGGCCATGAAGAGGTTCAGCGACTGGGACTGGTCGACGTAGGGTGCCCGGGCGGCGGCCAGGTCGATCAGCGCCCGCTGCGGCAGTTCCCAGGCGGTACGGAACACCTCCCGCAGCCGCGCCGGCAGCTCCTCGATGCCCTGCACCGAACCGTCCGCCCGCTTGATCGCGGCCCGGATCCGCTCCGTCCACAGCCCGCGCGCCTTCAGCTCGGCCACCAGGGCCGTGTTGACCTGGAGGAACTCCCCGCTCAGCGTCTCCCGCTTGAACAGGTTCGAGACCTGCGGCTCGATGCACTCGTAGCAGCCGGCGATGGAGGCGATGGTGGCCGTCGGGGCGATCGCGACCAGCAGCGAGTTGCGCAGCCCGTACGCCGAGATCCGCTCGCGCAGCGCCGCCCAGCGCCCGGTCTGGTGGCCGGCCACTCCCCAGAGGTCGGGTTGGAGCTGCCCGGCCGCCGCCCGGGTCTGCGGGTACGCCGGATGGGCGCCGAACCGCTCGGCCAGCCCGGCGGAGGTCTCCAGCGCGGTCAGGTAGATCTCCTCGGCGATCCGGGTGGAGAGTTCCTTCGCGGCCGGCGAGTCGAACGGCAGCCGCAGCGCGAAGAAGACGTCCTGCAACCCCATCACCCCGAGCCCGACGGGCCGCCAGCGCGGATTGCTCGCCGCCGCCTCCCGGCTCGGGTAGTAGTTGATGTCGATCACCCGGTCCAGGAAGGTCACCGCGGTCCGGACGGTCTCCCGCAGCCGTTCCCAGTCGATCCCGTCCGGGGCGGCGGACGCGCCGCCCGGGTCGGCCCGGCCGGTGGTGCCGGTGACCAGGTGCGCGGCCAGGTTGACCGAGCCCAGGTTGCAGACGGCGGTCTCGGTATCGCCGGAGACCTCGACGATCTCGGTGCAGAGGTTGGAGAGGTGCACCACGTTGCCCGGCTCGGCGGTCTGGTTGCAGAGCCGGTTCGAGGTGTCCTTGAAGGTCATCCAGCCGTTGCCGGTCTGGGCCAGCGTGCGCATCATCCGGCCGTAGAGGTCCCGGGCCCGGACCTGGCGGACATAACGGCCCTGCTCCTCGGCGGCCCGGTACGCCGCGTCGAACTCCGCCCCCCACAGGTCGGGCAGCTCCGGCACCTCGTCCGGGTCGAAGAGCGACCAGACCTCGTCCGCCTCGACCCGCCGCATGAACTCGTCCGGGATCCAGTTGGCCAGGTTCAGGTTGTGGGTCCGCCGGGCCTCCTCGCCGGTGTTGTCCCGCAGTTGCAGGAACTCCTCGACGTCCGGGTGCCACGGTTCGAGATAGACGCAGGCCGCGCCCTTGCGCCGACCGCCCTGGTTGACGGCCGCGACCGACGAGTCGAGGGTACGCAGGAACGGGACGATGCCGTTGGACGCACCGTTGGTGCCCCGGATCAGCGCGCCCCGGGAGCGTACCCGGGACCAGGCGATGCCGATCCCACCGGCGAACTTCGACAGCCGCGCCACCTGGGCGTACCGGTCGTAGATCGAGTCGAGTTCGTCGCGGGGCGAGTCGACCAGATAGCAGGAGGACATCTGGGTGTGCCGGGTGCCCGAGTTGAACAGCGTCGGCGAGCTGGGCAGGTAGGCGAGCGACGCCATCAGCCGGTAGAAACCGATCGCCTCGGCCGGGGTACGGGAGAGTCCACAGGAGACCCGGAGCAGCCAGTACTGCGGGGTCTCCAGCACCAGCCGGTCGACCGGATGCCGCAGCAGGTACCGGTCGTAGACCGTACGCAGCCCGAAGTACTCGAAGCGCCGGTCGGCGGTCGGGTCGACGGCGTCGTCCAGCGCGCGGGCGTACGTCCGGACGAACTCGGCCGTCTCGTCGCCGATCAGGCCGTGCCGGTGGCCGAGCCGGATCGACTCGCTGAACGAGTCGACGCCCTGTCCCCGGACCTCCTGTTCGAGGTATCCGGCGAGCAGCCGGGCGGCCAACCGGGAGTACTGCGGCTCCTCCCCGATCAGCTCGGCGGCGGTCTGCACGCAGAGCCGGTGCAGGTCGGCCGCGCTGGCCCCCTCGGGCAGGCCGTTGACCACCCGGGTCGCCAGCCGTACCGGGTCGACGTCGGGGAGGTCGTCGGCCTGGCGGCGCACCGCACGGGCGATCGTGTCGACGTCGGCCGGTCCGGGCGCGCCTCCGCCGCTGGGCGCCTGCGGCGGGCCGGCGCGCCAGTCAGGGCGGTGGGCGGTTCCCCGCATCGTCGACCGCTCGCCGTCTCCCGCCGCCGACCCGTTCGGCGTGGCCTCGGTGACCGTCACAACTCTCTCCTCGCGCACTCGACTCCTCCGGTGGCGGAGGAAGCCGCGCGGGGACGCCGACGGGCACGCGCTGACGTGCGTCGGTGGCGTCGGCCGTCCCGCGCGGCCTCGGACCGCCGCGTACGGGCTCGTACGCGGCGCGCTGGCAGGTCTTCGGACTCGTGGACGGGCCACGGGCGTACCCGGGGTTCGCCTACTGGCCGTCGCTTCCCAGGCGTCCGGCTGTGGGGCCGGGCGACCCAGTGCGTGATGACGGCGGTCGTTTCCACTCACCGCTGCGGGGCAGTCCCGGACTCCCACCGGGTTCCCTCTTGCCTCGAACGCCGGACGGCGTGCGAACCAGCTGCGATCAACACCATATATAGGGATGGTCAGAAAGTCATACCCCAAGATGTCGTGTCGGCGTGTCGGCAACCTCACGGCCGTGTCCGGCGTGCGCCACGTGCGCCACCGGCCTGCCCGGGCACGGCGGAACCTCGTGGTCTTACGGGGACGGTCACAACGGCCGGCCCTGGCCCGTCCTTGCGATGCCACCGTGCCCCGGCCGCCGACTCGTCGGTCCGGCTCCGGCCCGGTCCCACGACACACGGAGAGACCATGGACATCCTGATCACCGGAGCGACCGGGCGGCTCGGCCGCGTACTCGCCCCGGAACTGGCCCGGGCCGGGCACACCGTGCGGGCCGCCAGCCGGACTCCGGCACCGACCGGGAAACCCGCCCCGGGCCGGCCGGCGGAGGAGGTCGGCCCGGTACGCCGGATCCGGCTCGACCTGGCCACCGGGGACGGGTTGCCGACGGCGGTCGACGGCGTCGACACCGTCGTCCACCTGGCGTCCGCGCCCTACCAGGGCGGTTACACCCGCCAGGTCGACCTGACCGGTACCCGGCGGCTGGTCGAGGCCGCTGGCCGGGCCGGGGTACGGCACCTGGTGTACCTGTCGATCGTCGGCGCCGACCGGGTGCCCTGGCCGTACTTCCGGATCAAGATCGAGGCCGAGGCGGCGGTCGCGGCCGGCCCGGTGCCGTGGACGGTGCTCCGGGTCACCCAGTTCCACGAGTTCCTGGCCGAGGCGATGAGCCGGCTGGCCCGGTTGCCGGTGCTGCCCGTCGACCCGCGAATCACCGCGCAGCCGGTCGACGTCGCCGACGTCGCCGCGCACCTGCGGTGGCGGGTGACCGCCGCGCCCGGCGGGGCGACGGAGGAGTTCGGTGGGCCGGCGGTACTGGACGCCGGCACGCTCGCCCGGGACTGGCTGGCAGCCCGGCAGCTCCGGCGCCGGCTCCTCCGGCTACCGGTGCCGGGTCGGCTCGGCCGCGCCTTCCGGGCGGGTGCGCTGGTCTCCCCGACCGGCGACCGGGGACGGATCACCTGGTCGGAGTACCTCGCCGGCTCGCCGGGCCAGGCACGCTAGGGCACCCGGCCCCGGATCCGCGACGAGCGCGCGTACCGGCCACGACCACGGCGGGTACCGGTCCCCCGCTGCTGGCGTCCGGAAGGGACGGATCAGCGCCCTCGTTCGCCGGGAGTTCCGGACGACGTGTGCGGTGCGACGTGGACGGGTCCGGGGCGGGCTGACGAAGCCTCGCCACCGGCCGTACGACCGCTCCGGCGACCTCTACCCGGAGTCCGGGTTGGCCTGGCCGTCCCACACAGTGGACGATCGGCCTGACCTGCGGGCAGCAGCGTTCCGCGCAGCGGAACGACGAGCAATGACATTTCCGGCGAAAAAGGCGGGCACTGTTCCGACGCGTGGCGGGGAGACAGCGCCGCACCACCCCTGGTAACGTCGGCGACACTCGGCGTCGAATCATGGATCTCCATGTTTCCGTCCGGCGTCGCCCTCGTACCGGCAGGTGCTCGAACAGGGAGTTGTCACTGCCCAGATGAGCCTCTCAGTTCTTCTCGCGTCACGGGTGCCTACCGCGCCGGGCCCGCTGGTCGTCCCCGGCTCTCCGGCCACGTCCACCCGACCTCAGGAGGTGACGGGATGACCAGTTCGGTCGACCTGCGGGGCGGCTACCCCCTCTCACCGGTCCAGCGTGACCTCCTCCGCCCGGCCTCGGACGAGGCGGATCCGGCCCGCGACCTCCAGCAGGTACGCCTCGTCATCCGTGGCCGGCTGCGGGTCGCCGAGTTCCAGCAGGCCTGGGACCGGGTGATCGCCCGCCACGAGGTGCTGCGCACCGGGTTCGTCCGGGGCGATGACGGGGAGACCCTCCAGGTCGTCGCGGCGGCGGCGCCGGCCGAATGGCACCTCGACGACCTACGGACCATCCGGGCGTGCCAGCGTCGACGCGGCCTCGCCGAACTCCTCGCCGCCGACCGGGTCCGGAACTTCGCGCTGGACGTACCGCCGCTGTGCCGGTTCGCCCTGCTCCGCGTCTCCGAGACCGAACACCTGCTGGTCTGGACGGCCCACCACCTGGTCGTCGACGGCTGGAGCCTGCCGATCCTGCTCCGCGAGGCGCTGGCCGAATACCGCGCGGCCATCGAGGGCCGGGACGCCGGGTTGCCGGCTCCGATGCCGTTCCGCGACCACATCGCCTGGTCGGCCGTGCGTGACCTCGCCGAGGCGGAGGAGTTCTGGCGCGCGGAGTTGTCCGACCGGCCCGTGCCCGGACCGCTACAGAGCGATCCGCCGGACTGGCAGGGAGATCCGGCGGACGCGTTCGACGAATACCCGCTCGAACTGACCAGCGAGGACACCTGGCTCCTGCACGAGACCATCGGTCAGCAGCGACTCACGCTGGACGCGGTCGTCCAGGGCTGCTGGGCCCGGCTGCTCGCCGCCCGCGCCGGCACCGACGAGGTCGTCATCGGCGCGACGGTCGCCGGCCGGGCGACCGGACCGGGGGCCGAGACCCTGGTCGGTCCGCTGGCCACCACGGTGCCGGTCCGGGTCCGGATCCGACCCGACCAGCCGGTCGGGGTGTGGCTGCGGGGGTTGCAGGCCCGTCAGGCCCTGGCCCGCCCGTTCGACCACGTGCCGCCGGCACTGGTCCGGTCCTGGGCCGGGCCGCCCGCCGAGGTGCCGCTCTTCGAGACCGTACTCGACTTCGAGAGCTACCCGATGGACAACGACCTGTTCACCGGTACGGCCGACGCGTCGACCCTCTCCGTACGCTTCGACGGCCGGTGGTCGGCGTCGCACCACCCGCTCAACCTGCTCGTCGTACCGGGTGAGCGGCTCGGCCTGCATGCCAGGTACGACCTGCGGCGCCTCACGCCGGAGACGGTCGAGAGCCTGCTCACCGATCTCGCGTTCCTGCTCAGCCTGGTCGCCACGAACCCGGAGCGTCCGGTCTCGACGCTCTGCCCGCCGGACGACGAGCCCCTCCCCGCCGACTAGCCGCGCTCACCCGGATGCCGGGCGGATACCCGCCCGCGGGCCGCTGGCGTGCCGCTCCCGGACCGCCCGGGACGCCTTCGCCGGTGATCCGGCGTCGAACGGCGGCTGGGGGTCGTACTCGATGGCGAGCTGGATGGCCTCGGCGGTGGTCCGGTCGGCGAGCCGCGCGGCAAGGGTGAGTGCCATGTCGATTCCGGCGGAGACCCCGGCCGCGGTGAGCAGTTTGCCGTCGTCGACCACCCGTCGAGCCGAGTAGGTCGCGCCGAAGGAGGCCAGCCGCTCCGCGCTCCGCCAGTGTGTGGTCGCGGTACGGCCGCGCAGCAGTCCGGCGGCGCCGAGCAGCAGCGAACCGGTGCAGACCGACGTCGTCCACCGGGTGCCGTCGTGCACCCGCCGGATCCACTCCGGCAGTGCTCCGCCGGCCAGGTGTGCGTCGACGCCGGGGCCACCGGGCACCACGAGTACGTCACAGGAGTCGACGTCGTCCAGCGCGACATCGGCCGTCAGGGCCAGGCTGCCGACGTTGTTCCGGACCGGCCCGGTGGCGGTCGCCGCGAACACCACCTCGGCGCCGGGCAGCAGCTTGAGTACGTCGTACGGCCCGACGGCGTCGAGCGCGGTGAACCGGTCGAAGAGTGGGATCACGATACGCATGGCGGGTCCTCTCAGCCGAAGTGTTGGCGGTACCGGCCGGGGGTGACCCCGACCGTGCGCCGGAAGCGGCGGTGCATCGTCTCGACGGTGCCGAACCCGCAGCGCCGGGCGATCGATCCGAGCGGGGTGTCGGTGGTCTCCAGCAGGCGCCGGGCGGCCTCGACCCGGGCCGCCTCGACGTACGCGGCGGGGGTCTGGCCGGTCTGCGCACTGAACACCCGGGCGAAGTGCCGCTCGCTCATCCCGGCCCGGGCGGCGAGGATCGGCACGGTGAGGTCGTCGGCGAGGTGCTCGACCACCCAGTCCTGGAGCTGGCGCAGCCCGCCACGGGCCGGCCGCTGCGCGGCGAGCTGGGTGCTGAACTGGGCCTGGCCGCCGGGACGTTGGACGAACATGACCAGTCGGCGGGCGATGGTCCGGGATGTCTCGGCTCCCCGGTCCTGTTCGACCAGGGCGAGTGCGAGGTCGATCCCGGCGGTGACCCCGGCGGAGGTCCAGACGGCACCGTCCCGGACGAAGATCGGATCCGGTCGTACGGTCACCGCCGGGTACCGGCGGGCCAGTTCGGCGCAGCTCCCCCAGTGCGTGACCGCCTGCCGGCCGTCGAGCAGCCCGGCCTCGGCCAGCAGGAATGCCCCGCTGCACACGCCGGCCACCCGTCGGGCCCGCCCGGCGGCCGCGCGGAGCCAGTCGATCAACCGCCGGTCGGCGCACGCCTCGACCCGGCCGGCGCCGCCGACGACCACCAGCGTGTCGATCGGCCCGACGCACGCGTCGAGGCCGAGGTCCGGCATCACGCTGAGGCCGCCGCTGGCGGTGACCGGCCCGGGCAGCGGTGCGACGGTCTCCAGCCGGTAGCCCGGCGCGAGCCGTTCGGCCTGCGCGAACACCTCGTGCGGACCGGTCAGGTCGAGCACCTGGAATCTCGGATAGATCACGAAAACGATACGGCGGTGGTCCACGCCTCCATCGTTTCGGCCGGGCGGGCGTGGCAGCAATGACGGGCCAGTGACGATTTCAGCCACCCCGCGCGCGCCGATCGTGCCCGGCACGCGCGCCGTCGCCTCCGGGCAGCGTCCCAGAGTTTGGGGTGGGGCCCCCGCCAGCGGTCGACCGAACGGGTTCGCCGGTGGGTCCGATCGGCAGTGGTCAGACCTCCGAAAAGTTGCTCTTCGGCCCGGTGGGCGGCCGGTCGAGTCGGCGGCCACACCGCCGACGACGACCGTTTCTCGCCTCGGCACGGCTTTTACCAGCAGATTTCCGGCGCTGCGGCAGCGGGGTGCGGCAGATAACGGTCAGATTACGAGATCTTCCCAATGCGCAGCGAGTTCACGTACGGTCCCGGAAAGGCAGGAGGTCAGACCTCCATCCTCATGCCTCTGAGTGTTCCGAGGTGAGCTGACTAGTGCAGGAACGTGCTTCCCGCTATACGGGATACCGGTCGTTCGACTATCTGACCCCGCAGGTCGACTTCAAGGTGTTCGACCTCGCCCCACAACTCGGCCGGGTGCCCGCGCACGACCTCGGCCTGACCGACGAGCAATCCGACCGGGTCTCCCGGCTGCTGCGCGAGCACGCCGCGATCTCGCTGCACGAGCACCCGAAGATCCTGCCGGCCGACGTGACGCAGCTGCGGGACTACAACCGCACCGGGCGCAACTCCTTCGGCTTCGAGGGGCTGGCCCGGTCCGGCATGACCGCGGTGTTCGACAACTTCATGAACGGCACCGGCTGCGTCACCAGCGAGCACGCCTGGAAGTGGGACGACGTCATCTACGACATCGGGCTGCGCTTCGCCGACATCGCCAAGCAGGACTACGTGGTCGTGGCGACCACCCTGGAGGAGATCTTCACCGCCAAGCGGAACGGCCAGCTCGCCCTGGTGGCCGGGCTGGAGGCGGCCACGATGATCGAGAACGAGCTGGACCGGATCGACATCCTGTACGGCTTCGGCGTGCGCCAGATGGGGATCGCGTACAGCCAGGCGAACATGCTCGGCTCGGGGCTCTCCGAGGACCGCGACGGCGGGCTGACCCACTTCGGCCGGCGCGCCGTCGACCGGATGAACAAGCTCGGCATCGCCATCGACGTCTCGCACTCCGGCGACCGGACCTCACTGGACGTCATCGAGGCGAGCCGGGTACCGGTCTTCATCACCCACGCCGGCGCCCGCACCGTCTGGGACACCCCCCGGATGAAGCCGGACGACGTCATCCGGGCCTGCGCGGAGCGCGGCGGTGTGATCGGCATCGAAGCCGCCCCGCACACCACGTTATCGCAGGCGCATCCGCACCACTCGATCGAGTCGGTGATGGACCACTTCGTCTACTGCGTCGACCTGGTCGGCATCGACCACGTGGCGTTCGGCCCGGACACCAACTTCGGCGACCACGTCGGGCTGCACGACAGCTTCACCGGCCACCTGGCGATCGGCAAGGCGCACGGCGCCGTCGACCACCCCCGGGTGCCGTACGTCTCCGGCCTGGAGAACCCGGCCGAGTGCTTCAGCAACATCGTCGGCTGGCTCGTCACGCACGGCTACTCCGACGACGAGATCGCCAAGGTCATCGGCGGCAACATCATTCGCGTACTTCGGGAGGTTTGGTGAGCAGGACATTTTCCGCCCGTACCCGCCGGTGGCGGGTCGCGGTCGCGCTCGGCGCGGCGGCCGCACTCGCCCTGTCCGGGTGCGGGCTCAACGAGGACAACTCGTCGTCCGGGGAGAACTCCGGCGGTGGCGACGTACTGCGGATCGGCACCACCACCGACGTGTCGAACTTCAACCCGCTCCAGTCGCTGAGCAAGACCGACTCCTGGATCCTCAACGCGATGTACCCGCACCTGCTGCGGATCGACGAGAACGCCAAGAAGGCGCCGGAGCTGGCCAAGGAGTACACCTACGAGAACGGCGGCAAGACCGCCGTGTTCCACCTGCGCGACGACTTCACCTGGACCGACGGCAAGCCGGTGGTGGCCGAGGACGTCAAGTTCAGCGCCGAGTCGATCATGAAGTACAAGCTCGGCAACGTGGCCGCGAAGCTGACCTGGGTCACCTCGATCGAGGCACCCGACGCGACCACGGTGAAGTTCCACCTCTCCCAGCCGTACGCGCCGTTCGCCGAGGGCGTCGGGTTCTGGATGTCGGTCGTGCCGAAGCACGTCTTCTCCTCCGCCGGTGACCTGTCGAAGTTCGCCAACGACTCCGACTGGGTCGGCGCCGGGCCGTTCGTGCTGGAGAGCGCCACCAAGGGCCAGCGGTACGTGATGAAGCGCAACGACAGGTACCCGCTGGCGCCCGGCGGCAAGCCGGCGGTCGGCAAGGTCGAGTTCCGGCTCTACCCGGACGTCAACACGATGATGCTGGCGCTGCGCAACGGCGACATCGACCTGATGGGTACCCCGGTCCCGGCGTCGGCGGCGAAGACCTTCGCGAACGACTCGAAGATCAAGCTGGCCAAGGTCGGCGCGCTCGGCTTCGCCCACCTGACCTACAACATGAACAACAAGGACCTGGCCAAGCAGGAGGTCCGGCAGGCGCTGTCGATGGCGGTGGACACCAAGTCGATCATCTCGTCGGTGCTCCAGGGTGACGCCCAGGAGATGGCCGGGCCGATCTCGCCGATCTTCGCCGACTACGACAACACCGAGATCCAGCCGTACCCGTTCGACCCGGCCGGGGCGAAGGCGAAGCTGGCGGCGGCGGGCTACTCCGACGGCAACGGCGACGGCCTCTTCGACGGCCTCGAGCTGGGCGTCGCCTGCGACCAGTCGAACGCCAACATCACCCGGGTGGTCCAGCTCTTCCGGGAGAGTGCCGCGAAGGCCGGCATCAAGCTGACCAACGAGTGCGTGGAGCGGAACACCTTCCTGTCCCGCACCAAGGACGGCGAGTACGACATCGACGCGTCGCAGTGGGGCGTCTTCGACAACCCGATGGACCAGCTGCGCAGCACCTACCTCTCCAGCAACCCCGGCGGGATCAACTACAACCTGCTCAAGTCGCCGGAGATGGACCAGCTGATCAACGACGCGGCGGCCACCACCGACCCGGCGGCGTTCGCCACCAAGATCAAGAACATCGACAAGGTGGTGCACGAGCAGGCGTACCTGACGCCGCTCTACGTGGAGAACTTCCAGTTCGCCTACAACGCCAGCAAGTTCACCGGCTTCGTGGCCTCGCCGTCCGACCTGCTCGGCATGGTCACCGCCTACTCGCTGGCCCAGGTCAAGCCGGTCGGCTGACCGGCGCGACGACGTAGAAGGGAGGGGTCCCCCACGTGGCACGCTTCATGCTCAACCGGGCGCTGAAGGCCGTACTGACCGTCTGGATAGCGATCACCGCGACGTTCTTCCTGCTCCGGTTGCTGCCGGGGGACCCCACGACCCTGATGGTCGAGGGGGACATGACGCCGGAGATGCGGGCGGCGCTGCTCGAGACGTACGGGCTGGACCGGCCGCTGCTGGAACAGTACGTCTCGTACCTGCGCGAGCTGCTGCACGGCAACTTCGGCATCTCGTTCCGGCAGATCCAGCCGGTCACCGACATCCTGCTCGACCGGCTGCCCTGGACCCTGCTGCTGGCCGGGGTGGCGTTCCTGCTCACCATCGCCGTCGGCATCCCGATCGGAGTGTCGGCGGCGGCACACCGGGGCCGCTGGCCGGACAAGCTGCTCCAGGGCTTCGGCATCGCCGGGCACGCCCTCTTCGTGCCCAGCGTGGCGATGCTGCTGCTGGTCTGGCTCGGCGCCCGGCTCGGCTGGTTCCCGATCGGCGGGGCGATCGACCCGGACACCCGGGGCGCGGCCGCCTACCTGAGCCTGGCGCACCACCTGGTGTTGCCGGTCGCGTCGCTGGTACTGGTACAACTCGGCCCGTACGCGCTGACGCTGCGGACCAACCTGATCGACGTACTCGGCGAGGACTACATCCGGGCGGCCCGGGCCCGGGGGCTCTCCGGCCGGCGTCGACTGTGGAAGCACGGCCTGCGTAACGCGATCCTGCCGGCGCTGACCCTGATGGGGCTGCAACTCGGCACCCTGGTCGGCGGCGCCGTGCTCACCGAGACCGTCTTCGCCTATCCCGGCGTCGGCCGGCTGATCTTCGAGGCGGTCGGACAACGCGACTATCCCGTCCTGCAAGGAGCGTTCATCATGCTCGCCATCACCGTGGTGGTCGCCAACGCGCTCACCGACCTGCTCTACGCGGTCCTCAACCCCCGGATCCGGCTGTGAGTGCGAGGAGTGAGCCGGGTTTGCGAGCCCCGCAGTCGCGAACGGAAGAGGCCACTGTGAGCGCGAGGAGTGAGCCGGGTTTGCGAGCCCCGCAGTCGCGAACGGAAGAGGCCACTGTGAGCGCGAGGAGTGAGCCGGGTTTGCGAGCCCCGCAACCGCGAACGACCGAGGTACAGCTATGAGTGCGCCGTTGGTGACCGAGGCGGAGGCGGCGGCGACCGCTCCGGCGGCGGAGCGGACCGTCGGGGCCCGCTCGGCGTGGCGGACCTTCTTCCGGCAACCGTCCGGGCTGCTCGCCGCGATCGTGCTTGCGGTGATGGTGCTGCTGGCGATCTTCGCTCCGCTGATCGCGGACGAGCCGGGTGGCACCAGCCCGAACGTGCTCCAGTCCCCGTCCGGCGCGCACCTGTTCGGCACCGACGACCTCGGCCAGGACATCTTCGCCCAGGTGGTCTGGGGGACCAGGACCAGCCTGCTGATCGGGGTGGCGGCGTCGCTGATCGCGATCGTGCTGGGTACGGCGATCGGGCTCGCCTCGGCGTACTTCCGCCGGGTCGACGCGGTCGGCACCGTCGTCACCGACGTGATGCTGGCACTCCCCACACTGCCACTGATGATCATGCTGGCCGCGATCGTCAACCCCAGCGTCTGGACGCTGACCGTGATCATCGGCGTCTTCGCCTGGCCCGAGGTGGCCCGGCTGATCCGCTCGCAGGGGCTGGTGGTCAGCGCGATGCCGTACATCGACGGGGCCCGGGTGCTCGGCGCCACCGGATGGCGGATCGTCACCCGGGAGATCCTGCCGGCGGTGGTACCGCTGATCGTGGTCAGCGTGCTGCTCACCGCCTCCCGGGCGGTCATCTCCGAGGCCGGGCTGAGCTTCCTCGGCCTCGGTGACCCGGACGCCTGGTCGTGGGGGCGGATCCTGCTCAACGCCCAGCGCAGCGGCGTGGTCGCCATCGCCTGGTGGCAGACCCTCTTCCCGTCGCTGGCCATCCTGCTGCTGGTACTCGCCGCGACGGTCGCCGGCATGCGCTTCAACGACATCCGAGACCCCCGCCGAAACGGAGGCTGACCCCGTGCGTCTGCCCGACAGTTTCTACTCGTCCGTCCGGGCCCGGCTCGCCGAGGCGCTCGACGCACGCGGCCTCGACGGGTTCCTGGCCACCTCCCCCGCCGACGTGGCGTTCCTCTCCGGGTTCTTCTACATCGCCACCGAGCGGCCGGTCTATCTCTGGATGCCCCGCGAGGGCGACCCGCTGCTGGTCATCCCCCGCCTCGACGAGGAGTACGCCGCACAGCAGGGCGTCGGCGTCGAGACGGTGAGCTACTTCGAGTTCCCCGGCGTGGTCAGTGCCGAGCAGACCCTCGGCACGGCGCTGGCCAGCCGGGGCGCGAAACAGATCGGGGTGAGCGCCGGACTGTCGATCGGGGCGTACCGGGCACTGTCCCGGGCGCTCGGCGGCAGCACGCTGGTCACCACCGACGCGGTGGCGAAGCTGCGGCTGCGCAAGTTTCCCGAGGAGATCCCGTTCCACGAGGCGGCGGCACGGATCTGCGACGAGATGCTCGCCGCCGGCCGGGAACTGATCGCCGACGCGCTGCGCCGGGGCGCCGAACTCCCCCGCGAGGACGAGATCGCCCGGCACGTCATCGGGTACGGCACCGACCGGATGTACGCCGACTACGACCTGGTGGTCTACACCACCAAACTGGCCGGCGGGCTGGTCTACGCCGGCCCGAACTCGGCGCTGCCGCACGGCCTGCCGACCCGGCGGCGGGTACGGCCCGGCGACACCCTGATCCTCTCCCTCGGCGCGGCGGTGGCCAGCCGGTTCGTGGAGAGCGAACGGACCTTCGTCATCGGCGAGCCGACCCCGGAACAGCGGCGCTACTACGAGGCGGACCGGGAGGCGCAGGAGGTGGGCACCCAGGCGATGCGGGCCGGCCGCACCTGCGCCGAGGTCAACAAGATCTGCCTGGACGTGCTGCGCGGACACGGGCTGGGTGAGTACATCCGGCACCGGCAGGGGCACGGGATCGGCTTGCAGAACCACGAGGCGCCCTGGGTCGCCGACGGCGACAACACCGTGCTGGAGCCCGGGATGCTGCTCTCCAGCGAGCCCGGCGTCTACGTCCCCGGGCACGCCGGCTACCGGATCTCCGACACCGTACTGGTCGAGGAGACCGGGCCGCGCCGGCTGACCGGATATCCACGCGATCTCGCGTCCAACATCATCGAGGAGGTCCGATGACCGTCGACAGCTCGCCCAGTTTCGCGGGTCGACTGAAGATCAATGGCGCCGAGCTGGTGGTCGAGGCGTTCGGCCCGGAGGACGCACCGGCGATGATCGTGCACCACGGCGCGCCCGGGCTCGGCTCCCGCTCCGAGCCGAAGCGGTCGTTCGGGCCCTTCGCCGACCGGTACCGCGTGATCGTCTTCGACGCGCGCGGCTCCGGCGAGTCCAGCGACGACGAGCCGTTCACCCACGCCCAGTGGGTCGCCGACGTGGACGCGATCCGGGAGTACTTCGGCTACGAGACGATCGTGATGGCCGGCGGCTCGTACGGCGGCTTCATCTCCCTGGAGTACGCCGTCGCGCACCCGGCCCGGGTCGCCGCGCTGATCCTGCGGGACACCGCCGCCGACAACGGGCACAACGAACTCGCGGTCGAGAAGGCGAAGAACACCGACCGGACGGCGATTCCACAGTGGGCGATCGACCGGATCGGCACCGGGCACTTCGAGAGCAACGAGCAGCTCCGGGAGTACTGGAAGGCGATCCTGCCGCTCTACGACCACCAGCACGACCCGGCGAAGGACGCCGCGAGGCTTCACGCCACCCGGTTCCACTACCGGACGCACAACGCCGCGTTCGGGCAGAACATGCCGCGCTACGACCTGAAGCCGCAGCTTCCCTCGATCACCTGCCCGACCCTGGTCACCGTCGGCCGGCACGACTGGCGTACCCCGGTCGCCGCCTCGCAGGTGATCGCCGACCTGATCCCGAACGCCGAGCTGGTGGTCTTCGAGCACTCCGGGCACTCGCCGCAACTGGAGGAGCCCGAGCTGTTCCAGCGCACCGTACGGGACTTCCTCGACTCGGCCGGGATCCGGTAATGGCCCTGCTGGAGGTCGAGGAGCTGCGGGTCAGCTTCCCCGGGCCGGGCGGCGACGCCGGGTCGGCCGGCGCGGTGCAGGCGGTCAACGGGGTGTCGCTGGCGCTGGAGTCCGGCCGGACGCTGGCGATCCTCGGCGAGTCCGGCTCCGGCAAGAGCGTCACCGCGCAGGCCGTGATGGGAATCCTCGACGTACCGCCGGCCAGGGTCAGCGGCTCGGTCCGGCTGCGCGGCCGGGAGCTGCTGACCCTGACCCCGAAGCAGCGGGACCGGGTCAGCGGCGAGGAGATCGGCATGGTCTTCCAGGACGCGATGGCCGCGCTCAACCCCGTCTACACCGTCGGCGAGCAGCTCGGCGAGCTGCTCCGGGTCCGCCGGGGGCTGTCCCGGTCCGCCGCCCGGCGCCGGGCGATCGAGCTGATCGACCGGGTGCACATCCCGGCCGCGAAGGACCGGGTACGCGACTATCCGCACCAGTTCTCCGGCGGGATGCGCCAGCGCATCATGATCGCGCTGGCGATCGCGCTGGAGCCGGACGTGCTGATCGCCGACGAACCGACCACCGCGCTGGACGTGACCGTGCAGGCACAGGTGATGGAACTGATCGCGGAGATCCAGCGGGACAGCGGAATGGCGCTGCTGCTGATCACCCACGATCTGGGGGTGGTGGCCGAGGTCGCCGACGACGTGGCCGTGATGTACGCCGGCCGGATCGTCGAACGGGCCACCGTACGGCAGATCTTCGCCGGCCCGGCGCACCCGTACACCGAGGGGCTGCTCGCCTCGATGCCCCGGATCGACCGGCGCGACGAGGAGCTGTACGCGATCCCCGGCGCCCCGCCGAACCCGGCCCGGCTGCCCACCGGCTGCCCGTTCCACCTGCGCTGCCCGCGCGCCGACGACGTCTGCCGGGCCACGCTGCCGGCGCTGGAGCCGCTGTCCGAGGGCCGGGCCAGCGCCTGCCACCACCGGGAGGAGTTGCTGCATGTCAGCCGATGACGAGCTGGTGCTCCGGGTCGAGGACCTGGTCCGGCACTTTCCGGTGAAGGGGCGGCTGCCGTTCACCTCCGGCGGTGTGGTCAAGGCCGTCGACGGGGTCTCCTTCGCGCTGCGCCGGGGCGAGACGCTCGGCATCGTCGGCGAGTCCGGCTGCGGCAAGAGCACCCTGGCCCGGATGCTGGTCGGGCTGGAGCGGCCGACCGCCGGCTCGGTACGCTTCGGCGACGCGGTGGTGCACGCCGCCCGGGGCCGGGACCTGCGGGCGCTGCGCCGACGGATCCAGATCGTGCTCCAGGACCCGTACACCTCGCTGAACCCACGCCGGACGATCCGGGAGATCCTGCTCCAGCCGTTCGAGATCCACCCGGACGTGCTCGACCGGGGGCGCCGGCTGGATCGGATCAAGGAGCTGCTCGACCTGGTCGGGCTCGATCCGAGCGTGCACCTGGACCGCTATCCGCACCAGTTCTCCGGCGGGCAGCGGCAGCGGATCGGCATCGCTCGGGCGCTGGCCCTGCAACCCGACGTGATCGTCTGCGACGAGCCGGTCTCCGCGCTCGACGTCTCGGTCCAGGCCCAGGTGGTCAACCTGCTGGAACGGCTCCAACGGGAACTGGGCGTGGCGTACGTCTTCATCGCGCACGACCTGTCGGTGGTCCGGCACATCTCCGACCGGGTGGCGGTGATGTACCTCGGCAAGCTCGTGGAGAGCGGCCCCGAAACGATGCTGTACGACACGCCGGCCCACCCGTACACCAAGGCACTGCTCTCGGCGGTGCCGGTGCCCGAACCGGTCGGCCGGGGTGAGCGGCAGCGAATCCTCCTCGCCGGCGATCCGCCCAGCCCGGTCGACCCACCCTCCGGTTGCCGGTTCCGGACCCGCTGCTGGCAGGCGACCGAGACCTGCGCCATCACCGAACCACCGCTGGCCGGCGGCGACCGCGCGGTCGCCTGCCACTACCCGCTGGCCGCCGCCTAGCCGCTCGCACCGGCTGCGTTTCGTAAGGAGAAAGTCTTGCTGCAAGAACCCGCTTCCCGGTACCAGGGCCACAAGTCCTACTCGTACCTGGAGCCACATGCCGACTACCGGGTCTTCGACCTGGCCCCGGAGATCGGTCGGGTGCCCGAGCACGACCTCGGGCTCTCCGACGCGCAGCGGCAGCGGGTCACGCGCCTGCTCGCCGAGCACATCGCGATCTCCCTGCACGAGCACCCGGTGATCCTGCCGGCGGACGTCACCGAGCTGCGCGCCTACAACCGGACCGCCCGGCAGCGGACCGGCTACGAGGGGCTGGCCCGGTCCGGGCTGACCGCCGTCTTCGACAACTTCATGGCCGGCGCCTCCTGCGTCACCAGCGAGAACGGCTGGAAGTGGAACGACCTCGTCTACGCCCTCGGGATGCGGATGAGCGACCTCTACCAGCAGGACTACGTCAAGCTGGCCACCTCGCTCGACGACATCCGGGCGGCCAAGCGGGACGGCCGGCTGGCCCTGGTCGCCGGGTTGGAGTGCAGCAGCCCGATCGAGAACGAACTCGACCGGATCGACATCCTGTACGGCTTCGGGGTGCGGCAGCTCGGCATCGCGTACAGCCAGGCGAACATGCTGGGCGGTGGGCTCTCCGAGGCCCGGGACGGCGGGCTGACCCACTTCGGCCGGCGCGCGGTCGACCGGATGAACAAGCTCGGCATCGCCATCGACATCTCGCACTCCGGCGACCAGACCTGCCTGGACACCATCGAGGCGAGCCGGGTACCGGTCTTCATCACCCACGCCGGGGCGCGGTCGGTCTGGAACACCTCGCGGATGAAGCCGGACGAGGTGATCCGGGCCTGCGCCGAACGCGGCGGTGTGATCGGCATCGAGGCCGCCCCGCACACCACGCTCTCCGAGGCGCACCTGGAACACTCGCTGGAATCGGTGATGGACCACTTCACCTACTGCGTCGACCTGGTCGGCATCGACCATGTGACGTTCGGCCCGGACACGATGTTCGGCGACCACGTCGGGGTGCACAAGACGTACGCCGGCAACTACGGTCACGACTCCGGCAACAAGCCGGAGCACCCCAGGGTCGAGTACGTCTCCGGGGTGGAGAACCCGGGCGAGGCGTTCGGCAACATCGTCGGCTGGCTGGTCAAACACGACTACTCGGACGACGAGATCGCCAAGGTGATCGGCGGCAACACCATCCGGGTACTGGAACAGGTCTGGTAACGACGTCGGGTGGTGGGGGTGCACCCGCTCGGACGTCGATCCGGCGGGTGCCCAACTACTACACTCCGTACGCCGTAGCTGGCGCGGCGGAGCGAAGAGGTGAGGTTGATGGCTCGGCGCGAAACCGCGCTACAGACCGCGCAGGTCCAACTGCGCGATCTGATCGGCAGCGAGTTCCGGACCGGCGACAAGCTGCCCAACGAGCGCGAGTTGGCCGACCGGCTGGCGGTCAGCCGGGCCACCGTACGGGAGGTGCTGGGGCAGCTCGCCGCCGAGGGCGTACTGACCCGGACCTGGGGTGTCGGCACCTTCGTCAGCGAACCGGCCGAGCGGGTACCGGTGTCGATCGGTGACGTCACCGCACTGCGGGACCGGATCACCGCCTCCGGCCACCGGCCGGCCTTGCAGGACGCGGCGGTGAGCCGGGCCGAGTGTCCGGACGACTGCGCGAAGATCCTCGGGCTGGACGTCGGCTCACCGGTCTGGCGGGTCGACCGGCTCTTCGCCGTCGACGGCGTCGCGGCGGCCTGGATCCGCGACCACCTGCCGCTGCGGGTCGGCGACCGTGACCTCGACCCGTCCGGCCTGGTCAGCATCGACCTCGACATGTTCGAGTTCCTGGCCGGCGCGACCGGGATGCCGGTGTGCCGGGCCGAGATCGAGTTCGCCGCCGTACTCGCCGACGAGGCGGCGGTCGGCCGGCTCGGGGTACCGGTCGGGCATCCGCTGGTCAGCGCGACCCAGATCGGCTACAACGCGGAGGGGTTGGCGCTGTTCCACGGGCACATCACGGTCCGGACCGACGTGCTGACCCTGCGGATCACCCGGGGCGCCTGAGCCTGCCCCGCGCGCCGAAGCCTCACGGGCTGCATAGCGCAGGGGCGTCGGGGGTCAGACAGCGCCCAGGCCGAGAGCGGTGAGCCCGGCCGTCAGGTCGGCGGCGCTGACCAGATGACGTAGGCCCCCCTGCTCGCGTACTCCGATCCGGCAGTCGGCGCCGCTGAACCGGACGGTCACCCACTGTCCGGCATGGTGCGCGCCGAGCCGGCGCAGCATCGGCTCCGGGTCGGCGGTCGGGTCCGACATCGACGCCTGCGGCACCGCGATCGGTTGCGCGGGGTCGTCCGGTACCGCCTCGGCCAGCACACTGCCCAGGTAGTCGAGGGCGTAGGCGATCGCCCCGGCCAGCGTCGGCCGGCCCGCCGGTTCCTCCTCCGGCGCCGTCGGGGCGGGGACGGTGATCTCGACGTACCAGCAGACGCCCTGCGCGCGTAGCGGGTCGTCGGCGTTGTGCCGGTTGTCGCGTACCGAGACGTCGACCGCCAGGCCGAGGGCGTGGGCGAGCCGGATCAGGTGGGCCAACGGCGGCACCTCGGGTGGTGCGGCCAGCACGATCAGCCGGCCGCCGGGTCTGCCCCGGCCGGACTGGGCGAGGTGCTGGGTCAGCGGCTCGACGCCGGTCACGTGCAGCGTGACGTACCCGTCGCGGAGATCCTGGTCGACCGGCCAGCCGCCGTCGGCCTCGGTGAGGTCCTCCGGTCGTACGCCAAGGGTCGTGGCGTGGGTGGCCAGCCGGAAGCGCTCGGGTAGCTGGACCACCGGCTTGCCGCCGGGCTGGGTCGCGACCAGCGGCGCGGGCGCGGCGTCGCCGGCCCGCCAGTTGAGGTGTACGACCTGGTGGTCCAGGTCGGTGAGGGTGACGACCATGCCCTGGAAGATCCGGTGGCTGTCCAGGCAGGTGTGGCAGGTCAGCATCCCGGCGCGCAGTCCGGTGCCACCGCAACTGGCGCAGTCGGGATCGGCCGCAGGAGCACCGACGGTGCAGAAGCAGGGCCGCAGCCCGTTGCCGGGGTCGCAGGCCGGGCACGGGGTGTGCGCGATCGCGTCGCCGAGCCAGCCGGGGTCGGGTGGTTCCCAGCCGCGCCGCAGCACTTCGGTGCGGCGGCGCAGAAGCTGGCCGGTTTCCCGCTCGACCAGTCGTTCGGTCCGGCCGGCGACCCGCAGGCCGGTGTACCACCAGCGCCCGTCCCGCCAGATCGCGCAGGCACCGGGCAGCGGCTCCCCGGTGCGCAGATCGGCGCACTCGGCGACCACCCGACGCTCGACCTGGTCCAGGTCCCGGGCGGGCCGCGCCGGGTCGGGGGCCGGTGCGACCGAGGGGACGAGGTACCGGGCCGGCGCGGCCAGGCCGCGCGCCGCGATACCGGAGATCGCGTACGCCACGGTGACGGTGCCGAGCGCCTCGGTCAGGCTGGACGCCGTCCCGCGCCGGGTCGCCGGCACCGCCGCCCCGGGTACGTCGAAGCGGATGTCCCAGAGCAGATCGTCGTGGCCGTGGCACAGCCGGCGTGCCTCCAGCACCAGGTCGAGGCAGAGCCGGTCGGCGAGGTCGCAGAGCTGGCCGAGCCGTTGCTCCGGGACGACCGGTGGCGGGGCGACGCTGCGGCCGAGGTACACCTGCCAGCTCTCGCCGGGGTGGCCGGCGATGGCCCGGGTCTCCAGCGCAAGCCGCTGGTCGTCGGGCAGCTCGGGACTCCACTCGCGGGGCAGCCACACGGCCGACCCGTCGCCCGACTGCCCGTGGCAGTCCGACCAGGTGGCCGCGCCGACGGAATCGGCCAGTTGGTCAACCAGCGGTTGCAGGGGCAGATGCCATCCGCCGCCGGGCGCCGGCCGGGGCGGCACCGTGCCCGGGACGACACTGGCCGAGGCGACCTCACCGGTGTCCACGTTGGCCACGGTCAGCACGAGCTGCGCCCGCCGCTCGCCGCGCTGCCCGCACCGATGGCAGGCGGTCGCAATCTGGCCGACGCCGCGACACATCCGGCATTCCTGGTACGGCTCCCGGGGTGCCGGATCGTCGGTGACCAGCATCCGGTTGCCGTATCCGACGCAGAGACAGGCGCCGACCGTGAAGGTGAGTCCGTCACAGCTCGGGCAGGTGACGACCACGGGCCGGCCGGTCATCGGCCTGTCCACGGCTGCCCGGCCTGGCGTGACCCGTCGGTTCGCCGATCGCGATCGGGTCGGTGGCGGTAGGTGGAATGAATACGACGGAGATTTGCGCGCACGGCAGCGCCATCCTTTCGCCGAGGATTGTTGATCAGCGCGGCGACCCAGTCGGAAACTGTATGGACGGTCGCCTCTCGAGGGCCATCTTGTAGCGTGTGACGGGTGGGTGGCAACGAATTCTCGCAAGAAATCGCCATCGCCTGTTGACTTATTTTTGGTCAACGGATAGACGTTTTATCGGAGGCGGCAGGATGTTGCAGAATCGAACGCGGGGAGTGATCAGATGACCGAGGACATGGGTTCGACCGTGCCGCGCCGCCAGCTCGGCCGAACGCTCAAGCAGCTCCGCACCGAGGCCGGGGTGACCCTGGACGCGGCGGCCGATGCCCTGGAGTGCAGCCGGCAGAAGGTCTGGCGGATCGAGAGTGGACTCGGCGTCGTCCGCTCGCTCGACGTCAGGGCGATGTGCGCGCTCTACGACGTCAAGCCGGACCTGGTCGGCGCCCTGGTCGGGCTGGCCACCCAGACAAAGGCCAAGGGCTGGTGGCACGCGTACGGCGACGCCATCCCCGAGTGGTTCGAGCTGTACGTCGGCTTGGAGTCTGTGGCCTCGCGACTGCGCTTCTTCAAGAACACGCTGATACCGGGCATCGTCCAGACCCGTGGATACGCCTCAGGGATGTATGGCATCGACCAGCCGGAGATGAGCGACGAAGATCGGGAGCGCGCCGTCGAGGTGCGACTGCAACGGCAAAGCCTGCTGACCCGGCGCCTGCCGCCCGCGCCCAACGTGGAGATGGTCCTCTCCGAGGCGGTGCTGCTGCAGCCAGTCGGTGACCGGTCCGTAATGGTCGAACAGCTCCAACACATGATCGAGGTAGCTGACCTGCCCAACGTCTCGGTTCGAGTGCTACCGCTGGCTGCCGGTCCACACCACGGCACCGTGGCGGGTGAGTTCGTCCTGCTCGACTTCCCGTCCGGTAACCGCAATACGCCCGAGCCACCGATCGTCTACAGCGAGTCGCTGACCGGAGCCCTCTACCTCGACCGCGCAGCCGAATACGCCGCCTACGAGAAGGTCTGGGCCAGCCTTAGCCGGCTGGCGCTGGATGAGGGACAATCGAAGAACCTGATCAACAAATTCATCGGGGAGCTAACCCATGGTTGACCTGACCGACGCCGAGTGGCGCAAGAGCAGCCGGAGTGCTGGCAACGGTGGCGAGTGCGTCGAGGTCGCCGACAACCTGACACACGTCGTCGCCGTACGCGACAGCAAGGACCAGGCAGGGCCGGTCCTCGCCTTCCCGCCGTACACCTGGTCCGCCTTCGTCGACGGAGTCAAGACCACCAGCATCGCCCGCTGACCGACCCGCGCCAACCAGTGCCCTCGGCCTTGGCCGGGGGCATCTGCTGTTCTCTCCATTCCCGAAGCGGAGGATCTGACCTGGTCGGACGCTCAAGTCTTTCAGCCCATGCTGTCGGCTCCAGGGCAGCGACCGATCGATCACACCCGATAGGGTCCGGCCATCGGCCAGACGTGGAGCTTGACTCGGGCCGTGTCCCGACGGCTCGCGCCGGTGGCTATACGACGACGGCGATCTGGAGGACCAGCGTGGCCAGCAACGATGGCGTGAGGGTGGCACTCGCACGAGCGGCCGAACAGGTCAGCGGCACCGTACCCCAGACCGCCGGGTGATCTGGGGGCAGTCAGTGACGATCGATGAGGTCAAGGGCACCCTCCGCGCCGGCATCGAGGCAATCGAGCGTGGCCGCTCCACATTCGAGCAGGCTGCTTCCGACGCCGCCGAAGCCATCGCGCGTGCCCACCAGCTCCTGCACGACAGTCGGGATGGCGACGTCCAGAAGGTGCGGAAGAATCTGACCGAGGCGGAGGGCGAGGTCAGGCCGACCGTCGGCCGATTCCTCGCCGCCGAGGGCAACGCCACGTCCTACCTCGCCGACCTCGGATGACCGGCAGCGTCGGCGATGTCGTCGCCCAGTTGCTTGCAGTGCTCCGAAGCCTGGACGCCGCCGCCGTCACCGCATTGCGTGCCCAAGCCGACGCCGACCAGGCCGAAGCACACGTCACCGAGGTCGCCAGGGGCACCAACCACAACCACATCCGGCAGGCCGTCACGGCCAGCCGCACCGCGAGCGAAAAGGCCGCCCGGTACGCCCGGCTCCTCGCGAAGGCAAACGAGAACCTGACCACCTACATCAACAAAATCGCACCAGGCTCAACCCCCACCCACCAGGCCGCCGAAGCCGCAGCACCGTCAGGTGAGCAGATTGTGGCGGACGCTGAGCGACGTTCAAACGCGAAGCGTAACCTCGACAGCTTCCTGGGTAGGATGACGCGTGATGTCGAGTCCGTGCAGGACGGCGCGAAGTCCGGGACAGAACTGACCCAGCAGGTGATCAGCATCTTCCGTAACCCTTCGGGGCCGTCTGGGAGCCAGCAGGCCGGGACGGGCACGCCGACCTTGTCTGCGCCCGCGCCGAAGGCCAAGATTGACGTGCCCGAAGCCGCAGGCCACATAGTTGTCGCCGGGCTGGTGGTCGGGATCGCATTGCATAAGTCGGGCCAGATGATTCGCAGTCAGATAGCGAGGTTCAAGAACCGTGGGCACAAGGATCGAACTGAGCGAGCTAGTCCGCGCGATAGCTCGTCGTGACTGGGGAAGTGCGGACCGCCTCACCGCCGAACTGGATCAGTTGGGCTGGCAGGGCGCTCCTCAGGTCATCGGTGCGGCCTTCGCGATAGCGGTTAACGACCGCTTCGACTCAGCCACGGACGTCCGCGACATCGCTCGCTACGTCTCCGACATCCGTGGGCGCTACCAAGACGGCAATCAGCTGTCCGCCTTGGACGTGGAAGGGATGATCAGAGCTGCCCTTGGCGAGGTAGAACTGGCCGACAGCATCAATCCCGAGGTCGCCTTCCAAGTGCAAATCTTTGTCCTTGGAAATCTGCTACATGACGCGGATCTGACCGAGCCGCAACTCGAAGAGTTCATCTCGCAAGTCGAGCAAGCAGCAGCAAGGTTCATGTGAATCGCCCTGGCCCGGACCATCGCCGCTCCACCATGAGCAGTCCCGGACGAAGCCAGAGCCACCCTTGTGGGCAAGTCCGGGCCTTGCTTATTCTCCGCGGCCCTCGGTCTCCAATAACCATTCGGTAGTCTTCTCGATCCCTCTGGTCGTAGTAGTTCTGGAGGCCGGGGGTCGGTCAACGAGCACCAGCCTCAATGGGGACGAGTCAGGTGGCCGACGTCCGGGTACCCGTGGTCAACGCCGCCTGGACGATCCGGATGGCCTCGTCCGGGTCTATGCCGAGGCTGGCGACCACGGCCGCGTACTCGGCGGCGGCCCGTCGCACCCGTTCGCGCCCCTGCGCGCCGGCCGCCGACACGAAGGAGCCCGCCCGCCCCCGGGTCTCGATCAGGCCAGCCTCCTCCAGTTCCCGATAGGTCCTGGCCACCGTGTTCGCGGCCAGACCGAGATCGGTCGCGAGCTGGCGGATCGGCGGCAGGCGGGTACCCACGACCAGGGCATGGTCCTGGATCTGCCGGGCGAGCTGTGCACGCAACTGCTCGAACGGCGGCACCGTCGACGCCGTGTCGATGACTATCCCTGGTACCGCGTCCAACGCGCCCCTTCCCACCAAGCCTCCGCTCATGTAGCAACCGTTGTAGCAGGACGATACGCCATAATCCGCAGCGCGGCCGGCGAAGGCTTGGCGGCCAGCCGTGAGATGAGTCAATGGTTAGAATGCGCCGTCCGCTACGGGGAGGACGCGAGACGCTGTGGTCGAGGTTCCTGACGAGGTTCTGGCGGAGTTGGCCGGAGCGGTCGCCGCCGCGTTGCCGCTGCTCGTCGCCCGCGTGCCGCCGGCACCGGGGGCCGAACTCGGTCGGCTGCGGGCGATGGCCGACGACGACGTCTGGCCGATCCGCGAACCGACCGCCCCGCACCTGGCGTTCGCCGGGGTCCCTTCCGGCGGTCGGGCCCGAGCCTTCGCCGGGATCCGTCCGGGCGGCCGGGCCGGGGCGACCCACTCGCCGGTACAGGACGCGCTGGGCACGCTGCCTGCGTTGCTGACCGAACGCCTGCTCGGTGCGCTGGAACTGACCGTGGCGGAGCTGGACCTGACCGGCGCCCCGGACCTGACCGGCTTTCTGCCGGAACCGTTCACCGGCAACGTCGCCATCGCCACCATGGGCGGGCAGAGCGAGGCGGTCAGCGGTGCCGCCCTGCTCGGGCAGATCCGGCCCGGTGCCGTACCGCTGGTCGTCGCGCTGGCCCGTCGGCTGGCCGCGCATCCGCAGGTGTCTCCGCGGCTGGAGGTCGCGCCCGACCTCACCGACGAGTCCGCTGTCGCTGCCGCACACGGCGCGGCATGGCTCGGGCTGGCCGTGGCCACCGCCGCCGCCGTCCTGCCCCGGGTGGGCATCCCCCGCTGGGCCACGGCAGCACCGGCCGTGCTCGGCGTCGGGATCGGCACGGCGGTACTGCTGCTGCGCGACACCCCGATGCCGCCCGGTTACGCGGCGGCGGTCCTGGCCCGGGCCAGGGCGGAGTACCTGCTGCCCTGCCGGTCGAGCGGATCGGTGCCGGTGTCGGGCCACCGGTTCGCGCTGCTGGAGGGCGATCACGTTCCGGAGGTCGATTTCGGCGGCAACGGGCTGGTGGCGGTCGTCCCGGGCGGCGCGGTGATCCGCACCGGTACCGAGAGCGGACACGTCCGGCTGCTCCTGACCATCTTGGACGGACCGCCGCCGGAGGTCGCGACCGGTTGGGAGGAGATCGTCGAGGTCAGCTGGCGGGCGGCCGTCGGCGGCGCCTCGGTGATCGGACCCGACTCGGGTGAGCCGGGGCTGCGCCGGGCCACCCCACCATGGCCGGGCGACTACCGGCTGCGGGTACACGCCCGGGGCAGGGACGACACCGACGATCCCGACCGCGAGCACTACGAACTCGTGGTGTGGCAGGCACCCAGCGCACCCGAAATCGTGTACGCCCGCACCGACCGGCTCGGCCACCGGTTGCGCGGCGAACCCGAACCTGCACGCCCCGAACGGCCGGAGGCCGCCTACCGGTGGGTGCGCCGCAGCGCCCTCGCCGAGGCCGCCACGGTCACGGTGGTGACCGGGGCGAGCGCCGACGAGGTGCTGCGCGCCTTCGGTGCGGACCCGGACCGACCGGAGTCGCTGCGGTCCATCGGCGAGGAGCTGATGAGCCGGCAGTCGATCGATCCGTGGGTCGCGGTGCTGGATGTCGGCGATGCCGTGGTCGCCGTCGAGTACAACGGCTGGCAGGGTTCGACCGAGCCCGTGCTGACCCGGGCCTCCACCGGCGGGCGGGCCGCCAGCATGTACTGGAACGTCAACGCGCTGACCCGGCTGTCGTTCGCCGAACAAGGCGACGTGCTGCTCTCGGTGGAACCGTTCGGCGCGATCGAGGCGCCACCGCCGGTCGCCGTGATGCTCGCCGACCTCGACTTCGCCGACCACCACCGCGGCAAGCGGCTGATGGGGCTGGTCGCGGTGCAGCGGTTCACCGGCCACGGCATCACCGCCGAAGCCCTGGCCCGGATCGAGGCCGCCGACGTCGCCTTCCGGATCGTGCCGGACCTGCCGACGCTGTACCCACGCCGGTCGGGACCCGGTGACCTGCTCGGGGACGTCGCCGAGGCGCTGACCGGACTACCCGAACCGCAACTGCGGGACCTGGCCTGGCAGGTCGCCGCAGAGGCCGCCCGGTACGCCGGGATCGGCGCCGACCCGGACATCGTCGCCAGCATCGCGGCCCGTGCCCTGACCACGGACGCGCACCTGCGCGCCCGCCGATCCCAACTCGACGACGGTACGCACCGATGGGTCTGGCTCGCCCTGCACCGGGCGACGAACCCGGACCCGGTCGCCGCCGTCACGGAGACGGTCGACGCGGCCCGCTACGCCGCCGGCCCGCACGCGGCGAACCTGCTCGCCGAGGCGCAGACCCGGATCGCCGAAGCGCGATCCGGTGCCAGCGGATCCGGGCTGCGCCGACATCCTTGACGTCAAGCGCGGTTGAGCTTCTAGCGTCGTCGGCGACGAGAGGGGTGCGACTATGACGACGCTTGTTACCGGGGCCACCGGCAACACCGGACGACACGTGGTGGCAGAACTCGTCCGCCGAGGAGAACACGTCCGGGCCCTGACCCGGAATCCGGCCGCTGCCACCGGCAGGTTTCCGGCCGGCGTGGAGCTGGTGGCCGGTACGCACACCATGCCGGAGAGGTTGGACGCCGCCCTCGACGGCGTCAACCGGTTGCACGTCACGGTGACGACGGGGCTCGCCGAGGTCGGACCGGAGTTGGTTCGACGGGCGGTTGCCGCGGGGGTGGACCGGATCACCGTGCTCTGGGGTGGCGAGGTGGGGCCGGTCGAGCAGGCTGTGGCGGACTCGGGTGTGGGATGGACACGCCTGGAGCCGCAGGAGTTCATGTCCAACACGTTGACCTGGGTCGAATCGATCCGGACCGAAGGGGTCGTGCGCGAGCCGTACGACTTTCCCAGTGCGCTGGTCCACGAAGCCGACATAGCGGCGGTGGCTGCGGTGGCACTGCTCGACGACGGCCATGCGGAGCGGGCGTACAACCTCACCGGACCCGAAGCGCTGACGACACGCGAACGGATCGCGATCCTGTCCCGGGCCATCCACCGCGACATCACCCTCGTCCCGATCACGCACGAACAGGCCGTCGACAGGCTGATCGCCACCGGCGTACCTCGGGCGGAGGCCGAATACGTCGTCGGCTGGTACGCCGCTCCCGACGAGGCCGCCAGGACCGTCGTCGACACCGTCGAGCAGGTGACCGGCCGCCCGGCCCGCACGTTCGCGCAGTGGGTGGCCGAGCACGCGGAGAGGTTCCAGGCGCCCCCGGTCGAAGCCGGCTAGGTGTGTGAGCCAGCAAGACCGACCGGGGGCGAGGGCGGTGGCGGCGCTGGCGATCAGCGACCGAGGCGCTGGTACTGGCGTACCGCCAGGGGCAGGAAGATCGCCGTGATGACCGCAGGCCAGAGCACGGCGGTGGTGACGGCGTGCTCCTCGATCCAGTACCCGCTGGCCACTGCGGGAGACTCGAAGAGTTCCCGGATCGCACCGGCGGTGGAGGAGACCGGGTTCCAGGCGGCGACCGCGCCGAGCCAGCCGGGCATCAGGTCCGGTGGCGCGAAGACCGAGGAGACCATGCCGAACGGGAAGGCGAGCGCGAAGAGGTTTCCGGCCGCCTCGGTGTTCTTCAGCATCAGCCCGAGTTGGATGCCGACGAAGATGAGGGCCGTACGCAGCCACAGCAGCAGCGCGAAGGCGGTCAGCGTCGCGGCGAGGCTGCCCCCGGGACGCCAGCCGAGCACCAGCGCGATGACGACCAGGATGGCCAGGTCCACCGTGGCGTGGATGACGTCGGCCAGGCCGCGTCCGGTGACCACCGCGGACGAGGCCATCGGCATGGAGCGGAACCGGTCGATGAAGCCCCGTTCCTTGATCATGGCGACCGCGAAGGCGGTGTTCATGAAGCCGAAGGCCATGGTCATGGCGAAGAGACCGGGCATGGCGTACTCCAGATAGCCGGCGCCGGCACCCTGCCCCGAGACGTCCATGGCGCTGCCAAAGACGTAGACGAACATCAGCACCATGACGATCGGAAAGCCGAGCTGCCAGGCGAAGTTGGAGGGCTGCCGGACGAGGTGCACCATCTCCTGGATCAGGATCGTCCAGCAGTCGACGACCGCCCATTTGACCCGGCTGCCGAGGGTGTCGGTGGTCTCCGGTGCGAGGGGGATCGTCGTCATCTGCTGGCCTCCAGTTGAGCGGTCGGGCGGATCGCGTCGGGGTGCGTGTCGGCGCCCCGGCGTTCTTCGGTCAGGTGCAGGAAGGCCTCGTCCAGGGTGGGGCGGCGCAGCCCCAGGTCGGCCACGGCGATGCCCCGCTGGCGCAGTTCCGAGGCGACCTCGGTCAGCGCGGCCACGCCGTTGTCCACCGGAACGCTGACCGCGAGTACGCCGTCGTCCACCGTGGCCGTACGCCCGGCGGCGGCGACCTTCGCCGCGAGGGTGCGGATCGCCGGCAGGTCGGCCGGTTCGGCGGCGACGATCTCGAGTCGTTCGTTGCCGATCCGGCGCTTCAGCCCGTCCGGGGTGTCCTCGACGAGGTTCCTGCCGCGATCGATGACGCCGATCCGGTCGCAGAGCCGGTCGGCCTCGTCGAGGTAGTGGGTGGTGAGCACGACCGTGGTGCCGCGCGAGGCGAGATCACCGACCGCCTGCCACACCTCGCGTCGTCCGGCCGGGTCCAGCCCGGTGGTGGGCTCGTCCAGGAAGAGCACGTCGGGGGCGAGGATCATGCTGGAGGCGAGGTCGAGCCGGCGGCGCATCCCGCCGGAGAACTTCTTCGGGGTCTTGTCCGCGGCATGGGCGAGGCCGAACTGGTCCAGCAACTCCTGGGCGCGTTGCCGGGCGGCGGCAGCGCCGATGTGGAACAGCCGGCCGAACATCACCAGGTTCTGCCGGGCGGTGATGTTGTCGTCGACCGCCGTGTTCTGCCCGGTCAGGCCGATGCGGCGGCGCACCAGGCGGGGCTCGGTCCGTACGTCGTGGCCGGCGACCTCGGCGCGACCGCCGTCCGGGCGGAGCAGGGTGCACAGGATGCGTACGGCGGTGGTCTTGCCGGCGCCGTTGGGTCCGAGCAGTCCGTAGACCAGGCCGCGCGGCACGGCGAGGTCCAGCCCGGCCAGTGCCTGGGTGTCGCGATATCGCTTCTGTAGGCCCTCGGTGAAGACGACGTGGCCGGAAGTGGGCACGGAAAACCCCCTAGACTGGGTACGGTGTACGGAGATTAGCGTACGCCGTACCCAGATCACAACCGACTTGTAGGATGACCGCACCATGACGAGCGAGCTCAGCCCCACGGAGCAGTTGCGACGCAGCATCGATCTGCTCTGGGGCGGCACCGAGCGCCCCGCCCGTGGACCGAAACCGACACTGACCCTGGACCGGATCGTCGACGCGGCGATCGCCGTCGCCGACCGGGACGGCACCGCCGCCATCTCCATGCGGCGGGTGGCCGGCGAACTCGGGGTCGGTGCGATGACCCTCTACCGGTACGTCCCCGGCAAGGCGGAACTCCTCGCGCTGATGCTGGACAGGGTCAGCGGTCCGGGCGACGAGGCGGTTCGGGCCGCCGACAAGGGCTGGCGGGAACTGTTGACGGCGGTGGCCCACGACTCGTACCGACTGCACCTGGCGCACCCCTGGCTACTACAGGTCAACTGGACCCGCCCGGTGATGGGCCCGAACAGTCTCGCCGGGGCCGAGATCGTCGTCGCCGCGCTGGCCGACCTCGGTCTCACCAGCCAGGAGCGGATCAGTGTGATGATCACCCTCGACGGCTTCGTCACCGGCTACGCCCGGCATCGGATCCTCTACGACGCGGCGGCCGAGGAGAGCGGTGTCAGCGACGAGGAGTTCTGGAGCCAGCATCTGCCGGTGCTGGAGCGCGCCATGACGTCCGGCAACTACCCGGCGATGGCCGCACTCGCCGAGGACGCCTTCGACGCCGGTTGGGACGAGACCTTCGAATTCGGCCTGAGCTGCCTGCTCGACGGCTTCGCCGCGCTCTTCGCCACCCGCCGCTCGAACCCGCCGGCCGGTATGACCGGGACCGATGCCCCGGGGGCCAGCTTCGGGGAGACGGCTCCGTCCGCCGGTTGCCCGTGACGTCCTCGGGCGACGCGACCGCAGGATCGGCATCGCCATCACACCCTGACTCCGGTGGCCCGGGGCTCGTGGTGTACCGAGCCCCGGGCCACGGTGAGTGGGTCGCCTCCGCGTTCCCGGCTACCGTCTCTGCTTCCGGGTGCCGTGCTCCGCGTCCCTGCCGCGCTGGATCGTCTCGGCGATGCGCTTGATGCGCTGGAGCCGGGAGTCCCAGGCGGCACCGACGTCGGCGAGCTGGGCGACGGCGCGGGCGAGTTGATCCTGATCGACGCGGAACTGCTTCTCGCGGCCGGCGGCCGTGCCGTGTACCAGGCCGACCCGGTGCAGGACGACGAGGTGCTTCGCCACCGCCTGCCGGGTCACCGGCAGCCGCTCGCTCAGGCTGGTCGCCGTACCGCCGTCTTCGCTCAGCAGCAGGTCGAGCATCCGGCGCCGGGTCGGATCGCCGACCGCCGACCAGAGGTCGTCGTCGACCGTCACGCCTACGCCCCCGCCCCGACCTTCGCCGCGTACGTCGGCAGGCGCGGCAGGTAGAAGTCCCAGCCGGTGACGTGCGCGGAGTATTCCGCGACGACCTTGGCCTCGTCCCAGCCGCGCTCGCGGAAGCCGCTCTCGGTCATCCGCAGCAGGGTCCCGGTCCCGGCGGGTTCCAGCTCGAAGACGACCAGGAAGGAGTTGCCCGGACCGGCCGCCTCGCCCGCACCGTGCGTCCACCGGAAGGAGAAGAGCCGCGACGGCACGGCGTCGACAACGGTGAACTGCTCCCAGGTGCCGTCCTGCGACACGTCCCCGAAGCCGATCCGCCCTGCTCCCCCGGGCACGGCCGGGAACTCCGCCTCGTCCGGCCACCATCCGCGCAGATGCTCCGGACTGCTCACCACGTCGAAGACGACCTCGGGCGAAGCCTCGATGTGGATCTCTCGTTCGATCGTTCCCAGTTCCATGCTCGCCACCCTCTCGCAACGTTTGGTTGCACGTCAGGTTAGTGCACCCACCGGGAATGCGCAACCATTGGTTGCGGGTTCGGCGCCCGCCGGCTCAGCCGCCCGGCCGTGGCACCCACTGGTCGCCGAGGGCATCGTGCAGGAACAGCAGCACCGCGCCGACCAGGATCGCGGCGAAGATGCCGAGACCGAACCCGAGCGCGCCACGGTCCCGCGGTTCGCCGCCGCCGAGCATGCCAACCGGTGCCGTCGACCGCGACCACGGGCGGTCCCGGGCCAACCAGAACAGCACCCCGAGGCCGTACGGTGCGATCGCCACCAGCCAGAACCAGAACCACCGGGTGCCGTGTACCGGGGCGGGACCGGCGACGACGACACCGAGGAAGACGGCGGCGAGGACCAGACCCAACCCGGCGACGGCGACGGCTCCCAGCGGGTGGACGTCGCCGGCTCGGTGTTCCAGGCCGGCCGCCCGGAGGTGCTGGGCGATCCCGACGGCGCCCGGTCCGGAGTAGCCCGCAGGCTCGACGGCCCCGCTGACGATCACCTGATCGAACGTCCCGGTGTCGGTCCAGTGCACCCGACCGTCGGGGGTTCGCCACACGAACAGCGGGCCCAGGGTGCCGGAGGCATGCAGGCTGGGAGCGTCGAACCACGGCAGGGGATCGACATCCCACCCGTCACCCCACTGGTACGCGCTCACCCGGCCGGCGAGCACGTCCGCCCTCGCCCGGTCGTAGCTCTGCTCCCGGGGTGCCAGCCACCAGGCCGTGCCCGCCGCGAGCAGCCACAACAGGACCAGAGCGAGCCGCAGCAGGCCCCACCACCGCAAGGTCGGCCCGGCCGACACCACCGACGCGTTCTGCCTCATGGACACATCGTCCCAGCACCCGGGCCGGGACGAGTGCCACCGCTCGGCGTCGGGTACCAGACTCTCCGACCGGGGGCATCGGAGGGAGTGACCGCATGAGCAGGATACCCAGGGCCGTCCAATGGCTGCTCCTGACGGCAATGACGTGCGCGTTCGTGGGCCAGGTCCTAACTGGATTCAACCGTCCCGTCAACGTCGTCGTGGCATGGTTGTCGGGCGTCCTCGCCCTCTGGTGCGCCGCCAGCCTGTACGTCGGACGCCGGGACCGTCCCACCCGGTGAACGGCCCGCCGGAACCGACGACGTACCGTCGCTGTGGACCCGGCGGGCCGGAGGTACCGCGAGATTCAGAGCCGGAGGTACCGCGAGGTTCAGAGGAAGCCGGGTGTGGTGAGCCGCCAGGCTGCTCCGATGAGGCCGACATGTGACAGCGCCAGCGGGGTGTTGCCGAGGTGCGCGCCGGTGCGCGGATCGATCTGCTCGGCGAAGAGTCCGAGATCGTTGGCGCGGGCGGCGGTGCGTTCGAACAGCGCGACGGCGCGCTCGGTCTCGCCCGCCATCGCCAGGCATTCGACCAACCAGAACGTACATGCCACGAAGCCGGCCGGATCGTCCGGCCAGCGCCGGACCAGACCCTCGGTACTGAGGTCCGTCGCGATGGCCTCGATCGTGGCCCGCATCCTCGGATCGGTGGCCGCCACCATCCCCGAGCCCGGCAGGACCAGGACGGAGGCGTCCAGCTCCGCCGAGCCGATCACCCCGGTGTAGGCGCCGACCCGCTCGTTCCAGCCGTCCCGCAGTACCGTGCTCCGGATCTCGTCGCGGACGGCGGCCCACCGCTCGGGGTCGGCACGCGGGCCAAGGAGCGGGGCGAGCTTCACCGCGCTGTCCAGCGCACCCCAGCACAGCGCCTTGGACGCCAGGTAGTGCCGTCCAGGACCGCGTTCCTCCCACATGCCGGCATCCGGTTCCCGCCAGTGTGTGGCCTGCTCGGCCAGGCCAACCAGCAGCGCCTTGGACTCCTCCGACAGGTCACCGAGCGCGTCGCGGAGCAGGTACGCGCTGAGCAGTACCCCGGGTACGTCGTGCTGCCGCTGCCGCCAGGCGTCGTTGCCGACCCGGACCGGTCGGCTGTCGGCGTACCCGCGCAGGTGGTCGAGGGAGTACTCGGACAGGTCCCGCTCGCCGGTCACCCCGTACATGATCGGCACCGGCTCGTCACCCGTACGCCCCGCCGAACGGGCCGCCCAGCCGAAGAGTCGCCCCGTCTCCTCCGGACACGTGGTCACCCACAGCGCCCGCATGGTCAGGAAGAAGTCCCGCAGCCAGGCGTACCGGTAGTCGTAGTTGTCGGCACCACCGAGCCGCTCCGGCAACGACGTGGTGACGGCCGCGACCACCGCCCCGCTGGGCCGGTAGGTCAGGCCCTGCACCACCAACGAACTGCGCCGCACCAGCTCCGGATAGCGGCCGTGGTAGGGGTGCAGGTCCCGGATCACCCGCCACGCCTCGACGGTCTCCGCGAGCGCCGACACCGGCTCCAGGTGCCGGGGCGGCGGCCCGTAGGGCGGCGCGGAGACCAGGTCGAAGCCGAGCACCTGACCGGCGACCACGTCGAACTCGGCGTACGCCCGGCCGTGTGCACACGCCAGCGGCACGGGGCTGCGCAGGGCCAGGGTCAACGGACCGGCTTCGGCCAACACCTCGTCCCCGCGACAGTGCAGGTACGGAACGACCAGCCCGTACTCCGGCCGTGGCACGTACTCGCACCGCATCCGTACCCTGCCGGTCAGTCCCTCGACGACCCGGGCCAGCAGCATCGGGGAGTTCTGCCCGAGTTCGTGCCCGCGCGCCCCGGGCTCCGCCACCAGACCCTCGGTGACCGCGACGTCACCACCGACGGTGTGATGGACGGTCCGCAACACCAGCGAGTCGTCGAGGTAGCCCCGCTCCGCCTGCCCGCCCACCCCGTCCGCCGGGCAGAGCCGCCAGTGGCCGGCATCCGGATCCAGCAGCCGCCCGAACACCGACGGCGCGTCGAACCGGCCCGGGCACCACCAGTCGACCGAGCCGTCCCGACTGACCAGCGCCGCCGAGGCGCAGTCGGACAGCAAACCGTAATCGGCGATCGCCGCCTCGGACATTCCGCGCGACTACCCGATTTCGCCCCGGTTAGTGGTCCCGGCGGAGGACCCGGCCCGGGGGCGCGTCCTGCCCGTTCGCCACCGTGATCGGGCCGTCACCACCGCCATGACCGGGCACGGGTGTCGATCGGGCATAGTGGGTTCGGATCGGGGTCGACGGGGAACCAAGCGCCGACCTGCGCGTCACCGGTCCCGGCAGGTGTCATTATGATGCGATGACGGACGGAAGGTGGGAGATGTCCCCGGATCTCGAATCCACCGCCGCCGAGCTGTCCTTGACGGTGGTACGCGACGGCGCCGAGGTCCGGGTGGCAGCCGACGGCGAAATCGACATGAGCACCGCCGACAGCCTACGGGACTGTCTGGACGAGCTGCTGGACCAGAAGCCGGAGAAGGTCGTGGTCGACCTGGCCGGCGTCACCTTCCTGGATTCCAGCGGCATCGCCACCCTGGTCCGCGCGTACAACCGGGCGCTCAACCAGGGTGCCGGGCTGAACGTGGTGAACTGCCAGGCGAACGTCCGCCGGGTCCTGGAGCTGACCGGCCTGCTCTCCGTCATGACCGAGGGCACCTGAGCCGGCTCACGGGCCGGTCCCCAGGCTCGGCCCCCTCCCTCGGATGTGGAGTCGCACCTCCGGGTGCTGCCGTTCAGGTTCGTCCGGTCGAGTAGCCCGGGCCGGTTCTGGGTAGCTGGACGTCCGTGAGCGCTATCCCGCAGGTTCTGGTGGTCGGACAGTTGGCCCGCGACCTCGTACTGGTGGTCGACCGGATGCCCCCGGCCGGCAACGCCGCCGACGTCCGGTGCCGGCGCGAGCTGCTCGGCGGGAAGGGCGCCAACCAGGCGGTCGCGCTGGCCCAGCTCGGCGCGCGTCCGATCCTGCTCGCCGTGGCCGGCGACGACCGGGTCGGTGACGATCTGCTGGCGCAGGCGCGTCGGGACGGTGTCGACGTGTCGCAGGTACGGCGCCGGGTCGGGGCCCGCACGGGGCTGATCGTGGAGGCGCTGGACGCCGACGGTGGCTGGCGCTACCTGCAACACCTGCCCGACGAGATGTTGCTGACCGAGGCGGACGTACTGGCGGCCACCGAGGCGTTCGCCGCCGACGCCGTACTCGTGCAGCTCCAGCAGCCACCGCAGACGGCGCTGGCAGCGGCGCGGCTCGCCCGGGAGGCGGGCCGGCTGCTCGTCCTCGACGGGGCCCCGGCCGACGACCGGCACCGCCGGCCGCTGCTGGCCGCCGCCGACGTGCTGCGGGCCGACGACCGGGAGACCGGGCTGTTGACCGGCGTCTCCGCCGACGACCCGGCGCAGGTCCGCGCCGCCGCCGAGCAGCTACTGCACGCCGGCCCCGGTCTGGTCGTGCTCGGCCTCGGGCCGGCGGGAAACCTCTTCGTCTGGGCGGACCGTCGCTGGGGCCAGGGACATCTGCTGGTGCCGCTCACCGAGGAGCGGGTCGTGGACACCACCGGCGCGGGAGACGCCCTGACCGCCGCCCTCACCGTGGCACTGCTCCGCGGTGATCCACCGCCGGACGCGGCCCGGTATGCGGTGGCCGCCGCCGGAGCCAGCGTCGGGCATCCGGGAGGCCGCCCGGCGCTCGACGGCAGCACGCTGCGGAAGCGGCTGGCGGGGCTCGACCCGGAGCCAGGCGAGGACTCGCGGATCGGCGGGCCGGCGTGACCGTCGACACCGGCCCCGCCAGCGGAAGACGGCACCCGACGATGCCGGTACCACGCGCCAGGACCGGCCGTCCGGAGCCCGGCGAGCCGACCTGGGAAATCCGCGAGGAGGGCCTCGGCCACCGTGCCCTGGCCGACCTGGAGTCCGTCTTCGCGCTGGCCAACGGCCGGCTCGGGGTACGCGGCACGCTCGAGGAGGGCGGCGTCAGCGGCAACCCCGGCACCTACCTCAACTCGTGCTTCGAGGAGTACGACCTCAGCTACCCGGAGAACGGCTACGCCTTCCCGGAACAGAACCAGGTGCTGGTCGGGGTGCCGGAGGGAACCCGGTTCCGGCTCTTCGTCGACGGCCAGCCGGTCGAGCCGACGGCCGACGGCACGCACCGGCACGAACGCGTCCTCGACCTGCGCGCCGGCATCCTCCGGCGGTCGTTCGGCTGGACCGCCGGGTCCGGTGCGGCGGTGGAGGTGCGCAGTACCCGGCTGGTCTCGTTCGTCCACCCCGGGGTGCTGGCGATCCGGTACGAGGTCGCCGCCACCGACCGACCGGTCCGGATCCGGCTGCACTCGGAACTGCGGGCCAACCCGGCCCTGCCCGAACGGGACAGCGACGACCCGAGGGCCCCGAACGTCCTCGAACGCCCGCTGCTGTCGCAGCGGCACACCGCCGACGGTCTCGGCGGTCTCCTGGCCCACCAGACCCGGCGCAGCGGCCAGCGGATCGTCGCCACCGTCACGCACCTGCTCGACGGGCCGCCGCGAGCCGAGGCCGACGTCGACACCGGCCCGGATCTGGTGCGGGTCGCCGTCGAGGCCGAACTCGCGCCGGGGCAGCGGCTCCGGGTCACCAAACTCGTCGGGTACGCCTCGTCCGGGCAGCGGCCCCTCGACGAGCTGATCGCGGAGGCGACCACGGCACTCGCGGAGGCGAACCGACGTGGCTGGGCGGGACTCCGCGCCGACCAGCGGGGCTATCTCGACCGGTTCTGGGACGACGCGGACGTGGTCGTCGATGGCGACCCGCAGCTTCAGCAGGCCGTACGGTTCGGGCTGTTCCACGTGCTACAGGCCAGCGCCCGGGCGGGACAGCGTCCGTTGCCGGCCAAGGGGCTGACCGGCAACGGCTACGACGGCCACACCATGTGGGACGCCGAGACGTTCGTGCTACCGGTACTCAGCTACCTGCGGCCGGAGGCGGTCGAGGCGACGCTGCGCTGGCGGCACGCCACCCTCGACCGGGCCCGGCAGCGGGCCGGCGAACTGCGGCTGGCCGGGGCGGCCTTTCCGTGGCGGACCATCGACGGCCGGGAGTGTTCGGGATACTGGCCGGCCGGGAGCGCCGCCCTGCACGTCAACGCCGACATCGCCGCGGCGGTGCTGCGGTACGTCGCCGCCACCGACGACCTCACGTTCCTGCACGACGCCGGGCTGGAGCTGCTGGTCGAGACGGCCCGGCTCTGGAACCGGGTGGGCCACTTCGACGACGCGGGCGGATTCCACATCGACGGCGTGACCGGGCCGGACGAGTACACCGCGCTCGGCAACGACAACCTGTTCACCAACGTGATGGCCCGGCACAACCTGCTCGGGGCCGTCGCCGCCGCCGGCCGGCTGCCGGAGCGGGCCCGGCAGCTCGGCGTCGCGCAGGCGGAGCTGTCCGCCTGGCGGAGGGCGGCCGAGGCGATGCACCTGCCGTACGACGCCGGACGGGGGGTGCACCAGCAGTGTGCCGGGTTCACCGCGCTACAGGAGTGGGACTTCGCCGGCACCCGATCCGACGAGTACCCGCTGTTGCTGCACTACCCCTACCTGGAGCTGTACCGGCGGCAGGTGATCAAGCAGGCCGACGTCGTACTCGCGATGCAGCACTGCGCCGAGCTGTTCACGCGAGAGCAGAAGGCCCGCAACTTCGACTACTACCACCGGCGTACCGTCGGCGACTCGTCGCTGTCGGCCAGCGCGCACGCGATCCTCGCCGCCGAACTGGGGCACCTGGAACTCGGCTACGCCCATCTCGCCGACTCGGCCTTGCAGGACCTGCACGACTTCCCGGAGCAGAGCCGCGACGGTCTGCACATCGCCGCGCTCGCCGGCGTCTGGCTGGCGCTGGTGACGGGCTTCGGCGGGCTCCGTGACCAGGGCGACGAACTCGCGTTCGCGCCCCGGCTGCCGGCGGCGCTGACCCGGTTGGAGTTCTCGCTGCGCTGGCGGGGTTGTCGGCTCCGGGTCACCGTGACCGGTGACTCGGCGACGTACCTGCTGCGGGACGGGACCGACGAGGCGGGGATCCGGCTGCGGCACCATGGCACGCCGCTGCGCCTGCGGCCGGGTCGGTCCCGCCGCCTGCCGTTGCCGGCACTGTCCGACCCCGGCCCGGAACCCCCCGCACCGCCGGGCCGGGCTCCCCGACGCCGCACGGCCGGGCAGCCGGTGACCGCCACCCGGCCGGCCGGGTCGGACGCGGACGAGGCCGCGCCGCCGCCGGCCCGGCCCGGTCCGACGGCTCCGGCAGCCGGGTGACGCCGCTGCCGACGGCCGGTCGGGCACGCGAACGCCGCCCGGGGCCGCCGGTTGCCGGGCGGTTGCCGGCGGCGGGCCCCGGACGGCGCCGGGAAAACGTTACGACCGGGACGGGGAACGTTACGACCGGGACCCGGACAGGTCACCCGGGCCGGTAGCCAGTTCGGTGGCCTGGCCGGCGGCCAGCGGGGACGCCACCCGGTCCCGGGCGTTCTCTGAACCCGAACTCCCGCCGTCCGGCGCCACCTCCCCGTCGTAGTTGTAGACCCGGTACGTGCCGTCGCCGACTTCTCTGGTCGCCGTCGTCCGGATGTACCGGTGGATCAGTCCGTCAATCTCCAGCTCGATCAGCCCGGCGTCGCCGGCCGCGACGAGGCTCTCGTCTCGCGGGCCGCCGATCAGGATCGAGTCGTCATGTGTCGTCATGACTGCCCACTACCCAGCGTCGGAGCTGTTCACTCACCCCTTGCCCGGCCTGGTCGCCGGTTCAGCCGTTACCGCCGAGGGCCGGCAGGACGTGCTTGGCGTAGAGCGCGAAGAGTCCCTGGTAGTGCGGTCCGGTGTTGGCCACGTAGACCTCGTCGAAGCCGGCCTGGGCGTATCTGCCGATCATCTCCAGGTGGGCTTCCGGGTCGTCACCGCAGACGAACGCCTGCTTCACCTGGTCCTGGGTCACCAGTTGGGCGGCCTGTTCGAAGTGCCGGGGCGAGGGCAGCACCTGAGACAACTCGCCCGGCACTCCGGCGTTGGGCCAGCGTTCGTACGCGATCCTCGCGCCCTCCTCGACGCTGCTGGCGTACGCCGCCTTGAAGCCGGCCTGGCACGGTTTGTCGCCTCCGCCGTTGGCCCGGAACCGGCTGACCAGCTCTCCGTCCGGGCTGACGCTGATGTAGCCGTCGCCGATCCTGGCGGCGAGGTCGACGGCCTTCGGCCCGAAGCCGGAGATGTAGATCGGCGGCGGGGTCTCCGGCCGGGTGTAGATCCGGGCGTTCTCGACCCGGTAGTGCTTGCCCTGGTGGTCCACGAACCCGCCCTGCCACAGTTCGCGGATCACCTCGACGGCCTCCTCCAGCATCTCCAGCCTGGTGGCGGCGTTCGGCCAGGCGTCGCCGAAGATGTGCTCGTTGAGCGCCTCGCCGGTGCCGACACCGAGCACGAACCGGCCGGAGTGCAGCACCGCGGTGGTCGCCGCGGCCTGGGCGATCACCGCCGGGTGGATCCGGACCGTGGGACAGGTGACGGCGGTGGTGACCGGCAGCGAGCAGACCTGGCTCAGCGCGCCGAGCATCGACCAGACGAACCCGCTCTGCCCCTGCGCGTCCACCCAGGGGTGGTAGTGGTCGGAGATCCAGAGTCCCTGGAAACCCGCCGCCTCCGCCCCGCGTGCCTGCTCCAGCAGTTCGGCCGGGGTGTACTCCTCACTGGACAGGAAGTAGCCGATGCGCATGCCGTCCTCCTCGAATAGGGGTGCCCTCGCCCTACCCGGATCGTCGGAGAATCAGTCATCGCGACCGGATCGTCGGCACCGGGCGGAGTACCGGGGCGACGGTCCGGACGCCAGACGGTGCGGACGCCAGACGGTGCGGACGCCAGACGGTGCGGACGCCAGACGGTGCGGACGCCAATGGGCTCGACGGCGCCGGTACCGTCGAGCCCGGGTTCGGGGCGGGCGGCCGGCTCGGCGGAGGTGCCGTCCACCCGGTGTGGTGCGTTCGGGTCAGCCCTGCGAGATGGCGTCGACCAGGTCACCGACGGGACGGTCCGGCAGCGCCCGTGCGACGTCGGCCACCGCGACCACCCCGACCAGGTCGTGCCCGTCGATCACCGGCAGCCGGCGCACCTGGTGGCTGCCCATGGTGCGGAGGATCTCCTCGGCGTCGTCGTCCGCTCCGATGGTCACCGGCTTGCCCTGGGCGAGTTCTCCCGCCGTCACGCTGCCGGGATCACGCCCCTGGGCGAGTACCTTGACGACGATGTCACGGTCGGTGAGCATGCCCTTCAGCCGGTTGTCACTGCCACAGATCGGCATCGAGCCGACACCGAGTTCCGACATCCGGCGGGCGGCCGTCAACATGTCGTCATTCTCGCCGACACAGGTGGGATTCGGCGTCATGATCTCGCGTGCGGTTGTCATAACAGATCACCTCTTCTTGGGACGGGCTTGCGGTCCTCCTACCCAGAAGCTGCGGATTCGATGCGGGTCGTCGCATCGGCGACGGGCGATCCGGCACAGCCGCGCCGGCCGGTGGTCACCCCTTGCGGCCGGTGGTGGCGATGCCCTCGACGAAGTGCCGTTGGGCCAGGAAGAACAGAATGATCATCGGTACGGTGGCGATGACGCTGCCGGCGAGGACGATCTCCCACTGTTGTTCGCCGCCGTACCCGAACCGGTCCAGCAGTACCTTCAGTCCCCGGGGCAGGGTGTACAGCTCCTCGTCGCGCAGATAGATCAACGGCTTGATCAGGTCGGTCCAGCTCGCCTTGAACTCGAAGACGAACGCCACCAGCAGCGCGGGCCGGATCAACGGGAACGCCAGTCGCCAGAAGAGCTGCGGATAGCTGGCCCCGTCGACCCGGGCCGCCTCGAAGTACTCCCTGGGCAGCGAGAGCAGGAACTGCCGGATCAGGAAGATGTAGAACGCCGACCCGAAGAGGTTGCCGGCCCAGAGCGGCACCTGGGTGCCGGTGAGGCGCAGTTCCGACCAGATCAGGTACGTCGGGATCATGGTGACCGCGAACGGCAGCATCATGGTGGCGAGGACCAGACCGAACAGCAGGTTCCGGCCGGGGAACCGGAAGTAGGCGAAGCCGAACGCGATCCAGGCACTGGAGACGGTGACCGCCGCCGCGGCGGCGACTCCGACCACCAGGCTGTTGAACAGCCAACTCAGCAGCGGTATCGCCGACCATGCCTCCGAGTAGTTCTCCGGGGCGAAGGGCAGCGGCAGGAGCCCGGCGGAGAAGATGTACTCGCGCGGGCGCAACGAGGCGGTGACGAGCCAGGCGAACGGGAGCAGGAAGAGCAGCGCCGCGCCGACCAGCGCGAGGACGAACGGCAGCCGGCGCCACCAGGAACGGGCGGTCGCCCGCTCCGGCGCCGCCCCGGCCCGACCGGGGGACAGCGCTCCCCCGTGGGCCGGCGGTACGACGAGGGCGTCGCCGGCCCGGGTCGCGGTCTCGGTCATCGGTCCCGCCCCTCGTAGTAGACGAACCGCCGGGAGAGCCGTACCTGCACTGCCGTGATGGCGAGGATCACCAGGAAGAGCAGCCAGGCCATCGCCGAGGCGTAGCCCATGTGCAGGAACTGGAACGCCTCCTGGAAGAGCCGGATCACGTAGAACGTCGCCGCATCGGAGTTGAACGCCTTCTGCGTCTCCCGGTTCCCGAAGTACATCGTGTAGACCTCGGTGAACATCTGGATCGAGGCGATCGTGTTCACGACGAGGGTGAAGAAGAGCGACCCCGAGATCATCGGTACGGTCACGTGCCGGAAGCGCGCCCAGGCTCCGGCTCCGTCGATGTCCGCCGCCTCGTACAGGTCGCGCGGCACGTTCTGCAACGCGGCGAGGTAGATCACCACGGTCGAACCGAGGCTCCAGAGGCTCATCAGGACGATTCCCGGCATCACCCAGTCCGGGTCGGTGGTCCAGGCCGGGCCGTCGACGCCGACGGCCGCCAGGCCCCGGTTGACGAGACCGTCCTGGGTGTTGAGCAGCAGCAGGAACAGCACCCCGATCGCCACCGCCGGAGTCATCACCGGCAGGTAGAAGACGGTACGGAAGAAGCCCTGCAACCGGCCGACCCGCAGCAGCAGCATCGCCAGGCCGAGCGAGACCGCCATCGTGAGCGGCACGTGCAGCACGGTGTAGTAGAGCGTGTTGGTGAGGCTGCGCAGCACCGTCGGGTCTTCGGCGATCCGCCGGTAGCTGTCCAGCCCGGTCCAGGTCGGCGCGCTGACCACGTCGTACTCGGTCAGGCTGAGCCAGAGGCTGGCCAGCATCGGGCCGGCCTGGAAGACCAGGAGGCCGACCAGCCAGGGCGCGATGAAGACGTACGCCCAGCGCATCTCGTGGCGGGCCAGCGGCTTCATCCGGCGGCGCCGGCGGGGCCCGGCGGCCCGGTCGGCCGCCGGGACCTCGACGGTGGTGGTCGCCATCGTCGGTCTACTTCGCGGCCCGGTCCAGCGCGGCGGTCGCCTCGGACTGCGCCCGGCGCAGCGCCTCGGCCGGGTCGCTCTGCCCCGACAGCACCCGGTTGACCGCGTCCATCCACGCCTTGTCGAACTCCGCGCCGGCCCGGGACGCCGGAACGGTGAAGGCGTGCTCCTGCACGGAGAGGATGGTCTGTACGGCGCTGTCGAACCGGGGATTGCCGCTGGGGCGGTAGATCTCCGACATGATCCGGCGATCCGCCTCCGCGTTGCCGGTGTAGAGGCCGGTGAAGGGCGCCCCGCTCGCCTGCCGGGCGGTGACCCGCGCCTTCGCCGCCGCCACCCAGGTCTCGGTCGCGGTCATCTGCTTGGCGAACTCGCAGGCCGCGTCGGGATTCTTCGCGCCCTTCGGGATCGCCCAGCTCTGGCCGGTGACCAGGGTGAGCGGCTTGCCCTGCCGGTCGACGAAGGGCTTGACGACCAGTTGCGCGTCCGGGGTGTTCTTGGCCACCTGGTTGAGGAACCAGTCCTCCATCGGCCAGACCCCGAGCTGGTGCCGGGCCAGCGGGCTGTCCGCGCCGAAGAAGTCGAAGGTGTCTCGGAAGCCCTTGAACCTGTCCCAGCCGGCCTGCCGCTGGAGCAACCCGTACGTGGTCTGCAGCGCTTCCAGCACCTTGGGGTCGTCGAGCCGGGCGGTCCGCCCGTCGGCGGAGAGCAGGTCGGCTCCGTTGGCCTTGGCCCAGAGCGGCAGGAACTCGGGGATCTTCGGGTCGATGCCGATCCGGGTGAGACGGCCGTTCGAGACCCCGGCGAGCCGGTCGGTCAGGGCCGGCAGCCCGGCCCAGTTCGCCAGGTCGACCTGGTCGGGGGTGAGGCCGGCCTGCCGGAGTACGGCCTCGTCCAGGTAGACGACGCGGACGCTGTAGAACTCGGGGATGCCGTAGAGGACACCGTCCAGGGTGGCCTGCTGGCGGGCCACCGGCCGGTACTGGTCGAGGTCGATGCCGTGCTCGCGCACGCAGTCGGTGAGCGGGGTGACCGCGCCCCGGGTGGCGTAGGTGCCGATCAGCTTCCGGTCCAGATAGACCAGATCCGGCGGGTTGCCGTCGGCGACCGCCGAGAGGAACTGCTGCTCGTCGAAACCACCCTCGGTGATCTCCACAGTGATCTCCGGGTGTGCCTGCTTGAAGGCGTCGACCCGGCTGGTGGCGATCTCGTCCGAGAGGCTGAAGCCGAGGGTGGTGAGCCGGCCGGACCCGCCGGTGCCGCCGTCGTCACCGGTGCCGCCCACCCCGCCGCAACCGGTGACGCCGAGCAGCAGCGCCAACGTCGCCGCCAGGCCCGGGTATCTGCGCATGACGCCCCCTCCCCCGCGTTCCCGGCCGACCCGGGCAACGCGGCGGGTGACTACTTCCACCGGGCCGTCCCGTTGAAACGCTCGACCGGTTCCTCCCGCGTGATCTGCACCATCTCCCGTCGGCGGGGGCGCGGCGGGCACGACCACCGGGTGACTCTCCGCGACCTGGGGCGTGACCCTGCGGAGTAGGTTCGGCGTCAGGTGTCACCTGGGACGGCGACGCGGGTTGGCGCATCGGGCACTCGGGTAGCACTTCCGCCATCCCCAACTGTCGACGGGAGGCGGACACGGTGAAGGCGTTGACCTGGCAGGGCAAGCGTGACGTGCGGGTGACGGAGGTGCCGGACCCACGGATCGAGGAACCGACCGACGCGGTCATCCGGGTCACCTCGACCGCCATCTGCGGCTCCGACCTGCACCTCTACGAGGTGCTCGGCGCCTACCTGGAACCGGGCGACATCCTGGGCCACGAGACGATGGGCATCGTCGAGGAGGTCGGCTCGGCGGTGGACCGGCTCCGTCCCGGTGACCGGGTGGTCGTGCCCTTCAACATCTCCTGTGGCTCGTGTTGGATGTGCGAGCGCCAGCTCTACGCCCAGTGCGAGACGACCCAGGTCCGGTCCGAGGGCAAGGGCGCGGCGCTGTTCGGCTACACCTCCCTCTACGGCTCGGTGCCGGGCGGCCAGGCGGAGTACCTGCGGGTCCCGCACGCGCAGTTCGGGCCGGTCAAGGTGCCGGCGACCGGTGCGGACGAGCGCTACCTCTACCTCTCCGACATCCTGCCCACCGCGTGGCAGGCGGTGCGGTACGCCGACGTACCGCCGGGCGGCACGCTCGCCGTCTTCGGTCTCGGGCCGGTCGGGCAGTTCTGCGCCCGGGTCGGCCGCCATCTCGGCGCCGCCCGGGTCATCGGGCTCGACCTCGTGCCGGAGCGGCTGGCGATGGCCCGGCGGCACGGCGTGGAAACGGTGGACGTCAGCGATCTCGACGACGTGCCGGGCGCCCTCATCGACCTGGTCGACGGCCGGGGGCCGGACGCGGTGATCGACGCGGTCGGGATGGAGTCGCACGGCTCCCCGTGGGGCAGGCTCGCCCAGACCACGGTCGGCATGCTGCCGGACGCGGTGGCGCGGTCGATGACGGACCGGTTCGGAGTGGACCGGCTCAGCGTCCTGCACGCCGCGGTCAAGTCGGTACGCCGGGGCGGCACCGTCTCCCTCTCCGGCGTCTACGGTGGGGAACTCGACCCGATGCCGCTGATGGAGATGTTCGACCGCGGCGTCCAACTGCGGATGGGACAGGCACACGTACGCCGCTGGACCGACGAGATCATGCCGCTGCTGGCCGGGGAGGACGATCCGCTCGGCGTGCAGGACCTGCGTACCCATCGGCTGCCGTTGGATCGGGCGGCCGAGGGCTACGAGATGTTCCAGAAGAAGACGGACGGCTGCATCAAGGTGGTGCTGACCCCGTAGCGACGTCGACGCCGGCCCCGCAGCGACGCCGGTCCCGCGCCCGTGCGGTACGGGTAACGGTTTAGCGCGGGGCCGGCGGGGCATCATCCGACCCGACAGACTCGCGGCGGGCTCCGCGGCCGGCGCCGAGCGTCGCGGCGGACCGTTTCTCAGACCATCAGGGAGCACCGACATGACCGACACCTCCGGCCGGCCGCTCGCCCTGGTCACCGGCGCATCCACCGGCATCGGCTACGAGTTGGCGAAGGAGTTCGCCCGGCACGGCTTCGACCTGGTCGTCGTCGCCGAGGACGACCGCATCCGCGAGGCCGCCCGGGACGTCGAGGCGCTCGGCGTCACCGTCGAGCCCGTACAGGCGGACCTGGCGACGCCCGACGGCGTCCAGCAGGCGTACGACCGGGTCCTCGCGACGGGTCGCCCCCTCGACGCCCTGGTGATCAACGCCGGTATCGGCGTCAACGGCAGGTTCGCCGAGACGGACCTCGCCGACGAACTGCGGCTGATCGACCTCAACGTACGGTCGGCGGTGCACCTGGCCAAGCTCGGGATACCGCAGATGGTCGCCCGGGGCACCGGTCGGGTCATGTTCACCTCGTCGATCGCCGCCACCCAGCCCGGGCCCTTCGAGGCCGGGTACGCCGCCTCCAAGGCGTTCCTGCTCTCGTTCTCGGAGGCGCTGCGCAACGAACTGGAGGATTCGGGGGTCACCGTGACCGCGCTGATGCCGGGGGCGACCGAAACCGAGTTCTTCGACCGTGCCGACATGCGCGACACCAGGCTCGGTGCCGGCCCGAAGGACGACGCGGCCGAGGTGGCCCGGCACGGGTTCGAGGCCATGATGGCGGGCAAGGACCACGTCGTCGCCGGTTCGGTGCACAACCGGCTGCTCGCCGGCGCGGCCAAGCTGCTCCCCGAGCGGGTCAAGGCGGAGTTGCACTCCCGGCTCTCCCGGCCCGGGTCGGCGGGCGACTGAGCCGCCCGGCCGAACCAACCCCCGACTGAGCCCCCGACCGAACCGGACGGGCCACTGGGCGGGCCGGGCGGCACCGGTCCGCAACTTTCACCCCCACACCGCCGTCCACCACCCGGTTCGGGACAGAAGGGCCGACCGGTGCGATCCCGTCGACTATCACCGTCGCCCCTGGTCAGGGGGCGCGAAAGGTCGGTAGCAGTCGGTATATCAGCCGATCAGCGGGGTAACCGGCCGCCGACACCGCGGGCGAAGCTGGGGGCGGATATGACACAGCACAGTAATGCCGACCCGGCCGGTGACGGTCACCGGTCGAAGACCCAGGTTGCGCGGCATGGCGCCACCGAGACCGGACAGCGGTTGGCACAGACCGGAGGCGGTCTGGCGCACAATGCCGCCGATAGGGGCCGGGACGTCGCCGCCGAGGCGGGACGGCAGGCCAACGAGCTGATGGGGCAGGCGTCGGCCCAGCTCAAAGAGCAGGCCAGCGCCCAGCAGCATCGCGCGGCGTCCGGTCTGCGGGCGCTCGGCGACGAGCTGCAGGCGATGTCCGAACGCAGCGAACAGCAGGGGGTCGGCAAGGACCTGGTCCGGCACGCGGCCGACCGGGTCCAGCGGGCGGCCCAGTGGCTCGACCAGCGTGAGCCCGGGATGGTACTCAACGACGTGCGCGACTACGCCCGCCGCAACCCGGGACTCTTCCTGGCCGGGGCCGCCGTCGCCGGTGTGCTCGCCGGCCGGCTGACCCGGACCCGGGACGCGTTGCAGGGTGGCGGCGGAACCGAGCCCCATCCGGACGGACGGCGGGCCGAGGCCGGCCATCCCGACGCGGCAACACTCGGACAGCCGTCCGGGATGACCGGTCCGCCGCAGGCCGGGCCGCCGCACGGCAACCCGGAAGTCGGCCAGCGCGGCGGGGACGGACGAGCCAGCGAGGTACGGCGGTGAGCGTCTCGGCGGGTGGTCTCGGCGCGGACCGGGAGCAGGACCCCACCCGCGCCTCGATCGGCGAGCTGCTCGGCGCCGTCACCCGCGACACGTCGACCCTGGTCCGCCAGGAGATCCAGTTGGCGAAGCTGGAGCTGCGGCAGGAGGCGCGCACCGCCGGCCGGGTCGCCGGGATGTTCGGCGGCGCCGCGCTGGGCGCGCTGATGGTGCTGCTGTTCCTGTCGTACGCCCTCTGGTGGGGGTTGTCGAACGTGATGGACCAGGGCTGGGCGGCTCTGGTCGTCGCGGGAGTGTGGGCGGTGATCGCCGCCGTTCTCGTCGGGGTGGCCAGGCGCCAGGCGCGCAGTCTCCGGCCGCTGCCGCAGACGTCCGAGTCGATCCGGCGGATGCCTTCCGCCATGCGTGACGGGACACACCATCGATCGGGGGGACAAGGATGAGTACGGACCCAGGCTCGATCCGAGCCGACGCCGACCGCACCCAGGATCGCCTGGGCGAGAACCTGAGCGCGCTCGGCGACCGGATGAACCCGCGCAACATCGGCGACCGGGTGAACCCGCGCAACATGGCGCACCACCAGGCCAGCCGGGCCCGAAACGCCTGGCAGCGGATCCGGGACTCCGTGATGGGTACCGCCGAGCATGCCCGCCAGGACGTGGCCGGCGCGGTCGACCGGACCCGGGAGGGTGCCCAGCAGGCCCGCGGCGGAATGCAGCGGGCCCGTGAGACGTCGCAGGCCGGGATCTCCTCGGCCGGTCACCGGATCCAGGAGCTGGGACAGCAGACCCGGAAGATGCCGGAGGGGCACCCGCTGGCCGCCGGTCTCGTCGCGTTCGGGCTCGGGGTGCTCGCCTCCGCGCTGCTGCCGGCGAGTTCGCCGGAACGGCGGGCGGTCGGCCGGATCCGCGACGAGGTCGCCGAGCATTCCGACCAGATCAAGCAGCAGGCCAGCGGCATCGCCCAGCAGGCACAGCAGAACCTGCGCGGGCCGGCCCAACACGCCGTCGAGTCGGTCCGTTCTCGCGCCGGCCAGCACGCGGGCGAGATGCGGGATCAGGCGCGCTCCTCGGCGGAGGATCTGCGCGGGCAGACCCAGGAGACGATGGGCGAGGTACGGCGGCGCTGACCGCGTCGGCGTACTCCACGCCGGACATCCGGTCGGCCGGGCAGCGGGACGCCCGGCCATTCCGGGGTGGTGGAGTCAGTCGCCGAGCAGGGCCAGCACCGCCTGCTCGGCCGACTGGCCGGACGTTCCCGCCAGGGGTCCGAGCCGACCGTCCCGGTAGAGGTCGAGCAGCCGGGGGTCGACGTACGAGGCCCGGGCCACCGCCGGGGTGTTGCCGAGCAGGTCGGCCACCTCCCGCATCACCCCGGCCACCACCCGCCGCCGCTTCGCCTCGGAGTTGCGCGGTCCGGCCGCACAGAGCCGGGTGGCCGCGAGTACGGTGGCGTGCCAGGTACGGAAGTCCTTCGCCGTCATGTCGGTACCGCTGGCCTCGCGGAGGTAGTCGTTGACGTCCTCGGCGCGTACGTCCCACCAGCGCCGCCGCTCCCAGTAGCCGAAGAGCCGCTCCCGGCCCCGGCGCCGCCGCCGCAGGCTGCGGAGCACCTGGCAGACCTCGGGATCGGTCACCCGTCGGCTCTGCTCCACTCCGCCCTTGGCCGGGAACTCCAGCACGACGCAGCCGCCGGCCCCCCGGGCGTGCTCCGGGCGCAGTGTGGCGACACCGAAGGTCGGCGCCTCCCCGGCGGCGTACTGGTCGCTACCGACCCGGAACATTCCCAGGTCGAGCAGGCGGGCGATGGTGGCCAGCACCCGGCCCCGGGTCAGGCCGCGCTCGCGCAGATCGTGGTCGACCTGCTTGCGGAGCTGGCCGAGGTGTCCGGCGACCTCCAGGACGTGCGCGAACTTCTCGCGGTCCCGCCGCTCCCGCCACACCGGGTGGTAGAGGTACTGCTTGCGGCCGGCCTCGTCGATCCCGGTGGCCTGGATGTGCCCCCGAGGGTCAGGCGAGATCCACACCTCCCGCCAGGCTGGCGGGATGGCCAGGCCACGTAGCCGGCGGAGCTGCGCCGGGTCGGTGATGGCCCGTCCGCCGGAGTCGAGAAACGTCACCCCGCGTCCCCGTCGGCGGCGGCCGTAACCGGGCGCGCCCAGGTCAGCGCGACGCAACTTCATGGTTCACCATCGCTGCCATGCCGGCTGTTCTACCCCCGGCCCGGCTCGGGCACTCCAGGTCTTCGCCGGACCGCCGACACCAGCGGCGATCCCATCCACCAAAATGGATTTCCGGTTACCTCTGCGGTCTCCTGGGTAGCTCCTATGACGAGAAGCAGACAGGAGGCGCAGAATGCCCGACCGGGCGCAATACCACGTGATCCCCGAAATCAACTGCTGGAAGGTGGAACGCGACTCGTCCGTCGTCGGCCGATACGGCAGCAAGGAAAGCGCGATCGTCGCCGGTCGCAAGGTGGCCCGGGCGAATCGGCCGAGCCGACTCGTCGTACACCGGCCCTTCGGTCAGATCGAAATGGTGCACACCTACCAGCACGACCCCGTTCCGCTGCCCGGGTGCTGATTCCGCCCGCCCGCCGCCGGGCAACCCCCTCCCGTTCATTCGGCTACGACACGCCGTGACCAGGTTTTCCGCGAACCAGGGCCGGGAAGCATCGCCCGGGCAGGAGGGATTTCCTGATCCGGGAAGAGCACCTCCTCCGAAAGGAGGTATCGGCATGGGACAGCAGACCATCACACCAGGTCGGGCCGGAGCGCGTCGCACCGCCGACCCGCAGCCGGCGCACCGGCTCCGTCGCTGGCTGCGGGACAACGCGCTGGCCGTGACGATGTTCGGCGCGTTCCTGTTCTTCCTCGTGCTACAGAGCTTCTTCGGCTGGCAGACCCGCAACGACGAGCTGATCCAGGCCGGTGCGCGGCCGGAGGGCTATCTCGGCTACCTCGGTACGGGGCACTTCGCCGAAGCGGTGTTCGAGAACTGGGAATCGGAGTTCCTCCAGATGGGCGCGTACGTGCTACTCACGGTCTATCTGGTGCAGCGCGGTTCCGCCGAGTCCAAGCCCGATCCCGACCAGGACCGGCCCGGCGACAACCCGACGAAGGCGAAGTCGAACTCCCCCTGGCCGGTACGTGCCGGTGGCCTGTTGCTGGCGCTCTACCGCAACAGCCTCTCCATCGCGCTCTTCCTGCTCTTCGGCGCCTCCTTCGTGCTGCACCTGCTCGGCGGGACCGCCGAGTACAACGAACAGCAGATGCTCGACTCCGGTGCGCCGCCAATCACGGCGTGGCAGTTCCTCGGCAGCAGCGAGTTCTGGTTCCAGTCGATGCAGAACTGGCAGAGCGAGTTCCTCGCCGTCGGCACACTGATAGTGCTCAGTATCTTCCTCCGCCAGCACGGTTCACCGGAGTCGAAGCCGGTCAACACCCCGCACCACGAAACCGGGGCGTGACAGCCGGCGGTCCGATCGGGAGCGGCTCTCCGCTCCGATGGCGCAGCCACCGGTGTCATGATTCGCTCGACACGTGTTGTGGACCCGCAACTTCTCGTACTATCTGGTGGCTCGGGCGGTCTCGCTCTTCGGCGACGCGATGCTCGTGGTCGGCGCCGGGTTGGCGATCGGGGGGCTCTACGGCGCGAGTGGCGTCGGATTCGTGCTCGCCGCCTGGATGATCCCGTTCCTGGGCTGCATCCTCTTCGGCGGCGTACTCGCCGACCGGTTCAGCGCCCGCCCGCTGATGGTCGGCGCCGACCTGACCCGGATGCTCGCCCAGGCCGTCGTGGCCGCCGCGTTCTTCCTCGGCACGCCGCCGCTGTGGCTGCTCCTGCTCTGCTGGGCGGTCAGCGGAGCCGCCGCCGCGATGTTCCAGCCGGGTGTGAACAGCATGGTGCCGATCGTGGCCAGCGACGTGCAACGGGCGAACTCCACCATCAAGGTCGCCAACTCCCTCGCCGAGATGCTCGGCCCGGCAACGGCCGGCCTGCTCTTCGGCTTCCTGGGCGCGGGCCCGGTCTTCACCGTCGCCGTCGGTGCCTTCGCCGTCAGTGCCGCCTGTCTCGCCGGGTTGCGCCTGGGCCGGCTTCCGGTGGCCGGCACCGGCAGGTCCATGCTGCGCGACCTCGCCGACGGCTGGCGGGAGTTCCGGTCCCGTACCTGGATGTGGAACGTCATCCTGATCTGGGCCGTCTACGGGATCCTGCTGTTCGGTCCGCTGATCCCGCTCGGCGCGGTGCTGATCAGCCAGCGTCTGGGCGCCCCGGCGTACGGCTGGGTCCAGTCGGCCGTCGCCGTCGGCACCATTCTCGGCGGGCTCGGTGCCCTGCGCGTCAAGCCGCACCGGCCGCTGGCCGCCGGCGCGGTGATGATGTTCGGTTACGGGCTACTGCCGCTGGCGATCGCCCTGCACGCACCACTGACGGTGCTGATGGCCGCGGCGACGGTCAACGGCCTGGCCTGGGCCTTCTGGTCGATCATGTGGCAGACCAGCGTGCAGACCCACATACCGCCCCAGTTGCTCAACCGGGTCACCTCGTACGAGGTGCTGGGCTCGAACGGGAGCCTGCCGATCGGTCAGGGGCTCTCCGGTCCGGCGGCCGGCCTGGTCGGTGCCGAACGGGTCCTCGCCACCTCGGTCGCGGTCGGCGTGCTCGGCTGCGTCGCCCTGCTGCTCGCCCCGGCGGTACGCGGGCTGCGCCGCGTCTCCGGTCCACCAGCCGCCGGGGCATCCCCGGCGGCGGCCCGGGCAACCCCGCGCGCGGGCGTCGAGTCCGGCTGACGGGTCGGCCCGATCGGTGGCGATGCCGGCAACCAGGGAGTGGAGACAGCCAAAAGCTTTTGTTAGGTTCCTACAAACAGGGGTGCGTACTGTTCGGTGCGTACGACATGGCGCCGCCGGCCGCCAGGCAGCAGGGTGATCACTGCCGGGGGCAGCCGTCCCGTGGCGAGTTGATCGTGGGTCTACCGGAGGGGTCGGTCGGGTGTTCAGCCGTATCGCCATCGTCAACCGTGGTGAGGCCGCGATGCGGCTCATCCACGCGGTCCGAGAGCTGGCTGCGCAGACCGGGACGCGGATCGAGACCATCGCGCTCTACACCGACGTCGACCGTACCGCGACCTTCGTCCGGGAGGCGGATCTCGGCTACTACCTCGGCCCCGCCTCCGCGCGCCCCTACCTCGACATGGCGGTGCTGGAGCAGGCGCTCGTCCGGTCCGGCGCCGACGCCGCGTGGGTCGGTTGGGGCTTCGTCGCCGAGGACCCGGCGTTCGCCGAGTTGTGCGAAAAGCTCGGGGTCACCTTCGTCGGCCCGAACCCGGACGCCATGCGCCAACTGGGCGACAAGATCGGCGCGAAGCTGATCGCCGAGGAGGTCGGGGTACCGGTCGCGCCCTGGAGTCGCGGCGCGGTCGATACCCTCGACGCCGCCCTGGCGGCGGCGGCCGAGATCGGCTACCCGCTGATGCTGAAGGCGACCGCGGGCGGCGGCGGGCGCGGCATCCGCGTGATCACACGCGATTCGGAGCTCTCCGACGCCTTCGAGCGGACCCGCCAGGAGGCGGCGCGGGCGTTCGGCAGCGGCGTGGTGTTCCTCGAACGCCTGGTCACCGGTGCCCGACACGTCGAGGTCCAGGTGATCGCCGACGGCCAGGGCACCGCGTGGGCGCTCGGCGTCCGCGACTGCTCGGTGCAGCGACGCAACCAGAAGGTCATCGAGGAGTCCTCCTCGCCGGTGCTCAGCCCGGCGCAGACCGCCGAACTCAAGGCGTCGGCCGAACGGCTCGCCGTCGCGGTCGGTTACCGGGGCGCGGCGACCGTCGAGTTCCTCTACCACCCCGGTGACCGCCTCTTCGCGTTCCTGGAGGTCAACACCCGGCTACAGGTCGAGCATCCGATCACCGAGGCCACCACCGGGTTCGACCTGGTCAAGGCGCAACTGCACGTCGCCTCCGGCGGACGGCTGGAGGGCGGGCCGCCGGTGGAGCGCGGGCACGCCATCGAGGCCCGACTGAACGCCGAGGACCCCGACCGGGACTTCGCGCCCTCGCCGGGCCGGATCGTGCGGCTGGACCTGCCCGCCGGACCGGGCATCCGGGTGGACACCGGCGTCAGCGAGGGTGACACCATCCCCGCCGACTTCGACTCGATGATCGCGAAGATCATCGCGTACGGGCGGGACCGCGACGAGGCGCTCGGCAGGCTTCGCCGGGCGATGGCGGAGACCACGGTGGTCATCGAGGGCGGCGCGACGAACAAGAGCTTCGTCCTCGACCTGCTCGACCAGTCCGAGGTCGTCGACGCGAGCGCGGACACCGGCTGGATCGACCGCGTCCGGGGCGCCGGCCGGCTCGTCGCGCACCGGCACTCCGCCGTGGCGCTGGCGGCGGCCGCGATCGAGACGTACGAGGAGGAGGAGCGCGTCGAGCGGCGGCGGCTGCTGGCGACGGCGTCCGGCGGGCGCCCGCAGGTGCAGCACTCCAGCGGCCGGCCGTTGGACCTCAAGCTGCGTGGGGTCGGCTACCGGCTGCGGGTGGCCCGGATCAGCCCGCACCGGTTCCGGGTCGGCATCGAGACGGGCGGCGGCGTCCGCACCGCCGACGTCGAACTCGACCGCTTCGACCGGCACAGCGGACAGATCGTCGTCAACGGCAACCGGTACCGCCTGCTCACCGGGACGCACGGGCCGGTCCACCTGGTCGAGGTGGACGGCGTGACGCACCGGGTCAGCCGGGACGAGGGCGGTGTCGTCCGCTCCCCGATGCCCGCGCTGGTCGTCGCCACGCCGCTGCCGGTCGGCGCCGAGGTCGAGGCGGGGGCACCGGTACTGGTGCTGGAAGCCATGAAGATGGAGACGGTGCTGCGGGCGCCGTTCCGGGCCCGGCTGAAGGAATGTGCCGTCTCGGTGGGCAGCCAGGTGCAGGCCGGCGCGCCGCTGCTGCGGCTGGAGCCGCTCGGCGAGGGGGCCGACGAGGGTCCGGCCGCCGCCACCGTCGAGCTGGACCTGCCGGCCGCGCCCCGGGAGATCCCGGCCCGGCAACGCGCCCGGCGCGGCCAGGAGAACCTGCGCGGCCTGCTGCTCGGCTTCGACGTCGACCCGCACGACGACCGCCGGGTGCTCGACGACTACCTCGCCACCCGCCAGCTGGCCATCGAGGAGGGTCACCGGCCGCTGGCCGAGGAACTCGACCTGGTCAACGTCTTCGCCAACCTCGCCGAGTTGAGCCGCAACCGGCCCTCGGGTGAGGACGGTGGCGGCGAGGCGCACGTGCACAGCGCCCGGGAGTACTTCCACACCTACCTGCAGAGCCTCGACGTCGAGCGGGCCGGACTGCCGAGTGCCTTCCAGGCCAGGCTCGCCCGGGCGCTCGAACACTACGGTGTCACCGAACTGGAGCGCTCCCCCGCGCTGGAAGCCGCCGTGTTCCGGATCTTCCTCGCCCAGCAACGCGCCTCCGCCGACGCCACGGTCGTCGCGACGCTGCTGCGCGCCTGGCTGCGGGAGCCGCCACCGGACGAGACGCTGCGCGAGCCGGCCGGTCTGGCCCTGGAGCGGCTGGTGGCCGCGACCCAGGTCCGCTTCCCGGTGGTCGCCGACCTCGCCCGCGGCGTGGTGTTCGCCTGGTTCGCCCAGCCGCTGCTGCGCCGCAACCGCGCCCTGGTCTACGCCCGGGTCCGCAAGCACCTGCGCCACCTGGACGCCCAGCCCGACGCGGCGGACCGTGCCGAGCGGATCGCCGAGATGGTACGCAGCACCGAGCCCCTGGTCCGGCTGCTCGGCCAGCGGCTCGTCCGCGACGACCTCGACAACGCGGTCATGCTGGAGGTGCTCACCCGGCGGTACTACGGCAACAAGGGGCTCACCGGCGTCGACACCCGCCAGGTCGCGGGCTGCACGTTCGTGGTCGCCCGGCGGGCGGACTCGAGCCTGGTCTCCGCGGCGGTACGTTTCGACGCGCTCGGCAGCGCGCTGCGCGGGCTCGCCGAGGTGGCCGGCGGCGAGGACTCGGTCGACGCCGACCTCTACCTTGCCTGGGAGAACCAGCCGACGGACTTCGACGCGATGGCGGCGGGGCTGCTGGAGGTCATCGGCGCGCATCCGCTGCCGCCGCAGGTCCGCCGGCTCACCACCACCGTCGCGGGGCGGCACGGGGCGGTGATGCACCACCACTTCACGTTCCGCCCGTCGCCGACCGGGATGGCGGAGGAGCGGCTGATCCGCGGCCTGCACCCGTACATCGCGCAGCGGATGCAGTTGGAGCGGCTGCGCGAGTTCGACCTGACCCGGCTGCCCTCCTCGGACGAGGAGGTCTACCTCTTCCAGTGCGTGGCCCGGCAGAACCCGTCCGACGAGCGCCTCGTCGCGTTCGCGCAGGTGCGCGACTTGACGGAGCTGCGCGAGCAGGACGGCCGGCTGGTCTCGCTGCCGACGACCGAGGACACCGTCGCGGCCTGCCTCGACTCGATCCGCCGGGCACAGGCGCGTCGACCCTCGAAGACCCGCTTCAACACCAACCGGATCGTGATCTACGTCTGGCCGCCGAGCGCTCTCACCCGGGAGGAGATGGAGATGCTCGCCGGGCGGGTACGCCCGACGACCGCGGGCGCCGGCTTGGAGGAGATCCTCTTCATCGCCCGGCAGCGTGACCGCCGGACCGGCGCGCTGACCAAGATCGCCGTACGGATCTCCTTCGACGCCACCGGCGGAGCCGAACTGACCGTCGGCGACCCGCCGGTCGACCCGGTCGAGCCGCTCGACGACTACCGGCTGAAGGTGCTGCGGGCGAGCAGCCGCAACACCGTGTACCCGTACGAGCTGACCGGCCTGCTCGGCGACTTCGTCGAGCACGACCTCGACGGCGACCACGCGCTCGTACCCGTCGACCGGCCGAAGGGCCGCAACAGCGCGGCGATCGTCGCCGGTGTGGTCAGCACACCGACGGTACGGCACCCGCAGGGCATCACCCGGGTGGTGCTGCTCGGCGACCCCACGAAGTCGCTGGGTGCGCTCTCCGAGCCGGAGTGCCGTCGGGTGATCGCCGCACTGGACCTGGCCGAGCGGATGCGGGTGCCGCTGGAGTGGTACGCCCTCTCGGCCGGCGCCCGGATCTCCATGACCTCGGGCACCGAGAACATGGACTGGGTCGCCGCCGCACTCAAGCGGATCGTCGAGTTCACCCAGCACGGCGGTGAGATCAACATCGTGGTCGCCGGCATCAACGTCGGCGCGCAGCCCTACTGGAACGCCGAGGCGACGATGCTGATGCACACCAAGGGCATCCTGGTGATGACGCCGGACTCGGCGATGGTGCTCACCGGCAAGCAGTCGCTCGACTTCTCCGGCGGCGTCTCGGCCGAGGACAACTTCGGCATCGGCGGCTACGACCGGGTGATGGGGCCGAACGGGCAGGCGCAGTACTGGGCGCCGAACCTGACCGCCGCCCGGGACGTGCTGATGTCGCACTACGAGCACACCTACGTCGCGCCCGGCGAGGAGATGCCACGGCGCGCACCCAGCAGCGATCCGATCGACCGCGACATCTCCGACTTCCCGCACGCCATGCCGGGCAGCGACTTCAGCACCGTCGGCGAGATCTTCTCGGCAGCGGCGAACCCGGACCGGAAGAAGCCGTTCGACATCCGGACGGTGATGCGGGCGCTGGCCGACCAGGACCACCCGGTGCTGGAGCGCTGGGCGGGGATGGCCGACGCGGAGACCGCGGTGGTGCAGGACGTGCATCTCGGCGGCATCCCGGTCTGCCTGCTCGGCATCGAGTCACGCACGGTGCCACGGCGCGGCTTCCCGCCCACCGACGGCCCGGACACCTACACCGCGGGCACGCTCTTCCCGGCTTCCTCGAAGAAGGCCGCGCGGGCGATCAACGCGGCCAGCGGCAACCGGCCGCTGGTGGTGCTGGCGAACCTCTCCGGCTTCGACGGCTCGCCCGAGTCGATGCGGAAGCTGCAACTGGAGTACGGCGCCGAGATCGGCCGGGCGATCGTCAACTTCCGTGGCCCGATCGTGTTCTGCGTGATCTCGCGATACCACGGCGGCGCGTTCGTGGTGTTCTCGAAGGCGCTCAACCCCGAGATGACCGTACTGGCACTGGAGGGCTCCTTCGCCTCGGTGCTCGGCGGGGCGCCGGCCGCTGCCGTGGTCTTCTCCGGTGACGTCGACGGTCGCACCGCCGCGGATCAGCGGGTGCGGGACCTGGAGGCACGCGTCGCGTCCGCGTCCGGCGCCGACCGTGCCGCGCTGACCGCGGAACTCGACGAACTCCGCGCGTCGGTGCGCGCGGAGAAGCTCGGCGAGGTGGCCACCGAGTTCGACCGGGTACACAGCATCCAGCGCGCCGTCGAGGTCGGCTCGGTCGACGCCGTCATCCGGGCGGCCGAACTGCGGCCACGCGTGATCGAGGCCATCGAGTCACGTCTGCCGCGACCGGCCGGGGACGGCATTCACCCCGGCCAGGACGCGACCGGGGCGGCGCTGGCCGACTGAGGCCGGGGCGACGCCGACGAGCCGTACCCGAAGGGGTCACTCGCACCCGTCGGCGTCGCCACGCCCGTACCCCTGGCAGCAGTCCGGCCGGTGCGCGTACACCCGCAGGTCCATGCCGCCGACCCGCTGGTGGTCGCCGGTCCGCTCGTACAGGCACGCCCGCCACACCACCGTGGCCCCGGACACCTGCACCCGCTGACCGCCGCCCGACCCGCCGAGCAGCACCACCCACTCCCCCGCCATGCCGCGCAGCGTAGCCGCAACATGAGGTGTTTACGCAGCTCAGGCGGGTTGCTGTGAGCTGTCCGGCAGGAGTCGGGGCGGTCCGGTCGCTCGGCGGGCCCGGTCAGCGCGCGGTGACCGCCGGGCGTCCCCGCCCGACCTGCTCGACCTGCTCGACAGTCTCCAGGACCTGTGGCACACCGAGTACCGCCAGCGCCGGGTGCACGCCGCCCTCCGCCGACACCGGTCCCGCCCCGGGTCGTACCGCGTCGGCCCGGCCCGGCGCGGCCGGGTCCTGCTTCCGGGCGGCCGGAGCGGGTCGCGGTTGCCGTTCCGCCATCGGCCCGGCCCAGAGGACCCGGTGCCACGGCCGGTCGACCGGCGGTCCCCACAGCGCCGGTGCCACCGGTCCGAAGAGCAGTACCGACGGTGTGCCGTATCCGGTGGCGAGGTGGCCGATGCCGGTGTCCCCGGCGACCACCAGCCGGCCGTGTGCGACCAGCGCGGCCAGCTCACCGACGTCGGTGCGCCCGGCCAGCACGGCCGACCCGGGCAGGCCGGCCCGGCCGGCGACCTCCTCGGCGAGGCCACGTTCGCCGGGTGAGCCGGTGACCACCACCCGGTGTCCCCGGCGGGTCAGTTCCCGGGCCACCGCCGCGAACCGGTCGGGCGGCCAGCGCCGCTCGGCGGCCTTCGCACCCGGGTGCACGATGCTGGCCCCGACGGGCAGACCGCCCGGCGCCGGCCGGTGCAGCGCCAGGTCGGACGGGTCGGTGGCGATGCCGTACCAGTCGAGCAGGCGGCACCAGCGGTCGACCTCGTGCTCGTCCGGCCGCCAGACCGGGCCCACGTGGTGTCCGGCCTCGGGGCAGGCGAAGGCCATCAGCTGCCGCGGCTGGGCGGCGCGCAGTAACCGGTGGGACTGCGGTCCCCGACCGTGCAGGTTCACCGCCACTTCCGGAGCCGCCGACGGCCACCGGTACGGGCCCAGGCCGTCGACGTCGAGCTGCTCGTCGATCCCGCCGACCAGCTCGACCAAGGGCCCGAGCCAGCGGGGTGCGGCAAGCACCAGCCGGTCTCCGGCGAAGGCGGTACGGAGAGCGCGGAGTGCCGGTACGGCGGTGGCGAGGTCGCCGATGCCGAGGGCGCGCAGCACCAGGATCACGGGTACGAACTCTCCCGGTCGGCGCAGACCACCAGCTCCCGTACGGCGCAGCCGGGCGGCTGGGAGAGCGCGAAGAGTACCGCGTCGGCGACGTGCCCGGGGTCGTTGAGTACCGCGTCCGCGCCGGGCCGGTACTGCTCGTCCCGGCCGTCGAAGAACGCGGTGCGCATGCCGCCCGGGACGAGCAGGGTGACCCCCACCGTGCCGGCCAGCTCGGCGGCGAGGGCCCGGGTGAAGCCGACGACCCCGAACTTCGCCGCGCAGTAGGCGGTGGCGTCGCTGACCGCCTTGACCCCGAGGGTGGAGGCGACGGTGACGACGGTGCCGTGCGAGCGTTCCAGCGCGGGCAGGGCGGCGCGGACGACCGCGGCGGTGGCGAACAGGTCGACCGTGACGACCCGTTCCCAGACCTCGGCCGGCACGTCGGCCAGCCGCCCGGGTGTGTCGACCCCGGCGGCGGTGACCACGCCGTCGAGGCCGCCGGCCTGCTCGGCGAGCTGCCGGGTGGCCCGCTCGGCGGCCCGGGTGTCGGCGAGGTCGCACTCGATCCACGGCACGCCGTCGGCCGGTGCCTGCCGGTCCAGCACGTACGGCCGTCCGCCGGCCTTCTGCACTGCGGTCACCACGGCGGCGCCGAGTCCGCTGGCGCCGCCGGTGACCAGGATCGCCTTGCCGGTCAGGTTGTTCATCGTCGTCCTTCCGCGAGTTGACGGCCGCCCGCCCGGGCGGCGGCGATGGTGCCGGTGGTGGAGCGGCCGTCGAGGTATGGCACGAGTACCGTCTGGCCGCCCCAGCGCCGTACCTGCTCGGCCTCGGGCAGGTCCGGCTGGTCGGGGTCGGCGCCTCGGGCGTAGTCGCCGCCCTTGACCCAGATGTCCGGGCGGAGCCAGGAGAGCACCGCCTGCGGTGTCGGCTCGTCGAAGATCACGACGGCGTCGACGCAGTCCAGGGCGGCCAGCAGGCCGGCCCGGTCGGCCTGCGGGGTGAGCGGTCGCCCCGGGCCCTTCAGCGCGGCGACGCTGCGGTCGGAGTTGAGGCAGACGACGAGGCAGTCGCCGAGCCGCCGGGCCGCCCGCAGGGTGGCCAGGTGGCCGGCGTGCAGGAGGTCGAAACAGCCGCCGGTGGCGACCACCGTCCCGCCGTTCGCCCGGATCCGGGTCAGCACGGCGGAGGCTGCCTCGCGGCCGCCAGCGTCGACCCCGGACACGCCGGCCGGCTGCCCGCCGCCCACCACCGCGCCTGCGGCATCGTGCACCCCACCCGGGCCGGCGTCGGCCGTCCTACCCGCGCCGGCTGCGTCGTCCGTCCCGGCCGCGGCGGCCGGTCCGGGAAGCCTGGCGGGTCCGCCGGCCGCGACATAGCTGGAGGCGACCCGGACCGCCTCCTCCACCGCCTCCGACAGCAGCGCCCCGTCGGCCAGAGCCGCTGCGGCGGCGACGGCGAACCGGTCACCGGCACCGCAGGTGTCGCCGGTCGCGGCCACCGGCGCGGGTACGACCAGCGGGGCCCCGCCGTTGTGGCAGAGCAGGCTGCCGTCGCCGCCCATCGTGACCGCGACCGCGGCGGCACGCCACCGGTCCCGCAGCAGCCGGGCCGCCCGGGCCGCCGCGGACAGTCGCGACCCCGAACCGGCGTCGCCGGTGAGCCGGAAAAGCTCCCCCTCGTTCGGGGTCACGAGGCGGCTGCCGGGCACCGCCGCCGCTCCGCGCGGGTGCGGGTCCCACACCACAGGTGCGGTGCTCCCGGCGAGTGCCTGGCGGATCGCCGACAGTCCGGCCACGCCACGCCCGTAGTCACTGACCAGGATCGCTCCCGCCCCGGCCAGGACCTCCAGCGCGGCGTCCGGCGGTTCGCCCGGAGGCTGGGCCGCACCGCCCCGGTCCAGCCGGAGCAGCGTCCGGCCGCCGGTCCGCAGCCGGATCTTCTCCGGAGTCGCGCCGGGCAGCGGCAGCGGATAGAGCCGTACGCCGGCGGCGGTGAGCAGCGCGGTCAGCCGAGCCCCGGCCGGGTCGTCGGCCAGCGCGGTGACCAGCGCCACGTCGTGCCCGTCGGCGGCGGCGAGCAGGGCGGCGAGCCCGGCCCCGCCCGGCCGGTCGGTGGCCGACTCCTCTGCCAGGACCGGCACCGGGGCGTCCGGGCAGAGCCGGTCGACCCGGCCGTCGACGTCCCGGTCCAGCAGCGTGTCGCCGACCACCACCAGTGGGCCGCTCACGAGCACGCCTCCTCGGTGGAGAGCACGGTGAGCAGCCGCCGCGCACCGGCGGAATCCCGCCCGTTCTGTGCTCTGGGCGGCGGCGCCGCACCGTCCCGGGCGGCGACCGGCCGGCCGTTGCCGTTGCCGGCGGGCCGCAGCCGGGACAGGGCCTGGTCGACGTACGAGCAGAGCAGGTGGGTGGAGACCAGGTGCAGTTCCTGCACCACCTGCGGTTCGGGCGACGGTACCGCCAGCACCTCGGCGCAGGCGTCGGCGAGCGGGTTGGGCGCCGGGCCGGTGAACGCCCAGCAGGTCAACCCCGCCCGCCGGCCGGCGTCGGCCGCCGCGAGCAGGTTCTCGCTGCGGCCGCTGGTCGACATCAGCAGCAGGACGTCGCCGGGCCGGCCGTGCGCCCGTACCTGCCGGGCGAAGACCTCGGCGAAGCCGTAGTCGTTGCCGATCGCGGTCAGTGAGGAGGTCTCGGCGGAGAGCGCGATCGCGGAGAGCGGGGCGCGGTCGTCGCGGAGCTTGCCGACGAGTTCGGCGGTGAGGTGCTGGGCCTCGGCGGCGCTTCCACCGTTGCCGGCGGCGAGCAGCCGCCCGCCGTCGGAGAGGATCCGGGCGAGCTGGCCGCCCCACCGGCTCAGCCGCCGGGCCGCGTCCCGGTAGCCGGGCAGGGCACGGGACAGCTGGGTCAGGTGCGCGTCGAGAAGCAACTGTTCGGACATCAGGCCACCGCCCCGCTGGTCTGGCGCGTACCGCAGACGGCGGTGTAGACGGCGCCGAGCCGCGCCGCCGTCCGGGTCCACGAGTAGCCGGTACGGATCCGTTCCACGGCGGCGAGGCCGTAGCGGCGGCGCCGGTCCGGGTCGGCCAGCAGGTGGCGCAGCACCGCGCCCAGCGTCTCCGGGTCACGGGGCGGTACGAGGTCGCCGGTGAGGTCGGGCACGACCGTGTCGGTGAGACCGCCGACGGCGGTGCCGAGCACCGGTACCCCGCAGGCCATCGCCTCCAGCGGAGTCAGCCCGAAGGGCTCGTACCAGGGGGTGGCGACGAGGATGTCGGCCGACCGGTACCAGCGCGGCATCTCCGCGCGGGGTACCGCCCCGACCAGGCGTACCCGGTCGGCGACCCCCTCGGACTCGGCCAGCGCACGCAGCCGGTTGGCGAACCCGTCCTCGGCGAGCCGGGCCGCCGGAGGACCGCCGATCAGCACGTACTCGGCATCGGGCACCGTCCGCAGCGCCCGGACGACGTCGAGGAAGCCCTTGCGTTCGACCAGCCGGCCCACGCCCAGCAGCCGGGGCCGGCCCGGCTCGCGGCTGGCGGCCGGACCGTCCGGGGTGAAGACGTCCGGGTTGACCCCCGACGGCACGACGCTGATGGCGGAGCCCGGGACGCCCATCCGGGTCAGTTCGGCCACCTCGTCGCGGCACTGCGCGACGACCCGGTCGACACCCCGGCCGAGCATCCGTTCGTATCTGATCCGCTGTGGCGGGCTGGTGTCGGCGGTGCCCTGGTGGCGGCGCTTGACGGTGCCGAGGGCATGGTAGGTCTGCACCACCGGCACCCCGGTCTGCCGGCCGGCGACGAGGGTGGCGAGACCACTCATCCAGAAGTGCGCGTGCGCCACGTCGGGCCGCCAGAGTCCGTCCTGCCAGTGTCGGACGAGCCAGCGGCCGAAGTCGGCCATGTACGGCAGCAGCTCGTCCTTCGGCACCGGCTCCGGTGGGCCGGCCGGCACGTGCAGCACGCTGACCCCGTCCCGCATCGGCACCACCGGGCCCTGGTGCGGCTGGTCGCGTCGGGTGTAGACGTGCACGTCGTGGCCCTGGTCGGCCAGGGCGGCGGCGAGTTCGGCGACGTGGGTGTTCTGGCCGCCGGCGTCCGGGCCGCCGAGTTCGGCGAGCGGACTGGCGTGTTCGGAGACCATCGCGATGCGCATCATTCCTCCTGAAGCAGTCGGTCCCAGTCCGCGAGGAACCGGTCGAGGCCGTAGCGGGCGGTGGCGGCGTGCCGGGCCCGTTCACCCATCGCCCGCGCGGCGGCCGGATCGTCGATCAGCCACGCGGCGGCCTCCCGCAGGGTGTCGAGGTTGGTGGAGAGGACCCCCGCCTCGGGCGGTACGGCGGCGACCGCCTCGGTGGTGGCCAGTACGACGACCGGCATCCCGATCGTCATCGCCTCCAGGAGGCTGAGCCCGAGCGACGTCCAGCGGCACAGGTGCAGGTAGGCCCGGCGTCGGGCGAGCTGCTCGTGCAGCCGCGCCTGGGGCAGGTCGTAGGTGCCGAGGCGGTCGCCGGACAGACCGACCGCCTCGGGGAGCGCGTCGACGCCCATCCCGAAGACGTCCAGCGGGGCCACCGTGGCGAAGTGCGGGAACAGGTCGGTCCCGGTGACCCGCCAGCGGCGGACGGGTTCGTTGGTCACCACCGCCAGCCGGTCGAGGCTGCCGTCGTACCGCACCGGGGGTGGGACGATGCCGTGCTCGATCACGGCGGTGCGGGTGGCGCCGGTGTCCCAGAACAGGGCGTTGAAGTGGGTGACGTGCGCGACGAGCAGGTCGTCGCGGTCGGCCATCGGGTGCCGGGTGTTCGGTACGTCGCCCTTCGGGGTGTTGTGCTCGACGTAGATCGCCGGCAGGTCCCGGCCGGGGCGCCGGCCCAGCCAGCGTTCGGCCAGCTCCAGTTCCTCCGGCCGTTGCAGGATCACCAGGTCGACCGGCTCGGTGGCGAGCCGCTCCGGGCGCAGTTCCCGCACCGTCGCCGGCCAGTCGTACGTCCGGGCCCGGCCGAGGCCGTACGGCCCCCGGTCCGGCGTGACCGGTACCAGGTAGCGGTGTTTGCCCTGGACGAACGCGGTGGTCCAGGAGCCGTGCACGTGCCACAGCAGGATGTTCACCCTGCTCCTCCTCCTGCTGTCGGGTTGCCGGGACCGGGACCGGAACCGGCCCCGGCCGACGGTCGTGGCGCCGACGGTCGGGATGCTGGCGGTCGGGGTGCGAGCAGGTCGACGGCGGCCACCACGGCGGCCGGGTCGAGTCCGGCCAGGCAGGGGTGGCCGGGCAGCGGGCAGACGCTGGCGCGGCTGTCCCGGCACCCGGCACCGGCGTCGCCGAGCCGCACCGCCGGTACCCGGTAGGGTGCCCACTGTCCGAACGGGACGGTGGGTGCGAAGAGGCTGACCACCGGTGTGCCGACCGCCGCGGCCAGGTGCGCCGGCCCGGTGTTGCCGACGACCAGACAGGCGGCGTGGGTCAGCAGCGTGGCCAGCTCGCCGAGCGAGGTACGGCCGCCGAGGTCGACGCCGCCGGCCGCCGCCACCCGTGCGGTCAGGTCCCGCTCCCCCGGGCCACCGGTGACCAGTACCCGGTGACCGGCGCGGGTGAGCGCGGCGACGATGTCGGCGCAGCGCTGCGGCGGGCAGGCCCGGGCCGGCACCGACGCACCGGGGTGCACGACCACGAAGCCGGCCGGCAGGTCCACGGGCGGTCGTCCGGGCAGCGCGTCGGCCCGCAGCCGCAGCGTGGGCTCGTCGCCGGCGGGCAACTCGAAACCGGCGGCAGCGGCCAGCGACAGCGCCCGCTCCGCCTCCGGCACCCCGGTCGGCACGCGGTGGCGCAGGTCCAGCAGGCTGCCCGGATAGTCGTCGCTGATCGCACCGACCAGGGGTACCCCGGCCATCCGCAGCAGCAGGGCCAGCGGCAGGGCGGACTGGTGGAAGGAGGTGAAGATCAGCGCCTGTTCCGCGTCCACGGCGGCGAGCCGGGCGGTCAGCTCGCGCATGCCGTCCGGCTCCACCGGGGCCGGTGACGGGTCGATCCAGGGCAGCGGCCACTCGATCAGCTCGTCGACGCCGGGCAGCAGCCGCGCGGCGGCCCGGCCACGGGGGCCGCAGAGCATGACGACTCGATCCGCACCTGCGGCTACCGCCCGGATCGCCGGCCCGGTGACCAGGACGTCCCCGGCCGAGTCGCTCCGCGCCACCAGCACCGTGCCCCGTCGCGCGCCGGCCCGGCGCGCCGCCGTCGACATCCGGCCGGTGGTCGACCCGGCGCGGAGCAGTGCCTGCCGGTGGAGCAGTTGGTCGACCGCGTCGGTCAGGTCGGCGGCGACCGCCGGGGCGGCCGCGACCTCCTCCGGTCGGGTCACCGGGGTCGGTACCAGGATCCCGGTGGCGCCGGCCGCGAGGGCGGCGGTCATGTCCCGGCCGATGTCGCCGATCACCACACAGCGGCGCGGGTCGGTGCCGAGCGCGCGGGCGGCGGCCTCGACGAGTCCGGGTGCCGGCTTGCGGCACCGGCAGCCGTCGCCGTCACCGTGCGGGCAGATCTGCCAGGTGTCGAAGGGGCCGAGCAGTTCCTCCACCCGGGCGTTGACCGAGGCCAGCTCGGCGGCGGTGAAGAGGCCACGGGCCAGTCCGGACTGGTTGGTGACCACGCCGAGTCGCAGTCCGGCGGCGCGCAGCCGGGCCAGTGCCGCCCCGGCGCCGGGCATCGGGCGTACCTTGTCCGGGTCTCCGTTGTAGGGCACGTCCTCGACCAGCGTGCCGTCGCGGTCGAGCAGTACGGCGTCGAAGAGAGGACCGGGCAGCCGTGCCGGCCTGGTCATCGCCGCCCACCGGGGTACCGCCGGAGCGGGCGTGGCAACTCGTCGCGGTGGCGCCACCAGCCCCGCAGCCAGTGGGCGACGGCGAGCGGCGGGATGACGGCGCTGGTCAGCAGCATCGTGCCGACCTCCGCCGGGGTACCCGGCCCGGGTGCGATCCGCGCGTATGCGAACCGGGCGGTACCGGCCAGCCAGGCGGCGCCGGCCAGGGCGGCGACGGTGGTGAGCGGGCGGTGCATCCGGGAGCCCTGTGCGGCCACGCCACCGGCCAGGCTGGCGGCGGCCAGCACCGCCGCGCCGGTCAGGGTCGCGTGCCGGTGTCGTCTTCCCACTGGTATGCCCAGTTCGGTCCGCCAGCCCGGGCCGTAGAGCCGGCGCAGCAGGGCGTCGTCGGCGTTGCCCCGCTGGGCGCGCAGGCTGATCCAGCGGCTCTCCGGTCGTACCGGGTGGCGGACGGTGCGGGTGCCCCGGAGCAGTCGCCAGCCTGCCAGCCGTACCCGGTGGGCCAGCTCCGCGTCCTCCCGGTAGGCCCGGGGGAACCGTTCGTCGAAGCCGCCGACGGCGGCGAGCGCGACCCGCCGGTAGGCCATGTCAGCGGTGATCCACTCGCCGTCGGCGAGGCCCGCCGTCACCCGTTCCCAGTCGGTCGGCCGGCGGTCGGCCGGCAGCGGCACCCGTATCTCGCCCTGCACCCCGCCGACCCGGTCCGGCACGGCGAGGTCCGTCCGGAGCCGCTCCAGCCAGTCCGCTGCCGGCAGCACGTCGTCGTCCAGGAACGCCACCCAGGGATGCCGGGCCGCCCGCCAGCCGAGGTTGCGGGCCGCCGCCGGGCCGGCGCCGCGGCCGCGCAACACCTTCGTGTACGGCGCGAGTGCCCCCGGTACGGCCAGCTCGGTACCGTCGGTGGGCCGGTCGTCGACCAGGAGGATCTCCAGTTCGGTGTTGTCGTGCACCTGCCGGGCGAGGATGTCGAGCAGGTCGGCGAGGCTGTCCCGGCCGAGGGTCGGCACGACGATGCTGATCACCGCCCTGCTCCCAGGTCGCCTCGGTGCACGGCGTACGGGCCGATGGCGAGCAGGTCGACCGGTGCCGAGCCGAAGAGTTCCATCGCCTCGCGCGGGGTGTCGACCATCGGCCGGCCGGCGGTGTTGAGGGAGGTGTTGACCACCACCGGCAGCCCGGTCCGGCGGTCGAACTCGGCCAGCATCTCGGCCACCAGCGGTTCGGTCCCCGGGTCGACGGTCTGCACCCGGGCGGTGCCGTCGACGTGCACCACCGCCGGGATCCGGTCCCGCCACTGCGGCGCGACCCGGTGCACGAAGAGCATGTACGGGCTGGGCAGTACGCCCTCGAAGATCTCGGCGGCCCGTTCGGCCCGGACCATCGGGGCGATCGGGCGGAACTGCTCCCGCCCCTTGACGTCGTTCATCCGGCGGGTGGTATCCGGGTCGCCGGGGTGGGCCAGCAGCGACCGGTGACCCAGCGCCCGTGGCCCGTACTCGCTGCGCCCCTGGAACCAGGCGACGATGCCGTTGTCGGCGAGTACCCGGGCCGCCTCGGCGGCGATCGAGTCGGGTCGCCGGTACGGCAGCGCCGCCCGGCGCAGTTCGGCCTCCAGTTCCTCGTCGGTCCAGCCCCGGCCGAGGTCGACCCCGGGCATCGGCGCGGTGGTGTCGCCGAGGACGCTGTCGAGGTGCAGCGCCGCGCCGAGCGCGGTCCCCGCGTCTCCGGCCGCCGGCTGCACCCACACCCGCTGGTAGGGGCCCTCGGCGGCGATGCGGGCGTTGGCCACGCAGTTCAGGGCGACCCCGCCGGCCATGGTCAGCGTGCCGGGGCCGTCGGCGGCGTCGTGCAGCCAGCGGGCCAGGTCGAGGATCACCTCTTCGAGCCGGGCCTGCACGCTGGCGGCGAGGTCGGCGTGCTCGCCGGTCATCTCCGCGTCCGGTGGGCGCGGCTTGGCCAGCGAGGCCCAGTCGATCCGGTCGACGGTGAAGCCGCCGTCGTCGGTCACCCGGACCAGTTCGCGCAGCAGCCCGAGGTGGCGGGGCTCGCCGTAGGAGGCGAGGGCCATCACCTTGTACTCGTCGCTGGAGTGCAGGAAGCCGAGGTGCCGGGTGAGGTCCTCGTAGAGCAGTCCCAGCGAGTGCGGCAGCTGCTGTGCGGCGAGCTGTTGCAGCCGCCCCTCGCGGTAGACCCCGCCGAGGTGGCTCGCGGTCTCGCCCCGGCCGTCGAGTACCAGCACCGCCGAGCCGGTCGCGCCGGCCGGGTCCGGGGGCGCGGCCAGCCCGGCCGAGGCCGCGTGCGCGACGTGGTGCGGCACGAACCGCACGATCTCCGGGTCGAGGCCGGGCAGCACCTCGGCGAGGAACTGCGGCGCTCGTTTGGCGTACTCGATCCGCAGCCAGTCCCACGGGTCGGTCAGGCCGAGCTGGCTGGCGTCCCGGCACAGGCCGGGGTCGAAGGAGTAGGCGACGGCGTCGAGGCTGGCGGCGTCCAACCCGGCCTGCCGCAGGCACCAGGCGGCGGAGAGTTCGGGCAGCTCCCAGGCGGAGAAGGGGACCGGCCGCTTTCCATGCTTGCGCCGGCTGAACCGCTCCTCCTCCGCTGCGGCCACCACCGTACCGTCCACGACCAGTGCGGCCGCCGGATCATGGAAGATCGCATTGATCCCGAGTACGCGCATGCGGGCGCTCCTACCCGGCTTGGGGTGCCCTCACACCGAAGATCAGCAACTTCCCGAAAGTGGTCGATGTCCTAATAGTCCGTTGGCTGATTCGGCTGTCCGGCCATCGCCACCGACCCGGGCTACGAGGCGCGGTGCTCCGGGTAGCCGTACAGGTCGAGCAGGCGGGTACGGGTGGCCTGGAGCCGGTCCAGCATCACGGCCATGAACCGGCGGTTCAGCTCGTACCCGAGCGTCGTGTCGTCCGCCATCAGGTGCCGTACCCCGGACGCGTCGAACTCGACGGCCCGGACCGGCTCCACCACCACCGCCCCGAACTGCCAGCGCTGCGGCGCGAAGAGCCAGGACCAGCCGAGCACGTCGCCGGCGCCGAGGGCCTCGATGACCACGTCGCCCCGGCCCGGCGTCGGCAGGTCCAGCACCACCTGTCCGGAGCGGAGCAGCCAGAAGCGCGTCGCGGAGCGCCCCGCCGCGAACAGCCGGTAGCCGCGATTGCGGTACACCGGATGCGCGTAGGCGGTGAGCCGGTCGAGCCAGGCCGGGGCCAGGCCGTCGAGGAAGGGCTGTTCGGCCAGCAGGTCGCGGGTGCTCGTCATGACTTCCCCAATCGCCGCTCGGGTACGCCGTTCCATCCGCCGGGCGGTTCCTCCCTCCATCACACACCGGCCGGCCGGAATCGGACAGGGCCGAAGGACCCACCGGTACGGGGACAGGGTCACCTACCGAACCGACCAACGACCCTACGCGGGAAGCCTCACGCACTGTTACGGTCGGTGCTAGGAGCCCGGTCAGCGAAAATTGTTCCGGGAAGTCCGGTTGGAGGAAGTCATGAACGCTCGTCCCATCATCGTCGGCTACGACGGGTCCGACGGCGCCGGCGCCGCCCTCGGCTGGGCCCTCGACGAGGCGGCCCGCACCGGCGCGCAGGTGACGCTGCTCTTCGCGTTCGAGTGGCCGGCCGTCGCGAGTACGGTCGCCCCACTGGCGACGACCTGGCCGGACCAGGGTGTCCGGGACGACGCGCAGAAGATGCTCGACGCCGCGATCCTCGACGCCTTCCAGACCCACCCGCAGGTGCACGTCACCCGCACCGTCGCGGACGGTCCGGCCGCGCTGCTGCTTCGGGAGCATTCCCGGGAGGCAGGCCTGCTGGTGCTGGGCAGCCGTGGGCACGGCGGCTTCACCGGTCTTCTCCTCGGCTCGACCAGCGTGGCCGTGACGGCGCACGCGCACTGCCCGGTCGTCGTGGTACGGGGCGAACGGGAACGGCCGGACGGGCCGGTCGTGGTCGGCGTGGACGGTTCGAGCTGCGCACTGCTGGCCCTCGAGTACGCCTTCGCGCAGGCGGCGGCCAATGGCGCCGAACTGCGGGTGGTCCGGGCGTACCAGCCGGTCGCCTCGGGCGGGCAGCCGTCCGGATCCGGCTCCGAGGAGCAGGCCGGTGCCGAGCGGGCCGAACTCGACGAGATACTCGCCGACGGGCGGCGCAGGTACCCGCAGGTCCAGGTGACCGTGGACGTTCTCCCCGGCCCGGCCGGTGGGGTCATGGTCGACGCGAGCCGGGACGCCCGACTGGTGGTCGTGGGCTCCCGGGGTCGCGGCGGCTTCGGCGGGCTGCTGCTCGGCTCGATCAGCCAGCAACTGCTGCACCACGCGCACTGCCCGGTCGCGGTGATCCGGGAACTTCCGACGACCACCGACTGAGCACGCGGTCGGGAGGCAGCGGCCGGTGGCCGGCACACCGCCGCGCCGGGCCTTGTCACCCGTCGGGTGGCCGGGTGACAAGGCTCGGGCGTGGATCAGCAGGACAGGTTGGCTCCGGCCGGCACGCCGAGGATGCCGACGAACTGCTGGTACCTGCTGACCCGGCTCTGCACCTGCCCGGGGTTGCCGCCGTTGCACTCGATCGAGCCGTTGATGCTGCGGATGGTCTCGCCGAACCCGGCGCCGGTGACCATCGCGTTGTGCGCGGTCATCCGGCCCGGACCGTTCTGGGTCATCCAGTACCAGATGGCGGTCTTCCAGGCCACCGCCGCGTCGTTCTGCACCAGCCAGGGGTTGGTCAGCAGCGGCAGGCCGAGGGCGTTCCCGGCGGCGTTGTAGTTGAAGTTCCAGCTCAGCTGGATCGGCCCGCGCCCGTAGTAGGCGGCCTGCCCGGCGGGGCAGCCGTAGGGCTGGCCGGCGTCACAGTAGTGCGGGTAGTTGGCGGTGTTCTGCTCCACGATGTGCACGAGCCCGCCGGTCTCGTGGTGCACGTTCGCCAGGAACGCGGCCGCCTCCTGGCGCTGGACGGTGGCGTTGCCGGTCCGGGTGAACGCCGGGTATGCGCTCAGGGCGGCGACCAGTCCGGAGTACGTGTAGAAGGAGTTGCGGCCCGGGAACATCTGGTTGAACTGCGCCTCGCTCACCGCGAAGCTGCCTCCCGGTGGCGGAGTGGTGCCGCCGCCGCAGGCACCGAGGTCCCGCCAGACGCCGGTGGTGCCCGGTGGCGCCTCGTTCTGGGTCCACCAGTTCGCCTGGTAGTTGCGACCGCCGTGGGAGACCTGGTCGCCTCCCCAGTAGACGGCCGAGGACTGCCACGGTGCCGCGCAGGCCGCTGCCGATGCCGGGCTCGACGGGATGACCGCCACGAGTCCGGCGGCGACGACCAGCGCCGCGAACGCGATCAGAGCGCGCAGTCTCGACATGGTCACTCCTTCCTGGGTACGTGCGGGCCGGTGGGCGCCGCACATCGATGGAGGTGACCGTAACACGTTCTGTTCACAAACCTTACTAATCTATCAGCATGCTTTACTAATAAGTCTGCTGACACGTGCGGGCGCGCGGGTGATTTCCTGCGACCACCGGCCGGACCACCCGGCCCGGTCAGCGCCGGGCAGGCTCCACCGGGCCGCCGGTACGCAGCGACTCGACGACCGCCTCGGCCGCCGCCACACCCCAGCACGCCTCCTCGACCGGCATCACGTCGGGCTCGCGCCGGCCCGCGAAGACCGCCAGGGCGTACCCCACCTCGCGGCGCAACGCCCCGCCGACCACGCCGTCCTCCTCCGGCCAGAGCGACAGGTCCGGAACCTGGACCCCGGCCGGGGTCCACTCCACCAGCGCGTCGCTGACCAGCCGAGCCTTGAGAATCCCGTCCAGGCCGAGCACCTCGACCTCGCCGACGATGGCGCCGTCCAGGGTCAACGGGCCGTCGTCCAGGGTGCCCGGGGCGGCCGCCGGCACCAGCCAGGCGGACTCCACCGTCGCGATCACCCCGTTGTCGAACTCGAGAAGGGCACTGACCACACTGGGCGCCGCGTCGCCGGCCGCACCGCTGCACATCGCCGTCACTCGGCGTACCGGGGTACGGGCGAACGAGATCGCCAGGTCGATGTCGTGGATGCAGGATTCCCAGACCGGATGCACCCGGTCGCCGAAGCTGAGGAACCAGGCGCGGCTGAAGTCCCGGCGCAGCCGCAGCGCGCAGGGTGTGCCGACCGCGCCCCGCTCGACGCCGGCCCGCATCCGGGCCATCGGCGCGGTGAACCGGGAGATGTGGCCCGCCACGACCTGCCGCTGGTGCGCGGCGGCGGTGTCGGCCACCCGCCACGCGTCCACGCTCGACAGGGCCAGCGGCTTCTCGACGAAGACATGGCTCCCCGCCTCCAGGGCGGTCAGGGCCAGCCCGACGTGTGACGCCTCGTCGGAGGCGATCACCACGACGTCCGGGTGGATCCGGTCGAGCAGCGCGGCGAGGTCGCTCCCGGTCTCCTCCACCCGGTGCGCCCGGGCCACCTCGGCGAGCCGACCGGGGTCCGGGTCGGCCAGGCCGACGAGCCGGGCGCCGGCCTCGGTCCAGACCCGGGCGTGCAGGGCGCCGAACCGGCCCACACCGGCGATGGCGACGGTCGGTCCGGTCATGGCTTCCTCCCGAGGATGGTGCTGGACGGTTCGTGCGCGCCGGAACCAGGGCTTCCAGCAGCGGCGGCGCCTTCGCTGCGGCCGGTCGGACCGGCCGGGCCGGGGCCGGTGGACCCGGCCGGATCGCCTGGGCCGGGGCCGGTGAGCAGGTCGAGGGTGGACGGCTCCTTCGCGCCGTGCCCGGTGAGCACCGCGACGGCCCGCGACCCCGCCGGAACGGCGGAACCGTGCAGGGCCGCCACGGCGGCGGCCGCCGCCGGCTCCACGAAGAGCCCTCGGCGGGCGAGCGCGCGACCCGCCTCGGCGATCGCCGGTTCGTCGACGGCGACGAGGGCGCCGGCACTGTCCCGGACGGCGGCCAGGGTGAGCAGGCCCTCGTCCTCGTAGCCGCGCAGCGCGTCGGCGATCGCGGTCGCGGCGGTCGGGGCGACCGCGAGCGGCTCGCGCAGCGACGACTCCCAGTCCGCCGAGCCCCAGGCGCGGACCAGGGGCGCACACGCCTCGGCCTGCACCCCGACCATCCGGGGCAGGCCGGCCGTCACGCCCGCGTCCCGCAGGTCGGTGAAGCCGAGCCAGATGCCGCGCAGCAGCGGACCCGCCCCGACCGGTACCACCACCACCTCGGGTACGCCGCCGAGATCCTCGACGAGTTCGGCCGCGATCGGCCGGTACGCCTCGGTCAGCAGCGGGTTCCGGTACGTGGTGGTGACGTTGAGCCAGCCCTCGTGCTCGGCGCGGGTCGCCGCGGCGTACGCGTCGCTGTAGTGGCCGTCGACCAGCTCCACCTCCGCACCGTGCGCCCGGGCGGTCTGCACCTTCGCCCCCGCGTTCGAGCCGGTGGCGCAGAAGACCCGGCAGCGCAGTCCCGCCGCCGCCGCGTAGCTGGCGGCCGAGACGGCGGCGTTGCCGGTCGAGGCGAGGACCAGACCCTCCAGTCCCCGGTCCAGCGCGGCGGAGGCGGCCAGCGCCATCGCCCGGTCCTTGAACGAGAGCGACGGGTTGAGCGACTCGAGCTTGACGTGCGCGTCGACACCGTCGAGCCGCAACGGCAGCAGGGGCGTCGCACCCTCGCCGAGGGTGACGGCGTGCCCGGCCCGGGGCAGCATCCCGGCGTACCGCCACAGTCCGCTCCCGGAGCCGGGCCGGCAGGCGGCGGCGGAGACCGGGGCCAGCTCCAGCACCAGCGGCGATCCGCAGGCCGGGCAGCGGTAGGCGGGAAAGCCGGTGCTCCGGTCACACCGGAGACAGCCGACGGTGAAGTCCCTCATGGTGCCGCCACCGGTGTCGACGGTGACTCCGCTGGCGCCGACGGTGGCTCCGCCGGTGCCGGACGCGGTTGCGGGGTCCGGTCGGCCGGGTCGGCCTGCGGGTCGGCGGTGGCCTGGGTCGGTGCACCCGGCCAGCCGAGCTGGCCGGAGAGGTCCGCCGCGGCCGCCCGGACCTGCGGGCCGAGCCGGCCGGCGGCCCCCGCGGCGACCCCGGGCCCCCGGGGC